>JBHJIR010000045.1:0-40114 GCA_050043265.1 Kiloniellaceae bacterium
TCTCCCTGGCGCTGCTGGGCATCGGCACCGCGGCGACCGGCTTCTTCCCCTCGGTGCTGGGCATTTACGCCACCACCGTGGTCATGTCGCTGGGCTATCACTATTACGAGACGCTGCAGCTCTCGCTGTCGCTGCAATGGATCGACAAGGTCCGCGCGCCGGAGACCCTGGGCCGCCTGCTCTCCGCCGGCGCGGTGACCTCCATCGTGGTCTACGGCCTGGTGTGGCTGACAAGCGATCTGCTGGCGATGGACTACCTGTGGATCTACATGATCGGCGGCGGCGCCACGGAGGTCATCGCCCTGGTAGCCTGGCAGAGCTTTAAGAAGTTCAAGCAGACGGACGAGCAGCACAAGCACATGGTGCTGCGCAAGCGCTACTGGCTGTACTACGCGCTGGTTTTCATGTCGGGCGCGCGGCGCCAGACCTTCATCGTTTTCGCCAGCTTCCTGATGGTGGAGAAATTCCACTACGACGTCGGCGCCATCGCCCTGTTGTTCCTGCTGAACTCCGCCATCAACATCTGGCTGGCGCCCAAGATCGGCCGCCTGATCGGGCGCATCGGCGAGCGCAAGGCGCTGATCTTCGAGTACATCGGCCTGATCGGTGTGTTCACGTCCTATGCCTTCGTCACCAACGCCGAAGTGGCCGCCGGGCTGTACGTCATCGACCACCTGTTCTTTGCCCTGGCCATCGCCATCAAGACCTACTTCCAGAAGATCGCCGACCCCGCCGACATCGCCTCCACCGCCGGCGTCAGCTTTACCATCAACCACATCGCCGCCGTCCTGCTGCCGGCCGCCTTCGGCTTCCTCTGGCTGGCCTCCCCCGCCGCCGTGTTCCTGACGGGCACCGCCATGGCCTGCTGCTCGCTGGTGCTGGCGCTGAACGTGCCGCGCCATCCGCGGCCCGGACACGAGGTGCTGATCGGCCGCATCCCCGTCCCGGCGGCCGCGGCGGCGGAGTAGCCGGATCGCCGCCCGGCCTTCCCCCTTCTTAACGCGGCCTTAACAGCCGCAATTCTAGTTTCGCCGTTCTGGGTTGAACGTAGCCCGTGGCGCCAGACGCCCTGGGTTGAGCGGGAGGTGCCGTCCGCATGCAGGATGATGGCGCTACGTGGCGTAAACTGGATCTTCAGCAGTTCCTGTCCGGCTTCACCGATCGCCGTTTCGAACGCATGATCCGCCACTGGCTGGCGTTGCGCCAGCGGGATGCACCCCCCCACCGCGGCGCCGTCGATCCGGCCCAATTCCACGACAGCCTGGATATGGTCTGGCTGATGGAACGGCATGAGGACGGCCATTACCGCTATCGCCTCGCCGGCCAGACCATCGCCGATATCCACGGCGGCATCCGGCGCGGCACCGACACCGCCATGCTGTTCGCCCGGCCGGCGCTCGACATGTTCCGGCCGCGCTGGGAGGCGGTGCTGGACCGGGGCCACCTGGTCCGTGCCGTAGGCACCGTGGTGCTGTCGGACGGCGACAAGGTTTCGCAGGTCGAGCGCCTGATGCTGCCGCTGCGCGGCGACGACGGAACCGTGTCGGTGATCCTGGGGGCGACAAGCTATGAGCGGCCACAGGGCTTCGGCCTGACCACGACGGATTTCCCCCCGACCAGCATCCAATACTGTCCGCTGGACGACATCCCCCTGGGCAGCAACCGCTAGCACCCGGGTCGCCCCCGCGCCGGCGGAACGATCGTACACGGCTGCCCCCAAGCTCGACCCGTCATTGGCCCTTTGCACCAGCGCCGCTTGCGCTAGGCTGTCCGCTTCACGACGACAGGCAGGAGGCTTCGATGACGGTGCTGGCAAGCGGTGACATGCAGGAAGACAACGACACCACGCGGGTGACCCAGTGGCGCTTCGCGCCAGGCGCCGAGACCGGCTTCCACCGCCACGAGTACGACTACGTGGTCGTGCCGCTGAACACCGGGACGCTGAAGATCGTCGACAAGGAAGGCAAGGAAAGCACCTCGCAACTGACGGCCGGGATCTCCTACTTCCGCCGCGCCGGCGTGGAGCACAACGTCATCAACGCCAACGCCAGCGACTTCGCCTTCGTCGAGGTGGAGTTCAAGTAGGGGCCGTTGGCCCGTTGAAGAGATTGGCTGGGGCGGCAGGGTTCGAACCTGCGAATGCCGGTACCAAAAACCGGTGCCTTACCACTTGGCTACGCCCCAGCAGGGCCGGCGACCCGGCCATCTTAGGCCGGGGGTCAGGCGGGCGGCAACTTAGCGCCGCCGCCGCGCCCCTGCAACGCCCCAATATGCCTCCCCTGTGGCCCCCGCCTGACGGGCGCCGTCGGGACCCCTGCGGGACCGGCTACACGGGCAGGAACAGCCTCAACACCCTGTTAAGGCTCTTGGCGTAGGATTTAGTTGCGAAATTTTGCGCCGAAGCCCCGCAAAGCGGTGCTGCACCGTCCTGGCCCCTCGCAAGCGCCAAAGAGACAAGAGCAGAGAAAGATGAGCCCCAAGTCTCAATTTGCCTCGGAGTTCGATCAGTCCCGTCAGATGACGACCTTTCTGAACGAGCTGGATATGGGCATCCGCGCCGCGAACCAGGAAATCATCCACGAGCGCATCCCGGACCTGAGCCGGGACAAGGCCTTCGTCTTCGCCACCATGGTGGCGCGCCTGCGGGCCGACTATCTGGATGCCGCCTTCAAGCACTGCACCCCCGGCACCCAGCCAGGCCCGGAGGAGATCGAGGAATTGCGCGCCAAGCGCGTGACCTATGAAGAGGCCCGCGAAGCCTTCCAGGCGCTGCGTCACGCCATCGAGGTCGGCTATATCGACGTCGCCCAGATGAGCAGCGGGGCGAACAAGCCCGGCCGCAAGTAGGCCGCCGCCCTCAGGACCCCCGCGGCAGCCGCCCGGCCAGGGTCAGCAGGGCCGGCAGGAAAATCAGCACACAGATCAGCGTCAGCACGATGGCGATGGTGAGCAGCAGCCCCATGGACGCCGTGCCGGGATGCTGCGAGATCGACAGCGCGCCGAAGGAGGCCAGCGTCGTCAGCGCCGACAGCAGGATCGCGCGCGGGGTCGAATTGCTGGCGCTTGGGACCTCTCCCGCTGCTTCCTCGCGCGCCCTCATCACCGTATGGATGCCGCTGTCGACGCCGAGCCCCAGCAACAACGGCAATACGATGACGTTGGCGAAGTTGAACGGCAGGCCGAAAACCACGCCGACCGCCACGGTCAGCAGCGCCGCCAGCCCCAGCGGCGCCAGCACCAGCAACGTGTCCAGCGGAGAGCGCAGCACCGTCAGCAGCAGCAGCGCGATGGCGATAATGGCCAGGATCGTCGCCTCGTAGAACGCCGTGACCACGGCACGCCCGGCCTCGACGATGGTGACAGGCGCACCGGAGACGTTCGGCACCACCGCCTGCACGGCATCGACGAAAGCCTCGCGCCGCGGCGGTTCACGCAGGTCCTGCGCCGGGATCACCTCGATCAGCACCCGGCCCTCGCCGGGCTTGGCGCCAGGTTCAGCGGCGGCGTGATAGCGCCGGACAAGATCGTCGGGCAGGCTCTCCAGGCTGACTTCATCGGCCTCCAGGGCATCCAGCAGGCGCGTCAGCGCCGCCTCGAAACCGCCCAGCCAGGCGGCCTCCAACTGCGCCGGATCGGCGCCGGCCAGCGCCGCGCGCAGGCGGCTCGCGGAGGACTCCAGCGCCACGGGCGCGTTGGCCAGGGCCGCCTTCAGGCGATCCAGCGCGGCGGCGCGTTCGGCGCCAGTGGGCCCGGCGAGCGGTGGCGGCGCTGTGAACAGCGGCGAGAGGAACAGCGCCATCTGGTCGACGATGGCCAGCTTTGCCTCCTGGTCGGCCGGCACGAAATCACCGAGGGTGATCGCCGCCTGCACCTGCGGCAGCGCGCTCAGGCGGGCGGCCAGCGTCGCGGCGGCCGCGGCATCCGGTGCCAGCACCTGGGCGCTGTAGGGCGTCACCCGGGGGTCGTCCATCAAGGTCAGCAGCGCCGCCACCGAGGGCGAGTCCGGGTCGCGCAGGTTCAGCGGATCGTCGTCGAAATAGGCCTGCGGCACGGCAAAGGCCGCCGCCGCCGCCAGCAGCAGGCCGAAGGCGGCGAGGCCCCGTGCCCAGCGCCGGGTGCGGCGCTGCAGGGCGGCACCGGCTGCGGCGACGGGGCCCAGGTGTGCGGCGCCCGCCGGGGCCGGCAGCAGGGCCATCAGCGCCGGCAGCAGGGTGAGGTTGAGGAACAGGGCGATGAACATGCCCGCCCCGGCGATGAGGCCCAGTTCTGACAGGCCACGGTAGGCCGTCGGGAAGAAGGCGAAGAAGGCCAGCGCCGAGGACATCGTACAGAGCAGCAGCGGGCGCCCGGTGAGCGCCGCCGCCTCGCTCAGCGCCGCCGTCGCGGACCGGCCACTCTGACCTCCCTCGGCCCGGCTTCCCTTGGCCAGGCTTCCCTTGGCCAGACTTTCCTGCAAACGCAGGGCATAGTGGATGCCAAAGTCGACGCTGAGCCCGATGAACAGCACGGCGAAGGCCACGGAGATGAGGTTCAACTGCCCCACGGCGACGGCAGCGAAGCCCGCCGTCCAGCCCAGCCCGGCGACCAGCGTGACCAGGATCGGCACCGCCAAGCGCCAGGACCGCAGGCCGGCAAAGAGCACCACCGCCACCAGCACGGCGGAGAGCAGGCCGACCAGCCCGATGCCCGAGCGCACCGACTGCAGTTCGTCCTGCAGCATCAGCGCCTGGCCGGTGAGGCGCAGGCGGTAGCCCTGATCGGGCGTCAGGCCGAGTTCGACCGCCGCCTGTTCCACCGCCGCCACGGCGCCGGCCATGGGCTCCAGGCTGGCGAAGTCGATCACCGGCTTCACGATGACGAAGCGGCGGCGGTCCGCCGGAGACTCCGGGGCGCTGTTGCCGTCCTCAGAAAACAGGGCCGACCAGGAAAGCCGCGCGGCGGGGTCCGCCGGCAGGCGTTCGGCCACCGCCGCCAAGCGGTCGCGCAGCGCCGCCAGGTCGCCGCCCGCAGCCCCGCTCCCGTCTGCCGTCTCACCCCCGTCCGCCGTCTCACCCCGGGTGAGCGCCTTCACCAACAGGTCGGCAAGGCCGCGCAGGGTGGGGTCCGCCTGCAGGGCGGCAAGCAGCGGCTGAGCCCCGGCCAGGCGGTCGCTCTCGGCCTGCAGTTCCGCCGGCGTGAGATAGAGCAGGCCGTTGCGGCGGAAGAAGGCGCCGCCCTGCGGCAGGAACACCGACTGGATCACCGCCGGCCGCAGGCGTAGCGCCGCGGCCAGGCGTTCGGCGGCATCCCCGGCGGCCAGCCCGTCGGACCCCTCTACGGCGATGGTCAGGCTGTCGACCAACTCGGGAAAGGCCTTTTCGACCGCGTCCTCGTTCTGCCGAAAGGGCAGCTCCTCCGACAGCATGTCGTTGGTCGAGGTGTTGATGGTCAGCGTCGCCGCCGCCAGCCACAGCAGGCCGCCCGCCGCCGCCAGGCAAAAGAACACGACGGGAACAGGGTGCCGGCACACCCAGGCGACCCAGGCGCCGAAGGGCCCGGTCGGGAGGTCACGGATAAAAGTATTTTTTTTCACAGGCATGTCGTCCCAGGCCGAGGGCAGCATATAGCCCCGGATTTGTGCCGATGACAACGCCTCCGGCACCCCTTTAATCGCCAAAAAGTTATGTTTTTGAAAGGCTTCGAATTAGGGCTCCGTTAACCACGGCTGCCCCATAACGGACTATTGGAGCTTTCTGCGCCGGGGCCGAAATGCCCCTTGTGCGCGCCAGAGGGTCCCGCGAAAGGTTGAACGCTATCAGGTCCGCAACGGTCCGCCGAAGAGAATGACAGAGCATACGGGCAAGACCGCAGATAACGCCGGCAAGGCCGCCCCCGGGAAACGGGGCGGCAAGTCGCGCTCGCCCCGAGGCAAGCGCGCCAAGGCGCCTGGCCAGACGACAGCGGAACAGACCCCAGCAGGCGATAGCGGAGCGGCCGCCGCCGCACCACCGCCAACGCCTTCTTCGGTGCCTTCCCCGGCTTCGACTCCCTCCCCGTCAAAACCGGCCAATCCCCTGGCGCCCGATCCGGCAACCATCACCTTCGGCAGCAACCGGCCCATCGTGGCGAGCCCGCCGAAGCTACCCGAGAGCAGCGGCCGGCGCTTTTCCGGCCCCTCGGCCGGCGAGTTGAAAGCCAGCGGTCCGCAGCCGACGTCGCCGAAGGCCAGCGGCCTGACCTTCAGTTCGGGGAAAACCGGCAACGGCAAGCCGACAGCCGCCAAGCCGCTCGCCGGCAAACCCAGCGGTAGCGGGCCCAGCGGCAGTGGAAACGGCACCACCGACACCAAGGGTGCAGGCACCAACGGTCCGGGACCCCAGGCCAAGGACAAGGACGCGGCGAAGGCGCCCGGCGGCAAGCCCGGCGAGGCCAAGGCGCTCGATTCTAAAAAGGCCGATTCCAAAAAGGCCGATTCCCAAAACGCCGACGCCAAGGTCGGCGCCGCGGGCAAGCCCGGCGTCACCAAGCCGGCCATCGCCCCCCAGGCGACCGGCCGCCATTTCGACAAGGAGCGCTCGACCGGCGGCTTCCTGGCCATGGGTGTGGTGCTGACCGTTGTGGTCTGCGGCCTGGCGTTCTGGATAAAGCTCGGCAGCGAGACGCCACCGACCGAGGAACTGGCGGCCGTTCAGACCGCCCCCCAGGCAGAGACCACCCTGCAGACGATCCCCGATACCCCGGTTGCCGACACCCCGGCCCCCGCCGCCACAGGACGGTCGTCCCGGATGCCCGGCGGCCAGGCCGCCGGCGAAGCACAGGCCCCCGCACGGACCCCGGCACAGGAGATGGCCCTCAGCACGGCCGAGATCGCCGAGGTCCAGAATCTGCTCAGCCGGCTCGACTTCGATCCGGGCTGCGAAAGCGGCGGGCGGTCAGCGGCTACGACCGCCGCGAGCCGCAGCTATCAGGAGATGGCGGGCCTGCCCGCCGACGGCAGCGCCAACCAGGCCCTGCTGGAAGAGTTGCGCTCGGTCGTCGCGCTCTACGGCAGCTAAGGCCGCCTCCCAAACCTTCAGGCGGGCCTCATTCAGGCGCGCAGCAGCGCCGGTGCCACCCACCAGCCAGGATGGTGCAGGGCGATCGCCTCTGCGGCGGTCCCGGCGGCCTCTTCGCTGTCGAACAGGCCGAAACACGTTGCTCCACTGCCGGACATCCGCGCCAGGAGGCAGTCGGACAGCGCGCCAAGCGCCTCCAGAACGGCCGCCACTTCCGGTGCGAGGCGCCGCGCCGGGGCTTCCAGGTCGTTGGGCCGCGCGGCCAGCCAGTCGATGAAGGCCGCAAGGCCCAGTGGCGGCAGACGCGGCTCGGCAGCCGCCGAGAAGCCGCCCTCACGCCCGGCAAAGACCTGGGCGGTGGAGACCGCCACCCCCGGATTGACCAGCAGCAGCCACAACGGCGGCAGCGCCGGCACCGGCTGCAGGGTCTCACCGATCCCGGACATCAAGGCGGTTTCGCCACGCAGGCAGACCGGCACGTCGGCGCCGAGGGTCAGCGCCAGGGCCTCCCGCTCCGCCGGCGGCAGGCTGACGTTCCACAGGCGCGCAAGGCCGCGCAGGGCCGCCGCCGCGTCGGCGGAGCCGCCGCCGATGCCCGAGGCGACCGGCAGGTTCTTGGTAAGGGTCAGCGCGGCCTTGGGCTCGATCCCGGCTTTGGCCGCCAGTGCGCGGGCGGCGCGCAGCACCAGGTTGTCGTCCCGGCCGTCCTTCAAGGCGGCGGCGAAGGGGCCGTCGAGCGTGAGAGAGAGTTCGCCGGCCGGCGCGATGCGCAGGCTGTCGCCGACATCGGCGAAGGCCACCAGGCTTTCCAGTTCATGATAGCCGTCGGGCCGGCGCCCGGTGATCTGCAGCGTCAGATTGATCTTCGCCCAGGCCTGGTCTGTGCAGACCGTGCCGGCCGCCGCCGTGGCAGTCATAAGGGATTCCCGCTCAGATTTCCTTGGGCGGCACGGTCATGCCCTTGTTGATCTTCTTCTCGATGACCGGCACCTGGTCCTCTTCCGGATCCAGGCTGAGGGCACGATGCCACTGGAAGCGCGCCTCGTTCTTGCGGCCGACCCGCCACAGGGCATCGCCCAGATGGTCGTTGATGGTCGGGTCCTGCGGGCGCAGTTCGACGGCGCGTTCCAACTGGACCACCGCCTCGTCGTAGCGTCCCAGGCGGTAGTAGACCCAACCGAGACTGTCGACGATGTAGCCGTCGCGCGGCCGCAGCTTCACGGCGCGCTCCAGCATCGCTTCCGCTTCGTCGAGGTTCTTCTTCTTCTCGACCCACGAATAGGCAAGGTAGTTCATCACGTAGGGCTGGTCCGGCTGCAGGCCGAGGGCATACTTGAAGTCGGCCTCGGCGCGCTCCCACTGGTCGGACTGCTCCAGCGCGATACCGCGGAAATAATACAGCGACCAAAAGCGCGGCTCGACCTCGCCCTTGCGCTCCAGGCGTTCGATGGCGCCGTCGTAGGCCTCCACCGCGTCGGCGAAGCGTTCCTCTACGCGCAGCAGGTTGCCCTTGCGCGACAGCGGCTCGTAGGCATCCGGCCGCGCGTCGGCCAAGCGGTCCAGTTCGGACAGTGCCAGTTCGGTCTCGCCCAGTTCCTGCAGTTCGTCGGCGATACGCAGGCTGACGATCCAGCCGAAGGGCGAGTCCTGCGGGATCTCGCGGTAGGCGGCGATGGCCTCGCGGTTGCGGCCCTGCTTCTGCAGGATCTCGCCGAGCAGCACCTGTGCCAGGATGAAATCCGGCTTCAGCGCCAAAGCTTGATGCAGGTGAATGAGGGCCGCGTCGTCGGCCTGCTCCTGGCTCAACAGGCCGGACAGATTGAACAGCACCTCGGCCATGCCATCGATGGCGGACTCGACCTCGGGCGGGCTCTCGCCGCCCTGCTCGGCCCGCTCCAGCATCGGCACCAGGATGTCGGAGCCGGGGGCGTCGTCGACAAAGGCGCGGTAGAGCGCCAGCGCCCGGTCGCGCTGGCCGTGGCGCTCGAAGAAACTGCCGGCCAGCCAGGTGATGCGCAGGGGCGGTCGGTCGGTCTTGGCGAGCAACGCCTCATATTCCTGGGCCGCCAAGTCGTTGCGTCCGGCAACTTCGTTGATGAGGGCGGCATGCACGCTGTACAGCACGCCGACACCGCCGTCGCTCTTCAGCACGGCCAGGGTCTGCAGGCCGCCGTCGACATCGCCCTGTCCGGCCTTGACCCAGGCCATCAGCATCGGCACCAGCACCTGGTCGAAACCGCGCGCCGGCAGGGCGGCAAGACGCTTCTCCGCCGCCGCCAGGTCGCCCTGGCGGGCCGCATCGACCGCTAGAATCAGGCTGGACAGGCTGTGCTGCGGCTCCTGCGCCAGGACGCGCCCGGCCAGATCGACGGTTTGCTCCTCGCGCCCGGTCGCCGCCGTCAGATGCAGCGCGGGATACAGCAGTTCGGGATTGTCCGGGTCATGACGCAGGGCCTGCAGCATGTAGTCGGCCGCCGCCTCCAGGTCGCCGTCGCCGCGGGCCACCAGGCCGGCCAGATAGGCCCCGTAGGGCGAGGCGATCGGCGGCACCGGCTGCGGGTCGACCTCGCCCTGGGCAACCTGGATCGCGAGGTCGGTGCTGCGCACCGGCTGCTCGGCGCCACAGGCCGCGGGAATCAGGCCCGCCGCCACGGCGAGAAGCGCCGTCCTGGACCAGCCGGCCCGGCGCAGGAGGAACGGAATGTTCGACAAATCACTCTCCCGGCGGTGTCGCCCCGGTGAATTCGAATAGGCAAAGGCCGGCGCAAAACCGGTCAGGGCATCGAAAACGGCCCCTTTTGATCAACAGGCGCAGCGTTCAACAGACGCACTCTAGCCGACGGCTCCGAGCCGTCACAATGACCAGCTTGGCCCTGCCCTGCCGCCGCCGATCACAGTGCCGCGACGGCAAGGCTCCGATTAACATGGCGCTTTCGCCCCCCAGTGCAAGGCAAAGGGAAGCCGCGGCCAGTCCTCACAGGTTCGGATAGTTGGGACCGCCGCCGCCTTCCGGCGTCACCCAGACGATATTCTGGGTCGGGTCCTTGATATCGCAGGTTTTGCAGTGGACGCAGTTCTGCGCGTTGATCTGCAGGCGCGGGTTGGTGCCGTCGTCGTCGCGTACGATCTCGTAGACGCCGGCCGGGCAGTAGCGCTGCGCCGGCTCGTCGTAGAGCTTCAGGTTGTACGCCACCGGGACCGCGGGGTCCTTCAGGGTCAGGTGGACCGGCTGATCCTCCTCGTGATTGGTGTTGGAAATGAACACCGAGGACAAACGATCGAAGGTCAGCACGCCGTCGGGCTTGGGATAATCGATCGTCGGCATCTCCGCCGCCGGCTTCAGGCACTCGTGGTCGGCGTGCTTGTGGTGGAAAGTCCAGGGTGCCTTGCCGCCCAGCACTTTCAGATCGAGGCCGCCGTACAGCATGGAGCCGTAGAGGCCCCACTTGCTAAAGGCCGGGCGGAAATTGCGCGCCTTGTGAAGCTCCTCGTAGACCCAGGAGCTTTCGAACTTCTGCGGAAAGGCGGTCAGTTCCGCCGGCGCCTCCGTTGCCTCTGTCGCGCCGGTGATCGCCTCGAAGGCCGCCTCGGCGGCCAGCATCCCGGTCTTCATGGCGTTGTGGCTGCCCTTGATCTTGGGCACGTTGAGGAAGCCGGCGGCACAGCCGATCAGCGCGCCGCCCGGGAACACCAGCTTCGGAATCGACTGCAGGCCGCCTTCGTTCAGCGCGCGCGCGCCGTAGGCGATGCGCTTGGCGCCCTCCAGCATCGGGCGGATCGCCGGATGGGTCTTGAAGCGCTGCATCTCCTGGAACGGCGAGAGGTGCGGGTTGTCGTAGTCCAGCCCGACCACGTAGCCGACATAGGCCTGATTGTTTTCCAGATGATAGATGAAGGAGCCGCCCCAGGTGGTGGTGTTCATCGGCCAGCCGGCGGTGTGGATCACCGTGCCGGTCTTATGTTTGGCGGGATCCAGTTCCCACAGCTCCTTGATGCCGATGCCGTAGGTCTGCGGATCGACGCCCTCGCGCAGGCCGAACCTGGTCTCCAGTTGCCTGGTCAGGGAACCGCGGCAGCCCTCGCCGAAGAAGGTGTAGCGGCCATGCAGTTCCATGCCGGGCTGATAGCTGTCTTTGTGGCTGCCGTCCCGGGCGACGCCCAGATCGCCGGTGGCAACGCCCTTCACCCGGCCGTCGTCGTGGTACAGCACTTCGGCGGCGGCGAAGCCGGGATAGATCTCGGCACCCAGCGCCTCGGCCTGCTCGGCCAGCCAGCGGCAGACGTTGCCCAGCGAGACCACGTAGTTGCCGTGGTTTTGCATCTGCGGCGGCAGCATCCACACCGGCACGCTGGTGCTGCCCTTTTCCGACAGCAGGAAGAACTTCTCCTCGTCGACCGGCGCGTTCAAGGGCGCTCCCTTGTCCTTCCAGTCGGGGATCAGTTCGTTGAGGGCGCGCGGCTCCAGCCCCGCGCCGGCGCGGATGTGGGCACCGACCTCCGAGCCCTTCTCGAGAACGCAGACGCTGACCTCTTTGCCGCTCTCGGCCGAGAGCGGGCGCAGCTTGATGGCCGCCGCCAGGCCGGCCGGGCCGGCCCCGACGATGACCACGTCGTATTCCATGAATTCGCGTTCCAAGACACCTCTCTCCTGCGCAGCGCCACTCGCCAGGGGCCCGCGCGCTCACCCTGTGTTACCTGGCTGTTTGCCTGCATCCGGCAGTCGTTGCCGCCGGCACCGGTCGCAAAACCCGCCGATCCTAACCGGATCCTACCCGGCCCTACATAGTACAGCCCGCCCGCCGGGGCAAAGCCCCGAAGTCGCGCCGCCAATTCGCCTGGCGGCGGCGTCGCCCGCCGGATTTTGTACGGAATCAAGAGGATCGGGGCGGGTTTACCGAAAAATTTACCTTTCTCGGCGACGATAGACACCGTTGGAGACCGCAAACCATGGTTGCAGAGCAAATTCAGGATCGCGACGACGAACCAGCGCGGGAGAACACCCCGAGCGAGCTGGACGAGTTGCCCCATGCCGAAATGTGCATGCTGTACAAGGAGTCGGCCGATTCGATCCGCTTCGCCAAGGCGCACCAGTGGAAATCGCTGGGCGCGACCCTGCTGGTGTTCGGCGGCATGATCGCCCTGGGCCAGTTGGCGCCCAACAACATGACGCTGGTCAACCTGATCATCGCCGTCAGCTTCCTCAGCACCGCCGCGGTCATCTACATACTGGTGCTCTACCAAGTGTGGCAGAACACAGAGCGCGAGAAGCTGCGCGATATCTCCAGCCATTTTTCCAGCTTCTCCCAGTTCACCCGGGCGATCAAATCCTCGCGCGAGGCGAACGTGCACCGCTATACACTGCTGCTGTTCATGATCGGCGCGATCGTGATCGGCAACGTGGTGCTGGTCCTGACGGTCTCTCCGCTCTACCGCTAGACGGTTCTTCCGGCGATACACCCCGGCGCGGCTTTCTGAAACGGGGCCGCCGGTGATAAGCTGGCCCGATGATTGGCCCGGACTCCCCCTCTTCCCTCGACCGCGCGCTGCTCGATGCCCTGAAATGGCAGATCGACGCCGGCGCCGACGAGGCTATCGGGCCCCTGCCGGTCGACCGCAGCGCGGCGGCCCCGCCGCCTGTCTCCCCTGCCGTTTCGCCGATGAAAGACGCCCCGCCCGCGCCGCCGGCCGGGATGGCCGAGGCACCGGTGAAAGCCGCGCCGCGCCCGGCGCCCAGCCTCACCTCGGCCAGCGAGGCCCAGGCCTCGGCCCAGCGGCTGGCCGCCGCAGCCAAGACCATCCAGGACGTCCGCCAGGCCCTTGAGGCCTTCGAGGGCTGTCCGCTGAAGGCGACGGCGACCAGCCTCTGCCTCTTCGACGGCAACCCCGAAGCCCGGGTCATGATCGTCGGCGAGGCGCCGGGCGCCCAGGAGGACCGCCAGGGCAAGCCCTTCGTCGGCCCGGCGGGACAACTGCTGGATCGCATGCTGGCGGCCATCGGCCTGGATCGCTCCAAGGTCTACATCACCAACCTGCTGTACTGGCGCCCGCCGGGGAACCGCAACCCGACCCCGGGCGAGATCGCCTCCTGCCTGCCGTTCCTGGAGCGCCAGATCGAGATCATCCAGCCCAAGCTGCTGCTGCTGGTCAGCGGCATGTCGGCCAAGACCCTGCTGCACCGCAGCGAGGGCATCCTGAAACTGCGCGGCCGCTGGGCCGACTATCACCACCCGCGCCTGCCCCACCCCATCCCGGCGCTGCCGACCCTGCATCCGGCCTACCTGCTGCGCCAGCCGGCCCAGAAGCGGGAAGCCTGGCGCGACCTGTTGTCCTTCGCCGAGGCGATGGAGCGCGAGGGGCTGAACGAGGGCGCGCCGGAAGCCGCCTCCTAGTCCGTGCGTCCCAGGACTGGCCCCCGGCCGCCCCCCTCGACAGGCCCACGAAAGTTCCGGGAAAGTCCCCGGAAAGTGCCGCGAAAAAGCCCCATAACTACCCGCCAATAACCTTTCAAATATCTGATTTAACGCCGATTTAACGCCCCCTGTGGCTTTCTTACGGCGTGGCCATCCTGCGGCCACCGCTTGCGGCGGGCGCCCGGTTCCCTGGATGCCCGGCATGACGTTCCCAGGGCCGCGGTTGCGGCCCGCAGAGCAGTTGGTTAGGGTCGATGAAAAGAGCGGGGGTCGTTTTGCAATCCAGGAATAGCGCCCGGCAACGACGGGCCGCACGCCTGCCGGTCAAGGCGCGAAACGCGGTTTTCGCGCTCGCCACCCTGGGCGCGGCCGTTTTCGCCGGCGCCCCTCTGATGACCGCCCCCGCCGCCCAGGCCCAGGTGCAGGAGGCCCAGGTACTGAAGGCGGGGGATCTGCGCCCCGGCAGCCTGCAGACCACCTTGCAGACGCATCCCGATGCCGCGCAGCCGCCGGTCGGGCCTGACGGCCTGCCCGCCGTCCTGTCGCCGCGCGATGCCGAACTCTACCGCCAGATCTTTGCCGTGCAGGACGCCGGCCGCTGGGCCGAGGCCGACCGATTGATTGCCGGCCTTTCCGACCGGCGCCTGATGGGCCATCTGCTGGCCCAGCGCTATCTCCACCCGACGGCCTACCGCTCCAAATACGTCGAGCTGAAGGAGTGGATGGACCTCTACGCCGACCATCCCGAGGCCAAGCGCATCTACGCCCTGGCCCTGAAGCGGCGGCCGGCCAACTACCGCCGGCCGCAGCCGCCGGAGACGTCGCGCGGTGGTATCGCCTGGGCCGGCCAGCGCGCCAGCTATGACTACAGCTCGCCGCGCCCGCGTTCCAAGGCAACCCGCCACAAGGTCTCGCGGGTGCTGCGTCAGGTGCGCAACAACGTGATGCGCCAGCGCTTCTCGACGACCGAGAAACTGCTCGCCCAGCGTTCCGTGCAGGATCTGCTCGACCCGGTCGAACTGGACGAAGCCCGCGCGCTGGTCGCCAGCGGCTGGTTCTATTACGGCGACGCCAACCGCGCCTATCAGCTTTCCGCACCGGCCGCCCAGCGCTCAGGCCGCGCCGCGCCGATGATCAACTGGGTCGCCGGCCTTGCCGCCTGGCGCCTGGGCCGGATCGACGAGGCCGCCAACTACTTCGAGACCCTGGCCAACGCCGACAACGTGCCGGGCTGGAACGCCGCTGCCGGCGCCTACTGGGCCGCCCGCGCCCACCTGAAGCAGCAGCGCCCGGACCGCAGCAGCCCGCTGCTGCGCCGCGCCGCCGACTATCCGCGCACCTTCTACGGCCTGCTGGCGCGCCGCGCGCTGGGCATGCCCTTCGATTTCGATTTCGGTTCCCACCGCATGGCACCGCAGACCGTCGCCCGCCTGGACGCCAGCCCCGCTGGCGGCCGCGCGCTGGCCCTGCTGCAGGTCGGCGACCGCGAGCGAGCCGAGGACGAGCTGGTCGGCGCCGGCGACTGGGGCGACCCGGACATGGGCGAGGCCCTGCTGGCGCTGGCGCAGTACGCCAAGATGCCGGCCCTGGCCTACCGCATGGGCAACCAGCTGACCCAGGCGGGCAGCGATACCAGCGACATCGGCGGCGTGGTCGATGCCGCGCTGTTCCCGATCCCGCCGTGGCAGCCGCAAAGCGGCTTTACCGTCGCCCGCGCGCTGAACTACGCCATGAAGCGCCAGGAATCGGCCTTCAACACCCGGGCGATGAGCCCCGACGGCGCGCGCGGCCTGATGCAGCTGATGCCGCGCACCGCCAGCTACATCGCCCAGGACCGCCGCTACCACCGCGGCAACGGCCGCAACGAGCTGTTCGAGCCGAGCCTGAACATGGAGCTGGGCCAGCGCTATATCGCCTATCTGCTGGTGCACCAGCGGGTGCAGGGCGACCTGTTCCGCCTGACCACCGCCTACAACGGCGGCCCGGGCAACCTGGGCAAATGGGAACGCGCCATCAAGGCCGACGGCGACCCGCTGCTGTTCATCGAGGCGCTGCCGTCGAAGGAGACGCGGCTGTTCATCGAGCGGGTGCTGACCAACCTGTGGATCTACCGCCAGCGCCTGGGCCAACCGGCGCCGTCGCTGGAACGACTTGCGGGCGGGAACTGGCCGCGCTACGAAGCGTTGGACGGAACCCGCGCCGAGGTCGCACTCAATGGCTCGAATTGACGAATCGCTTCCCTTCCTGCCCGTCAACATCGCTGTCCTGACCATTTCAGACAGCCGTACCCTGGCCGACGACAAGTCGGGCCAGCGTCTGGTTGAAATGATCACCGGCGACGGCCACAAGATCGCCCAGCGCGACATCGTGACCGATGACACCGACAAGATCGTCGCCGCGCTGCGCGCGCTGATCGCCGATCCGCAGATCGACTGCATCATCACCACCGGCGGCACCGGCGTGACCGGGCGCGACGTGACGCCCGAAGCCTTCAAGCAGGTGATGGAAAAGGAGATCGAGGGCTTCGGCGAGCTGTTCCGCATGCTGAGCTACCAGAAGGTCGGCACCTCCACCATGCAGAGCCGTGCCATCGGCGGCGTGGCCGACGGAACTTATCTCTTCGCGCTGCCCGGCTCCCCCTCCGCCTGCAAGGACGGCTGGGAGGATATCCTGAAGTTCCAGCTCGATTCCCGCCACAAGCCGTGCAACCTGGTCGAGCTGATGCCGCGCCTGAAGGAACACCTGAAGGCGGCAAGCTAGACCGCGGGCACGTGGCCCCGGCGCCAGCCGATCCGGCCTTCCTTTCGCCCCAATCTTCCGCAACCATGGCGTTTGTCGTTCCGGTGAAATTGCCGCGCGAACGGCACTTATCCATGGCCGGAAGGACCCGAACGATGCCGCTGCGCCGACGCCTGCCCGCCCACGCCGCCCGGCTGGGCGTGCTGCTGACAGTCCTTGCGCTCTGCGCGCCATCGCAGGCGAGCGAGGTCGACCCCGCCGCCGGCCCGGCGCTGGTCGCGGCGAGCGCCGAGCGCATCGCCGAACTGCGGCCCGCCGCTGAGACGACCCCGGCATGGCGTTTCGACTTCGCCCTCAGCGGCAGCGGCGACAATCCGTCCGAGAAGGAGGTACCGCTCAGCATCGTGGTGACCGAAGCCGGCTACGCCCTGGTGCAGACCCTCGGTACCACGGAGATCTACGACTACCGGGTCGGCCGCCACTTCTCGCTGGACACCGACGGGAAGAGCTTCCGCAACAGCTCGCTCTACGCCATGCCCTATTTCCGGGTCTACGAGTGGGTGCACCGCAAGCGGACCAGCGCCATCATGGCAAAGCTTGTCACGGAACCGCTGCCGCCCTCGATGATCAGCGACTTCTGGCGCAGCCAGGATCTGGGCATCCGGCCGCCGCAGGAGGCGCCGAGCGGCATCGCCATCACACGCGACGGGGGCAGGCTGAACGTGGCGCAGGATGGCGTCGAGGCCATCGCCATGACCGCGCTGGCCGCTCCGCTGCCCGACGGCGTGGCCGCGCGGCTGTGGGACGCGCTGACCCAGGTGCAGCCGCTGCATCCGGATTTCGTCGCCCATGCCCGCGCCGAAAAGCTGGCACCGGCGCGGCAGGCCATACGCCCTCAACGCCAGCCGAAAGACCGCACCGTCGTGGTGAACCTGCTGTCCCATGCCGCCGTCGAGCAGCGCTATCCGCTGGACGCCGGGTTCACCGCCCTGCCGCCGCACCCGTCGCCGCCCGGCAATCCGCAGGCCGCCGAGCTGGTCACCGTCGCTTGGCAGGCCGCCCAAGGCGATTTCGCAGGCAAGCAGCCGGATACCGCCTTCTGGCAAGGCCTGCTGATCCGGGCGCGGGACTCCGGCGGCTGGCTGCAGCCCTTTCTCGCCTTCGCCGCTCTGCGCAACTTCACCGGCTCCGCCGACCCGGGCTGCGACGGCGCTGCCGGCCTGGATGCCGCAACGCTGTGCCCGCTGGTGCGCCAGCTCGCCGACCTGAAGCGCTTCGAGGCGGAGGCGGTGCCGGTGCTGCAGATGGTCGGGGCGACCGATCAGGCAGGCCGGCTGGCCGCGGTGGAGAAACTGCCCGGCTATCGCGACGCCGCCGGCGAACTGGCGCCGATCCTCGACCTCTTCATCGCGAACCAGATCGAGGGATTGACGCGAACGGTGACGCGCAGCGGCGGCAACTTTCCGGACCGCCACGATGCGATCTCGCTCTACGCTTCCGCCTTGAAGTCGTTTCCCTTCATCCGCCAGACCTACGGCGATCTCTCGTTCTACTACTTCTATTACTTCGACATGGAACTGGGTTTCGTCTTCGCCGATGCCGGCCGTGCCCTGCCCGTGCAAGGCGGCATGCTGAAGGGCTCCAATCTGGAAGCCGTCGGACGCATCGAGCAGCGCCTGCGCAAGGAGTTTCCGACCGCGTTCTAAGCGCAAGCGCCGCTACACGGAAAATTCATGTGCGGTTTTTTCCTTTCCTCTTTGAAAGCCCGGGGCGAAGCCGCTTAACTGAACCGAGGGAGCCGTTTCGAAGAGAGGGAGTCCACCATGAGCGATGCCAGTCTCGCCGAGTGGGGCTACGAAGCCGTGCCGCTGCCCGACCGGCGACGCTTCGGCGATGCCGAGATGATCGAACGCGCCGAAAGCTTCCTCGCCGAGATGAAGACCCGCCATTCGGTGCGCGACTTCCAGCCGGCGCCGGTGCCGCGCCGGGTGATCGAGGCCTGCATCGAGACCGCCGGGCGCGCGCCCAGCGGCGCCAATCATCAGCCCTGGCACTTCGTCGCGGTCGGTGATCCCGATGTGAAGAAGCGCATCCGCGAGGCGGCAGAGGCAGAGGAAGCCGCCTTCTATGCCGGCAAGGCCGGCGAGGAGTGGCTGCGCGACCTCTCCCCGCTGGGCACCGACGCGGAGAAGCCGTTCCTGGAGATCGCCCCCTGGCTGATCGTCGTCTTCGCCGAGCGCTACCGCGTCGGCGCCGACCGCAAGATTGGCAAGAACTACTACATCGGCGAATCGGTGGGCATCGCGACGGGCATGCTGATCACCGCGCTGCACTGCGCGGGCCTGGCGACGCTCACCCACACGCCCAACCCGATGCGCTTCCTGAACGAGATCTGCGGCCGGCCGGAAAACGAAAAGCCCTACATGATCCTGGTCGCGGGCCATGCGGCGGAAGACGCCACCGTGCCGAGACATGCCAAGGTCAAGAAGCCGCTGGAAGAAATCGCGACCTTCCTTTAGCTCCCTGCCCTTTAGCTCCCTGCCCTTTAGCCCGCTGCCCTTTAGCCCGCCGCCTTCTCACGCACCGCAAGAACCGAATCCAGCAGGCCGGGAAACAGCCGGTCCAGTTCGTCGCGGCGCAACTCGTTGATGTGCGCTGTACCGTCGGTGCGCGTGCTCACCACACCGGAATCGCGCAGCACCCGGAAGTGATGCGACATGCTGGACTTGGGCCGGCCGCAGTCCAGCGCCGCGCAACTGGCCGAGCCCTCCTGGGCGAGGCGGCGGACCACCTCCAGCCGCACGGGATCGCTCAGCGCGTAGAGCACCCGCGCCAACTCGATATCCTCGGTTTTCGGATGGCGCAGCGCCCGCATCCTTCTGTCGCTCCTTTCAAGCGCGCCCCTTGAACGCAGGGACGGCATCTCCATATTTCTCTTGTTCGACTCTTATCGAACTACAGAACATATAGGTGAATCACCGGTTTTCCGCAAGCCCCCAGGCATTGAGGGGCTCTGCCAGGAAACCGTCAACTCCAAGGGATCCCCCCCATGTCGTCGCTCTTTTCCCCCTTCTCTCTCAAGGATGTCACCCTGCGCAACCGCATCGCGGTGTCGCCGATGTGCCAGTATTCCGCCGAGGACGGCGTGATCAACGAGTGGCACTACGCCCACTTGGCCGGCCTGGCGCGCGGCGGTGCCGGCCTGGTGATCGCCGAGGCCACGGCCGTCTCGCCCGAAGGCCGCATCACGCCCGGCTGCGCCGGCCTGTGGAACGACCGGCAAAGGGACGCCTTTGCGCGGGCCGTGGACCTGATCAAGGCCGCCGGGGCGGTGCCCGGCATCCAGATCGGCCACGCCGGCCGCAAGGCCAGCGCCAACCGCCCCTGGGAAGGCGATGACCACATCCCCGCCGGCGACCCGCGCGCCTGGGGGATCATCGCCCCGTCGGCCATTCCCTTCGGCGCCAACCTGCCGCGTCGCCCCACGGCGATGACCAGGGACGATATCGTCCGCGTCCAGCAGGACTATGTGGCCGCCGCCGAGCGCGCCCGCCAGGCCGGCTTCGAGTGGCTGGAGCTACACTTCGCCCACGGCTACCTCGCCCAGTCGTTCCTCTCGCCGCACTCCAACCAACGCGACGACGAATACGGCGGCTCTTTCGAGAACCGCAGCCGCTTCCTGGTCGAGACCCTGGAGGCGGTGCGCAAGGTGTGGCCGGAGACCCTGCCGCTGACCGCACGCCTGGGCGTCATCGAGTTCGACGGCCGGGCGGAGACCTTCGAGGAATCCATCGAACTGGCCAAGCGATTCGCGGCCAAGGGCCTCGACCTGCTCGATGTCAGCCTCGGCTTCAATATCCCCAACGCCGACATCCCCTGGGGCCCCGGCTTCATGGCACCGCTGGCCGAGCGCCTGCGCCGGGAAGCGCAGATCCCGACGGCGACGAGCTGGAACATCAACGCACCGCATCAGGCCGACGCCATGATCCGCGACGGCAAGGTGGATCTGGTGATGCTGGGCCGGTCCCTGCTGGCCAACCCGCACTGGCCCTACGAGGCGGCGCTGGCCCTGGGCGTCGACAAGCCCGCCTGGGTCCTGCCGGCGCCCTACGCCCACTGGCTGGAACGCTACCGCCCAGCGCGTGCTGCGGAGGCCGCCGCCTAGTTGTACCGCCCCCCCCCGGAAACACGTCATGCGGTGAGAACATCGGAGAACATGCCGTCTTTCCGGGGGAGAACGTCGCCTAGATTTTGTGGTCCGGGAATCCCCGACCGCTAGTTGAAGTAGTGCCCTCACGAAGCAATCCTCGCGAATCGGGGCCGCGGATTCGCGCCAGGGATCCCGCCGGTTACAACCCCTTATTTTCCTGATTTGTTCTTGTTTTATTCATGTTTTGAGTCTACGTTCCTTCTCATGGTTGATCTAATCCCCAACCGACCGAAGAAGGGCCGTGGCGCTGTCAGCAATGCCAGCGGGCGTTACGAGCCCTTCACCCGGGTCGCCATCGACGACGGCTGGGGCGACCCCGCCGACCCCCATTGCTCCCGGCCCCAGGACTCCAGCAGGGGCGGTTTCGGCGAACCGCCGGCGCCGCCCGTCCCGCCGACCGAGATCACCTGGGATGCGACCCGCAGCATCATCACCCGCAACAACTCGCCGGACATCCCCTTCGACCGCTCGATCAACCCCTACCGGGGCTGCGAGCACGGCTGCATCTACTGCTTCGCGCGGCCGAGTCACGCCTGGCTCGGCTATTCGCCGGGGCTCGACTTCGAGACCAAGATCGTCGCCAAACCGGAAGCCGCGACGCTGTTGCGGAAGGAACTGGCGCGTAAGGGCTATAAGCCGGAGCCGATCGCGCTGGGCACCAACACCGACCCCTACCAGCCGGTCGAACGGCGCCTGAAGATCACCCGCGGCATCCTGGAGGTGCTGAAGGAGACCCGCCACCCCTTCACCATCGTCACCAAGTCCAACCTGGTGCTGCGCGACCTCGACATCCTGGCGCCCATGGCGCGCGAGAACCTGGTGCGGGTGATGATCTCGCTGACCACCCTCGACCGTTCGCTTTCGCGGGTGATGGAACCGCGCGCCCCGACGCCAGAACGCCGCCTGGAGGCGATCCGCACCCTGAACGCGGCCGGGGTGCCGGCCGGCGTGCTGACCGCGCCGATGATCCCGGCGATCAACGATGCCGAACTGGAAACCCTGCTGGACGCCGCGGTGCGCGCCGGCGCCCGTCACGGCGGCTACGTGCTGCTGCGCCTGCCGCTGGAGATCAAGGAACTCTTCGCCGAATGGCTGGAGACGCACTTTCCCGAGCGCAAGTCGAAGGTGCTGAACCTGGTGCGCGACACCCGCGAGGGCGGGCTCTACCAGTCCGAGTTCGGCCTGCGCCAGCGCGGCAGCGGCGTCTACGCCGACCTCATCGCCACCCGTTTCAAGCAGGCCGAGCGGCGCCTGGGCCTGAACCGCGGCCTGCCGCCGCTGGACGTCACCCAGTTCGAAGCACCCCGTTTGGGGCAGGCGGGAGCCGACGCCCGCCAGATGTCGCTGCTGTAGATCCTCGCCGGCGTCCTCGCCAACCGCGGGCTTGTCCCCGGCATCCACGGCGGCCCGTAGCGGTTCGCGTACTTGCGTTAAGCACTTAAACGCTTCCCTGTGCTACATAGGGTGCATGGAAAGCCACGCTAGCAGCATCACCGAACTTGCCATCGTCGTTGTCGGCGCGATGGGCTGCGGGCTGCTGATGCGCTATTTCCGCCAGCCGATCCTGCTGGGCTACATCCTGGCCGGTGCGGCGCTCGGCCCTTCCGGCCTCGGCCTGGTCGAGAACCGCGAGCAGATCCAGATGCTGGCCGAACTCGGCGTGCTGATGCTGCTGTTCTTCATCGGCATGGAGCTGAACCTGCGCGACTTCCGCGCGGTGTGGAAGGTCGCGGTACTGACCACCGCCTTCCAGATCGCCGTCGCCTTCCTCGGCATGTACCTGCTGGGCCTGCTGCTCGACTGGCCGCTGGCGCTGACCGTGGTGGTCGGCTTCGTGGTGGCGCTGTCGTCCACCGCCGTGGCCATCAAGATGCTGGAGGAGATCGGCGAGAAACGCACCCGGGTCGGCAACATCACCATCGGCATCCTGATCGCCCAGGACCTAGCCGTCATTCCCATGATCCTCATCATCGGATCTTTTCAGGGTATCGGCCAGGGCGCCGACCAGGGCGGCGGCGGCATCGGAACTGCCGCGATCCTGAAGATACTCATCTCCATCATCTTCCTGGGCCTGATGATCGCCTATCTCGGCAAGCGCAAGCGGGTGCGCCTGCCCTTTGCCAAGCAGGTCGGGCGCAGCACCGAGCTGACGCCACTGGCCGGGCTTGCCTTCTGCTTCGGCGCCGCCGCGGTCTCCGGCCTGCTCGGCCTCTCGGCCTCCTACGGCGCCTTCCTGGCCGGCCTGGTGATCGGCAATTCGACCATCCGGCGCGCCATGATCCACTATACCGAGCCGATCCAGGCGGTGCTGCTGATGGTGTTTTTCCTGACCATCGGGCTACTGATCGACGTGCAGTACATCTGGGCCAACCTCGGCACCGTGGTGATGCTGGTGTTCTTCGTCGCCGTGCTGAAGACGGCCCTGAACATCGGGCTGATCCGCGCCCTCGGCGAGACCTGG
Source organism: Kiloniellaceae bacterium (assembly GCA_050043265.1). Taxonomy (GTDB): domain Bacteria; phylum Pseudomonadota; class Alphaproteobacteria; order Kiloniellales; family Kiloniellaceae; genus Pelagibius. The sequence goes on from JBHJIR010000045.1 coordinate 22,855, forward strand.
CCGCGCGCCTTTCTCTCCGCCGTGCTGCTGGCCCAACTCGGCGAGTTCTCCTTTATCCTCGCCGCCCAGGGCCTCGCCGTCGGTGCCATCGACGGCGAGAGCCACCGGCTGCTGGTCGCCGTCACCGTCCTGTCGCTGATGGTAAGCCCGGTGTGGCTGGAAGCGGCGCGCCGGCTGCACCGCATCGCCCTGCTGGGCATCACCTCGCCGCGCGAAACCCTGCGCCTCACCGTCGGGCCCGAGGCTCTTGCCCTGGGGCGCTCGCGGGGGCTAATTAGCCGCTGGCTGACACGCCAGCGCAAAACCACCAACGCCGAGCAGGCGGACGCCAAGGCCTCCGCCGAATAGGGTTCATGCCGGACTTCACGCTGGAGCAGGAACTGGGCCACGATGAGGGCCGCCTCGTCATCGGCATCGACGAAGCCGGGCGCGGCCCCTGGGCCGGACCGGTGGTCGCCGCCGCCGCCTGGCTCGATCCGCATCGCATCGCTCCGGCCCTGTCAGAACGCCTCGACGATTCCAAGAAGCTGTCGGCGAAGCGACGCGACGCCCTGTTCGAAATCCTCTGCGATCCGGCCTGCGACTTCGCCGCCGTGGCGGTGGGCAGCGCCAGCGTCGCTGAAATCGACAGCCTCAATATCCTGCAGGCCTCGCTGCTCGCCATGCAGCGCGCGGCCGCAGCGCTGACGGCCGCCCTCGCCGTCGACCCCGCCACCCTGGCCGCGCTGGTCGACGGCAACAGGCTGCCCCGGCTGGACTGCGAGGCCCGCGCAGTGATCAAGGGCGACAGCCGCTCGCTCAGCATCGCCGCCGCCTCCATTGTCGCCAAGGTGACGCGCGACCGTGCCATGGCGGCCCACGCGCGCGCCTATCCGGGCTACGGCTGGGAGCGCAACCAGGGCTACGGCACCGCCGAGCACCGCGCCGGCATCGCCCGGCTGGGCATCACCCCGCTGCACCGGCGCTCGTTTCGCCCGGTACGTGAGACATTAACTCTAACTTCTTGAGTCCCCACGACTCTTGGCGCCAAGACTCTTGACGACCGACTCGGCTTGACTCAGGATGCCCGCTTCGCGCCGAATCGGGGGCGGTGCGGTCCAGTGGGGCCCAAGAGGGGGAAATGCCAGTGCAAAAAGATGTGGTCATGCAGGGCGACTGCATCGCGTTGATGGAGGCTATGCCGGAGGCCTCGGTCGACATGGTTTTCGCCGACCCGCCCTACAATCTGCAACTGGCGGGCGACCTGCACCGGCCCAACAACAGCAAGGTCGACGCCGTCGACGATGCCTGGGACCAGTTCGACAGCTTCGCCGTCTACGACGACTTCACCCGCCGCTGGCTGCGCGCCGCGCGCCGCGTGCTGATGGACAACGGCACCCTGTGGGTCATCGGCAGCTACCACAACATCTTCCGCGTCGGCACCGCCTTGCAGGATCTCGACTACTGGATCCTCAACGACGTGGTGTGGCGCAAGACGAACCCGATGCCGAACTTCCGCGGCCGGCGCTTCACCAACGCCCACGAGACGATGATATGGGCGGCCAAGGACAAGGACGCACGCTACACCTTCAACTACGACGCCATGAAACGGTTGAACGACGACCTGCAGATGCGCAGCGACTGGCTGATCCCGATCTGCAGCGGCGGCGAGCGGCTGAAGAACGACGAGGGCGAAAAGGCGCATCCGACCCAAAAGCCCGAAGCCCTGCTCCACCGCGTCATCATGGCCGGCACCAAACCGGGCGAGATCGTGCTGGATCCCTTCTTCGGGTCCGGCACCACCGGCGCCGTCGCCAAGAAACTCGGGCGCCACTACATCGGCCTGGAACGCGACGACGACTACATCGCCGTCGCCAAGAAGCGCATCGCCCAGGTTCAGCCGATCACCGACCTGGAACTGATCGACACCCCGGCCAAGCGCCAGGAGGCGCGCATTCCCTTCGGCTGGCTGATCGAGCACGGCCTGCTGGAGCCCGGCACCGTGCTGCACGGACCCGACAAGCGCTGGCGCGCCAAGGTACGCGCCGACGGCACACTCATCACCAGCGACTTCAAGGGCTCGATCCACCAGGTCGGCGCCCATCTGCAAGGCGCGCCGTCGTGCAACGGCTGGTCGTTCTGGTCCGTCATGACCGACGGCAAGCCGGTCTCCATCGACGTGCTGCGCCAGAAACTGCGCGCCAACCTGCCCAAGACGATGAACTGAGTCGGCGCGACAGCGCCGCCAGGAACTGAGGCCCGCCGCCGGCCTCACAGCCCAACGTCGTCGCGCCCCCGGTCAGGGGCAGGGGAGGCCCGGCGGGCTCTGTGCAAGTAGTGTGGGGACCAAACCACGCTCATGCGCGAACATTGAATCTTTAAATAACCACTCTTAGTTGAGCGCCGCCGCCCGAGGAAAGTCTTTGGTAAGCTTCCTGGTAGTAATCTATTCGCTGCAATCAAAATCACCATGGTTATTCAGCGATGACCAGCAAGCCGGCAGCCGTCCCGATTCCCGCGGACGAGGAACAACGCCTCGCGAGGCTACGGCAATACCAGATTCTGGATACCCGGCCGAACGAAGCCTTCGACCGCATTTCGCGGCTTGCCAGCCGCCTCCTGGATATGCCGATCGCCCTGGTCACCTTCCTCGACGCCGACCGCCAGTGGTTCAAGTCGAAAGTCGGCCTGGACGCCGTGGAGTCACCGCGAGAGCTTGCCTTCTGCGCTCACACCATCTGCGACAGCAAACTGCTGCTGGTGCCCGACGCCCGCGAGGATTCACGCTTTGCCGACCACCCGCTGGTCATCGGAGAGCCTTTCGTACGCTTTTACGCCGGGGTGCCGCTACGCTCCCCCGACGGCTACAACGTCGGGACGCTGTGCGTTGTCGATCACGTCCCGCGGACGATCTCCCCGGAAGACCGACTGCTGCTGAACGACCTGGCGAAGATCGTCATCGACGAGATGGAACTGCACGCTCTCGTGGACAGCGAGCAGGAAGCCCGAAAGCGCCTCGTCAACGCCATTGAGGCGGCGCCCGACGGCTTCGTGTACTTCGACAAGGATGACCGCCTGGCCCTGTGCAACGACCGCTATCGGGCTCTGTTTCCCGAGAGCGCCGCGGCGATGCTGCCGGGCATGCCGTTCGAAACCATCGTCCGCGAGGCCGTCGCCCGCGGCCAATTTCCCGATGCCGTGGGTGACGAGGAAGCCTGGATTCAGCGGCGCCTCGATTTCCACCGCAACACCGGCCAGCCGATCGAGCAGAAACTGCCCGACGGACGCTGGGTACGCGTCGAAGAACGCCGCACCGCCGACGGCGACACCGTCGGTTTTCGCATCGATATCAGCGAACTGAAAAAACGCGAAGCCGCCCTGGAAGAGCTGGCACAGCGTGAAGAGGCGGCGCGAACCCGACTGTTCGACGCCATCGAAGCCCTGCCCGACGGATTCGTCTACTACGATGCCAACGACCGGCTGGAACTGTGTAACAGCCGCTGTCGTGAACTTTATGCGCTGTCCGCCGATCTGATGGTCCCAGGCACCACCTTAGAAGAAGTCATCAGAGGCGGCGTCGCCCGCGGGCAATATGTTGAGGCCATAGGGCGGGAAGAAGAGTTTATCGTCAGTTGCCTGGAGGCCCACCGCAACCCTGTGCAATCTGTCGTGCGCAAACTGCCCGACGACCGCTGGGTGCGTATCACCGAGCGGCGCACCAACGATGGCGGCACCGTTGGTTTTCGCACCGACATCACAGAACTGAAGCAACGCGAAGCCGCCCTGGAAAAACTGGCACAACGCGAAGAGGAGGCGCGGTTCCGGCTGTTCGATGCCATCGAAGCCTTGCCCGACGGCTTTGTCTGCTACGACGCCGATGATCGACTCGTGCTGTGCAACCAGCGCTACCGGGAAATTTATACACAGAGCGCCCATCTGATGGTGGAAGGCGTCAGCTTCGAAGAGGTGATTCGCGGCGGCGTCGCCAACGGCCAGTACCCGGCGGCTGTCGGCGACGAGGAGGCCTGGATCCAAAAGCGCCTGGAAATCCATCGCGCAGCACAGGGGCCGGTCGAACAGGAACTGCCCGACGGACGCTGGATTCGCAGCGTCGAACGGCGCACCGGCGACGGCGGTCTGGTCGGCTTCCGCACCGACATCACAGAGCTGAAAAAACGTGAGTTCGCCCTGGAGCGACTGGCCACGACCGACTCGCTGACCGGCGCATTGAACCGCGGGCGCTTCATGGAGGATGGCGAGAAGGAACTGCGCCGCGCCCGCCGTTACGGCGCGCCGCTGTCGGTCCTGCTGATCGACATCGATTACTTCAAGCGGGTCAACGACTCCCACGGCCATGCCGTGGGCGACGAGGTGCTGCGCCGCCTGGTCGCCACCATGGCAGAGGTCCTGCGCGAGCACGACCTGATCTGCCGCTACGGCGGAGAGGAATTCGCCGTGCTGTTCCCCGAAACCGACGCCGCCGCCGCCGAAGTCGCCGCCGAGCGTGTGCGCTTCGCCATCGCGGCAATGGAAATCCCGGTCGAAAAAGGCATCGTGCGCCCCACCGTCAGCATCGGCGGCACCCAGATCGACGTCCATAACGACAGCCTGGAATCGGCGCTTTCGCGTGCCGACATCGCGCTCTACGAGGCCAAGGAAGGCGGCCGCAACCAGGCCCGCTTCGCGCGCGCCACCTGCGCCCCGTTGAAAGCCGTCCTCTAGCCCTACCTCTCTTTCGCGGCCTCCCCTCTTCCGGCGAAATGAACCTCTGACGTCCGCGCGGCGACCCAGGAGGCATACGCCTTTTCGCGAGAGGAGCCCATCATGGCAAAGCGCCCTTCCCCCAGCCCGATGGCCACCGCCGGCCCGACCACAGCCCTGTCGATCGCCGTTTCCATCGCCCTGTCCATCGCTGGGGGCGCCGGCCAGGCCGCCGCCCAGCCGGACCTCGTAGCGCAGTTGAACAATCCGATGAATGCCAGCGTCGGTGTGCAGAACATCGGCGACAGCGACGCCGGCCCCAGCCACCTGACCCTCAACTGCACCCGGTTCGGCCAGGCCGACGGCGGCTGCCCGGACATCCCGGGCCTTGCCGCCTACATGAACCCGGCCTTCCCGAACCGTGTGGTGGTCAACGTCCCGGCGTTGGCAGCGGGCCAGAGCTTCAACCACAACCTCGCCTTCTGGAATGCCATCGCCTGGCCCGCCGGCACCTTCATCTTCGATGCCGAGATCGACCCCGGCAACGCCATCGCCGAGGCCAACGAGGCGAACAATGCGACCCAGAGCAGCCACACCCAGCAGCCGGGCGTCGGCGTCGCGCCGAAGCCGCCGCTGCCGCTGAAGGCGGCCGGCGCGCCTGCCCAGCCGCGCCCCAAGCCGGCACTACGCCCTATGCTGAAGGCCCCAGCCCTGAAGGTCAGGCCGACCGAGCCGACGCAGCCCCAGCGCCTGCTGCTGCACCCGACCAACTGAGCGCCCTTCCCGACCACCGCCCTGAACCTCTCCCTGAAACTTGCCGGGGCGCCTTTGCGGAGGCGCCCCCCTTTTTGTTGGGCCCAAAGCCTCCACGCGATAGTCTGCGCCGTCTTTCATTCCCGGCGGCAAGCATGTCCCAAGTTTTTCTCGATCACGACCTCATCGGCCGTCCCGGCGGGCGGGCCGACATCACGACCCCGGCCCTGGTGCTGGACCTCGACGCCCTGGAGGCCAACCTGGCCGCCATGACCGCCTGGGCCAAGAGCCAGGACATCGCGCTGCGCCCCCACGCCAAGACCCACAAGTGCGCGACCGTCGGCAGGCTGCAGATGGATGGTGGCGCGCTGGGGCTGTGCTGCGCCACGCTGGCCGAAGCCGCAGCCCTCGCCGCCGCCGAGAAAGGCGCGGGCCTCGACCGCTTCCTGCTGACCTCCCCCGTCGTCGGCGCACGCAAGATCGACCGCCTGATGACGCTGGCCGCCGGCGGCGCCGATCTGTTGGGGGTGGTCGACGACGTCGGCAATGTCGAGGCCCTGGCCGCTGCCGCCGAAGCGGCGGGCCGCGACCTCGGCCTGCTGATCGATGTCGACGTCGGCCAGCGGCGCACCGGCGTCATCTCCGCCGAGGCGGCCCTGGCGCTGGCCGAGCGGATCGCCGCCGCGCCGCGGCTGACCCTGCGCGGCCTGCAGGGCTATGCCGGCGAGGCACAGCACATCGCCGACTTCGCCGAACGCCAGCGCGCCTCGCACGAGAGCCTGGCCTTCCTGGCCGCGGTGCGCGACCGGCTGGCGGCGGCGGGCCATCCCTGCCCCATCATGACCGGCGGCGGCACCGGCACCCATGCGGTCGATCCGGCCGCCGGGGTGCTGAACGAGCTGCAGGTCGGCTCCTACACCGTCTGCGATGTCGAGTACGACGCGGTGGACCTGACCGGCGACGGCACCCGGCGGTTCCGCAACGCCCTCTTCGTCTATGCGCGGGTGGTCAGTGCGAGCCACGCTGGCTTCGCCACCATCGACGCCGGCTCCAAGAGCCTGGCCATGGACGGGCCGGCGCCACGGGTGGCCTTCGGCGCGCCGGAAGAAACGACCTATGCCTGCAGCGGCGACGAATTCGGCGAACTGGCTTTGCCGCGGGGCAACAACGATCCCTTACGGCCCGGCGACCTGGTGGCCCTGGTGGTGCCGCACTGCGACCCCACCATCAACTGCTTCGACTGGTATCACTGCGTCCGCGGCGACACCCTGGTCGACGCCTGGCCGATCGAAGCGCGGGGCGCCGCGTCCTGAAGCCCCGAACCGCCGCGAAGCAGCGGTCAGTCGTGGGCTTCGCCTGCCGCTGTGTGGACGAGACCGTGCTCAATGATCTTGCGCATCACCGTCGGCAGCGCCGCGTCGGCGAGGCCGTCCAGCGAGACCCAGCGGCCCTGCGCCTCCTGCGCCGTATCGGCCCGGGCAGCCTGGGCGGCCCAGACCGTCACTTCGAAGTGGAAATGAGTGAAGGTGTGGCGCACCACGCCCGGCAGGGCGCGCCAGTCCGCCTGCAGCGGCGCTTCCCGGCGCGCGTCCTCGGCGTCCCAGGACGCGGCGCGCCAGGGCGTCGAGGGCACCTCCATCATGCCGCCGAGCAGGCCCTTTTCCGGGCGGCGGCGCAGCAGCAGGGCGCCGTCCGGCCCCTGCAGCCAGAAGGCCACCGCGCGGCGTGTCGGCTTGGCCGCCTTGGGCTGGCGCCGCGGCAGCTCCGGCGCTATGCCGGCCGCCTTGGCCGCGCAGCCGGCCTCCAGCGGGCAGAGCAGGCACTTCGGCCCGCGCGGCAGGCAAACCGTAGCGCCCAGGTCCATCATCGCCTGGGCGAAGTCGCCGGCGCGGTTTTCGGGGGTCAGCGTGTCGGCGAGGCGATGCAGTTCCGGCTTGGCCGCCGGCAGCGGGGTTTCGACCCGGAACAGGCGGGCGACGACGCGCTCCACATTGCCGTCGACCACCACGGCGCGGCGCCCGAAGGCGATGGCGACGACGGCGGCAGCAGTGTAGCGGCCGATGCCCGGCAGCTTCAGCAGTTCCGCTTCCGTGTCGGGAAAAACCCCGCCGAGCTCACCGGCTACCACCTGGGCGCAGCGGTGCAGGTTGCGTGCCCGGGCGTAGTAGCCCAGACCGGCCCAGGCGGTCAGCACGTCGTCCAGCGGCGCGGCGGCGAGGTGGGCCACCGTCGGCCAGCGGGCGAGGAAATCCGCGAAGTAGGGCCCGACCGTCACCACCGTGGTCTGCTGCAGCATGACCTCGCTGAGCCAGACCCGGTAGGGATCGGCCCGATTGGGGCCCGCCGCCTGGCCTGACTCCCCACCGGGCGGCACGCGCCACGGCAGCGCCCGGGCATGGCGGCCATACCAGGCGAGCAGCCGGGCGGCCACGGAGTCATCTTCCCTTGAGCGGGGTCTGGAAGGTGCGACAGGAGCCATACCCTTCTCTATACTGAGCGGCCAATCCCGGCAAACCAGGCTTTTGTCATCACGACCCAGGCTCTCGTCACCAAGACAATGTCCAAGACCCCCTCCCCCAAGCCCGCGCCGCACTCGAAGACGGCCCCCAAGAAGCGCGCCGCCGTCAACGAAATGCCCGGCAGCGAGCGCCCGCGCCGGGCCGGCGGCCTGCGCGCGCTGGGCAGCAGCCTGACGACGGTGACCACGCGGGCCTTCGCCCGCCGCGGCCTGACCGGGGCGGATATCGCCCGGCAGTGGCCCTCCATCGTCGGCACCGAACTGGCCGCCCATTGCCGGCCGCGCCAGCTGCGCTTTCCCAAGCCCGGAGAGGCCGTCGACGGCCGCCTGACCCTGCGCGTGGCGCCCGGCTGGGCCCTGGAGGTCCAGCACCTGGAGCCGGTGGTCCTGGAGCGCATCAACGGCTTCTTCGGCTACCGCGCGGTCGCCCGCCTGGTGCTGCAGCAGGGCCCCCTGCCGCAACCAAGCGACGCCGCAGTCCGCCGTGCCGCGGCGGAAGAGATTCCGGCGCCCCTCGATCCCGTCGCCGAGGGCGCCCTGGCGGCCAAACTATCCACAGTCGCCGACCCGGAGCTGCGCGCAGCCCTGGAAGGGCTCGGCCGCTCGGTCCGCAAAAAACACGCCCGCCCCTGAAAAAAAGCTTTAGATTCCGCCGCTCCTGCGACCACATAGACCGCAGTTGACAGGCCCCTGAAAATGGCGCTTTTGCGCCGGAAAAGCGCGCTTGCGGAGTCTGAAACGGCTTTCTCGCATACACAACATCTGGTAGGTTCAGCCATGAAGAGACGGAATATTATGATCGGTCTGGGCGTTGTCGCCGCGGGTGCCGCGGCGGGCGGTGCCTGGTGGCTGAAGCGGACCCCACAGGATAGCGGGATGCCGGCGGTGCCGGAGAGCGCCGACACCGCGGCGACCCCGGCCCCCGCCGCCGGCGATATGCCGCTGTTTGCGGACGACCATATCCTGGGCAGTGCAGAGGCGCCGGTTACCATCATCGAATATGCCTCGCTGACCTGCGGCCATTGCGCGTCTTTCCACACCGACACCCTGCCGGAAATCAAGACACAGTGGATCGAGCCGGGCCGCGCGCGCCTGGTCATGCGGCACTATCCGCTCGACCAGCTGGCGCTGCGCGCCGCCGCACTGTCCGAGTGCATCAAGGGCGACGGCTTCTTCGGCTTCATCAACGTGCTGTTCGCCAACCAGGAGAAATGGGCCCATAGCGAGGACCCCTTGAAGACCGTCGGGCAGTACGCGGCGCTGGCCGGGCTGAGCCAGGACGCCGTTGCCGCCTGCATGAGCGACGATGCGACCATCGACCGCATTCTGCAGCGTCAAACCGACGGCCGTGACAGATACGCCATTGCATCGACTCCGAGTTTTGTGGTCAACGGCACCCCGGTGGTGGGCAACCGCACCTACGAAGAGTTCAATACGATCCTGGAAGAAGCGGCGACAAAAGCCTCGTGATCCCGGATTTACCCAAGAAGACGAAGAGTGGAATAAGGTCAGCGATGGGATCTGTCACGACACGGCATATCACGGCCCCTATCACGGGCCCCATCACGACACGGGGGCAATAGCCAGGCGTGGTGCAGTTCAGCAAGCTTCGCTTGAGCGGCTTCAAATCCTTCGTCGATGCCACCGAACTGGTCATCACGCCGGGCGTTACCGGCGTTGTGGGCCCCAACGGCTGCGGCAAGTCCAATCTGGTCGAGGCGCTGCGCTGGGCCATGGGCGAGACCTCGGCCAAGCGCATGCGCGGCAGCGAGATGGACGACGTCATCTTCGCCGGCAGCTCCAACCGTCCCGCCCGCAACGTCGCCGACGTGACCATCACCCTGGACAACAGCCAGCGCAAGGCGCCGGCCATGTTCAACGACTTCGACGAGATCGAGGTCGTCCGCCGCATCGAGCGCGGCTCCGGCTCGGCCTACAAGGTCAACGGCATGGACGTCCGCGCGCGCGACGTGCAGCTGCTGTTCGCCGACGCCGCCACGGGTGCCCATTCCACCGCACTGGTCAGCCAGGGCCGCATCGGCGCCATCATCAACGCCAAGCCGGCCGACCGCCGCTCCCTGCTGGAAGAGGCCGCCGGCATCTCCGGCCTGCACTCGCGCCGCCACGAGGCCGAGCTGCGCCTGCGCGCGGCGGAAACCAACCTGGAGCGGCTGGACGACGTCATTTCGACCCTGGAATCGCAACTCCAGGGCCTGAAGAAGCAGGCCCGCCAGGCGACCCGCTACCGTAACATCGCCGACCAGATCCGCCGCTCCGAGGCGATCGGGCTGCACCTGGAAGGCACCGAGGCCAAGACCGCCCTGGCGCGCGCCGAGACCGGCTTCGGCGAGGCCGAATCGGCGGTCACCGAGGCGACCCAGGCCGCCGCGGTGAAAGCTACCGAACAGGCCGAGGCCTCCACCGCCCTGCCGGGCCTGCGCGAGGCCGAGGCCGAGGCCGCCGCCGCGCTGCAGCGCCTGAAGGTCGACCGCGACACTCTGGACCGCGAAGAGGCCCAGGCGACCCAGGGCAAGATCCGCGCCGAGGAACGTCTGACCCAGTTGCTGGGCGACAAGTCCCGCGCCGAGGTGCTGGCCGGCGACGCCGAGGCGGCGCAGCAGCGCCTGGACCAGGAACGCGCCGAGCTGACCGCCGCGGCTGAGGGCGAGGGCGAGGCCCTGGCCATCGCCAACAGCGAGCGCGCCGCCGCCGCGGCCAAGAGCGAAGAACAGGAACACGCACTCGCCGCCGTCACCAAGAAGATCGCCGAGGACGAGGCCCGCGCCAACGCACTGCAGCGGCGCATCGACGAAATCACCCAGCGCCTGCAGCGCCTGCGCCAGCAGCGCGAGCAGGCCCAGGCCCAGCGCGAGGCCCTGCAGCGCGACACCGTCGCCGAGGGCGAACTGGAAATCGCCGCCGAGGCGCTGGACGCGACCGAGCAGCGTCTGGCCGAGAGCCGCGCGGCGAGCACCGCCGCCTCCGAGTCAACCGCCGAGGCGCGCCGCCGGGAAGCCGAGTCGCGTAGCCGTCTGCGCGAACACGAGGCCGGCCAGGCCAAGCTGGAAGCCGAGATTGCCGCGCTGACCGCGATCCTGGAGCCCGCCGAATCCGACATGTGGCCGCCGGTGGGCGACGCCGTCACCGTGACGCCGGGCTACGAAGCCGCCCTGGGCGCCGCCCTGGGCGACGACCTGACGGTCTCGGCCGACGAGGCCGCCCCGGTGCACTGGCAGTCCCTGGCGCCGCTGGCCCAGGTGCCGGCGCTGCCGGCCGGTGCCGAGCCCCTGAGTGGCGTGGTACGCGGCCCCTCGGCGCTCGACCGCCGCCTTTCGCAGATCGGCGTGGTCGCCGACCGCGAGACCGGCGGGCGCCTGCAAGGCCCGTTGCCGCCGGGCCAGCGGCTGGTCACCCAGGAAGGCGAGCTGTGGCGCTGGGACGGCTTCACCGCCCGCGCCGAGGCGCCGACCGCCGCCGCCCAGCGCATGGCCCAGCGCAACCGCGTCGCCGAGCTGATCGCGACCCTGGAAGGCGTTGCCCGCGAAACCGCCCGCGTCGCCGCCGACCACGGCGAGCTGGAAACCGCCGTCGAGCAGGCCGCCGCCGCCGAGCGCGCCGCGCGCGGGGCCGAGAGCGAAGCTTTCGAGGCCGGCAACGCTGCGCGCCGGCATCACGGCGACCTGGCCCAGCGCGCCGCCGCCGTCGCCTCGCGCCTCGCCGCCCTGGACGAGAGCCTGGCCCGCCTGGGCAGCGACGTCGCCGAGAACGCGGCCACCCTGGCCCAGGCCGGCGAGGAGCAGGCCGGCCTGCCGGACCTCGACATCGCCCACCAGCACGCCGACGATCTGCGCGACGAGGTCGCCGCCGCCCGCGCCACCCTGGTGGAACGCCAGGCGCGCCTCGACCAGCTGCGCCGCGAAACCGAGGCCCGCGGCCGCCGCCTGACCGACATCGCCACCGAGCGGCAGTCCTGGACGCGCCGCGCGGAGGAAGCCAAGACCCATCTGGCCGAACTGGAGGAGCGCCGCACCGCCACCGTGGCGGAGATCGAGACCCTGGCGGAGATCCCCCTCGTCCTGGCCGAGAAGCGCGAGGCCCTCTCCGAGCTGATCGATACCGCCGAGGCCCGCCGGCGCACCGCGGCCGACGCCCTGGCCTCCGGCGAAACCCGCCTGAACGACGCCGACCGCGCGCTGAAGGCCGAAGAGGCCCGCCTGATCGGCGCCCGCGAGAACCGCATCCGCGCCGAGGGCGCCGTCTCCCAGGCGCGCCAGACCCTCGACACCGTGGTCGAAAAGGTGCGCGAGAAGCTGGAGTGCACCCTGGAGACGGTGCTGGAGATCGCCGAGGTCGAGGAAGGCCAAGCGCTGCCGCCGCGCGGAGAAGTCGAGGCCAAGCTGGCCCGCCTGGTGCGCGAACGCGAGAACCTGGGCGTGGTGAATCTGCGCGCCGAGGTCGAGGCCCGCGAGTTGGACGAGCAGATCGTTGGCATGCAATCGGAGCGCGCCGACCTGGTGAACGCCATCGCCCGCCTGCGCCAGGGCATCTCCAGCCTGAACCGCGAAGGCCGCGAGCGCCTGCTGGCCGCCTTCGAGCAGGTCAACACCCACTTCCAGGAGCTCTTCGTGCGCCTCTTCGGCGGCGGCCGGGCCCACCTGAAGCTGACCGAATCGGAAGACCCGCTGGCCGCCGGCCTGGAAATCATGGCCAGCCCGCCGGGCAAGCGCCTGCAGGTCATGTCGCTGCTGTCCGGCGGCGAACAGGCGCTGACCGCGCTGGCCCTGCTGTTCGGCGTGTTCCTGACCAATCCGGCGCCGAGCTGCGTGCTGGACGAGGTCGACGCACCGCTGGACGATGCCAACGTCGACCGCTTCTGCGCCCTGGTCGACGAGCTGACCAAGGCCACCGGCACCCGCTTCCTGGTCATCACCCACCACCGCATGACCATGGCCCGGGTCCACCGCCTGTTCGGCGTGACCATGGCCGAGCGCGGCGTCAGCCAGCTGGTTTCGGTCGACCTCGAAGCCGCCGACCGGATCCGCGAAAGCGCCTAAAAGACCCTCTTTTCGCGGGCGTTTGCCGCAGCGCAGCGAGGCCGCCGATTCCGGGCGATTCGTCGGCGTTTCCCGGGGTTTTCTTCGCCTTGACAGGGCGGGGGAGTCTTCATACTGTGCGCCCGAATTCAGCTCAGGCCACTGTCAATCCTTGGGGAGACACGGGCATCGGGCCGGGGGGTGAAAAAAGCGGCTCATGAAAGACGACCCCCCCCTGCCATCCCTCGCAAAGCTGGACGAAAAACTCCGTGCGGCGGAAGCCAAGCGGCACAGGACGAAGGCGGGCTCTGACGACCGGGGCCAAGGACTTTCCTTCGCCCTGCGGATCGGGACCGAAATCGTTGCCGCGCTGATCGTCGGCGTTGCCATCGGTTACTTTCTCGATCGGTGGTTGGGAACCAAACCTTGGTTCCTGCTGCTGTTTTTCGTGCTCGGCTCGGCGGCGGGGTTTATGAACGTGTTCCGGGTCGTCGGAAGACTGGGCGGTCAGGTCGGGTATCGCAAGGGGGACGACACGTCCCCCCAGGAGGAAAACTCCACGCGGACCGGCATCACAAAGACGCCGCAGGGGCGTGACGCAGACAATTAAGTCGGGACGGATAGGGTTTTAAGATGGCGGAAGGCGGCGGGCATAGCCCCCTCGAACAATTCGAGATCAAGAGCATCTTCCCGGCAGGCGGCCACGGTGAAGTCGGTACCCTGGCCTTCACCAACTCGTCCCTGGCGATGGTGGCGGCCCTGGTGCTGGTCTCGGCTTTCCTGATTTTCGGCATGCGGCGCGGCGCCCTGGTTCCCGGGCGCATGCAGAGCCTGGCCGAGATGTCCTACGAGTTCATTGCCGGGCTGATATCGGACACCGTCGGCGCCGAGGGGCGCCGCTACTTCCCGATCATCTTCAGCCTCTTCATGTTCATCCTGTTCGGCAACCTGCTCGGTATGCTGCCTTACAGCTTCACCTTCACCAGCCACATCATCGTGACCTTCGCGCTGGCCGCGCTGGTGTTCATCGGTGTGACTGTGCTGGCCGTCGCCAGGCACGGCATGCACTTTTTCTCCTTCTTCGTGCCGCCGGGCGCGCCCATCGCCATGTGGCCGCTGCTGATCCCGATCGAGGTGATTTCCTACCTCTCGCGTCCGATCAGCCTGTCGGTGCGACTTTTCGCCAACATGCTGGCCGGCCACACCTTGCTGAAGGTGATCGCCGGCTTCATCGGCCTGCTCGGTGTGTTCGGCATCCTGCCCTTCGCGCTGGTCGTGGCGCTGACCGGCCTGGAGATCCTGATTGCCTTCCTCCAGGCCTACGTCTTCGCCATTCTGACCTGTCTCTACATCAACGACGCCCTGCACCTGCACTGATCGGGACATCCGACCCGGTCCGGCGCTTTGCCAGGGCATTCATCCGTCAACCCGCTATCCAGCTATTGTTCGTCAAAGGGAGCTTTAACAATGGAACTCGAAGCCGCGAAAGTGATCGGCGCCGGCCTGGCCGTCATCGGTGTCATCGGCTCCGGTATCGGTATCGGCAGCATCTTCTCGTCCTTCATCGTCGCGGTCGGCCGCAATCCGGCGGCGCGTGGTGAGGTCTTCACCATGACCATGCTGGGTTTCGCACTGGTGGAAGCCATCGCGCTGTTCGCGCTGGTCATCGCGCTGCTCATCCTGTTCGGCTAAGCGCCCACGCGGGAAAAGCTCCAGCCGGCGGCAGCCTCTGCCGCCGGCGGTGATTTTCCCGCCGGCATCATCCCTGACAGAGTGAGAGGACGCGGGCCATGCCCCAACTCGATCCTTCCGTCTGGCCGACGCAGCTGTTCTGGCTGGCGATCACCTTCGGTGCTCTCTACCTGATCATCTGGCGCATCGCCCTGCCGCGTATCGCCGATGTTCTGGAAGCCCGGCAGCGCAAGCTGGACGACGACCTGAAGAAGGCCACCGCCCTCAAGGAAGAGGCCGAGACCATTCTGGCCGAGTACGAGAAAATGCGTGCCGATGCCCAGGCTTCGGCCCATGCCGTGCTGCAGAAGGCCCAGAACGAGATGAAGGCCGAGGCCGAGCGCCAGAGCCATGAGGTGGCCGCCAAGCTGTCTCAGCAGACCGAGGAAGCCGAGGCGCGCATCGCCACGGCCAAGTCGGCGGCTCTCGCCAGCCTGGAAGGCACCGTCAACGAGGTGGTGGCCGCAGCGACCGAGAAGCTCATCGGCGTGAAGGCCGGCGAGCAGGAAATCGCCCGCGCCGTCGGCACCGTGATGGGGAGCAAGCGCTGATGGACCAACTGATTCACGACCCGACGTTCTGGGTCGCCATCGCTTTCTTCGTCTTCGTCGGCCTGATGGTGTGGAAGGCCAGCAAGCCGATCCTCGCCGGCATCGACGCCCGCGGCGAACGCATCAAGGCCGAACTCGACGAGGCCCAGCGCCTGCGCGAGGAAGCGCAAAAGGCCCTGGCCGAATACAAGCGCAAGCAGCGCGATGCAGCCAAGGAAGCCGAGGACCTGCTGGCCAACGCCAGGCACGAGGCCGACCTGCTGCGCAAGCAGGCCGCCGAGGACCTGAAGCAGACCCTGGCGCGCCGCGAAAAGGCGGCGATCGAGAAGATCGCC
Source organism: Kiloniellaceae bacterium (assembly GCA_050043265.1). Lineage (GTDB taxonomy): Bacteria > Pseudomonadota > Alphaproteobacteria > Kiloniellales > Kiloniellaceae > Pelagibius. The sequence continues at coordinate 38,456 of JBHJIR010000045.1, forward strand.
CAGGCCGAGACCAACGCCTTGCAGGAGGTGCGCGCCCAGGCCGTCGACATCGCCATCGCAGCGACCGCCAAGCTGCTGACGGAGACCGTCGACTCGACCCGCGACCAGGCCATGGTCGATCAGGCCATCAAGAACCTGGGACCCCGCTTGCACTGAACGCTTCGTTTCAGCCGCTAACAGATAAGCGCCCGGCCCTCTGAGAAGAGGCCGGGCGTTTTTCTTTGGCGTCGTCAGAGCTTGGCGATGCGGCCTTCTCCCGGCGTGCGAATCGCCCTATCCTGCCTCCGTGCACGGCCCGTGCCTCCCCCCTCCATCCGGGTAAGCAGATGTCATGCGGGGCTTCTTCATCATCGAACCGACTGTCGGGCATCGGGCATAAGGAGGGATTGCGAAGCCGCTCGCATCAGGAGGTTTCGATATGAAACTGTCTGCCCCTCTTTACGTCTTGAAGCGCCGTGCGAAAGAACTCTCCCGCAAGGCCAAACTGCCGCTGCATACCGCCCTCGACCGCGTTGCAACACAGGAAGGCTTCCGCAGTTGGAGCCTGCTCATGGCCAGGGCCGCAACGCGCCTCGGACCGGCCGAGTTGCTCGCCCGGCTGGAGCCCGGCGATCTGCTATTGCTCGGCGCGCGCCCCTTCGAAGGCAAGACCACGATGAGCCTGCGACTGGCCGCTGAGGCCATGAAGGCAGGCCGCAAGGCCGTCTTCTTCACGCTGGAATACCCGGAACGGGATGTGCTGAACCGCCTTCGGGCCATCGGTGAAGACCCGTCCCGGTTCAGCGCGCTTTTCGATTTCGATTGCTCCGACGCAATCAGTGCCGCCACGATCATGAAGCGGCTCGATACCGCACAGCGCGGTACGATCGCGGTGATCGACTATCTGCAACTGCTCGACCAGAGACGCGACAATCCCAGCCTGATGGAGCAGGTTCGCGCGCTCAGGGCCTTTGCGCGCGAGCGCGGCGTGACCATTGCGTTCATCTCGCAGATCGACCGCTCCTACGATCCGGCGGAAAAGCCCTGCCCCGATCTGCAAGACGTCCGCCTGCCGAACCCCCTCGACCTCAGCCTGTTCGACAAGACGTGCTTCTTACATGGGGGCGAAGTCCGCTTCGGCGTGGTGAGGTGATCGCCGCCAACAAGTGGAACGGCTATCCCCCGCAGGTGTAGCGCAGTCTGTCGGACGGTGCGCGTAGCACCACTCCGCCTGCGCCGCGCCACAGGCCTTAGTTCCTAAACGGCATCACGCCCGGTTCCCATGACTGAGGGCCGGGCGTTTTCCTTTGCGGGTGACGCTCCACAAAGAAATTTGATGTCGGGCCCCTTCGGTTCAGAACATTGGGTTCAGCCCATGGGGTTCAGCTGTGCAACGTCACGCGCAAGGACCCATCGCTTTCCAGGATGAGGCTCTCGACGTCGGCCAGCCGGCCATTGCCGCTCGCTCGAATCGCGCTTAGAGCTTCGCCCTTGGTGACGCGTTCGCGCCGCATCGCCCTCTCGCAGAACTTGCCGTCTCGCACGAGCAGGGCCGGTTCTGATCTGACCTCCTAGGCGAACGACACTGAGCGAACCGTGTTGTAGGTGACCTTTAACTGGGCCAGGATGAGCACAGCCAGGTACACCGCCCCTTCTGCCAGAGCAACGGACTTTTGAAGG
>JBHJIR010000046.1:0-5768 GCA_050043265.1 Kiloniellaceae bacterium
GGCGCCGCGGCCTGCGCCGCCCATGCCGGCAAAGCGGCGGGCTCGGGGACGGCCGCCCGCGCCGGCGCCATCTCCACCACGACCGGCGCGGTCTGCGGCCGTGTCAGCCGCCAGCCGGGCCCGGCCCAGCCGTCGGCGCCGCTGTCCGGCGTGAAGTCGAAGTCGACTTCTTCCGCCACATCCCCGTCGGCAAGGCGTGACAGGGCCTGGTCCACCAATTCGTACCAGTTGCCGGCGGCGGCCGAGCGCCTGGTCTGCCAGCCGCAGAGATACAGCCGGTCCTCGGCGCGGGTCAGCGCCACGTAGAGCAGGCGGCGGTATTCCTGTTCCTGGGCCTGCTGGCGGGCTGCCCGCGCCGTGCCCAGGATCGGCAGGTCGTAGTCGCGCTTGACCGGCCAGACCGCCAGCGGCGGCCGGTCGCTGCCGTCTTCGACCCACAGCAGACCATCGGGCGCGCCCGGCAGCTGCAGGGTATCGGGCAGGATCACCACCGGCGCCTCCAGCCCCTTGGAGCCGTGCACCGTCATCAGGCGCACCGCGCCGTGTTCCTGCTCCAGGTCGCGCTTGATCTCCAGCTCGCCGGCGGAAAGCCAGTGCAGGAAGCCCTCCAGGGACGGCGCGTTCTCCCGTTCGTAGGAAAGAGCGAGAGAGAGGAACTCGTCCAAGGGATCCGCGGCGTCGGGCCCGAGGCGGGCCAGCAGCTTCTCCCGGCCGCGCCCGGCGCCTAGCAGGGCCGAATAAAGCTCGAAGGGCGCCACGTAGTCGGCCCGGGCCGCCAGATCTTCCAGGAAACGGCGCGCATCGGCCAAGGCAGCATCCCCTTTGGCCGCCTCGCCGAGACGCTGCCACAGGCTCCTGCGGCCGCGGTCGTAGGCCAGGGTGAAGAGCTGGTCCTCGTCCAGCCCGACAAGCGGCCCCTTCAGCACGCAGGCTAGGCTCAAGTCGTCTTCCGGCAGCAGCAGCACCCGGCCCAACGCCATCAGGTCCATCACCGCCAGCTGTTCGGTGAGGTTCATGCGGTCGACGCCGGCGACCGGCACGCCCAGGGTCTTCAACTCGCGCACCAGTTCGGCGACGAAGGAATTGCGCCGGCGCACCAGCACCATGACGTCACCCGCCCGCATGCGCCGGCCGCGCGCGTCCAGCCGGCAGCCCGGATCGTCGGCGCCCTCGGCGCTTTCGGTCCAATACCAGATCCTCTTGGCGACCAGACGGGCAAGACGAAGCGGCGCCGGGCTGTCGGCGCGCCCGGGCAGCGGCAGCGCCCAGGGCTCCAGGTCGTCGGCCTCCGCCGGCGGCGCCGGCGGCCACAGCTCGATAAGCCCGGCCTCGCCGACACGCTTGGCCTGGTGGCGGATATACGCCTCGCCGAACAGCACGCCGTCCTGCGCCGCCGGGGCAGCGAAGACAGCATCGACCGTCGTCAGCACCGCCTCCGTCGAACGGAAGGAAACCGCCAGCGACACCGGGCGCCAGCGGTGCTGCGCGCGCTGGGCGCGTTCCTGGAACAGGCCGCGCATGGCCTGGAATTCGGCCGGATCGGCGCCCTGGAAGGAATAGATCGACTGCTTGGGATCGCCGACGGCAAAGACCGTGCGCAGGGTTTCGGCACGATCTTCATGCGCGCCCTCGCCGGCGAAGAACTCAGCCGTCAACATCTCGACGATGCGCCACTGCTCCGGGCTGGTGTCCTGCGCCTCGTCGACCAGCAGATGGTCGAGGCCGCCGTCCAGCTTGAACAGCACCCAGGCAACGCCGCCCTGGCGCGCCAGCAGACGGGCCGAAAAATGGATGAGGTCGTCGTAGTCGAGCAGGACGCGCGCTTCCTTGTGGCGCTGGTAAGCAGCGATGATGGCATCGCCGAGCACCAGCAGCGCGCCGCTCGCCCGTGCCACGGTGATAGCGTTGCGCCGCTCGGAAATCAGCAGCAGGCGCTCGGCCTCGCTCTGTACGGCGTCGAGCGCGGCGGGAAAGTCGGCGGCCACTTTCTTGGTCAGCGGGTTCTTGCGCGGCGCACCGTCTTTGGTGAGGAAGAGGCCGCAGTGGGTCTCGAAAGCCTCAGCACGTTCGGCGTCGTCCGCCGACAGCCAGCCGGCAAGCTGGGCCGACTTCTTCTGCTCCGCCGCGGTGCCGGCCGCCCAGGCTTCCATCGCGCCCATCAGGCCGGTGCGGTCGAAGGCGCCTTCGGCGCAGGCGTCGGCGGTGAGTCCTTCCGGCGTCTGGTCGGGATCGACGCGCAGCAGCGCAAAGACCTGGGCTACCAAGCGGTCGACATTGCCGCGCGCCGCCTTCAGGTCGGCCAGGCGCCCACGCTCGTGAATGAGCTGCTTCAGCACCTCGGTGAAGCGATCCTCCTGCAGGTGCGCGGTGAGGACGGCGATGGCTTCAGCCAAACGGCCCTGGCCGTCCAGCGCTTCCGCCAGCACTTCGACCCTCGCGGTCTCCAGAAGGTCGGCCGACTCGTGCTCGTCCAGCACGCGGGCGTTGGGCGCGACGCCGGCCTCCAGCGGGAAGCGCCCGAGCAGCGCCTGGCAGAAGGCGTGAATGGTCTGGATCTTGATGCCGCCGGGGGTATCGAGCACGCGGGCGAAGAGGGCGCGGGCGCGCGGCAGCAGGTCGTCGTCCACCGCGCCGCCCAGCAGCGTCTCCAGGCTGGCGCGCAAGGCCGCCGCGTCAGCGGTGACCCAGGCGGCCAAGCGGGCGGAAAGGCGATTGGCCATCTCCGCAGCCGCCGCCTTGGTGAAGGTGAGGCAGAGGATCTTGCCGGGGTCGCTGCCGCGCAGCAGCAGGCTCAGCACGCGGGCGACCAGCACCTTGGTCTTGCCGCTGCCCGCCGAGGCCGAGACCCAGACAGAGGCCGCCGGGTCGGCGGCCTGGCGCTGCCGGTCTGTCGCTTCGGCAACGACCCTTTCCGCCGCCGTGCTCATGACTCTTCCGCCCCCGCCGACCATTCGGCGATGCGCGAGAGGTGGTTGTAATCGTTGAACCGCGGGGCCAGCTCCGGGCGCGGCTGGCAGGCGTAGGGCGTTGCCGGATCGTCGAACGAGGCGACGAGCCGCTTCACGCCTTCCAGCGCTTCGGCCGCGAGCGCCGCCGGGTCCTTCGCGCTGGCGGCCAACACCTCGCCGGGCGGCGTGCCGCCGGACAGGCGCCAGAAGGTGAGGGCGCCAACGGGTCCCTGCGGCAATCCCTTGAAGCCGCCGGCGGCGGCAATCGCCGCGTCCAACGGCAGTTGCGGTGCGAAGCCGCGGTCGACCTTCTTTTTTTCCGGCGGTGCGCCGGTCTTGTAATCAATGATTTCCAGGCTGCCGTCACGCAGGCGGTCGATGCGGTCGGCCTTGGCGGTCAGGGTGAAGGGCTTGTAGGGCGCGTCGATCACCAGCGCGCCAGTGATCTCCACATAGCTTTCGCCGATGCCGGCACGGCGCGCCTGCTCCTCGGCGACGACCCAGTGGGCGACGCGCAGGAAGCGCGGCCACCAGAAGGCGAAAGCGCCGGGCTTGGCGCGGATCGGATGGAACACCTCGGCACCGATTTCCAGCAGGTCGTCGAGCGCCGTTGGCGGCAGCGTTTTCGGATGCTTCTTCAGGAAGCGTTCCAGCGCCGCGTGCACCAGCGTGCCGCGCTCCGCCGCGCCGGGATCGGCGTCCAGCGGATCGAGCGGCCGCAGTTTCAGGATCGACTGGGCGTAGAGCGCATAGGGATCGCCCATCCACGTTTCGATGCGTGTCACCGACAGGGTCCGCGGGCGCGCCTCGACCGGCGGGCAGGGCAGCGGCTGTTTGATGGGCACCACCTGCCGCGGCTGGTCGAGCGCCGCCGCCCAGGCCTTCAGCTGCGCTTCCTCGCGATGCAGGTCGGCGGTGAGACCCAGACCGTCGCGCAGGGCATCGATGCGGCGCAGCCAGCGCGCCGGCACCGTGGGTGCGCCGCCGACCCGTTGGGCCCGCGTCAGGGTGACCCGAGGTGCGCAGAAGGCCTGGAAGAAGTCATGCGCGGCAAGGCCGATGCGGCGTTCCGGCAGCGGCAAGCCGAAAGCCGACTGCATGGGCCGGCTGAGCCAGGGACCGGGATCGACCTCCGCCGGCCAAGTGCCCTCGTTGAGTCCGCCGAGAATGAGCAGATCGGCATGCTGCAGGCGGGCCTCGAGCGGGCCCAGAATGGCGACTCGCGGATGCAGGCCGTAGCGCGGCCGCACCGCGCGCCCGGCCATCCGCGCCTCCAGCGCCGCCGGGTAGTGCAGGCCGCGCGAGACCGGCGTAACCAGGCCCGCCTCGGCCAATTCGCTGGCGAAGGCGGCCGCCGCTTCGCCGGCGTCGCCGGCCCACAGACGGTCGGCCCCGCTTTCGCTGTCCGACTCGGCCAGAGCTTCCGCGGCGGCCAGATGCGCGGCGACGAGATCGCTGAGCCGCGTATCGCCGCGCACCGGACCTTCGCTCAAGGCCTCGGGCCTGAGCGTTTCGGCGAAAGGCGCCAGGCGTTCGGCCAGGCGATCGAACCAGGCGACCAGATCTTCCGCCGTCTTGCCCTCGATCAGTGCGTTGCGCAGGCCCTCCAGCCCGGCGGCGGGGCGTGCACCGCGCAGCACCGCCAGTTCCAGGTCGCGTACCCGGCGCCTGAACGCCGCCGGTGCCTGGCCGCCTGCCGCCAAAGGATGCTTGAGCGCAGCCAGCAACGCGACCGGCGCGAAGCGCTCGGCCACCATCGCGGCGGTGAGGCGCAGGAACACGCCCGGCGGCGTGGCGGCGAGACTGCGCCCGGCGGAGTCGTCGACCTCGATGCGCCAGCGCTGCAGGTTGGTGGCGACGCGGCGCGCCAGATCGCGGTCCGGCGTCACCAGAGCGGCGGTGGCGCCGGGCCGTTCGACCTGGCGGCGCAGCAGCAGGGCGACAACCAGCGCCTCTTCGCCGGAATCGGCACAATCGATCCGCTGCACGCCGTCCAGCGCCGCATCGAAGGCCGCGCGGGCCCGGTCGTGCGCCGCCTCGTGCCAGCGCGCGGTGCCGCCGGGCGGGCGCAGCGCCAGGTTGGCGAAGCGGGCGCGGCCCGCATCCACTTCGGGAGTCGCGTCTTCAGCCCAGAGCATGACCCTCTCGCGCGGCAGCTCCAGGCGGTCGAGCAACTGGGCCATGCCATATTGCGGATGGCCGGGATCGCGGCGAATTTCCTGCCAGATCTCCGCATCGCTTTCCAGATCCAGGCCGGGCAAAATCACCGCACCCTGAGGCAGCCCGGCGATGGTGCGCAGCAGTTCGGCGGTGGCCGGGATCGCGCCGGTCGAGCCGGCGGCGATCACCGGATCGGCCGGCGGGTGCGCCTGCCAGGCCGCACTCTGCAATTCGGCGAGGCGGCGGCGGCGCTCGGCCGGGCCGATGCAGCCGAGCTTCTGCAGAATCGCCGGCCATTCCTCGGTGACGATGCGCAGGAACTGCAGGGTGATCTGCCAGTGCGCGGCGTAATCCTCCGGCACCAGACCCTGCAGATCGGCGAAGTCGAGGCCTTCGGTCTCCACCTGGTCGAGCAGCCGGGCGAGCTCGGCGGCGAGGCGGATCGCCTGATCCTCACTCAACTCCGCGCTGCTGGTCTGGGCGGCTTGCGCCCGGCTGTGGCTGAGGATGCAGGAGGCGAGCAGCAGCTGGCGCTGCACGGCGGAGATCGCCGGCGGCAGGCTCGCCGCGCCGGCGGCGGCGAAGGACGGCGCCGCGAACAGCAGTTCGTCGGGATCGAGGTCGCCCAGCGGCAGCAGGCGCGGCAGCAGCAGCGGCACG
>JBHJIR010000047.1:0-56680 GCA_050043265.1 Kiloniellaceae bacterium
GATCATGTTCTTCACGTAGTCGGCATGCCCCGGGCAATCAACGTGCGCGTAGTGACGGTTCGCCGTCTCGTACTCAACGTGCGCCGTCGAAATCGTGATGCCACGCGCGCGCTCCTCAGGAGCCTTGTCGATCATGTCGTACGCCGAAAACGTGGCTCCGCCAGTCTCCGCCAGAACCTTCGTGATCGCCGCCGTCAGCGTCGTCTTGCCGTGGTCAACGTGGCCAATCGTGCCTACGTTGCAGTGCGGCTTATTCCGCTCAAACTTTTCCTTCGCCATTACCTTACCGTTCCCGTCGTCGTATCAGGCGCGCAAAAAACAGCGTTTCGGCCACCATCGGCCCCGGTCCGCTACCGGTATTCAGTCCTATCCGCGTCCCGCCGAACCCGCTCAACAATGGAGCGGGTGGCGGGAATCGAACCCGCGTAGCCAGCTTGGAAGGCTGGAGCTCTACCATTGAGCTACACCCGCACCGCTCTCACACCTCGCAAGACCGCGATGTCCGAACGCCCGAGAGGGCGACGATGGTGGAGGGGGTTGGATTCGAACCAACGTAGGCTTAGCCAACGGATTTACAGTCCGTCCCCTTTAGCCACTCGGGCACCCCTCCAGCCGTCGCAACCGGCGGTGCGATGGAGTTGCGAAATATGTTGATTTAATTCAGCCTGTCAACTTCTAAACATGCCGAAAGCGCCCTCTATCCGACCGATTCGACGCTGCGGCCGGGAGGAACGCTCATGGAACTCGTTAATTATTAGCCGCATAGTAGGGCTCACTATGACGAAACGCAAGGATAAGCTGGGCTCACGCCCCGCCCGTGGGGGACCCGCGAGCCCGAAGACGGGCCCCAAGGGCCGGCCCGGCAATCGGGCCGGCGGCAAGGCCGGGGCGCGGATGGGCGGCAGATCGGGGGCCGAATCCCCCGCCCCCCAAGGGTCCCGCCAGGGGTCCCGGGCCGGCGCACGCGCCGCTTCCCGCGCCCTGTGGCTGTTCGGTGTCCATGCGGTGCTGGCCGCCCTGGGCAACCCGAATCGGCGGCCCGAGCGCCTGCTGATGACCGCGGAGGCGGCCCAGACCTGGGGCCCGCGCCTGCGCGATGCCTGCCACCCCAGCCATGCCAACCTGGCAACCCAGACGGTCCCGCGTCGCGATATCGACGCCCTGCTGCCGGAAGGCAGCGTCCATCAGGGCCTCGCCCTGTTCACCGCCCCGCTCGACCAGCCGGCCCTGGAGGATCTGCTGGCCCCGGATCAGGCGGTCCCGGGTACATTGGCCCCGGATCCGGCGGCGTCCGCCGCCTCCGGGCGCCGGGTCGTCGTCCTGCTCGACCAGGTGACCGACCCGCACAACGTCGGGGCGATGCTGCGCTCGGCCGCGGCTTTCGGCGCCCTGGCCGTGGTCGCCCTGGACAAGGGCGCGCCCGAGGAAAGCGGGACCCTGGCCAAGGCCGCCTCCGGCGCCCTGGAGGTCGTCCCCTATATCAGCGTGGTCAATCTGGCGCGCAGCCTGGACACCTTGAAGGAGGCCGGTTTCTGGTGCCTGGGCCTCGCCGGCGAAGCGACCCAGAGCCTGGCGGAAAGCCGCCCCGGCGCGGCGGTCGCCCTGGTGCTGGGCGCCGAGGGCAGCGGCCTCAGGCGGCTGACGCGGGAGCGCTGCGACCTGCTGGTCAAACTGCCGACCCGCCCGCCGATCGACTCCCTGAACGTTTCCAACGCCGCCGCCGTGGCCCTCTACGAACTGCTCGGCCGCGGCTGACGGGCCGACTGAAAACGGCCGGAAACGGGCAGGCCAGCCCTCGGGGAACGCCTCAACCGCGGCTTTTGCGGCATTACCTCAGCTTGCCAGCCGCGCGCGGGCCGTGCTAGCGGTTGACCACCGTCTGCGCGGCGGGCTTGCCTTCTAGCGATTTCCGCTGCGCGATCAACGCGCAGGAAATCATGCAAACAATCGAAACCTTCCTAAAAGAGCACAATATCGACGAGGTCGAGTGCCTCGTCCCGGATATGGCCGGGATTGCCCGCGGCAAGATCCTGCCGGCACACAAATTCGTTCAGGGCATGCACAAGAACGGCTTGCGCATCCCCGAGGATGTCTTCGTGCAGACCGTCAACGGCGACTACCCGGAAGACACCGACGGCGTCACCTCGGCGTCGACCAAGGATGTCTACCTGGTCCCCGACGCCTCGACCATCCGCCTGGTTCCCTGGTACGACGAACCCACCGCGCAGGTGATCTGCGACGCCTTTCATTTCGACGAAGGCGAGGTGCAAATCGCCGCGCGCCATATCCTCAAGCACATTCTCTCGCTTTACGAAGCCGAGGGCTGGCGCGCCGTCGTGGCGCCGGAATTGGAGTTCTTCCTGGTCGACGTGAACACCGACCCGGACTATCCGCTGATCCCGCCGATCGGCCGCTCGGGACGGCGCGAAACCAGCCGTCAGGCCTACGGCGTCGATGCGGTCAACGAGTTCGACCCGATCTTCGAGGATGTCTACGACTTCTGCGAGGCCCAGGGCATCGACATCGACACCCTGACCCACGAGAGCGGCGCCGCTCAGATGGAAATGAACTTCAACCACGGCGATCCGCTGCTGCTGGCCGACCAGGCCTTCCTGTTCAAGCGCACCGTGCGCGAAGCGGCGATGCGCCACAAGGTCTACGCCACCTTCATGGCCAAGCCGATGCAGGGTGAACCGGGCAGCTCGATGCACATCCATCAGAGCCTGCTGGATGCCAAGACCGGGCGGAACCTGTTCTCCACCCGTGCCGGCAAGGACACCGCGCTGTTCCGCAGCCACATCGCCGGCCTGCAACGCTACCTGCCGACCGTCATGCCGATGCTGGCGCCCAACGTGAACAGCTCCCGCCGGCTGATGCCGGATTTCGACGCGCCGATCAACACCCACTGGGGATACGACAACCGCACCGTCGGCCTGCGCGTGCCGAACTCCGATGCCTCCGCCCGGCGCGTCGAAAACCGCCTGGCCGGCGCCGACGCCAACCCCTATCTGGCGATCGCCGCTTCGCTGGCCTGCGGCTACCTCGGCATGAAGGAAAAGCTGAAGCCCCGCCAGCCGATCGAGGGCAGCGCCTACCGCCTGGCGCGCACCCTGCCCCGCACGCTCTACGATGCGCTGGAGCGCTTCAACGGCACCCGGGCGCTCAAGCCGATCTTCGGCGCCATCTTCATCGAGGCGGTCACCTTGGTTAAAGGCGCCGAACTGGACGCCTACCAACAGGTCATCTCGTCTTGGGAGCGTGAGCATCTTCTGCTAAACGTATAGCCACCATGCCGAACGCCGTGACCCCTCTGCCCTATCGCCACGCCGCCCACGGCGGTGCGTCACGGCGTTCGCGTCTGACCGAGCTGCTGCTGAACTGTGCCCGGATCGGCTTCAATCCTTAGCAGCGGAAACCCAAGCCCTGGCTTCGCCGCCAGGGCCATAGAAGATTTCCTGACCTTCTTTTCCGGTTTCCAAGCCTAAGGACACTGTCATGAGCAACGCTTCCGCAAAGACGCAACCCCGCAATTCCACCGCCGTCTGGCGTGCCGCCGACACGGCACACCACCTGCATCCCTTCACCGACTCCCGCGGCCTGGCCGAGGAAGGCGGCAGCCGGATCATCACCAAGGCCGACGGGGTGTGGCTGGAGGATTCCGAGGGCGAACGCATTCTGGACGGCATGGCCGGCCTGTGGTGCGTGAACGCCGGCTACGGCCGCGAGCGCCTGGCCAAGGCCGCCTACAAGCAGATGCTGGAACTGCCGTTCTACAACACCTTCTTCAAGACGGCGACGCCGCCCTCCATCGAGTTGGCCGAGAAACTTGCATCGCTCACGCCGCAGGGCCTCGACAAGTTTTTCTTCGCGTCTTCCGGATCGGAAGCCAACGACACCGTGGTCCGCATCGTGCGCCGCTATTGGCGCCTTGCCGGCCAGCCGGAGCGCGTGAACATCATCAGCCGCATCAACGGTTACCACGGCTCGACCATGGCTTCGGCCAGCCTGGGCGGCATGAAGCCCATGCACGAACTGGACGGCCTGCCGCTGCCCGGCTTCCATCACGTGCGTCAGCCCTACACCTATGCCGAGGGCCCCGGCGTGAACCCAGAGGAATTCGGCAAGGCGGCGGCCAAGGCCATCGAGGACAAGATCCTGGAGCTCGGCCCGGAAACAGTCGCCGCCTTCATCGGCGAGCCGGTGCAGGGCGCCGGCGGCGTCATCATTCCGCCGGCCAGCTACTGGCCGGAGGTGCAGCGCATCTGCAAGCAGTACGACATTCTGTTAATCGCCGACGAGGTCATCTGCGGCTTCGGCCGCACCGGCCAGTGGTTCGGCAGCGACACCTTCGACATCAAGCCGGACATCATGCCGATGGCCAAGGGCCTGACCTCCGGCTACCTGCCGCTGTCGGCGGTGGCGGTCGGCACGCGTGTCGCCGATCTTCTGTGGGAAAAGGGCGGCGAGTTCGCCCACGGCTTCACCTACTCCGGCCACCCGGTGGCCTGCGCGGTGGCGCTGGAGAACATCGCCATCCTGGAAGAGGAAAATCTGGTCCAGAAGGTACGCGAGGAGTCCGGTCCCTACCTGCAGCAGCAACTCGCCACACTGGCCGACCATCCGCTGGTCGGCGAGGTGCGCGGCATCGGGCTCCTGGGTGCGGTTGAACTGGTGGCCGACAAGGCGAGCCACGCCCGCTTCAACCCGGAAGGCCGCGCCGGTACCCTGTGCCGCGATTACTGCGTGAAGCAGAACGTGGTCAGCCGCGCGGTGCGCGATACCATGGTGGTGTCGCCGCCGCTGATCATCTCCAAGGCGGAGATCGACGAACTGGTCGCCCGCCTGGGTAAGGCGCTCGATCTGGCCGCCAAGGATCTTGGCGTGATCTGAGGTTAGAAGAAGGGGCGTTTCGATGCGCGAGGTCACCGTTGCCGCTACCCAGATGGCTTGCAGCTGGGACCGCGTGGCCATCGTCGCCGGGGCCGAGGCCCGGGTGCGCGAGGCCGCCGGCAAAGGCGCACAGATTGTGCTGATCCAGGAGCTCTTCGAAACGCCCTACTTCTGCTGCGACCAGAAGCAGTCTTACTTCTCCCTCGCCCATCCCGCCGAGGGCCACCCGACGATCGCCCGCATGGCGGCGCTGGCCGCCGAGCTGGGCGTGGTGTTGCCGGTCAGCTTCTTCGAGCAGGCCAACAACGCCTACTACAACTCCGTTGCAATGATCGATGCCGACGGCGGCCTGCTCGGCATCTACCGCAAATCGCACATTCCCGACGGCCCCGGCTATCAGGAAAAGTACTACTTCAATCCCGGCGATACCGGCTTTCGCGTCTGGCGGACCCGCTTCGGCACCATCGGCTGCGGCATCTGCTGGGACCAGTGGTTTCCCGAGTGCGCCCGCGCCATGGCGCTGATGGGCGCGGAGATCCTGTTCTACCCGACCGCCATCGGCAACGAACCGCAGGACGCGACGATCTCCGCCAAGGACCATTGGCAGCGCACCATGCAGGGTCATGCCGCCGCCAACATGGTGCCTCTGGTCGCCTCCAACCGCATCGGCCAGGAGGACGGCGAGGCCGCGAGGCTGTCGTTCTTCGGCGCCTCTTTCATCACCGACTACCTGGGCGCCAAGGTTGCCGAAGCGAACGGCAGCGACCGCACCGTCCTGACCGCCACCTTCGACCTGGACGCCATCCAGGCCGAGCGGGCCTCCTGGGGCCTGTTCCGCGACCGTCGGCCGGACCTCTACGGCCCGCTGCTGACGGCCGACGGCCGGCAGCGTCCATCGTAGCAGCAGCGCGCATAGCACCATGAACGCGACCATACGCCCCGCCCTTCCAGAAGACCGGTCCCGTATCGAGGCCATCGTCGACGCCGCCTACAGCCCCTACCTGCAACGCATGAACCGCAAACCGGCGCCGATGGTCGACGACTACGCCCGGCGCATCGCCGACGGTCAGGCGCTTGTGCTGGAAGCCGGCGGCGCGGTCGCCGGGATCCTGGTGCTGGAGGCCCACCCGGACGATCACGACGGCTTCCTGCTGCTCGACAACATCGCCGTCGACCCGGCCTTCCACGGCCGGGGGCTCGGCAAACGCCTCATGGCCTTTACCGAAGAAGAGGCACGGCGCCAGGGCTATGACACCGTGGTGCTCTATACCAACGAAGTGATGGTCGAGAACATCGCGCTCTACCAGCGCCTCGGCTACGTCGAGACCGAACGCCAGCAGGTCGGCGGCTACGACCGCGTCTACCTGCGCAAGAAGATCTAGTCGAAGTCGGCGCCTTCGATCAGCAGCAGATAGCCGGCGGGATCGACGTCGAGCACAAGGTCGCCGCCGCTGCGCGACAACAGCTCATCGATCTCGATGTAGTCGCCGTCTGACTGCGGCCAAACGCGGTCGGGCCTGAAATCGTCCGCACCGCTGTCGCTGAAAAGCGTCATGTGGTTCCGCCTCTGTTGCCCATCCGGCTGCTCCTCCTTGACGGATCGTTCGTCTCCTCCGGCCTGCCATATGGCGCCCAGGCAAAGCGGCGACCGTCACACTTGTAAATATACGCCGCCGCAACACCTTTGGATGAGGCATCGCTGAGGCAATCGAAAGGCGGAAGGGAGACAAGCCCCTCACTTGGAAGGGGTTTTCCGGCTGAGGGTTGTTATGGGCAAGGCGTTTTGCGGAAAGGGATTTTTTGTCGGCAGACAGCCAAACGGCGGGGCCCCTTTCGGAACCCCGCCGTCAGCAGAGAGGGAATTAATCCTCTGATCGGATTCCCAAATCGGCCCAGCCTCAGCTGAGATCGATCCAGATGGTCTTCAGCTCGGTGTACTTGTCCAGTGCGTGCAGCGACTTGTCGCGGCCGAAGCCGGACTGCTTGTAGCCGCCGAAGGGCGTTGTGATGTCGCCGGCATCGAAGCAATTCACCCACACGCTGCCGGCCCGCAGCGCCTTGGCGGCGCGGTGCGCCTTCTTGATGTCGCTGGTCCACACCGCGGCGGCCAGGCCGTAGATCGTATCGTTGCCGATCCTGATGGCCTCATCGTAGTCGCCGAAGGTGATGGTCGACAGCACCGGCCCGAAGATTTCCTCCTGGGCGATGGTCATGTCGTTCTTCACGCCGTCGAACAGCGTCGGCTCGATGTAGTAGCCGCCGCTCTCGGCCAGGATACGCTCGCCGCCCATCGCCACCGTGGCCCCGTCGGCCTTGCCCTTTTCGATGTAGCCAAGCACACGCTCCATCTGGCCCTCGTCGACCATGGCACCCATCTGGGTGGCCGGGTCGAGCGGATCGCCGACGCGCATCGACTTGGCGACCTTCATGATGCGCTCGATCACCTCGTCCTTGATCTTCTCTTCGACCAGCAGGCGCGAGCCGGCGTTGCAGACCTCGCCCTGGTTGAAGAAGATGCCCCAGGCGGCGGCGGTCGCCGCGGCGTCGAGGTCCGGCGCATCGGCCATGATGATGTTCGGGGTCTTGCCGCCGCATTCCAGCCCGACCCGCTTCATGTTGGATTCGCCGGAGTACTTCATGAACAGCTTGCCGACCTCGCCGGAGCCGGTGAAGGCAATGCCGTCGACGTCCATGTGGCGGCCCAGCGCCTGGCCGGCGGTCTCGCCGAAGCCCGGCACCACGTTCAGCACGCCGTCGGGAATGCCCGCCTCGGCGGCCAGTTCGGCGGCACGGATCATGGTCAGCGGCGACTGCTCGGCCGGCTTGATGACCATGGAGTTGCCGGTCGCCAGCGCCGGGCCCATTTTCCAGGCGGCCATCAGCAGCGGGAAGTTCCACGGCACCACGGCGCCGACGACGCCCATGGGCTCGCGCACCAGCATGGCAACGGCGTCGTCGCCGGTCGGCGCGATCTCGTCATAGATCTTGTCGACGGCCTCGGCGTACCAGCGGATGCACTTGACCACCGCGGGAATGTCGATGCGCGAGGAATCGCCGATCGGCTTGCCCATGTCGAGGGTTTCCAGCAGCGCCAACTCGCTGGTGTGCTGCTCCAGCAGGTCGGCCCAGCGCAGCATGACCTTCTTGCGCGCGGCCGGCGCGCGGCGCGACCAGCGGCCGTCCTCGAAGGCGGCGCGGGCGGCCTTCACGGCGCGGTCGACGTCTTCCTTGTCGCCGGCGGCAACCTGGGTCAGCACCTTGCCGTCGATCGGCGAAATGCAGTCGAAGGTCTTGCCGGAGGCAGCGTGGGCGAACTTGCCGCCGATGAAGGCCTGGTTGCGGTAGGACAGGCCCTCGGCCTGGGATTTCACGGTTTCGATGGATAGCGCGGCAGCCATGACGCTCGATGCTCCCTGGAATGTCTGAATGCGGATTAATGCCCGGGCGCGCCGCTGAAAAGAGGGCAGTGCGGCCCGTTTCCCCGGACCTTAAGCCCGCCCCCCGGGGCGAGGCAAGGGCGGGAATTCCGGCGCATATCCGCCCCCCCAGGGGGGACGAGGGAGGGGACGAGGGAGGGGATGAGGGAAAGGATTTCTGCGCTCCCCGCCCCAACCGCGCCACAGGCTTGCAGGGCACTTCAACCCGCCCTATCTTGCTCCGGCGCTCAGGGTCACCCTGGGGCTGCCCTCTCCTGGGCCGGCTTAGCTCAGCTGGTAGAGCACCTGATTTGTAATCAGGGGGTCGCGGGTTCGATTCCTGCAGCCGGCACCATAATTTTCAATAACTTAGCACGACTTTTGACCTCGGCGCGCAGCGCTAGAAGTAACAAAGCGGGGAACAAAAGCCGACTGTTCGACACCTCTGGCCTTCCCCTCCCGGCCATTCGAACGCTGCGCCTAGCCTGCGCCTTCAAGCTGGAGAGCTGCGGCTCGAAGGTCATCGACCTCTGCGCCGGTATCGGCGTCCTGAGCTTCATGCATTACCACCGGCAGGCCCACGAGCGACGGCCGGAAATCACCTGCCTCGAGATCAACCCGGCCTATATCGCAGTCGGCAGGAAGGTCCTCCCCGAGGCGGGGCGGATATGCGGCGACATCTTCGAGGCCTGCCGCACCCTGCGGGGCTTCGATGTAGCCATCGCCAATCCGCCCTTTGGGCGCGGCATCAAAACACCGGCGGCACCCCGGTACCGTGGCTCTGACTTCAGCCGTGCAGGACGGACAAGCGCTGCGGGTCCCAGCTGATCCAGAGGTGCTCCTGGGCGAAACGGCCGGCTTCGTTGGCGTCCATGTAGACCTTGATCACCGCGTCCTCGCGCTCTCCAACCCGGATGTCGAGGGCCATGCGGCTGCCCTTGAAGATGCGGTGGACCACCCGCCCGGAGACCGCGTTGGGCTGCTCCGGCTTCTCGGCATGGCACAACACGTTCTCCAGCCGCAGGGAGGCCACCACCGACTGGCCTGCGGCGGGGACCGACCCCTGCTGGGCGGCGCCGCGCACTTCCAAGCCGTTCCAGTCGATCACGATGGCACCGTTGTCGCTGCCGCGCACCGTGCCCTCGATCAGGTTCGTTTCACCGATGAATTCCGCGACGAAGCGACTCTTGGGGCGGAAGTAGAGATCCTCCGGCGTGCCGTCCTGTTCCACCTTGCCGGCGTTCATCACCACGATGCGGTCGGACATGGTAAGCGCCTCTTCCTGGTCGTGGGTGACGAAGAAGAAGGTTTTACCGGTAGACTTCTGGATATCCTTCAGTTCCACCTGCACCTGGCCGCGCAGCTTGGCGTCAAGAGCGCCCAGCGGTTCGTCCAGCAGCAACAGCTTGGGATCGGGCGCCAGCGCCCGGGCCAGGGCGACACGCTGACGCTGGCCACCCGAGAGCTGGTCCGGCGTGCGTTCACGGAGGGCCGAGAGATGGAGGAAGTCCACGAGTTCGCCGATACGCTTATCGATCTCGCCGCGGGTCCTTCCCTTCAATTCCAGGCCGAAAGCGATGTTCTGCGCGACCGTCATGTGAGGAAACAGCGCGTAGTCCTGAAACACCATATTCACGTCGCGCTTGTTGGGCGGCAGCCGGGTGACGTCCTGACCGCCGACGACGACGCGGCCTTCGTCGGGCCGTTCGAATCCGCCGAGAATGCGCAGCGTCGTCGACTTCCCGCAGCCGGAGGGGCCAAGGAAGGTGATGAACTCGCCCGCCATGATCTCCATATCCAGGCAGTCGATGGCGGTCACCTCACCGAAGCGCTTGGTGATGCGGTCCAGGCGGACGACAGCCTGGCGGTCGTTGGCAGAGTAGCCCATGTCAGGAAGCTCCCTTGTTCAGGCGCCGCATGGAGCGTTCGGCCCAGAGGCCGAGCGCCGCGGTCAGCACCAGAACCACTGTGGCGATGGCGTTGATTTCCGGCGACATGCCGGAGCGCAGTTTGGCGAAGATGAGCACCGGCAGGGTCGGGTCGTAGCCGCCCAGGAAGTAGGCGCGCACGAAGTCGTCGAAGCTCAGCAGCATGCAGAAGATACCGGCGCCGATGAGGGCCGGCCGCAGATAAGGCAGAGTCACGCGGAAGAAGGCGACGATGGCGTCGGCGCCCAGGTCGCGCGCCGCCTCGATGTGGCTGCGCGGCAGGGTCGAGAGGCGGGCCATGACAACCAGGGCGACGAAGGGCACGTTGTGCACCGTGTGACCCAGAATGATCGCCAGCATGCCGGGCTCGATGTCGATGCCGCGGGCGAAGATGCGCAGCGCGATGGCCGAGATGATGCCGGGGATCACTGCCGGCAGACAAGTGACCGCAAAGACGATCAGCTTGCCGCGGAACTTATAGGGACCCAGGAAGCAGGCCACCCATGTGCCGATGACGAGCGACAGGAATGTGCTGGCGAGCGCGATCGCCATGGAATAGGCGAAGACACCCATCACCTCGGCATCCTGCATGACACCGCTATACCATTCGGTGGTCCAGCCGCGGATCGGAAATCCGATAAACTTCGAATCCTTGAAGCCCATCACGACCATCAGCACAAGCGGAACGAAAAGATAGACGATGAAGGCCCAGTAGATGACCGACATCAGGATACGGGTATGCCGGGTCATTTCATCAGCCCCTTTCCGCTGCGCCCCATGAGCTTCAGGAAGATTCCGGTGAGCCCCAGAGTGGTGATCAGCATCAGCGACGCAAAAGCGGCGCCGATCGGCCACTTATCCCCGGCCACGTGGAAGAAGCCGGCGATGGTCTCGGCGAAGACGGTGGTGCTGGGCCCGCCCAGCAGAACCGGCGTCGCGTAGTAGCCCGTGGAAATCAGGAACACCAGGGTGCAGCCCGAGGCGACACCCTCCCTGGACAGCGGCAGGGTCACCTTGCGGAAACGATGCCAGGAGCCTGCCCCCAGATCGGCCGCCGCCTCCAGGTAGCTGTTCGGGATCTTCTCCAGCGCCGAGTAAAGCGGCAGCAGCATGTAGAGCGAGGTCAGGTAGACAATGCCGACGCCCATGGAAAAGCCGGTATACATGAAGGGAATCGGCCGATCGATAAGGCCGATCGACTTGAGAGCCAAATTCAAGGCGCCGTTGTTACCCAGCATGATCATGATGGCGTAGGTGCGCACGATCTCGCCAACCCAGAAAGGGATCAGCAGCAGCAGCAGAAACAACAGTTGGTTCCGACGTTTCACGTGCTTGGCCAGGAAGTAGGCGACGGGATAGGTCAGTATCAGCGTGCAGGCCGTGAAGACGGCCGAATAAACCAGGGTTCTGAGAAAGGGCATGACGAAGATCGCTTCCTGAAAGAAAGCAACCCAATTGTCGACCGTGAACTGCGGCTGCCGTCCCGCCGTCGGCGGGTAGGAGTCGAGAAAACTGATCCAGAACATCTGCAGGACCGGCCCCAGGTGGGCGAAAAGAACCCAGGCCAGGGGAAAAGCCGCAAGCACCCAGAATTGCCGCCGTTCGTTCTTCAGCAGCACGTCGACCACGGCCTGATAAGTATCGTTGGCCAGCAAGCCGCCCCAGAAGTTGCGCCTTGCGGCTTTGCCGCTTCGCACCGGCTTGGCCGGCGCACAGGGCGCTTCGGCATATTTGCTTTCGAGATGCGCCATCCCGTTGATCTTCCTGTCCGGGCGCCTCATGCACCCTGGGATTGATTGATGTTGCGGTGTCGGCCGCCCGGCGCTACCCGCGCCGGGCGGCAACAAACCGGTCAGGCCGCCTTGACTTCTTCGACCGCCGGATCGACGAGGTCGTATTTCATCTTGTTGGCCTCGGCCCGGAAGAACTTGAGGCCGGCCAGTTCCTCCTCGGTGAAGGAAGACGCCTTCTTCTCCAGGTCCGTCAGATACTTGTCGGCACCCTTGAAGGTGGAGATGAAGCCCGAGGCCTTGGTCATAGCGGCACCGATCTCCGGCGAGGAGAAGAGCGCGTCCAGCAGCTTGTAGGCATTGTCCGCGTTCGGCGCGTTGTTGGCGATCGAATAGGTGTAGACGAAGCCGTAGGCACCTTCCTTGGGGATCGTCATATCGACCGGGAAGCCGTCGGTGATCAGCTTGGCGATCGGCCCGTTCCAGGCGCAGGCCATGGCGATGTCCTGGTTGATGAACATCTGCTGTACCTCGGCGCCGCCGTCATAGTACTTGCGGACCTGGTCTTTATGCTTGATCAGGAAGTCGCGCGCCTCGTTCACGATCTCGGCGGCCTTCTTCGGGTCGTCCAGGTAGGCGACCATGTTCCCGTCGTAACCCATGTAGAGCATGATGATCGACATCATGTCCTGGATCACATAGGCGGTCTGATTTTTGTACTTGGGATCGAACATGACGTCCCAGCTCTTGGTCTCGGCCTCCGGCACCATCTCGGTGTTGTAGGCCAGAGCCTCGCAGCCGGAGAGGATCGGGGCACCCCACTTATGGCCCATCACCGTCGACCAGTCGCTTTCCGAGAACACCGGGTTGATGGCATCCCAGTTCTTCAGGCGGCCCGTGTCGAGCGGCGCCAGCAGTTCGGAATCGACGAACTGCAGGAAGCGGTGGCCGGCGACGGTCAGGATGTCGACCGTCGGGTCCGGCGCCTCGGCGGCGAGCAGGTTGAACTGCTTGCCCTGGTCGTCGACCAGGCGGATGTTCACCTCGATCCCGGTTTCCTTCTCGAATTCCTTCTTGAAATCGTCCGGAATGAAGTTGGTGTAGGTCCACACGTTGACCGCACCGGCTGCCCGCGCGCTGCTCCGCAGCACGTAGGGAGCCGCCAGGATGGTGGCGCCGGCGGCTGCCGACTTCATGAGCCCACGCCGGTTGATCTGGAACTTATTCATCTGTCTACCCCCTGTAGTTTGCCTCACTGTTAAACCTTGCGGGGTGACCTACCCCGCGCTGCCCGACAGGGCTTTCTCATGCCCTGTCTTGTTTGCCTGTGTTGAAGGATCGTAGCCGTCGCGCGCCAGCCGGCGGAGTTCCGCCAGCGGCAGCGCCGCAATATCGAGTGCCGCGAGCAGCGTGTTCTCCGCGAAGAAGTCGCGCCCGTAGAGTGCCGAGAAAACCTCGACACCAGATCGGTGCAGCGTCGCCGCACGCCCGGTCAGGTCGCCCAGCAGCACCGTCATGGCGAGGCCGTAGGGCACGTCCTCTGTGACGTAGCGACTGTCCGCCGTCGCCGGGCCGGTGCCGCCGCGGCCTTCCTCATGCATCTGCTGGTTCATCTCGGAGATGCTGGCCACCGGCACGTGGAAAGAGAGGTGGAAATGCTCGAAGATCGTGCGCACAGAGAGGCCCAGCGCCTCGGCAATGGCCAGGCGCTCCAGGTCCAGCGCCTCCAGCAGGCGGCCGACGTTGGGCGTCACGTTGTAGCCCTGAGCCCAGTCCTCGCCGTGCTCCATACGCGTCATGTTGCAGAGCGCGATGCCCATGTGGTTCTGCGGGTTGAGGTTCGACAACGCGATCGCCAGCAGACCCTCGCGCTCGACGAAGCGGTCGCCGAAAAGGGCCTGGCAGCACGCGAGCCCCTCCGCCGAGCGCCCCGCCGGCACGGTGCAGATGTCCACCTTGCTGCGCACGGTGTTGACCTGCGCCTCCACCGGGCTCGGCTGGCGGCCGGAGGTCACCGTAGTGCCCCAGGCGACGATGGGAACGACGATACCGCGCGCGGCCAGCAGCTTCGACAGATAGAGGGCACCGAAGGAGGCATGCGAGGAAATCAGCACGATCTGATCGGCGCGGATGTGCGGCGCCAAGGCATCGAAGACCGCCTTGTGGCCGTAGGCCGGCAAGGCGACCAGCAGCACTTGGGCGTCTTCGACAAGCGCCCGGGCGCTGTCGGCGACGCCGGGATGAAAGTGTCCCTCGACGGCTCCTTTGGACTCCAGCGGCTCGCCGGCGGCCAGCCGCGCCGTGCGCTTGCCCGATGGCGACCACAGAGTCGCCTTGTGGCCGGCGTCCTCCAGAAAGGCCGCCGCCCCGTAGGCGATGGCCCCTGCGCCCGCGATGCCGACCTTCATGGGAGTCTTCGCCGCCGTCACGCTGCCGGCTCCTTCGCGACCGGATCGCCCAGGGTATGCATCAGACGGTTCGCCCAGCCGAACAGCGCCGCGGAAAGGATGAGATCCAGAATCTCGTCGTCCTTCAGGCCGGCCTCGCGCAGCGCCAGCATGTCCTTCTCATCCGCCTCGCTGGGGGTTTTCGACAGCCGCGCGGCGAAGCGGAAGATCGCCGCCTGGCGCGGTTCGAGCTCGGCCGCCTCGCCATCGTCGAAAATCCTCTGCGTTACCTCTTCGGACTTGGTCAGCTGGTTGAAGCGGCTGGCGTGCACGGCAGCACAGTAGACACAGCGATTGACCACCGAGGCGCCGATGGCACCCAGCTCTCGCTCGGCACGCCCCATGCCCCCGCGGTTGTACATGATGGCATTGAACAGCGGCGTGCGTGCCGTCAACGTCTCGACGTCGTTGGCCAGCACCAGAACATAGTCCGAGACCTTGGTGTTGGACGGCGTCACCTTCAAGGCATCCAGCTGAGCCTGGCTGGCCGTGGCCAGAGCGATCGGCTTCACCCGCGGGCGCCATTCGGGAATTGTGGTGGTGAATTCGTGAAGGGTTTCGCTCATGCTGTCACCTGCATCAGTTTCAGGCCGGCGATGACGCGGACTTGGTAGGCAAGAAAGGCCGTCAGTTCGGCAAGACGCACGATATCGGCATCACCGATACCGGCCGCCTTCAGCGTCTCGATATCGCCGGCCACAGTGTTCTTCGGCGCGACCGAAACCAGGTCGATATAACCGGTCAGCGCCGTCAGGCGTGCATCGCCCGCACCGTCGAGCCCCGGATCCGCGAGGATGGCCGCGGAACCGGAGACGTCCGCCCGCTCCATCATGGCGGCGTAGTGGGCCGCCAAGGCGTCATCGCCGTTCAGGCGCGCGATGCGAACGGCAATCGCCGCCCGCTCCGCGTGGGAGATACCGCCGGGTTCGGCGGGCCGCAGCGAAGCCTCAGCGGCCTTTCGTGTCATCTCCAGGATGTCGGCGCGGCCTTCCAGCGCCGCGCTCACCGGACCCGCCGGCACGATCCCGGCCTGCCGGGCAATCAGATCCTCTTCATCCATCACCGCGTCCATTGTCAGTCTCCCGTGTCCTGCAGTGGCGCTACCGCTTCCGGCTCCAGCGGGCTCGGCGTCCACTCATCGCCCTGCAGTTCCGGCTTGTCGTAATCCACCATGCCCTGGAAATGGGCGGCCACGTCCTCGCCATACAGTTTCGACGCCAGGGCGCGCGTCAGCCACGCGGCTCCCTCGCTGATGCCGGGAATGTCGCCGCTTACCTTGCCGAGGCTCGCCGAGGCGCCGTAGTTAAAGCAGTGGATGTTGGCAAGCCAGGGGGCTTTGCCCGGCTCGCGCTCGCGGAAACTGAAGTCGGCGTTCAGATAGGGGAAGTTGCCCAGCGCCTCGTTCTCCTCGCCCTCAGGCGGCGTGTAGCGGTCACACCACAGCTCGATCCGGTCGGCATAGCCGTCCAGTTCGGTGCGCGCCAGCGGATCGACGGTGAAACCGGTGCCAAGGATCATGTAGTCGGTGGCCAGGCGCACGCCGCTGCTGGTTTCGATGACGATTTCCTCGTTTCCCTTCGGCCCCAGCAGGCGCACCGACTTCACACCCTGGCCGAAGTGGAAATAGGCGTTGTCGTGGCGGCTGACGCGCAGGGTCGAACCGCGCGGTGCCGGCGTCTGGGTGACGAAGGAATACTGCATGAAGCGCCAGCGCCATTCATCGGGCAGCTCGGCGAAACCGGCGGTAAAGCCGAAGTTGCCGATGCCCATCATCTTGTTGACCGTCGGCATGACCTGGCGGCGCACCAGCAGGCGGGCTTCCTTGGCGCCGTGCTCCAGCGCTTCGGCGGCGTTCTCCACCGCCGACGCGCCGGCGCCGATCACCACCACACGCTTGCCCTTCAGGCGGTCGAAGTCGATGTCGTCGGAGGAATGCGCCCAGCGGTCACGCGGCAGGGCGTCCATGAAGCCGGGAATGCTGGGATGCCCGGTCCCGTCGCGCCCGGTCGCCATCACCACCTTGCGGGCCAGGATCGATGCCGCCGTCGCGTTGCCGCCGGCGAGCTCCAGACGCAGCAGGTCGCCCTCCGGGACGATGCGCTTTACCTCGACCTCGTTCTCGACCGGCACCGCCAGCACCTTGCGATACCATTTCAGGTAATCCATCCAGGTGGTGCGCGGTATCTTGTCGAGCTCCTCCCAGGCCGCTTCGCCGTTCAGCGCGGTGTACCAGGCGCGGAAGGTCAGCGATGCGTAACCGTAACAGGGGCCGACCAACTGCTTGGGCGAGCGCAGCGTTTCCATGCGCGCATAGGTGAGCCAGGGTCCCTCGATGCCGGCCGGGTTGCGGTCCAGTATCCGGATGTTCGCCACGCCGGCATTGTTGAGCGCGAACCACGCCAGCAGCCCGCACATGCCGCCACCGATGATGACGACATCGTGCGCCGTCTCGCCGCCCTGCCGGCGCGGCAATACCCAGTTCGCCGCGGGACGGCAGAGATAATCCTGATCCTGCCGGATCCGCTCCTCCAGCGCTGCCAAGCGCGCCGGGCCCGCTTCAAGTTGCTGCAAAATCCTGTCCTCCAAGAAACCGCCGGCCTCCGGTGCCGCCGGCCGTAAACCTACCCGTAAGAAATGACCTGTCGTTCACCGCGGCCTTCCCGCCTTTGCCTACATGGACCAGATGGGATGGTGGGCGTCGATGACGAACACATGCCGGTGGCCACCGCCGGCGTGCCGGTGCGGATGGCTGTGCGGTTCCGGGCCCTCCCAGCCTTCGTGCGCGTGATGATGATGCTCGTCGTGTATGTGCAGATGCGCGTGATCGAGCGCCGGATGTACGTGGTAGCGCTCGGTCGCGTCATCGGCTGGCCAGATCGCCCAGCCGGCAATCGCGGCCAGCAGCCCCGCGCCGGCCATGACAGCGAAGGATTCGGCAAGGCCGAGATGAAAACCCAGCCATCCGGCCAGCGGATAGGTGACAAGCCAGCCGGCATGCGACAGCGAAAACTGCGCGGCGAACAGCGCCGGGCGGTCCTGCGGGTGTGATGAGCGCTTCAGCAGCAGGCCACCGGGAGTCATCACCAGCGAGGATGCCGCGCCCAGCAGGAGCCACAGCGCGACGGCGCCCGCGGGGCCCGGTTGCGCCAGCGCCGCCCAGGGCAATATGCCCAGCAGCAGGCCGCCGCCGACCATGACGAGACGCGGCGGCAGGCGGTGCAGCAGGCGCGGCAGGATCAGCGCGACCGCCATGGAACCGCCGCCGTAGGCCATCAGAAGCATCGTGTAGCTGTACTCGCCGCCGCCCAGCGCCTCGTGTGCGTAAACAACGGAGTTGACCAGCACCCAGGCCCCGACGCAGGAGACGGCAAATCCGAGGGCGAACAGCGCGCGCAGCCGGGGCGTCCTGGCATAGAGCGCGAAGCCCTTCGTCAGGCGGCGCAGGAAAGGCTCCGGCGTCAGCATGGCGGAGCGCGCCGGCAGTGCGGCGGAAACCACGAAGATCGCCGAGGCTGCAAAGCCGAGCGCTGGGCCGGCGAACAGCATGCCGCCGCTGATCACCGTCAGCAGCAGCCCGGCGAGCAGCGGACTGACCAGCGATTCCGTATCGTAGGCAAGACGCGAGAGGGAAAGCGCCTTGGTATAGTCGCCCTCCTCGGGCAGGACCTCCGGAATCAGACTTTGGAAGGCCGGCGTAAACGCGGCCGAGCAAAGCTGCACGGCGAACACCAGTGCATAGACCTGCCATACCTGATCGACGAAGGGCAGCAGCAGGACCAGCGCGACGCGCGCGAGATCCAAGCCAACCAGAAGCGGCTTCACCGGCAGGCGCTGCGCCAGCGCGGCCGCAAAGGGCGCGAAGCCGACATAAGCGACCATCTTCAGCGCCAGGATGGTGCCGACCACAACGCCGGCCGCGTCACCCGACAGATTGTAGGCGAGCAGCGCCAGCGCCACAGTCATCAGGCCGGTGCCGATCAGGGAAAGGACCTGGGCGGCGAACAGCCGCCGGTAGGTCACATGTCGAAGCACCCCGATCATCGCCTTGCCGCCTTCTCCGCATCCGCGTTGTGTGAAGCCGACATTATGTGCACCAACAGGCGCCGCGAGTCGAACCCCGAGTCAGCGGCTTGCGCGCAGAAGTTTCCGGGGCCCCGCCTCATCCTTCGAGACCCTGCAACTCATCCTTGTGCCTGAACCGCGCGGTACGCGGGTCGAAGACATACTCCCCAATATAATCGCCCGCGTTGCGTGCCAGTTCGTCAACGGCGGCAATGACGCGGTCGGCATTCTCGTCGCTCATCAGGTAACTGAAGTTGAGGCGCACCCACCCGGGCCGCTCCATTTCTACGCCGGCGTCGATGGCCGCGAAGATCGCGGCGGACCTGTCGCGGTCTATATCGAGTAGTCGATGTGCGTAGGGTCCGGCGCAGGCGCAACCGCCGCGCGCCTGGATGCCGAAAAGATCACTCAGCAGGCGGGTGAACAACTGGTGATGGACGTAGCCGCCCGCACCGTCGCGCACACGGAAGGAAAAGATCGGCAGACGCGGCACGTCGAAGCGTCCGAGCAGTTCCAGGCGAGGACTGTCGCGCCACACCGTCAGCGCGCGCTCGCGCAGCGCGGCAGCGCGGCTGTCGATGAAGTCCTGCCCCAGCGCCTGTTTGATGAGAAGCACCAGCGCGGCCCGGATGTCGCCCACCACGTTGGGCGTGCCGGCTTCCTCGCGTGCCGAGACCCTGCCGGAGTAGGCGTGGCCCCAGGGCGACACGAAGGTCACCGAGCCGCCGCCGGGCGCCGTCGGCCGGTTCACCCGGATCACCGATTCACGGATCACCAGAACGCCGGTCGCACCCGGCCCGCCTGGAAACTTGTGCGGCGAGAACACGATGGCATCCTTGGCGGCATCGCTGCCGCTGTCCATCGACATCGGCAGATAGGGCGCGCCGCCGGCATAGTCCCAGACTGCGAGAGCGCCATAGCGTTTCAGCAGCCGCGTCACCGCCTCGCTGTCAGCCAGGATGCCGGTGACATTGGACGCGGCCGAGAAGGCCCCGACGCGGAGGTCCGCGCCGGCATGGTCGATCAGGGCGGCCTCCAGGGCGGCAAGGTCCGGCCCGCCGGCTTCGCTCTCCGGAATTTCCACCAGCAAGGCCCCGCTCTCGCGCCACGGCAGGATGTTGGAGTGGTGCTCGTAGGGGCCGATGAAAACGGCAACCTTCTCGCCACGGGCGATAGCGCCGGGAATGTCCAACAGACCTACGATCTTGTTCAATCCCGCCGTGGCGCCGGAACCGGCGAAGACGACCGAGGTTCCCTCTCCCGCGCCGACGATGCGGGCGATGGCACGCCTTGCCTCCTCGCGCAGCCGGGTGCAGAAGGCCCCGCAGTAGGAAGCCTCGGTATGGCTGTTGGCGTAATAAGGCAGCACCTTGTCGAGGATGAAGTCCTCGACCTGGCGCAGCGCGCGACCGGGGGCGACGTAGTCGGCATACAGCAGCGGGCGCGCACCGAAGGGTCCGGTCAGCGGCAGCCCCTCGCCGATCAGCCCATCGCGCAGAAATGCCGGTAAGTCCCGGACGCGCAGAGATTCAATAAAGGATTCAAGCATACTGCCGACCGCCCCAGTCCCCATGCCCGATTGTTTGCGTTTGTTTGCGTTTGTTCTTGTCGGTGCCGCCTGTGGCCCCCATCGCGTCAGGCGGCAAAAGAATTGCACGAGGCTTCGCAATCATTTTCACAATTCTTCTTGTCAAATTACGATTTTTCCGTTCATTTGATCGAATGAAAGGCAGAAAAATCGATCAAACAGACGCCAAAATCCTGCTGGAGCTACAGCGGGACGCGGGCCTGTCCCAGCGCGACATTTCCGAGCGGGTGGGGCTGTCGCAGAATGCCTGTTGGCGCCGGCTGCGCATGCTGGAGGAAGACGGCATCATCACCGGCCGCACCCTGCGGCTGAACCGGGACAAACTGGGCCTGGGCCTGGTGGTCTTCGTCATGATCAAGACCCGCCATCATTCGGCGAGCTGGCTGCAGACCTTCCGGACCCATGTATCGAGCATCCCCGACATCATCGATTTCTTCCGCATCGGCGGAGACTACGACTACCTGCTGAAAATCGTCACCGCGGACATGGCGAGCTACGACGCCGTCTATCAGCGTCTGATTCAGAAGGTGGAACTGGAGTCGGTGACCTCCTACTTCGCCATGGAAGCCATCGAGGAACAGCGCCCGCTACCCCTGTGACAGCCCTCGCCAATGCCGAGCAGGCGGAAGTCTGGTTCCCCGGGCGAAGCTGAAGCGCTTCGCCCTCTTTAAGCACCAGGCGCTGCGGCGATTGGACGAAGCTTCAGCCTCACCCACGCCGATGCGAAGGCCACGCGCGATTCCTTCGCCGCGATGTACAGCACCCGCGATCACGCGGGCGTGGTCGCGGGCATAGCGGCGACATAGAGCGATAATCCTGCAACGGGCAGGTCAGGCTACATGTCCGCCGGGCAACGGATAAAGACCTTCAGATAGCGATCCATCGTCATCCGCTGAGTGCCAACTCCGAACTATCTGTTTCGGGCATACTGTCTCCAGCGCGAAGAACGCATCGCTTGCGCCGGCGAAAGGCTTAAATCTAGGCGACGGCCTGCTTCCTGTCGTCGGGAAGCCGTCCTTCCAGGGCGGCGCGTTCCTCCTGGAACAGCCGGATCACGGCATCCATGACGGCGCGAACCCGCGGCAAATTGCGCAGGTCCCGATGCACCAGCAGCCACTGGTCGGCCGCGAGGTCCTCCAACGGCGCGCCGAGGCGATGCAGCGTGGGCTCGTTGTCACCGAGGTAACAGGGCAACACGGCAACGCCGGCCCCCGCCCGCACGGCTTCCAGCAACACCAGCCAGTCGTTGACCCGGACCTGCGGGCGCCCGCCGGACAGCAGCTCATGGGTCCAGTTCTGGCCCGGCATGTAGCTGTGGTCATCGTCGAAGCCGAGCCAGGGCAAGCCGCTGAGCCGCTGCGGGTCGGCCCCGCCGCCTGCCAGCTCCGCGTTGCCGTAAACCGCATAGGCGGCGCGGCCGAGCTTGCGGGTCACGATACTGGCGATATCCGGCACCTGGTCGCGGATCAGGAAATCAGCCTCCCGGCGCGACAGGTTCACCAGCATGTGGGTGGCCGCCAGTTCAATCTCTATGCACTGCATGTTGTGGCGCAGCTGCGGCAAGTGGCGCGCGAGGAAGGCGGTCATGGCCTCGCCGGCAGAGATGCGCACGGTGCCGTGCGCCGTGTCGCTCAGGCCCACGCTACGCCGGTCGATGGTGTCCGCCGCCTGCTCCATCGCCTGGGCGTTGGCCAGCAGTTCCTCGCCGGCGGTGGTCAGCACGAAGCGGTCCGGCAGGCGGTCGAACAGACGGGCACCGAAGGCCTGTTCCAAAGCTTTGACGCGGCGCGCCACCGTCGGATGGCTGACCTCGAGCTGTCGGGCCGCGGCGGTGAGGTTGCCCTCGCGCGCCAGAACCAGGAAGACGCGCAGATCATCCCAATGCCATGCCATCGGTCCTACCCTTTCCCTATTCTTGCTGTAAGAAAATGTACAGCGACTGCTCGAAGTTGTCGAGTTGTGAACGTCAGCGTTCAGAGTATGCTGGTCCAGTTGATAACCATTCGCAGGCTGAGCCGCCACAATCCGGCCGCCCCGCCCCGGTCGCCCCGCCCCGGCCGTCCCACCCCGGTCGCCCCACTATGGAGAACGCCGATGCATTTCGAGCCACGCCTCTGGGCCTTCACCAAAGGAGTGCGGCTACGCATCCTCTGGGCCGTGCTGATCGGTCTGACCGCTGTGGGGTTCGGCGTGGCACGCCTCGCGCTGCTCGGCTGGCTGATCGGCGAAATTTTCGCCGGCCGTGAGCTGGCGTCCCTGGCGCTGCCGATCGCGCTGATTGCCGGCGTCATGGTGCTGCGCGGGACTTTCGAGCACTGGCGCACCATGCTGGCCCACGAGACCGCGGCCCGGGTTCAGAAAAAGCTGCGGCGGACCATCTACGACCGCATCGCCGCCCTCGGGCCGGGCACCGTGGCCCGCCGCCGCTCCGGCGCCCTCACCCTGTCGCTGATCAATGGCGTGGAGCAGCTCGAGGTCTACTTCGGACAGTTCCTGCCGCAGTTCCTGGTCTCCCTGCTGACGCCGCTGCTGATCTTTGCCGTCGTCGCCTTCATCGACCTGCCGGTGGCCGCCGTCCTGCTGGGCTTTGCGCTGCTCGCCCTCTTCGCGCCGGCGCTGTGGCACAAGCTGGAAGCGCGCAAATCGGGCGACCAGCAGCAGGCCTATGCCGGTTTCGCCGCCGAGTTTCTCGATTCGATCCAGGGTCTGGCGACGCTCAAGGCCTTCGGCCAGAGCAAGGCACGGGCCGACGCGCTGGAGGTCAAAGCGCAGGACCTGTTCCGCCGCACCATGTGGGTGCTGGCGACCAACGTGCTCAGCCGCGGCATCACCGACAGCTCCATCGCCTGCGGCGCGGCCGCGGCCTTGGCACTCGGCGCCTTCCGTGTCGAAGCCGGCAGCATGGAGCTGAGCGCGTTGCTGATCATCCTGATGCTGGGCGTCGAGATCTTCCGGCCCCTGCGCGAACTGCGCAACGTGCTGCACCAGGGCATGGTCGGCATGGCGGCGGCACAGGGCATCTATCAGATCCTCGATGACAAGCCGCTGGTCGACGATGCGCCGGCCGTGCCCCTCAGCACGCCGCTGGTGCCCAGCATCACGGTGGAGGATGTGCACTTCCGCTATCCGGCGACGCGGCGCGACGTGCACCAGGGCCTCACCTTCGAGATCAAAACGGGCGAGCGCATCGGGCTGGTCGGCACGTCCGGCGGCGGCAAGTCCTCCATCGTGCGCCTGCTGCTGCGCTTTTACGATCCGGACCAGGGCAGCATCCGCATCGGCGGGCACGATCTGCGCACCCTGTCGTTCGACCAGATCCGCGCCATGAGCTCCGTGGTCAACCAGGACAGCTTCCTGTTCCACGGCACCCTCGAAGACAACATCCGCATGGGACGGTCCGACGCCAGCGCGGCGGACATCGAGGCCGCGGCGCGCGCGGCCAACATCCACGACTTCGTGATGGAGCTGTCCGAAGGCTACCAGACCGTCATCGGTGAGAAAGGCATCAAGCTCTCCGGCGGCCAGCGTCAGCGCGTGGCGATCGCTCGCGCCCTGTTGCGCGACACGCCGATTCTTATCCTCGACGAGGCTTTGTCGGCGGTCGATGCCGAAAACGAAGCGGTCATCCAGCAGGCGCTTGACCGCCTGATGCGCGGGCGCACGACGCTGATCCTGGCCCATCGTCTGTCCAGCGTGATCGGCTGCGACCGCATCCTCGTGCTCGACGGCGGCCGTGTGGTGGAAAGCGGGCCGCACGAGGCGTTGATGCGGGAAAAAGGCGTCTACGCCCGCCTGATGGCGGAACAGGTCCAGGAATCGCGGGCCGCCGATACGCTTGAGATGACCAGTGAAATGCCGGGCAACAAGCCCGCCGCCGAAGGGGCCGCTGGCCTGCCCAACGGCGGCGACAAGGTGCTGACCGAGGGGATCATCAAGGCCGAAGGGCTGAACTGGATGCAGCTCGTGGCGGCCTTGATGAAGCTCGCCATGCCGTGGAAAGGCCGTTTGGCCGCCACCTTCATCTTCGGAGTGCTGCGGGTCTTCGCCTTCATCGCGGTCGCCGCGCTGAGCGCGCTGGTCGTGCTCGATTTGAAGAACGGTCAACCCTACGACCATTGGCTCTGGGCTCTGGCGGTTGTCGCGCCGCTGTCGGGCCTGCTGCACTGGCTGGAATCCTGGATCGCCCATGACATGGCCTTCCGGCTGCTGGCAGAGATGCGCATCGACGCCTTCCGCAAGCTCGACGCCCTGGCCCCGGCCTATCTGGTGCGGCGGCGCACCGGCGACCTGATGGCGCTGGCCACCCATGACATCGAGCTGGTGGAATACTTCTTCGCCCACACCATGGCCCCGGCCTTCGTCGCCATCCTGGTGCCCGCCGTGGTGCTGATCGTGCTCGGCTCCGAAAGCCCCTGGATCGCCGTCGCGCTGGCGCCCTTCCTGCTGGCTGTTGGCCTCAGTCCGCTGCTGCTGCGCAAACGCGTCGATCGCCTGGGCTCCGAGGCCCGCGAGGCCGCCGGCGAACTCAGTGCCTTCGCCGTTGATTCCGTCCAGGGCCTGGGCGAGATCGTCGCCTTCCAGCAGGAGACACGCCGCGGGGATCGGCTGGATGCCCTGTCCGAACATCAGATTCGCCTGCGCCTGCCGTTCTTCGGCAACCTGACCCTGCAGCAGAGTCTGCTGGAGGTGTTCACCGGTTTGGGCGGCCTCACCGTCGTGGTCACCGGCGCGGCCCTGGTCGGGCAGGGCAGCATCGATCCGGCGGTGCTGCCGCTGCTCACCCTGCTCGCCATGGCGGCGTTCCTGCCGGTCTCCGAGATCGCGCAGGTCGGCCGCCAGCTCGCCGATACCCTGGGCGCGACGCGCCGCATCTACGCGCTGGCCAACGAGCCGGTGCCGGTCACCGATGGATCGGGCGTGCCGCCGTCGACCGGGGCCGTCGCCGTGGCGTTGGAGCAGGTCTGCTTCACCTACCCGGGGCAGAACCGCCCGGCACTGCGCGACATCAGCTTCGAAATCCCGGCCGGCGCGACGGTCGCGCTGGTCGGCACCTCCGGGGCCGGCAAGACCACCACGGCGCAACTGCTGATGCGTTTCTGGGACCCGGACGACGGCCGCGTCACCCTGAACGGCGTCGATCTGCGCACTTACCGGCTCGACGGCCTGCGTCAGCGCATCGCGCTGGTCGCGCAGGACACCTACCTGTTCAACGACACCCTGCGCAGCAACATCCTGATCGGCCGCCCGGAGGCGAATGACGCCGACCTGGCCGCGGCGGTCGCCCATGCCTCGTTGGACGACCTGGTGGCGAGCCTGCCGGACGGTCTCGACACGCGGGTCGGCGAGCGCGGCACCAGCCTCTCCGGCGGTCAGCGCCAGCGGGTGGCCATCGCCCGCGCCTTCCTGAAGGACGCGCCGGTGCTGATCCTCGCTGAGGCGACCTCGCACCTCGCCGCCGTCAACGAACAGACGCTGCGCCGGGCCCTCGACAACCTGCAGGCCGACCGCACAACCGTGGTGATCGCACACCGTCTCTCCACCGTCCGCAATGCCGACATGATCGTGGTCATGGAGGCCGGCCGCCTGGTCGAAACCGGCACCCACGAGGGCCTGCTGGCACAGGGCGGGCTCTACGCCCAGCTTGTCTCCCGCCAGACCACCTCAGCCTATGCACCAGCCGCGCAATAGGTGAGATGCCGTCTTTGATTGTGGCGCCTTTGCTATCTCACTCAGCGCATCTGCCCGACCTCCGGCCGGGTTTCCGTTCCGGGTCAGGTTGGGACTCCCACCCGGACATGATCCATAACCGCCGCCACAGCGTAAAGAATCGTTAGGCATGGCGCCGCAACGCGTAGTAGCGTTTTTTTTGGTTCGTTCATTCGTGGAGGGAATGTCGGTGCGCTTACGACCTTCGGTTCTTCCAGACAGCCTTACCTCCTTGGCGGCAGCCGGGCTGCTGGCCGGCGCTTTCCTCTTTGCCGCCAATACCGCCCGCGCCGAGGCAGTCAGCGCCCACTATCAAGTCTACTTCGGCGGCTTCCACGTGCTGGATGCCCAGGCGCTGTGGCAGAGCAGCGCCAGCGACTACCGCTTGGCCGCCGAAGCGGAGACGCAGGGCTTCATCGGCTGGCTCAACCCGTGGAAAGGCACCACCCAGAGCGACGGGCGCATCGCCGGCGACAGGATCATCCCGCGTCACCACGAGAACTGGGGCACCACCACCGAGGAGAGCGAGGAAAGCACCGTCGAACTCACTTACGACCGGGCCGGCGACCTCACCAGGACACGGGTCCAGCCGGAACAGGATTTCGAAGGCCGCGTTCCCCTGCCCGACGACGCCGGCAAGGGCACGCTGGATCCCATGAGCGTCATCGCCGGCCTTTCCGAACTGCTGCGGAAGAGCGGCCGCTGCGAGGGCACCTTCGCGGTCTTCGACGGCCGCAAGCGCTACGACCTGATGGTCAGCGACGCCGGCGAGACGGATCTGGAGGCGAGCGACTATTCAATCTACGCCGGGCCGGCGCGCGGCTGCCGCCTCGACTACAAAATGCTCGGCGGCCACAAAAAAGAGCGCAACAAGTACGTCGAGACGGTGCGCGAGCGCATCGTCTGGGTCGCCCGCCCCGCCGACGGCGCCCCGCTGATCCCCGTGCGCCTGAAAATCGAAACCGCCTACGGCACCCTCATGGGGCACCTCACCGGCTTCGCCCGCGGCCCGCAGGTGGCCCAAAAGCTGGCGGAGTAGCTGGCCCACACTCGCCGCCCCTAGGGTCGCTAAGGGCAGCAGCCTGGGCCCACACCGTGACAATCCGGCCAAGCCGACACGCCACCGCCGCTTCGCCCTAGCGGTCCCCGCCGGCCGCCGCGTCATCCTCGGCACGCACCTGTGCGTAAACTAAGCCCCCTCCCCGCACCACGCCAGCCGGGTGTTGAGCCGGAGAGCGCGCCGTTCTCCGCCAGGCGTTAATTGGCCTCCGGGAAGCCACAACGAATGATGCTTATTAATTTTTAAGAAAAACAATTTATTGGTTTTGGCGGGGACAGCGCTTTCGGTCTCCATAGCGCGGACGTGGGGGACGATCTTATGGCTAGGCTGTTTTTCTTAGGCTGTCTGGCATTGTGCCTGACCGCCCCCGGCGGCGCGCAGGCGCAGACGTCGCCGTCGGTCGACTGGTCCGGCTTTTATATCGGTGCCGACCTGGGCGGCGCCTTGAGCACCGTGGACACCGGGACCACGGTGGCCGAAGGCGGCACTTACTTCATCACCACGGACTTCGAGCAGATTGCCGACGGCGGCCATGGACAAATGTTGCAGTGGCGTCCGGCAGGGCGCGTCCACGGGGGATATGCCCATCAGTTCGGTCATGCGGTGCTGGGGATCGAAGTCAGCGCCGGCAGCCTCCTCTACGACAACTCCCGTTCGGCAACCTTCGAAAACCTTACGATCCCCGGCAGCTTCACCAACATGAAGCAGTCCGTCACGGCGGATTGGGTCGCCAATATGCTCGCACGCGCGGGGTGGGGCGAGGACAGATGGCTGGCGTTCGTGACCGGCGGCTTGGCTGTGACCCGGCTGGAGATCGACTACCGGCTTGACGACGGCACCGCCTTTGAAGCTCACTCCCGCAGTTCGGAGCATGAAGTTCGCTTTGGATGGACCCTCGGCCTGGGCGGCGAGTATGCCTTCGACGAGCGCTGGTCGATCCGGGGCCAGTACCTCTATACCAACTTCGGCACCATGCGGACCGTCTCTCCGGTGATCTCCCTCCACGCCAACCAGAGCGACCTGGAACACAGCGCCCGCCTGCAGACCCACACGGCTCTCATCGGCGTCAGCTACCGCTTCTAGAGCGTCACGCCACCCCGATCGCCTCGCGCCGGAACGGCGTGACGTCGGGATCGATGATCTCGCCGAACTCCCGGGCGTAGCGGTGGCCGGCGTAGACGGCGGCGGCGATGGTGGCCGGCGCGTGGCAGTCGCCGATGGCCTTCACACTCTTCACCCCCGCATCGGCCCAGTCGGCCTCCCGCGCCATCAGGTCGAGGGTGACTTCGTCGTTAGGCAGGCGCGAGGTCACCAGCACCAGCGCGGCGCAATCGATCTGCGACGGTGCGTCGGTGAACGCGCAAGCCAGTTCGGCCGTACTTTCCCGGCAGGCCGCAAGCCGCGTGTTCAGGCGGATGGTCACACCGCTCTCGATCAGGCGCTTGTGGATGAAGGGCTGATCCAGGGCGTGGACGGTCCAGTACGAGACCAGTTCCAGCGGCGTCACCAGGGTCACCTCATGGCCGCGCTTGGCGATCATCTCCGCCAGCACCCCGCCCATCACATAGCCCTCGTCGTCGTAGATCACGATGGGGCCGGACGGCAGTCGGTCGATGCCGTTCCCGTCGCCCAGGAAGTCGTCGGGCGTGAAGGCACCGACCGTGTCGAGGCCGGGCAGCGCCTGGTGGCGGGTGAGGCCGCTGCCGTCGCGCCGCCAGGTGGCGCCGGTCGCCAGCGCCACGTGGGGAATGCCGTAACTGAGGATAGCGTCGGCGCTGAGGGCGCTGGCCAGGTACATCTCGACATTGGCGAGCTTGTGCAACTGGCCCAGGCGCCAGTCCTTCACCCGGCCCCAGGAGCTGAGGCCCGGCAGGCGCGATTCCCGCAGGGCGCGGCCGCCCCAGGTTTCGCCCGCCTCGGCCAGCACCACCTCCAGCCCGCGGGCGCCGCAGGCCCGCGCCGCCTCCAGCCCCGCCGGGCCGCCGCCGACGATCAGCACCCGCTCGCGGCTCTTTGCCGCCGGGATCACCTCGGGGTGCCAGCCCCGGCGCCACTCCTCACCCATGGTCGGGTTCTGGGTGCAGCGGATCGGCGCCGAGATGTCGTCGCCAATGACGCAGATGATGCAGCCGATACATTCGCGGATGTCGTCGATGCGGCCTTCCTCGATCTTCTTCGGCAGGAAGGGGTCGGCGATGGACGGCCGCGCGGCGCCGATCATGTCCATGATGCCCTGCTTCACCACCCGCACCATGGCGTCCGGCGAGGTGTAGCGGCCGACGCCGACCACCGGCTTGCTGGTCAGCGCCTTCACGAAGCGGGTGTAGCGTTCCTGATAGCCTTCCTCGGCGAAGCGCGCGGTCTGGCTGTCGTTCTGCCAGGCCGACACATTCACGTCCCAGAGGTCGGGCAGTTCGGCCAGCATCGCCACCACGTCGTGACCCTCGCCCTCCGCGGTGATGCCCTCGTCGCCCAGCAGCTCGTCGACAGCGAAACGAAAGGCGATGCCGCAGCGATCGCCGACGGCCTCCTTGGTGTCGATGAGGACTTCCCTAATCAGGCGCACGCGGGTTTCCAGGCTGCCGCCGTACTCGTCCGTGCGCTCGTTGTGGCGGCGCGAGAGGAAGTGCTGCAGCAGCGACATATCGTGGCCGGCGTAGACGTAGACGATGTCGAAGCCGGCATCGCGCGCCCGGATCGCCGCCTTGCGATGCCAGCGCCTGAAGTTGGCGATATCGGTCTTGTCCATCGCCCGCGCCTGCAGCGGCGCGCCGTTGTCGATGGGGCGGTGCGAGGGGCCCATCGGCACCTCGCGGCTGTAATGGTTGGGCGCGTGCATGCCGTTGTGCACCAGCTCGATGCCGGCCAGGCCGCCGTGGGCGTGTACCGCCTCGGTCAGTGCCTTCAGGTGCGGCAGGTCCTGGTCGTCCCAGATGCGGTTTTCCAGGTACGGCGTGATCTCGGCGGAGGGGTGGATTTCCGCCTCCTCGGTGCAGACGACGGCCCAGCCGCCCTCGGCCTTCACCCCGCGCATGGCGGCGCTGGAGCTGGGATAGCGATAGCCCATGCCGCAGCAATGGGGCACCTGGTAGAAGCGGTTGCGGGCGGTAACCGGGCCGATCGGCACCGGTTCGAAGAGGACGTCGTAACGGGGATCGCGCATGGCAGATTCGGTACCGGGGGTTGGAAACGGGGCTTGGAGGGAGCCTGGACGGAGAAAGCTAACGCCTGTCCCCCTTACCATAGTACGCCTCAAGGCGCGATTGCAGCACCTCGAAGACCACCGACATGATCCAGTAGATCACTGCCGCGGCGATGAGGAACTCGAAGACCTGGAAGTCGCGCTTGCCCAGCACCTGGGCGGTCTTGGTCAGTTCCCACACGCCGACCACGGAGACCAGCGAGGAGTCCTTCAGCATGGCGATGAACTGGTTGCCCGTCGGCGGAACGATAAGCCGCATGGCCTGGGGAAACACGATCTTGCGGAAGATCAGTGCGGGCTTCAGGCCCATTGCCGCGGCAGCCTCGCGCTGCCCGCCGGGCACCCCTTCGATGCCGGCCCGGAAGATCTCCGCCATGTAGGCGCCGTAACACAGCGCCAGCGCGGTGATGCCCGCCGGCACCGCCTCCAGCACGAAGCCGAGCTGGGCAAAGCCGGTGTAGATCAGGACCACCTGCAGCAGCAGCGGCGTGCCGCGGAAAAAAGAGATGTAGAAGGTCGCCAGGGCATAGGCGGCGCCGTTCGACGACAGCTTGCCCAGCGCCCCCAGCAACGCCAGCACGCAGGCGATGACGATGGCGATCAGCGATACGTAAATCGTCGTGAAGGCGCCCGTGGTGATGAGGAAGGACAGGTTGGAGACGCCGGAGCGTCCGACCTCGAAGATCACCCCGAAGTTGCGGTCGAAGCTCTGCACGAAGATGTAGAACAGCGCCAGCAGTTCGGCCCAGACCACCAGCACCTGGAAACGGAACAGCAGAAGGCGGATGAATTCCAGGTTGGCGACGAAGACCCCGGCCAGCAGCAGGCCGACCAGCAGGTCGCGCCCGAAACCGGCCTCGGCCTCGAGGTCGCGCGGGCCGAGCAGCGGCGCGAAAAGATCGCCGGCGGCGGTGCCGCCCAGGCCGAAGGCCGTGAACACCACCGCGGCGACGCAAAAGAGAACCGCCCGCGAGAACCAGCGGCTCTCGCGGGCGCGCTCCAGCACCGGAACCTCCGCTTACTGCAGTGACGTCAGGTCGACGCCGTACCATTTCTCCGACAGCTTCTTCATGGTGCCGTCCGCCTTCATCGCGGCGACGATTTCGGCGATCTTGGCATCGAACTCCGGATCGCCCTTGTCGGTGGCGACCGACAGCGGCTCGTAGAAGGCCGGCTTGCCGACGATCTTCAGCGGATAGCCGTTCTTGATGGCTTCCTGAATGGTCGGCAGCGCCGAGAAGGCCGCATCCAGGCGCGTACCGTCGCCCAGGCGCAGGTCGTCGAAGGCGTTGGTATCGGTCTCGTAGGTCTTGATCTCGCCGGCCGTCACCGCGTAGCTGAACGGCGGCGCGCACTCGGCATCGATCTCCAGGTGCTTCATCAGGTAAGCATCGTAGGTGCAGCCGCCGCAGGACCCGATGGTCTTGCCGGTGAGGTCGGCCAGGGAGTCGATCTTGGAGTCCTCGTACACGGCAAAGGCCGCCGGCGTGTAGTAGTAGACCGCCGGGAAGTTCAGCACCTCGGCGCGCTTCTTGGTCGGCGTCATGGAGCCGACGGACATGTCCCAGCGGCCGCCCCAGTTGCCGCCGGTGATGATGTCCCACGACGGCGTGACGATCTCCAGCTCCGCCCCCAGGCGCTTGGCGATCTCCTTGCCGACGTCGACGTCGAACCCGTCCATCTCGTTATTGTCGTTGAGGAACGACTGCGGCGGATACTCCGGATCGGAGGACATGGTGAGCGTCTTCGTGCTCATCACCCGGTCCAGCGTGGCGCCGGCCTGCGCGGCCGGAATCGCCAGGGCCGCCAGCGCCGATGTCAGTAGTGCCGCGGTCCCCAGCTTTACAAACCTGTTCATTTTTAGTCTCCCTGTTGTTGAGCCTGTTCAGCCTGTTATGCCGCCTGCATTCTTGTGCTCTTTCAAACGAGCGTGCGCAGGGCGGATTCGAAATCCTCGTGATTGTGATAGCAGCCGCAGAAGACGCGCTTGCCGCTGTAGCCCAGGCGGCCATGCAGCAGCCGCCAGTTGTCGAAGATCAAGGCCATGCCGGGGCGCAGCGGCACCGTCAGCCAGTTGCCGCGCGCGACGATGCGGGCGTGGAAATCCTTGTAGGCCCGGTAGAAGGCCTGCATGCGCTCCGGCGCCAGCAGGAAGGGCGCGCGGTCGTAGTTGTTGAAGCTGACCTGGCGCAGCCGCCCGGCGGCGTCCAGTTGGATCGCCGGGCGCTGGGGCTGCAAATGCACCCCCGGCTCGATGTAGCGGCCGGGCACCGGCACCGCGCAGAGCACCTCGAACAGCGCCGGCTCCTCGCGGCGCATTTCCTCGGCCAGGGCAAAACCGTCGACCAGAATGGACTCGCCGCCCTTGCCATCGAATTCCTGGCACAGGAAGCACTGCAGGCCCGGCGCGTCGTGGCTGTAGGTGGCGTCGGTGTGGGGTTCCAGGTACTGCGTCGAATAGGCGGTGTCGTCGTGCTCCTTCATCTCGGCGGAAAGCGACCACAAGCCGCCGAAGATGGTCTCGCGGATATAGCCGAAGTTGGCGAACAGCGCGCGCGCCGAAGCCTCGTCGGTCGGCGCTCCCTCGATCACCACGAAGCCGTCGCGGCTCAGCTGTTCCAGGCAGCGGCGCAGACCCGGCTTACCCTCACCGACCTCTTCATAGGGCACCGGCTCGATGGCCGGCAGTCCGCCGCCGGCCGACCACAGGCGCGGCGCCGGGCCCGGGCCGGAGAGACCGGCCATCGAAGCCAGGAAGTCGGCGCTGTAGCGGCTCGCAGGCTCCCTATCGGGCCAGGTCACCGTGAGGGCCTGCCCGCCGTCCAGGACGGCGCTGTCCTCGCCACGGATCGCCTCGTCGAGGGCGAAGGTATCGACCCGGCGCTGCAGGGTCGCGGGGTCGAGGCTGTCCGGATCCTGCCCGTGATCGCGCAGCCAGAACCAGGGAAAGTGGCTCTCCGTCCCATTGTCCCAGCGCAGGACCAGGCCCTCGGCCCGCCCTTCGGCTCCGGCAATTCTCGGCATCGGCATACATTACGCTCCCCGTTCGACGGCCATTTTCCTCCCCCCAGGCGATCAGTCTAGCCACAGCGGGGGCCCGGAGCAAAAGGGAGAGTTTTGGTCCCCCGCCCCGGCCGCGCCGGCCTTCCACCGATTGATCGGGGCGGCCAAAGGCCATAGACAGGGGGAGAGCCGGCAACCATCACAGCAGGGATACACCATGCGCAGCGACCGCAGCGCCCCCCGGGGCCAGATCCATATCCTCGAACTGGACTCGGCGCTGCTGCGCGGCAACCGGCTGGGCGATCCCCACCAGCGGGACGTGCCGGTCTACCTGCCGGCCGGGCATGAGGGAAAAGGCCTGCCGCTGCTGGTCGACCTGGTCGGCTTCACCGCCGGCGGGCCGGCCCACCTGAACTGGAAGAACTTCGGCGAGAACGTCCCCGAACGCCTCGACCGGCTGATCGCTGCCGGCACGCTGCCGCCGGTCGCCGTCGCCTTCCCGGACTGCTTCACCCGCCTGGGCGGCAACCAGTACGTCAACTCGGACGCCCTCGGCCCCTGGGAGGACATCCTGATCCAGGAGGTGGTGCCGCTGGTGGAAGACCGCTTCGGCTGCGGCGGCAGCGGGCGGCGCGGCGTCT
Organism: Kiloniellaceae bacterium; assembly: GCA_050043265.1. Lineage (GTDB taxonomy): Bacteria > Pseudomonadota > Alphaproteobacteria > Kiloniellales > Kiloniellaceae > Pelagibius. The sequence continues at coordinate 33,674 of JBHJIR010000047.1, forward strand.
TCGGCAAATCCTCGGGCGGCTACGGCTCCATGATCCATGCCCTGAAGCATGCCGACTTCTGGGCCGCCGCCGCCTGCCATTCCGGGGATATGGCCTTTGAACTTTGCTACCTTCCGGAGATGCCCGGCACCCTGCGGGCGCTGGCCCGCAAGGACGGCTCCATCGAGCAGTTCATCACCGATTTCGAGGCCGGCCCGAAGTGGTCCGGCGGCGATCTGCATATCCTGATGAGCCTGGCGATGTGCGCCAGCTACGATCCCGACCCGGCCGCCTTCTGCGGCGTGCGCCTGCCGGTCGACAGCGAGACCTGCGCGGTGCTCCCGGAGCGCTGGTCCAACTGGCTGCGGTGGGACCCGGTGGTGATGGCGGAGACGGCCGGGGCCGAGTTGAAGAAGCTGAAGGCCCTGTGGATCGACTGCGGCAGCCAGGACCAGTACAACCTGGTCTACGGGGCGCGCCGGCTGCACCGGACACTGACGGCCCAGGGCGTTGACCACGTCTACGAAGAGTTCCCCGACAACCATTCCTCGGTCGACTACCGCATGGACCGCAGCCTGCCTTTTCTCGCCAAGGCGCTGACCTGACGTCTCCCCAAAACCATCCCCAAAGAAGAAAAGGCCACCGCAAGCGGTGGCCCAAGTTTAGGGAGGAAACGCCCTATGGACGTCTGGCCGGCGCCGAAGCGCTGGCCAGGGGTTATATGACCATTTCTTCGGCAGAAATGGAAGGAGAATCTGATAATGACTATCAATTAGGCAGGCGGTGGATTTATAGGCAATTACCTGCGGCTAATATGCAACAGGCTGTTGCAGGCCGGTGCCAGGGTTTCCGCGGGGCCGCGCAGCCCCGCCAAAGGCCGGCCCCGTTCAGCCACACAGGAATACGCCCGAAAAACGAGCGGCGGAGACTAGCGAATCGGCGCGGCGGAGTCGCCGCCGGTCCCAGTCCCCGAGGCTCCAGCGTCCACAGATCCAACATCCGGAGATCCAGCATCCGGGGCCGGCCCGGCGGTTGGCAAGCTGGTGGGTAACGGCCCGTCGGGCGGCGGCGGCAACCCCGCCGGCACCTCGCCGGCGGCCAGGGCGTCGAATTCACGGGTCAGTGCCTGGGCACCTTCCAGGTCGTGGCGCTGCAGCTGCTGCCAGACGATGTCCATGTTGGGCCGTACCCGCGTCTCGCCGGCCAGAAACGCCATGCCGTACCAGCGATAGGCCTCTTTGTAGTCGCGCTCGACCGACTGCCCTGCGGCATAGAGATAGCCCAGGATCTCCATCGCCTGCGGATCCCGCCGCACCAAGGCCCGACGTCGCACGGCGATGATTTCCTCTTCAGTCAGGTTGGCGGGATCGGCGTTCTCGATGAAGTTCAGCCAGCGGGCGTCCTCTTCCATCAGGGGCGGGCCTTCGGACTCCGGCAGCGCGACGTTGGCCGGCAGCTCGCGGGGGGCACCGCACCAGCTCGGCGGCCGCCGCGCATATTCGCAGACATAGATTCGCATCATCGCGGTGGCGTTGTGCCACAGCGGGTGCTCCCACGGCGAGGCAGCCGGAGCTTCGGCTGGCGCGTCGCTATGGTCGGGAACCTCCGCCGGCTCGTCCCGGGCCAGCGGCGTCCCTTCCGTCGGTTCCGCAGCGGCGGGGTTTTCAGCCGCCAATGCCGGCGGCGTTGCCGGCACCAGAGCCGCCAGGAGGGCCGCAAGGACGATCAGGAAAAGAGTGGAATGCGCGCCACGCATAGGCAATTTACTCTGCTTTGTCTGGCAATCGCGGGGCCGGTGGGCGGGAAACGGCCGCTGCTTGCCGTCGCACCGCCTCAGCAGGCGTTCGCCGCGGCGGGGCGGTGGGCGGCCAGCGCGCCGGGCAGGACGGCCAGGACATCGTCGATGAACTGTCCCTGGGCCAGCGGCTGCCAGGCCGCGTCCAACGCGTAGTACCAGCCCTGCGCCTTGCCGATGGCGCAGATCAGGCACTGATGATCATAGTCGAGCAGGGCGATGACCAGCTCACCCGCTTCGGTCTCCACCGGCACGCAGGCGCCGGCCAGACCGCTGTCGACCAATTCACAGCCGCGGTTCAGCAGGACATGAATGTCCGCGCGGGTGAACTCCAAGTGACCAATGGGCAAAACCGACATGGATATCTCCATGGTTGGCGGCGAAAACGCCTACCATCGGCCCCAAAGGTGACGATGTGGTAAACATGACGTGTCCGGCAGCACGATTTGTGCAGCCGGCGAAAGTTTTAAGGTTAACAATAGGTTATCAAAAGTGTGGCCGGCGGGCCGCGGTGCCGCCCCGAGGCCTAGTCGCGGAAGTTCTCGTACTGCAGCGGCTGCTCGCTCTTCAGGTCCTTTACGAAGGCGATCGCCTCTTGCAGGTCGTCGCGCTGCTTGCCGGTGATCCGCAGGCTGTCGCCCTGGATCGCGGCCTGGACCTTCAGCTTGCTGCCTTTCAGTTCCTTGACGATCTGCTTGGCGAGGTCCTGGGCGATGCCCTGCTTGATGGTGACCACCTGGCGCACGGCATTGCCGGACGCCTTCTCCGGCTTGCCGAGGTCGCAGACCTTCGGGTCGATCTTGCGCCGCGTCAGATAGGTGCTCAGCAGCTCGTGCATCTGCTTCAGTTTCAGATCGTCGTCAGCCAGGAGGGTCAGCACCGCTTCCTTGCGCTCAATCGAGCACTTCGCGCCCTTGAAGTCGTAGCGTGTGCCGATTTCGCGCTGCATGCCGGCGACGGCATTGTCGACTTCGTTGAGATCGGTTTCCGAGACGATATCAAAAGACGGCATTCCCAAGTCCCTTCGCTGTCATTGGTCGAGTCACCTGCGGTCGAGTCACCTGCCGGTGCACCACCGGCAACACGGCCTGCCCGCCCGATGACGAACCCCCGAATCGCCGGAACCCCAATTCTAGCACTTTGGCGGCCGGGAAACGCGCCCAGACAGACGCACCCGGCACGCCGCCATCCGTCCCGGCCGCCGTCCGGCGGCTTCCACGGCCATCGGCCAAAGTAATCGTTCAGTAGAATCGGCACGGAGGAGAATTACCCGACACGCCGTCAACGCCCGGTCGAATGGGGCATTTTGGGCCGGTTTTCGTGATTTCAAAGGTGTGAGACTAAGCGCGGCGGCACAGCGGCCCGGGCCTCCGGTAAATGTTCACCAAGAAAATGGTTGGAAAATACACGGAAATTCCAACATCCGGTGGCCCGTGACAATTTTATAACTTAGCTTATTTGCGATGAAGCCATTTTGATTAGGAAATAATTAACCTGTCGCTCATAGCATTTAAACGGGTCGAATTGCCCTGTTTGGAGTTTCCATGAGTTCCAAAGTTGGACCTGAGCACCTGAAGGACTTCGAGCGCCGCCGTTCGCTGCGTTTCGTGCTTCCGCGTCAGGAAGACATCACCCTCACCGCCGGAGACCAGCAGTTTCGCGGCAAGCTCGAGGACGTCTCCATCGGCGGTGCCAAGCTGCGCGTCGAAGGCACCCTGCCGCCGCCGGCCGACCTGCGCATGGAACACCAGACCGCCGGTGCTATCGACGGCACCTGCATGTGGCAGGAGGGCCAGTGCATCGGCGTCTCCTTCGCGCTCACCGACGAGTCGCTGCGGCTGATCTCTCTCTGCCTGCGCCAGGGCGTGCCGAGCGGCACCAGCGCCGCCTGAGGGCAAAGCAGCCCGTTCTTTTCCGTAGTCCCGTTGAGCAGCAGGCACGCCCCTTCCAGGGGCGTTAGCTGCTCTCGCGCTTGACGATCTCGGTGATCTCGATGGCGATGCGGTCTTCCACCACCACCACCTCGCCCTTGGCCACGAGCTGGTCGTTGATGCGCATCTCGATTTCGTCGCCGAGGCCGGTGTCGAGTTCGACGACGGCGCCGCGACCCATGCGCAGCAGCTGGCTGACCGGCATGGAGGCGGTCCCGAGAATGGCGTAGGCCTCCAGCGAGACCTCGTGGCTCGCCGGCATCTTGAGAGTGACCACCGGCGCCCCCGTCGGCGCCTCGCCCGCAGGCGGCGCGGCGGCCTCCGCTTCCTCTTCGCCTTCGGCAGCCATCGCCTCCCATTCCGCCATCATGGCGTCCTGGTCCTCCTCGCCCTCTCCCGCAGCCTCCGCCTCGGCCCCAGCCTCTGGCTCGGCCTCAGCGGCGTCGGTTGGCGTCTCGGTCTTCTTGTCGTCTTCTTCCGGCATGTGACTCGCCCTCAGTGCGGCGCGCGCCGTCCCGAAAAAAGGGTCGGGGTGGCACCGCGATCGGCGCCCCGATGATAGGAGAGCCGCCGCCCCGGCGCAAAGCGATCCTGCGACGCCTTACCCTGCGGCATCGCTTGTGGCAAGTTTACCCCTATGTGCAAACCGCCAAAGCCCTTCATCGCCGCCGTTCTTCCCGGTCTTCTCGGCATCCTGCTGCTGCTGGGCATCGTCTGTGACGCCGCCGCCCAGTTGGGCAGCGGCAGCATCGGGGGGCGCGCGCCGCAGGTAATCGACTCCGGCTTGATCGATTTCGCCGGCCAGCCGGTCTACCTCTACGGGCTGCGCGGCGCCCGCCCCGACCAGGTCTGCTCCCTCAGCCAACAGACCCGGCAAACTTGGGCCTGCGGGCAGGAGGCGCGCTGGGCGGCGGCCAACCGCATCGCCAACCATTGGGTCGACTGCGTCGAACGCGCCCGCGGCGCCGGCGGCGAGATCTTCGCCGTGTGCTATCTGGGCGGCGTCGGCGGGCCGGAGCTGAACGCCTGGCTGGTCGAGCAGGGCTGGGCGAAGGCGGCGCACGACTACGCCGAAGACTATGCCGAAGCAGAAGACAGCGCCCGCGCGGCCCGCCGCGGCCTGTGGCGCGGCCAATGACATTCCACCCGCGGACCTGAGGCACGCCCGATGTTCAGCCACTTCGTTTTCGGCAGCGACGACCCCGCCGCGGTCGAGCCGTTCTACGCCGCCGTCCTGCCGGTTCTCGGCTTCGTCCCTCGACGCGCCGACGCGGAGGGCCTCGTCTTTACCCATCAATCCGGCCTGCCCTGGATCGCGGTGCGGCGCCCCGCCGACGGCCAGCCCTTTGCGCGCGGCAACGGCTACCACGTCGCCTTCCATGTCCCCGACGCGGAGACCGTGCAGCGCTTCCATGGCGCCGCCTTGGCCGCGGGCGGCAGCGACGAAGGCGCCCCCGGCCTGCGCAAGGCCTATGCGCCCGACTATTACGGCGCCTACGTGCGCGATCCTCATGGCAACAAGCTGCAGGCGGTCACCTACCTCGACGGGCGCAAGGCCGGTCCCGGCGGCGACGTGGTTTCCCACGTCACCCTCGGCAGCAACGACCTGCAACGCTCCTGCGCCTTCTACCAGGGTCTGCTGTCCACGCTCGGGCTGGTCCGCCTGCCGGAAGAGGAAAGCGACGAACTGGACTATGCCTTCGGACACGCGGGCTGCGCCCTGCCGGTGATTTTCCCGCAGTTGGCCTTCGACGAGCGTGCCGCCCGGCCGCCCCACGGCAGCCATCCGGTGTTCCTCGCCGCCGACCGCGCGGCCGTGGAACGCTTCCACCGCGAGGGCCTGCGCCTGGGCGGCGGCGACCTCGGCGCGCCGGCCATCTGCCCGGATGACGGCCCGCCCGGCTATGGCGCCGGGATCGCCGACCCCGACGGCAATCCGCTCTACGCCCGCTGCCCGACACCCGCCAACGGTTAACGCTAACGTCTGTTAGCCATGCCCACGAAAACCCGCCACCACGAAAACGCCGGGATTACCGCGGACGTTAACTATTAAGCCGAAAAATTAAGTAAAAACCGAAACGATACTTTCACCATTTATTACGAAATATAGTTAATTATTTGTATTTGGATTGATTTTCTCACTGACACTAGCTACCATTCCCTTGCTGCTATGCCAGTACTAGGCACAAGACGGTGTTTAAGTAACGACACCATGTGACCTACCTTAAAGCCACGAATAGTCCTAACGGCCCCGGAGCATCCCTCCGGGGCCGCTTTTCATTGGCGAAGGCCGGGTCAGTCCCTCGGGGAACGGGAGCTCAGCCCGCAGTGGCCAGCGCGTCGAGGTCCGGTAGCGGCCGACGCAGCACGCTGTCGTCGGCGAAAGCCGCTTCCAGGGCAAGGCCAAGGCACAGCAGGTCGGCATCGCGGCCACGGCGGCCGACGATCTGCAGGCCGAAGGGCAGGCCCTCGGCATCCAGGCCGCAGGGCAGCACCAGCACCGGATGGCCGCTCAGGGTCAGGCCGTAGGTAATGGCGATCCACGAGATGTAGGTCGGCAGCGGCTTGCCGTCGATCTCGCGCGGGAAAAGCTCGGTCTTGTCGAAGGGCTGCACCGAGGCCACGGGACAGATCAGCGCATCGTAGTCCGCCATGAAATCCAGGAAACCATGATAGAGGCAGGTCTGTGCCGCCTCGGCCCGGGCCACGTCGAGGGCGCTGAAGCCGAGGCCCAGCTTCACGTTGGCGGTGACGTTGGGCCCGACCTTGTCCGGGTGCTTGTCGATCAGATCCTTGGTCTCGCCGAGGAAGCCGACGGCGCGCAGCACCTCGAAGCAGCGGTTGGCATCCACCGTCGAGAACGGCGGCACGGCCGCCACGCACTCTGCCAGCCGGCCGAGGCGCTCGATGCGATCCCTGAACAGACCCCTCACCTGCTCGCTCACCGGGGCGAAGCCCAGATCCTCCGACACCGCCAGGCGCAAACCCTTGAGACCCGCCGGACGCAGGCCGGCGAAGTCGCCACCCCGGGCAAAGCCGCTCAACGGATCGCGCGGATCGCCGCCGGCGATCCCCTGCAGGAACAGCGCGAGGTCGCCGACGCTGCGCGCCATCGGCCCCTCGGTCCACAACGGCGACCACGCCATATCCTTGCGTACCGTCGGCACCAGACCGGGCGGCGGGCGCAGGCCGACGACGCCGCAATAGGCCGCCGGCGTGCGCAGCGAACCGCCGAGGCCGGCGCCGCCGCCCAGCGGCAGCCTGCCCGTCCCCACCGCCACCGCCGACCCGCCCGAGGATCCGCCGCAAGTGCGCGCCGGTGCGAAGGGATTGCCGGTGGTACCGTAAACCGCGTTGGTGGTGTTGGCGCCGGCACCGAATTCCGGCGTGTTGGTCTTGGCGGCAATCACTGCGCCGGCCGCACGGACGGCGGCGACGAAACCGTCGTCGCTTTCGGGAACGAAATCGGCATAGAGCGGCGAGCCGAAGGTGGTGGTGAGACCCGCCGTCTCGTTCAGATCCTTGATGCCGACCGGCAGGCCGTGCAACGGCCCCAGGGCGTCGCCCGCCATCACCGCCCGCTCCGCCCGCCTGGCTTCGGCCAGGGCCGCCGCGCGGTCCTCCGCCACCACGGCGTTCAGCGCCGGATCGACGCGGTCGATGCGCCGGTGGCAATCGGCCAGCAGTTCTACCGGCGAGATGTCCTTGGCGCCGATGCGGCGGCGCAGTTCGACGGCGGAGAGGTCGCAGAGGCTTCCTGAGGGGGTCATGGGGGTAGTCCGAGCATATCGGGTGTTGCTGGAAAGCGGCGTCAGGTGAGGTCGGAATAGCCGGCAGCCACCGCGGCGGCCTCCAGCTCGAGAATGCGGTCATAGGCCGAAAGCGGCATCATCGCAACGCCGGCCAGCAGCAGGGCCTGGCGCGCATCGTTCAATGCCGGATCGCCGCAGGCCCGCATCAGGCCCGCCTGCAGGCGCCGCAGGTCGTCGGCGGGAAGATCGCGGCGGCTGATGTAAGGCAGGGCCGGCGCCGCGGCGGTATGCGCCAGTACGCGCAGGCGTCGAGTCACGTCCGGCGCGGCACGCTGCAGCAGCGTATAGGTGACGACATCGGCGGCGCAGACGTCGGCCTGCCCGGCCGCCACCGCCTGCATCGAGGCCCGGTGACTGCCGGTTACCGTCACCGCGCCGAAGAAGCGGCCGTCCTCGGCCAGCCCCGCGACGGCGTGGCGCAGGGCGCTGTAGCCGCTTTGCGAGTCGCGGCCGTTGACCGCGACGCCCCGGCCGCGCAGGTCGGCCAGACTCGCCGCCGGATCGTCGGCGCGCACCAGGATCTCGCTGCGGTAGGTCCCGCCGGCGCAACCCGGACAGTCGTAGAGTGGTGTCGCCACCAGGGTGACGCGCCCGCTCAAGGCATGGGTGAGCGGATAGCCGCAGGTCTGGCTGAACATCAGATCGGACGCCGTCCACTGCGCCATAACGTCGTCGCCGCGCGTCAGCGCCTGTGGCACGTTGCGCAGTCCTTCGGCGCGGAAGGCGCGTGCGAAGCCGTCCCACAGCGCATCGGTTTCCGCCCGCAGCTCCGGCAGGTCGTACATCGGCAGACTGGCCAGCATGCTCGGACCCGTCACGCTTCGACCGGCCCGTCGATCGGCCAGGGATCGCCGACCTGGCCCTGCGGGGCCTGCTCCAGGCCGTCGCCGATGTCGTAGAAGTCGGCCTTGTCGGCGACGTAGATGTGACGCACCTGCTTCAGGCCGGACGGCTGGGCGACGCTGCCGGCGGCGATGGAGGTATAGGCATTGGCGGCGTTGTCCCAGAACAGGGCGGAACCGCAGCGGCTGCAGAAGCCGCGCCGGACGCCCGGCGAGGAGTCGTACCAGGTGACCGCGTCTTCGTTGTCGATGGTCAGGCCATCGCGGCGCACGGCGGTAAAGGCGCCGTAGTTGGTAAAGGCCTTGCGGCACTGGCTGCAATGACAGGCGACCACCGGACGCAGGTCGCCCGCCGCCCGGTAACGAACGGTGCCGCAGGCACAGCCGCCGGCCTGGGTCGCTTTCGCGTCGCTCACCGGCGGCCCTTCCCGGGCAGAGCCTTCTCCATCTCACGCTCCTCCAATTCCTTCAACAGCCGCTTCAGGGTCTGCGGCACGTCGGGGGGCTGCACGATAGCGCCGCGGATCAGATTGTCGAAGTGTTGCGTGAGCGCGCGGATGTGTTCGGTCGAGTTGAACACGAAGTACATGTTGCCGATGTAGACCGCCGCGCGGGTCGGCCCGAAGATGGTGCCCGGTGCCGAGTAGTTGACCAGCCCGTCGAAGAGGAACCAGCGGAAGGTCGGATACAGCTCGTCGACCAGCGCGATCATCCAACTCAGTTGCAGCTTGCGCTCGGCCACCGGCAGTTTCTCCCAGATGCCCTGGCCGCGCGCGAAGCCCTCCAGCGACTGCAGCGACGAGCAGGATTCCAGGTCGGTCTCCGGGCGGCGGCTATAGGCGAGCCGCGCCTCGGCCTGCTCCTGGCGGAGCGCCGGCATCTCGCGGCCCTGCTGGCGGTACTCGTAGCGGATGATCTCTTCGCTCTTCAAAAGATCCGGCAGGGTCGCGGGGACATAGCGGATCTTGTAGCCCACCGCCTCGGCCCGCCAGCGCGTCAGCCGCTCGTCGGAATAGGAGGAGGCGCCGCGGGCGATCTCCGGCGCCTCGCTCAGGATATTCGTGCCAATTTTCTCTTCCTGCACCATGCCCAGCAGCCAGTCGGTGGAGATCTGCTCCTGCTCGGCGATGGCGGCAATGGTTTCGGCCCGCGGCAGCCGGTCGCTGGACCCGGAGAGCAACTGCGACAGAGTCGAGCGGTCCAACCCCACCTTGGCGGCAAAGCGGGAGCGGCTGAGCCCTGAGCGCTCGATCACCTCGGTGAGGCGCTCGCGGAAGATCTCAACGGTGCGGCGGCGATCCATAGGCAAACCTGACGATATAATACAGCATATGGTGATAATTATCACATATTAGGGAGAAAATGCAGCAGATGTAAATAATGGTGATAAGAAACTGCGAAATGTGCGCAGTCCCTCATTGTTGGCACCCCCTGCCTTCTGACACCCTCCTGACACTCGTTTCCATTTGGGGTTCTTTTTCAGAAGGTTGTGTTTCAGGTGCTTGATCAGGGTTCGTTTTCTGCCGTCGCCAGAAGTGTCAGTCAGTCGTCAGATCCACTCACCGACCGGCCGGGCCAGCATCCGGCAATCCCGCCACGCGGCCCGCTGCCACGCCGCCTGGAAGGGCCGACCCTGCTGGTCGCCACGGCGATCTACGCCGGCTTCGGCGCCCTCACCTGGTTCCACGAAATTCTGCCCTGGTGGGTGATGCTGCCGCTCGGCGCCTATCTCGTTGCCTGGCATGGCTCGCTGCAGCACGAGGTGACCCACGGCCACCCGACGCCCTGGGCGCTGGTCAACGAACTGCTGGTACTGCCCAGCCTGTGGCTGTGGATTCCCTTTCGGCTCTACCGCGAGACCCACCTGGCGCACCACAACGACGCCCAGCTGACCGATCCGCTCGCGGACCCGGAATCCTACTATCTCGACGCCGCCGCCTGGGCCAAGGCCGGCCCGCTCGTCCGTGCCTTTCTCGTCGCCCACAACACCCTGGCCGGCCGTCTCGTCCTCGGCCCGCTGCGCTGTCTCTTCGTCTTCTACAAGGGCGAGGCCGCGCGCTTGCTGCGCGGCGATACCCGCCACCTGAAGGCCTGGGCGATCCACGCCGTCGGCGTCGCGCTGGTGCTGGGCTGGGTCATGGCCGTCTGCGGCCTGCCGCTGTGGCAGTACCTGCTGCTCCTCGCCTATCCGGGGATCGCGCTGTCGCTGGTCCGCTCCTTCCTGGAGCACCAGGCGCGGCCGGAGGTCAGCGAGCGCTCGGTCATCATCGAGGCCGGGCCGCTGATGAGCCTGCTGTTCCTCAACAACAACCTGCACCTGGTCCATCACGACAAGCCCGGCCTGCCGTGGTACCGCATCCCGGCCTTCTACCGGCAGCGCCGCGCCCTCTTCCTCGCCTCCAACGGCGGCTACTACTTCAAGGGCTACGGCGCAGTGTTCCGGCGCTATTTCCTGCGCCCCAAGGAACAGCCGCTGCACCCGGCGGCGGCGCTCTGAAGGCAACCGGTTGGCAAGCTGCCTGCCTTGGGTTATCTGACAGGGGACTGACCGGCTGAGCCGGCCGGACGGAAATCTCTTCCGCAAACCACCCTGTTAGCACACGCCCTGCCCGGAGCACCCAACCTGTATGATCACCGATAAGCCCGGCCTGTTGGACGAGATCCGCGGCCGCTTCGCCCATGTCGACACCTGCCCCTTCACCGGCCCGCGCGTCTTCTTCGAAAACGCCGGCGGCGCCCTGACCCTGAAGTCGGTGGTCGAGACCTCGGCCAAATTCGCCGCCATCCCGGACAACCAGGGCCGCGACAACCCGGCCTCCAAGGCGCTGATGGACACCATCGCCCGGGCCAAGGCCGACATGCGCACCTTCTTCAACGCGCCGGACGGCCAGTTCTTCGTCGGCGAGAGCGGCACCGAGGTGCTGTTCCGCCTGATCCGCAATGCCGTCAACGCCGCGGCACCGGGGGGCAAAGTGATCGGCAGCACCCTGGAACATCCTGCCTCGCGCAGCGCCCTGGCCCATTGGGCGGAGAAGACCGGACGCGAGCACATCCTGGTGGCCCACGACGACGCCACCGGCACCGTCGGGGTCGAGGCCTACCGCGCGCAGCTCTCGCCCGACCTCAGGGTCGCCACCATCCTGCATACCTCGCCCGTCACCGGCATGTCGGTGGACGTGGCCGCCATCGCCGCCGCCATCCGCGAAGCCGCGCCGGACTGCCTCATCGTCGTCGACGGCATCCAGCACGCCAGCCACGGCCACATCGACATCGCCGGCTACGGCATCGACGGCTATGCGGTCTCGCCCTACAAGGTGTTCTCGCGCCACGGCTACGGCATCGGCTGGGCCTCCGACCGCCTCAGCGCCCTGCCCAAGGAGCAGCTGCACGGCGGCCCCGCCGAGAACTGGGAGCTGGGCACCCGCGACACCGGTGCCTATGCCACCTTCTCGGATGTCGTCGACTACTTCGCCTGGCTGGGCAGCCGCTTCACCGACAGCGGCGACCGCCGCCGGCAGATCGAAGCGGCGGCGCAGGCCATTCACGATCATGAAAAGACCCTCACCGACGCCATGCTCTACGGCACCGGCAACCAGAAGGGCCTGACGGAGATGCCCGGCGTCGGCATCATCGGCGGCGTCGAGAACCCGGCGCGCGAGGGCCTGGTATCGCTGACGGTTGACGGCGTCGACACGCTGCAGGTGGTCGCCGCCCTCAACGATCAGGGCATCCGCACCCACAGCCGCAAGGCCGACCACTACTCCGGCAACGTCCTGACGCCGCTGGGCCTGCCGTCGTGCGTGCGCGTCTCGCTGTGCCACTACAACAGCCTGGAGGAAGTCGCCCAGTTCCTGGCGGCGATGGCGGAAATCACCGGCGACAGCAAGGCCGGCTGAGCCAGCCGCCGGCTACTCCGCCTGCGGCTCCGGCGCGGCCTTGCGGGACAGCGCGGCGATGGCGTCCTGCAGCGTCCCTTTGAGGCGCTGCACGTCGCTCTCGTCCAGCATGTCGATGTCGATGAAAACGTTCATGCCGATGCCCGAGGCGTTGAAAACGCCGGCCGCCGACTCGTCGGCCAGACCCTCCACCGTGTAGGGCACCACGTCCCGGTTGATGCCCTTGACCCGGATCGGCGCCAGCTTGCGGATACGCACCATGTCCTGCACCAGGGCGAAGGTCTCGTAGGAGATCACGATGCTGCCCGGCTCGGCGCTCGACTGCAGGCGGGCGGCCAGGTTCGCCTCGGCGCCGATGATGGTGTAGTCCATGCGGTCGCTGCTGCCGAAGTTGCCGACGTTGCAGTAGCCGGTGTTGATCCCCATGCGCACCATGAAGGGGTCCGGCAGACCGCGCCGCCGCCGCCATTCGACGTTCAGTTCCCCCAGGCGCCGCTGCATGTCGATGGCCATGCGCAGGCAGGCGCGGGCATCCTCCTCCACGCCCTTGGTTTCCGGATCGCCGAAGAAGGCCAGGATGGCATCGCCGATGAACTTGTCCAGCGTCGCGCCGTGGGCCGAGGCGATCGCCGACATCTCGGTGAAATACTCGTTCAGCAGGTCCGTCAGCTCTTCCGGCTGCAGCCGTTCCGACATCGAGGTGAAGTTCTGGATGTCGGAGAAGAAGATCGTCAGCTTCTTGCGTTCGGTTGAGATCGCGACGTCCTTCTCGCCGCTGAAGATGCTTTTGTAGACCTGCGGCGACAGGTACTTGGCGATCTTCATGGAGACCGAGGCGAGGAAGGAGTTGGCGGTTTCCAGCTCCCGGTTCATGCGCCGCATGGCCTTTGCCTGGCGCGACTGCAGGAACACGAATACCATGCCGGCGCCGCCGGCGGCAAGGAAATAGGCCAGCAGGTATTTGAAGGAAAGGATGTTGGCGGCAATCGGCTGCTCGTCGGTGATCGCCTGGATGCCGCGGACATCGCCCTCCCGCCAGTCGCGCTTCACGCTCTCAGGGTGGGTGTTGTGGCACTCGACGCAGGCGGCACCCAGCATGACCGGCGTGGCAATACGGATGCGCCGGTCGAACAGCGACCCTGTCGTCTCCCACATCGTCGCCTCGCCGCTTCGGCTCGCACGGAACGCCCCCAGAGCATTCGTCTCGAAAGCGTCGAGGTCGTGGCGTTGCCGGTTGGCGAAGGGATAATCGGAGACGAAACGATAGTCGACGATTCCCTCATTGCTGCCGATGACCTCGCCCAGTTCGATCGAGAGAGTCGCCGGAATGGGGATCGCACCGGGCACGTCATGATAGTTGTGCAGCGGCTGGGTCTGCCCCGGCGCCGCCAGCACGCGGCTGACGACATTGCGCGCGTAGTAGCCGCGAATGTTGCTGATGATGGAACTGAGGCTTTCCGCCTGGGTGTGCAGGGCCTGGTCCGACAGATTGCGCAGATCCAGCCATACCGCCACCGGCAGCATCACCAGACCCAGGACCACCGCAAAGGCCAGCAGTTGCGGCCGGAACGTGTTTAAGCCAACGCCCGTCTGCATCGCAGCCCTCCCAGACCGTCATGGCTGGAGATTAGCTCAGAACCGTCCTGCAGGGACAGCACAACCAAGCGCGGCGGCGTGACCCTTTGGTGATAGTCCCTTGGGGGTGTCCGGCGGAGATGTCCGGTGCGGGAGTCCGGTGCGGGTGTCCGGGCGGCCCTACTCCGCCGTCGGTCGCGCCGCGCTGGCAATGGCGTGGGCCTGGGCGCGCTGGATCAGCTTGCGCTCGCGGTAGAAGGTGTAAATGCCCATGCCGATAACGACGGTAGCGCCGATCAGGGTCCATTCATCGGGGAAGTCACCGAAGACGACAATCCCCATGATGATGGCCCAGACCATGATGGTATAGCGGAAGGGCGATACCACGGCGACGTCGCCGACCCGCATCGCCATGATCGAAAAGACATAACCGAAGAACAAAAAGCCCGCCGAGGCACACAAAAGGCCCAGGTGATGCGGCGCCATCGGCTGCCACTCCTGGGTCAGGGAGACGGCACCGGCGAAGACCGCGGTGCCCAGGGCCGTGGCGCAGGCGACCAGGACGGAAGGAACCCCGGGCGAGAAATAACGCGTCGAGAGATCGCGCAGCACCATGAAGCCGACGGCCGCCACCGCCCAGAACGAATAGAGCGTAAAGCCCTCGCCGCCCGGGCGCACGATGATCAGCACCCCGGCGAAGCCGATGGCAATGGCGCTGTAGCGCCGCCAGCCGACGTGCTCGCCGCAGAACATCGCCGCGGCCAGGGTGATGGCCAGCGGAATCGCCTGGATGATCGCCGTCGCATTGGCGATGGGCATGTGATAGAGCGCGGTGAGGAAGCAGACGGCGCTGCCGATCTCGCCGGCCACGCGCTGAATCAGAATGCGGGTGTCCTTGCGCGAAAAGCGGTAGGCCAGTTCGCCACGCCTCATCGCCAGCGCCGCGGTCAGGATGGCGAGCAGCAAGCCGCGCATGAAAATCGCCTGAAACAGGCCGAGATCGGCAAACACCAGCTTCATCATGGTGTCGTTGAGGCAGAACCCCGCCATGGCGCCCACCATGAAAAAGGCGCCGCGAAGATTGTCGGTGAAGACCAAACCCAGCTCCTGAAATCGCGGCCGTCGGCGAAAGCCGCCTAGTCGGTCGCCTGCGGCAGCGCCACCGGAAGGCGCCGCGACAGGCGGCGCTCCCGGTAGAAGGTGAATATGCCGGTGGCGACGATAACGCTGGCGCCCACAAGCGTCCAGAAATCGGGAATGTCGCCGAAGATGAAGATCCCCAGCAGGATCGCCCAGACCAGGATGGTATAGCGGAAGGGGGCGACGAAGGCGACCTCGCCGACGCGCATCGAGGACACGCTGAAGACATAGCCGAAGAACAACGCGCAGGCGGCGACCGCGAGGGTCAGCAGGTGGGTGGACTCCACCGGCTGCCACTCGGTGAAAGGCAGCATGACCGCGCCAAACAGCATGATGGTCGCGGCGGTGCAGAAGGCGACGAAGAGCGACGGCACCGGCCCGGAAAGCCGGCGCGTGGCGAGATCGCGCAGCGTCACGAAGCAGACCGCCACCACGGCCAGCAGCGCGAAGGCATCGAAGCCCTCTGCCCCGGGCCGCACAATGACCAGCACACCGGCAAAACCGATGCCGATCGCCGCGTAGCGCCGCCAGCCGACCGGCTCGTTCAGGAAAACCGCGGCACCTAAGGTGACCGCCAGAGGCAGGGCCTGCAGGATCGCGGTGGCATTGGCGATCGGAATGTGCATGAGGGCCGAGAGATAGCAGATGGTGCCGCCCAGTTCGCCCAGGATGCGCAGGGCCAGCGCCTTGCCGTCGCCGCGGGACACCCGGTAGAACAGCTGCCCGCGCAGACACGCCAGGGAACCGATCAGAAGGCTGGCCAAGACGCCGCGCAGGAAGATGGCCTGAAACAGGCTGATTTCCTGCGTCACCAGCTTGATCATGGCGTCGTTCAGCACGAAGCCGGCCATGCAGATCGCCATGAAGAGAGCGCCGCGGGAGTTGTCGGAAAGTCCGTTCATCGCCGCACGAAGATATCCGATCTGCCCCGGGGACAGCTATGCCGCTTCAGCGCCCCCCTCCCTCGTCCGCCGGGCGACGAAGTCGTCCAGGGCCTCGTGGATCGCCGGGTCCAGCGGCGGCGGCGTGAAACCTTCCAGTACCGTCTTGTAGAGCCGATTGGCCCGCTGGGTCGCGGTTTCGCCGCCGGCTTCCTCCCAGCTCTCGAAATTGCGCCAGTCGGACAGCAGCGGGCTGTAGAAGGCGTTCTCGTAGCGCGCCAGGGTGTGGGCGGCGCCGAAGAAGTGGCCGCCGGGGCCGACCTCGCGGATAGCGTCGAGGCCGAGGGAATCCTCCGTCACTTCCAGCGGGGTCATCACCTCGCTCATCATCTGCAGCATCTCGCAGTCCAGCACGAACTTCTCGAAGGAGGCGCAGAGGCCGCCTTCCAGCCAGCCGGCGCCGTGCATGACGAAATTGGCCTGGCCCATCAGGGCGCCCCAGATCGACATCTGGGATTCATAGGCCGCCTGGGCGTCGACGCAGTTGGCCGCATTGGCATTCGACGAGCGGTAAGGCACTCCGATGTGGCGCGCCAGCTGGCCGCCGGCGATGGCCGCGCGGGTGTATTCCGGCGTACCGAAGGCCGGGGCGCCGGACTTCATGTCGACGTTGGAGGTGAAGCCGCCATAGACCACCGGCGTGCCCGGATTGACCAGCTGCGCCAGCGTCAGCCCGGCCAGTGCCTCGGCGTGCTGCTGGGCCAGCGCGCCGGCCAGGGTCGCCGGGCTCATGGCGCCGGACAGGGTGAAGGGCGTGATGACGACGACCTGGTTGTGGCGCGCCATCTCGATGACGCCCTCGATCATCGGCCCGTCCAGGCGCAGCGGCGAGGAGGTGTTGACGATGGTGAAGAGGCGCGGCGCTTCCTTCAGTTCCGATTCCGTCAGCCCGTGGCCCAGCCGCACCAGTTCCAGCGCGTCGAGGATGCGGGTGCGGCCCAGGGAATAGGCGTGGAACGCCTTGTCGGTCAGCGTCAGGCAGTCGGGCAGGCAGTCCAGGTGGCGGGTCGCGGGGTGCAGGTCGACAGGCTCGGCCGGATAGCCGGCAACGAAGTGCACGATGTTGAAGGCCTGCGACAGGCGCAGGAAGTTCTGGTAGTCGCGCTGGTTGCCCGGCCGCCGGCCGCCTTCCAGATCGGAGGCATTGGGCGCCGAGGCCACCGAGCCGAAGGCGATGCGGCGCCCGCCGATCGGCAGGTCGTGCGCCGGGTTGCGGGCATGCAGGGTGAACTGCGAGGGCGCCTGCGCCACCGCCTGTTTCACCAGCCCGCGGTCCAGGCGCACGCGCTGGCTTCCCGGCACCATCTCGGCGCCGGCCTTTTCCAGGATGGCCAGGGCCTCGGGATGCAGGAAGTCCATGCCGACCTCCTCCAGGATGCGGAAGGCGGTGTCGCTGATCATCTCCACCTGATCGGGCGTCAGCACTTCCAAGGCCTGATAGGGGCTCTCCAGTACACGCCAGGGCAGTTGCTTCAACCCGGCCGCATCCTTGCCGCTTCCTCTCGCACCGGCACCCTGGCGTGCCCGTCGGCGCCCGATATCCCTGGTCATATTGCTTTCATGCCCCTTGTTCTCCGACAGATCTTCTCCGGCAGCTCTTCTCCGGCAGCCCGGTTCCGAGCCCCGATTGGCGTATTCTGCCTCAAGGTTGCAGGCGGAACGCCACGATTTCTTCCACGGATACGACAGCACCTTGTCGCTCCCGCCCAAATAACGCGGCGGTGCGCCGATGAGGCACGCTCGCCCAGTCACCGCCGCGTCGCCGCCACACCGCCCGATTGCAGGCGAAGGCGTCTACCCCCTTTTCCCCCCGCCCTGCCGATCAATCAAAGCGCGCGTTCATGACGACGCCGCGCGCCGGCCGGCCTGTCGTCTCAGGGCTAAAATTTCCTTTTTTTACGGCTTTTCTGCGGCTCCGTCACTGCTGCCGAAGCCGACAGACGACAACGCCGGAGTTGAACGGCCCAAGCCCCGGCCTCCGTTCGTAAGCACGCAAAGCGGGAATTTTCGCAACAATTCCGCCTCTGTTCCGTGATACGGTTGTTGTGAAAAAAGAACATCGCCATACACGGGTATGAAACGAGCACTGCAACGGGGAGAGCGGGACCATGAGGAGATCTTTGGGGAGGAGGTCTTTGGGGAACTGGTCGCCAGAGGGGAGATGGTCGCCGGGCTGGCTGCGGACGGCAGCCTTGGTCGTTCCCATTGGCATTGCCCTCATCGCCCTTGGCGGCGGCGCGGCTGAGGCGTCCTGCGGCAGCCCCGGCAGCGCCGGCTACAGCGTCGACTTCCCACAGGGCGACGCGGCTCCCATCAAGCTTTACCTGACCGACAAGGGTGGCCGCGTCGGCAGCGTCAAGGCATCGGATATCCAGGGCAAGGTCGAACTTTGTTCCGGCACGATCGGCCCGGTGAACCAGATCCGCCTGCCCAAGAACATCGCCATCGACGTCGAGTCCGGCAAGGCGCAGACGGCCTCCGGCCAATACTGGGTGCGCAGCAACCAGATCCGCTTCGAGAGCAAGACCGCAGACAACACCAAAGACTTCGCCTGTGAGAGAAACCAGGTGAAAACGCGCGTCGCCGGCGGCGCGGCGGGGGCCGAAGGATGCAAGTAGGCATGGTCTGGCGGCCGAAGCGCCTGCGTCCTGCCGCAGCCGCCGGCCTGCTGCTGTTCGCCCTCTCCGCCTGCGGCGTCACCGACGACGTGGTCTGCCTCGACTCCTACTGCGCCAGCCAGGAAGGCGGCCGCTACATCGACCACCTGCAGTTCGATGCCGCGAGCTACAAGCCGGAGCCGACCCTGCGACAGGAGAACGTGCGCTCGGTGAGAACCGTGAACAAGGGGCTGTTTCAGCACGATCCCTTGCAGAGCTACGCCGAAGCGATACTCGACCGCATCGTCGCCGCCGGCCCCGCCAGCCAGGCGCGCCCCGATCTGGTGATTGCGGCGAACAACTCGCTGAACGCCCAGTGCCTGCCGGGCGGTGTCATCGTCATCCATCACTCCCTCTTCAAGTATCTGGACAACGAAGAGCAGTTCGCCTTCATCCTGTCGCACGAGTACGCCCACTACCTGCTGGACCATTTCAGCTTCTTCGACCGCCTTCGTCCCTATGCCCTGACCGCGGCGGAACTGGTCGTGTCGCTGCAGAGCGAGGGCGACAACGACGACTGGCGCCAGCTGCTGAAAGTCTACGGCTCCGACATCCTGGCGCGCGACCTGCTGTATCCCGCCTGGAGCCGGCGCAAGGAGGACGAGGCCGACCGCCTGGGCGTCGACCTGATGGCCCGCGCCGGCTACAACCCGGCCGGCGCGCAGGAATTCCTGGAGATCCTGAGCGACTACGAAGCGGCGGTCGGCCGCCACGCGGAGGTCGAACTCAACAAGCTCGAAGCCGAACTGGCCATCAAGTTCGGCGACGAGGATCCCGACTCGCCGGTCGACCAGCGGACGGGCAAGGTCGATCTGAGCGGCTTCCTGTTCAAGAAGGGCTACCAGGCCTTCCGCAACATGCAGCAGACCTTCAGCGCCCGCCACGAAGAAGCCGCCCAGCGCGCCGCCGCGGTACTGGCCTACGTCGAACGCGACTACGAGGATGAAAGCTTCCGCGACCGCCCGACCGCCGGCTGGACGCGTGCGGTGACCGCCTCGCGGACGGTCCTCGCCAGTTACGATGCCGCCTTCGACGTGATCTCGGCCCTGGAGAGCGAAGACGTCTCGCCCCCGGACCTGACCCGCCTCGCGTCCAAGGCCCGCCAGGCCGTCACCGGCCCCACGGAATCCGATTCCTACACACGCCTGGCCTTCTTCGAACTGCGCCTGAAGCAGCGCAAGTTCGACCTCGCGGAACGCAACCTGGACGTCGCGCTGGAGAAGGACCCGCAGCCTTCGTTCCAGATCATCCAGGGCAAGGCAAAGATCCTGGAAGAACAGGGCGACCCGAAAGCGGCCTTCGACCTGCTCGACCAGCAAAGCGACCAATACGACTGGCCGCTGTCGACCTACCTGACCATGCTCCGCCTCGCCCCGCAGGTCGGCCAGCAGAACCGCCGGTTCGATCTGGTGACAAGCTGCGCTTTCAAGTATCCGCAGAGCCAATTCGCCTGCCGATCGGTGAAATGAGCGCCGTAGCGCAATGGCCGATATTGAGATTTCCTATCGGCTTTCGAGAAGCTGGCGCTTTTTCATTGCCTGGACGGTCTTCTTTGTCGTCCTGTACTACAGCGCATCGCAATCGGAAGACGCCAACTTCCTCAGAAGCCTGAACGCCTGGGGCGCGCCGCTATACAGCGACCGGTTTCAAAACGAAATCGTCGTGGTTATGGCTGACCCGGTCTCCTTGGGCGAACTGGGCTACCAGTGGCCTTTGCGCTACGACGCCCAGGCCGACATCATCGCGAAGATAATGGAGCAGAAGCCGCGCATACTGGCGCTCGACCTGCTGTTCACCGACCCGCGAGAAGGCACCGATTTTCTGTGGGACACGTTATCGGAATACGAGAAAAAAATTCCGATCTTCGGCGCCGCCGTGCCAGCCGGCATTTCGGATCTGAAGATCGTCACGAACGATGACAACAAGCCCCTCCCCTTTATTCAGGCCGACATAACGGCGGACAGCGATTGGGCGGACATGGGCTACAAGTTAAGGGCACAGCCATCAGGGAGCGATGGGCCGCCCGAAAGTCTCGCCTTTGCCATGTACCGCAAGCTCTGCGAATCCCGGAAACCCGAAGACAAGCTCCGGCACGAAGCCTGCCCGGCAGGACCGATCGAACCGGCTGACTACACCCGCGAAATGCTTGTGTTCTGGGGAAGCGGCAGCCCGGACTACAACACTGTCTTCGACAACAAACTGGATATTGCCGACAAATTGTTCCAATGCAGCTCGGCTGTCCCGCCCTTGCAGCGACTGTGGAACTTTTTACTTGGAAAGGAAGCGGTGCCAGCCGGCAATTGCGCCTATCATCCCGTTCTCCCGATCGACCTGCTGATGGGGCTGGGAGACGAAGAACTGAAAGCCGCCCTGGAAGGCAAAATCGTCTTATACGGCGTCGACCACCCCGGCATCCCGGACATCGTCGATCCACCGACAAGCCAGCCCCTGCCGGGCGTTCACCTTCACGCCATGGCCCTGGACAACCTCCTCACCTACAGGGCGAAATACTTCGGCACTTCGAATGCTCCCGTCCTCGGCCTCGACAGCCTCAGCTTCACGGCTCTCCGATTCCTCGTAGCCGTCGCCATTTTCTTAAGCTTCCTGCCTTTTCTGCTATCCAACCGGAAACAGGAGCATTCTCTTGAAGTCGAAATCTCGCTCGTCAAGATCGTGCCAATCAGGTCTCTCGCCGACATCCCCCATGCGTTCTTCCAAGCTAGAAAGAGCATCATCGCGGACATCGTCGAGGCACCCGCCGCCTGGATCGACACGCGCCCCGTATGGCTCAGTTCGCATGAGCCGGACCGAAACCCCGCCCCGGCCTATCTGATTTTGCTGGACCTGCTTTGGCTGGCAGGGCTCATTCCCGATCTGATGCAGCGGTCTAAAATGGGCAGAGTCGTATTCTTGGCCTTGGTGGCTATCGCCGTCGCCTGCCTGGACCTCTTCGTCTTCCTGGTTCCCATGACCACCTTCCTGGTGGCCGTTAGCATTTTCGGTGCTTCACAGCTGATGGCCCCGGTCGGCATCTTGAAGCCGGCACGCAAAGGAAAGGGGGCGGCGGATGATCCGGCCCACGAGACGACTCCTCAGGATTGACTCGCCGCGGCACTGATACCGTAGGATGGGCGCCCGCCCTCCTACCCCCTCCCTTCCGGATCCCTACCTTGCCCAATACCGCCGTTCCCCTGCCGCTCACCGGCGACAGCCTGACCGCCGCCGACCTCGCCGCCGTCGCCCGCGGCGGCCGTGCCGTCGCCATCGCGCCCGACGCCTGGGCGCGCCTGCAGGCCGGCCGCGCGGTGGTCGCGGCGATCATCGACCGCGACGAGCCGGTCTACGGCCTGACGCGGGGCCTTGGCCCCCAGGTCGGCCACACCCTCAGCCGCGACGACATGGCAGCCTTCTCCCTGCGCACCCTGCGCGGGCGCGCCCACGCCGTCGGTCCCCGCCTGCCGCGCGATCAGGTGCGCGCGGTGATGGCGGTGCGCCTGAACGGTCTCGTGAAAGGAGGCGCCGGAATTTCACCGGCCATCGCCGGGCTGCTGGCCGAGCTGCTGAACCGGGGGCTGCACCCCCAGATTCCCTCGATCGGCTCGATCGGCGCCAGCGACCTCTGCGTGCTCGCCCACCTCGGCCTGGCCCTGGTCGGCGAAGGCGAGAGCGAAGCCGGCGGACGCATCGTGCCCGCCGCCGCGGCGCTGGCCGCCGCCGGGCTGGCGCCGGCAACGCTCGGCCCCAAGGACGGCCTCGCCCTGTGCAGCGCCTCCGCGCTGTCGGCGGGCCTCGGCGCCCTGGCCCTGCATGACGCCGGGGGACTGTGGCGCCTCGCCCAACTCGCCGCCGCCGCTTCGCTGGAGGCCTTCCGCGGCAACCTGACACCGCACGACCCGCGGGCCACGGCGGCGCGCCCGGCGCCGGGCCAGCAGCAGGCCTCGGCGCACCTGCTGGCGATCCTCGCCGGCAGCGCACTCACCGACACGGCGCAGGCCCGGCGTCTGCAGGACCCGCTGTCGCTGCGCACCGTCGGGCCGCTGCACGGCAGCCACCTCGCGGCGCTGGGCTTCCTGGAACCGGCGGTGCTGGCGGAGGTCAACGGCGCCGGCGACAACCCCCTGGTGCTCATCGAGGAGGGGCGGCTGATTTCCAACGCCAACTTCCAAACCGCTGCCCTGGCGCTGGCCCTGGAGACCCTGGCCCAGGCGGGCGGCCACAGCGCTGCCGGCGCGGTCGCGCTCACCGGGAAATTGCTGTCGCCGGCCCTCACCGATCTGCCGATGGGGCTCTCGCCGCGCGGGCCCGGCAACTCGGGCCGGACTCCGATCCTGAAGATCGCCCAGTCGCTGCTGCAGGAGATCCGCCACCTGGCGCTGCCGGTACCCAGCGACCTGCGCCCGCCGGCCGACGGCGTCGAGGACGAACTGACCGCCGCGCCC
>JBHJIR010000048.1:0-8756 GCA_050043265.1 Kiloniellaceae bacterium
GGGCGTAAATGTGGACATAAATAAGCCCGTTTAAAAGTGATAAAGGCCGTCAAAACGCCCGAGACAAGGTAGGGTGAAGTGCCCGGCCAGAAGCGCCAGGGTTGCGGGACGCGCGCAGAACCAAAAACGACCGGATCGCCGGGCCATGGAGCCCAGGCAGGCCAATAGGGGATGGATCGAGCGTATGAGAATTGCAGTCGTGGGCGCCGGCATCGCCGGTCTCGGCGCGGCCTGGGCGCTCTCCAGCCGGCATCGGGTGACCGTTTTCGAGGCGGCCAACTACCTGGGCGGCCACGCCAATACGCGCAACATCTCGGTCGATGGCCAATGCCTTGCAGTCGACACCGGGTTCATCGTCTACAACGAGACCAACTATCCCCAGCTGACCAAGCTGTTCGAGCATATCGGCGTGAAGAGCGAAGCCAGCGACATGTCGTTCGCCGTATCGCTGAACGACGGACAGATCGAATACGAGGGCTCGCTGCGCGGTCTGCTGGTGCAGCCGAGCAATCTGCTGCGTCCGACGCATCTGGCCATGCTGCGCGATGTGCTGCGGTTCTATCGCACGGCACCGGCCTTGTTGGATCGCAACGACGGCAGCGAACCGACTCTCGGCGAATTCCTCGATGCCGGCGGCTATTCCCGTGCCTTCGCCGAGCAGCACCTGCTGCCCATGGGTGCGGCGCTCTGGTCGTCGACCCTGGATGGCATGCGCGACTTTCCTGCCCGCAGCTTCGTGCGCTTCTTCGTCAACCATCGCCTCTTCGACCTTGGCCAGCGGCCGAGTTGGCGCACCGTCACCGGCGGCAGCCGCGAGTACGTGCGCCGATTGAGCACCAGCTTCGCCAATCGAGCGCGCCTGCAGTCACCGGTCGTCGCCCTGCGCCGCACCCCCGCCGGGGTCGTGTTGCGCAGTCCTTACGGCGGCGAAGAGGCTTTCGACCATGTCATCCTGGCAACCCACGCCGATCAGGCACTGCAAATCCTGGGGGACGACGCCACGGAGTCCGAGCGGCGGGTTCTGGGCGCGTTCCGCTACCGGGAAAATCGCGCCGTGCTGCACAGCGATACCGGCCTGATGCCACGCCGCCGCGCGGCCTGGGCGAGCTGGAACTATCTCTCCGCCAGCCGATCGGCCGGCGCCGGTCACCAGGTCTGCGTGAGCTACTGGATGAACCGGCTGCAAAACCTGCCGATACAGAGCCCGGTGATCGTCACCCTCAATCCACCGCGCCCGCCCGCCGAAGAAAAGACCTATGCCGAATTCTCCTACGACCATCCGCAATTCGACACCGCTGCACTGCAGGCGCAAAGCCAGTTGCCTTTGATCCAGGGCGATCAGCGCACCTGGTTCTGCGGAAGCTACTGCGGCAACGGATTCCATGAGGACGGCCTGCAGGCGGGCCTCGCTGTGGCACAAGCGCTGGGCGCCGTCTGGCCATGGGCCGACAAGGTGATCCCGGTCAGCCCCGCGGCGCACATCGTCCAACCGTTCACGCCGCTGCAGGCCGCGGAGTAGCCCTTGGCCAAGTTTCCGCCCGCCTCTGCGCTCTATTTCGGCAAGGTAATGCACAAGCGGCTGCGGCCCTTCGTGCATGCCTTTTCCTACCGTGTCTTCTCGCTCTACCTCGATCTCGACGAGGCCGAGACCTTGAGCCGCCGGCTGCGGCTTTTCTCGCACAACCGCTGGAACCTCTTCAGCTTCCAAGACCGCGACCACGGCCCGCGCAACGGCAGCCCGCTCAGGCCCTGGATCGACCGCCACCTGAGCGCGGCGGGCATCGACCTGGAAGGCGGTGCCGTGCGCCTGCTGTGCTTCCCGCGCGTGCTCGGCTACGTATTCAATCCACTGTCGATCTGGTTCTGCCATCATGTCGACGGCAGCCTGCGTGCGGTGCTCTATGAGGTGCGCAACACCTTCGGGGAGAAGCACGGCTACCTGATTCCGCTGGCCCCCGGGCACAAGAGCGGCGGTGCCGTCATCCAGGACGCCGCCAAGGCATTCTACGTCTCCCCCTTCATCGCTATGGAGCAGCGCTATGACTTCCGCCTCGCCGAGCCGGGCGAGAAGCTGGCTGTTTCGATCTGCCAGGGCGACGCGGAAGGCGGTCAACTGGTCGCGCGCTACAGTGGCCGGTACCGCGCGCTGAGCGACCGCAACCTGCTGCTGGCGTTTCTTGCCTATCCGCTGATGACCCTGAAAATCATCGGGGCGATCCATTGGCAGGCGCTCCGGCTGTGGCTGAAGGGGGCCCGCCTGCAGCCGCGTCCACCCGCGCCGGCGCAGGAAGTAACCCTCGTCAATCCCGGGATCACATCCGGGGCCGTGCCGAAGCGTCACACGGCACCGGCCGGCGCCCCGCTCAGCGCCGCGGAATAGCGCTGCCGATCTAGCCATACCCACAATACCCAAAGACCCACAGGGGGCAGGTTCGACATCCGATGCACGCAAGAACGATCGACCAAAGAAACAACCGCCGCGGCGGCCTGGCGGAAACCGTCGCCCTGGCGCTGGCCGCCCGCCTGGCCCGAGGCCGGTTGACGATGCACCTGCCTGACGACCGCACGCTCGCTTTCGAAGGTGCCGAGCCGGGCCCGGCGGCGGAAATCCGCCTGCGCAGCCCCCGTGCGTTCCGCCGCCTGCTGAGCGGCGGCGAACTCGGCTTGGCGGAATCCTATATGGACGGCGAGTGGGACACGCCCGACCTCACCGCGCTCATCACCCTGGGGGCGCTGAACGAAGACGTTCTGGAGCATACCCTGGCCGGCAACCTCTGGGCCCGCATGGCAAGCCAGGCCGTCCATGCCCTGCGACCGAATTCCAGGCGCGGCTCGCGGCGCAACATCGCGGCGCACTACGATCTCGGCAACGACTTCTATGCCGCCTGGCTCGACCCCAGCCTGACCTATTCCGCCGCCCTCTTCACGTCGCCCGCCGACGACGCGCTGGAGGCGGCTCAAGTCCGCAAATACCGCCGCATGGCCGAACTGGCGCAAATCACCGCCGACCACCACGTGCTGGAGATCGGCTGCGGTTGGGGTGGCTTCTGCACCTGGGCAGCCGCCGCCATCGGTTGCCGGGTCACCGCCATCACCATCTCCCAGGCGCAGTACGACTTCACGCTGGCGCGGGTGCGCGCCGCCGGCCTGGACGACAAGATCACGGTGCGGCTGCAGGACTACCGCGACCTCCGCGGCAGCTTCGACGCCATCGTCTCCATAGAAATGCTGGAAGCGGTCGGCGAAGCCTATTGGCAGACCTACTTCCGCCAGCTGCGCGAGCGCCTGCGACCCGGCGGGCGGGCCGCGCTGCAGGTCATCACCATCGCCGACGACCGCTTCGAGAGCTACCGCAGCAGCGTCGACTTTATTCAGCGCTACATCTTTCCCGGCGGCATGCTGCCTTCGCCGGCCGTCCTGCGCGGACTGACGGCGGAAGCCGGTCTTGGTGTCGCCCGAGTGAACCGCCACGGCAGCGACTACGCCCAGACCCTGGCGCTGTGGCGCCAGACCTTCGAACACGCCTGGACGGACATCGCCGCGGACGCCAACGGGCGCGGCTTCGACGAGCGCTTCCGGCTGATGTGGCGATATTACCTGGCCTATTGCGAGGCCGGGTTCAGGATCGGTCGTATCGACCTGCTGCACCTGGCGCTGGAGCGTGGGACGGCGCCGGGCAAATGATCGCGCCGGGGTCGGGGCCGGGGCAGGATCGGACAGTACTATCCCGATCCGTGCTGCTGGCCTACGGATTGCCCGGACTGCCGCTGGCGGCGGTGTTGCTGCCGCTTTTCGTCTACCTGCCGACCTTCTATGCCGAGAACCTCGGCCTCGGCTTTGCCGTCGTCGGCGGCCTGCTGCTGGTCGCGCGCCTCACCGATATGGTGAGCGACCCCCTGGTCGGTGCCTTGTCCGACCGCTTTGGCTGGCCGCTTGGCCGCCGACGCAGCTGGATGCTGTTCGGCGTGCCGCTGCTGCTGCTCGCCGCGCACCGTCTTTTCCTGCCGCCTGCCGACGCCGACGGCGCCTATCTGCTGACCTGGACCATCCTGGTCTATCTCGGAGCCACCCTGGTTCAACTGCCGTACAGCGCCTGGGGTGCGGAGATCTCCGGCGACTACAACGAGCGCAGCCGCATCTCGGCGGCGCGCGAAGGTTTCGTCGTCATCGGTACCCTGCTGGCTGCCGGGCTGCCGGCGCTGCTGACGTCCGGCCCCGAAACCGCGATGGCGGTGATCGGTTGGGCGCTGGTCTGCGTATTACCCATAGCGGTCGGTCTGGCCATAGCCGTGGTGCCGGAGGGGCGAAACCGGCAGCGGCGCCGGATGGGCTGGCGGCAGGGGACGGCGGTGCTGTTCCGCAACCGCCCCTTCATGCGGCTGCTCGCGGCCTATTTCCTGAACAGTATCGCCAACGGCCTGCCCGCCACGCTGTTCCTGTTGTTCGTCAACCACGTGCTGGAAGCTGCATCATGGTCTGGTCCTCTGCTGTTCGTCTATTTCGCCTGCGGCGTCGCCGCCATTCCGCTGTGGCTGAAAGTCAGCGCGCGCTGGGGCAAACACCGGGCCTGGATCGCGGCGATGCTGCTGGCGACAGCGGTGTTTGCACTGGTGCCGTTGCTCGGACCGGGCGACCAGATGTGGTTCCTCGCCGTCTGCGTCGTGACCGGTGTCGCGTTGGGGGCCGATCTGACGCTGCCGGCATCGATGCAGGCCGACGTCGTCGACCTGGACTCATTGAAAAGTGGCCGGCCGCGCACGGGGGTGTTCTTCGCGCTGTGGGGGATTGCGACCAAGCTGGCGCTGGCGCTGGCCGTCGGCATCGCCTTTCCGCTGCTGGAGGTCGGCGGCTTCAAAGCCGGCGCTGCATCGCAGACCCCGTCGGCCCTGCTCGCCCTGGTGCTGCTCTACAGCCTGGTGCCGGCCGTCTTCAAGCTTGGGGCCATCGCACTCTTCGCCGGCTATCCGATCACCGCGGCGCGCCAGCAACGTATCCAGCGGCTGATCGCCGCCCGGCAGGACCGCGGACACGGGGAGGCGCTCCCATGATCGGGACCAAGGTCGGCCTGGCCGCTCTCCTGCTTTTCTCCATGACCTTACTGACGGGGTGTTCCGGCATGAAACCCGAAGATTTCGCGGGCCGCGAGCCACGCTTCCGGATCGAAGACTACTTCGTGGGAAAAACCAAAGCCTGGGGCATCTTCCAGGATCGTTTCGGCACCCTGCGCCGCCAGTTCGTGGTCGACATCGACGGCACCTGGGACGGCGAGACGCTGACCCTGGTCGAGGACTTCGTCTACGACGACGGCGAGACCGAGCGGCGCACCTGGACGATCCACAAAACCGGAGAGCACAGCTATGAAGGCCGCGCCGATGGCGTTATCGGCCAGGCCGAGGGAGAAAGCTACGGCAACGTGCTGAACTGGCGCTATCGCTTCGCCCTCAAGGTCGGCGACAGCACCTGGAACGTCAGCTTCGACGACTGGATGTTCCTGCAGGACGACGGGGTGATGATCAACCGGGCCGAAGTGAGCAAGTTCGGCTTCCAATTGGGCGAAGTCACCATTGCCTTCAGCAAGGATCTCGCCCAGGCCGCATCGGCAGCAGCCATTGAAGCCCAGAGCCGGCACCCCAGCGTCGTCTCGCCTTAGCCTATGGACAGCCGCCGCTTGACCAGACCCACCAGGCTGCGCAGCACCGGGATGCGCTCGTAAACCTGCCCGGC
This sequence comes from Kiloniellaceae bacterium, assembly GCA_050043265.1. Taxonomy (GTDB): domain Bacteria; phylum Pseudomonadota; class Alphaproteobacteria; order Kiloniellales; family Kiloniellaceae; genus Pelagibius. Next base: position 5,725 of record JBHJIR010000048.1, read on the forward strand.
ATCCCAGAAATCGAAGTGGGAGATGACCTTTCCTCTGGCATCTCCGGGGGCATCGAAGCGGATCTCGCTCATACCCTCGATCCACAGCCGCTTGCCGCCCGGTCCGCTGGCGACGAAGCGCCAGCGCAGGTAGAGCCACTCCCCGGTGACGGCCCGCCCGGTGACCACGAAATCGGGCTGGCCCGTATCCTCGAACATCTTTGCCAGGACCGCCCGGTAGGCCTCGACGCCGGTGACATCATTGAAGGGATCGCGGAAGCGCACATCCGGCACGCAGAACTCCGACAACCGGTCGAGGTCGGCCGGCGTCATGGCCTCCAGGAAAGCGATGTCGCGCTCGGCAGCCTCGCTCCCCGTCATCACCGGCTCCGATCTTCCGGCAGCATGCGCCGGGTGAGCGCAAAGGCGAGCGGCGATGGCAGGCAGCGCAGCACCTTCATCAACCACACGAAACGTTTGGGAAAGGCGATCTCGAAGCGATCGGACTGCAAGCCACGGTGGAAGGCCTCGGCAGCGTCTTCCGGCGCCATCAGGAAGGGCATGGGAAAGGCGTTACGGTCGGTCAGCGGCGTGCGCACGAAGCCGGGATTGACCACCTGCACCACAATGCCGCAGGGCGCCAGTTCGACCCGCAGCACCTCGGCAAGGTTGATCAGGCCGGCCTTGGTCATGCCGTAGGCGGCGGCTGTCGGCAGGCCGCGATAGCCGGCCACCGAGGCAACAATGGCGATGCGCCCGCGTCCTCGCGCCAGCATCGGCGGCAGCACGGCGGCGAGGCAATTCACCGTACCCATCAGGTTCACATCGACCAGCTTCTGGAAATCCTCGGTCTTCAGGGCGCGCGGGTCGACCGGCCGGTGCGTACCGGCGTTCAGGACCGCCTGCCCGATCGGCCCGATGCCCTGTTCGATCCGCGTCACCGCGGCACGCGCGGCTTCCGGATCCGCCGTGTCCAGGGACACCGGATGCAAGGCACCCGGGCCGGGCGCCGCGGCGGCCACGGCAGCAAGCTTGTCGTTTCGCCGGGCGGAGATCGCAACGGTCGCGCCGTCTGCGGCCAGACGGCCGGCCAGGGCCGCGCCCAGACCGGAACTGCCACCGGTGATCCAGACGACGTCGCTCAACCGGCTATCCCGCTGCCGCCAGCCACGGGCGGGCGACGGTCATAGCTGACGTCGGCTCCCCGCGCCTGGAAGGCGATCTTCAGCCATTCCCCGGCATCGGAATACCACAGGTCGAGATTGAGATCGCCGGCAAGGCGGTAACGCCGCGCCGCCACGCCGCCGTCCAGCCTTTCCTCACCCACCAGCAGTGGCCGGACGTCGAGCAAGCCGCCCTGCTGGGTATCGAGCAGTTGCGTCTGCTCAACCGTGCGGACGTTCCAGTAGCTGGTCGGCAGGGTCTCCGGCGGCACCAGCAAATCGCCGGCATTGCCGATGACCCGCAGACCGCCGCCACTGGCCCGCGCCGAAACCGCGTAGTGGCTGCCATCGTCATCGGTCCGGCTGTCGAGCGCCACCAGACGCCCGTCCTGCCAGACCTCGTGATTCCGATGGCTGTAGGCGAACAGGGGAATGAAGGCGAGGTTCACGGCAATGTCGATCTCGATATCGACCTCCAGACGGTCGCCGTCACGCCGGAAAGCCACCCGGTGCCCGCCGATGGAGGCGCCGTCGCGCCGGATATCGAACGCCAGCCGCTGGACCGACGGGCCTTCGGCCCCCATCGCCCGCGCACGGCCGGCGGCCAGCAGGCTGCCGCCCGCCAGCAGCGCCGCGACAAAGCCGCGACGGTCCAATAGCCTGTCACATTCCAGCAAGGGTTTCTGCCCGATTTGCACTGCACGCTCCCGAATCCGCACCATCAGCCGACGAAAGGAATACGGGAGACCGCGGGGTTTGGATCACCCTCTACCGGCACGGCACCGGGCGGCTAGGGCTGGACCAGGGTCCAGCCTTCCTCGGAGAGCTCCAGCAGGCGGGCCACCCCGGTCTGCACCGTCCCGACGCCGTCGATCAGCGGCGGGCGGACGCCCTCGTTGCGCTCCATGGTGTCCAGGGTATTGCCGCAGGCATTGAAGGTGACGTTGATCATGCTCTGCATGAAATTCGTCAGCCGGTTTTTCACCGGCGAGGTATCCGCGCGCAGCATGTGAAGGCCGTCGCCGAAGGCCACCACCTCGATCTCGACCTCTTCGCCCATGCCGCTGTAGTGGCGTGAGACGTTGGCGGCGACGTCCAGCACGCCGTTCATCTTTGCCATGTCGGAATCGGCGATGTAGAGAACCAGCCGGTGGTAGCCGTCAGCGGCCTGCGCCCGTGCCGGCGCTGTTGCCGGCGGGGCCGCCAACATCACACCAGCCAGGATCATGGCGGCCAGAGCGGCCAGGCCGGACGACTTCAAAGCATGCAGCACAACATCCTCCCTCGAGACGGAAAGGTGCCCTGCACCTGATCGGACGGATCAGCCACCGCCCCGAGCCGGGCGGGGCCCGGTCAATCGACCGAGCCGGCCCCCTGTTGCTCGTCATCGCCGCCTTCCGGCGTGACGTCCAGCACCATCGCGCGCTTGGTGATTTTCACCGACCCGGGTTTGCAGTCGCTCATGCAAGGCTCACCCTTGGCGACATATTGCGCCTCTTCATCGCGGTCATCCATGATGAAATTCTCCTCGTTGGGCAGATGCACCGAGGTGAAGTTCTCCTTGGACAGCTCGAAGTCCTCGTCGGTCACGATATCGTTGAGATACAGCAGATAGGCCGTGATCGCATAGACGTCGTCGTCGCTCAGGGAGCGGGCGTCGCCGAAAGGCATCGCCCGGCGCACGTAGTCATAGACCGTGGACAGGTAGGGCCAATAGGAGCCGATGGTCTTCACCGGCCGTTCCGCCTTCAAGGTATCCTGGCCGCCGGCCAGCACCGGCCAGCGGTCGCGCCCTTCACCAAAGTCGCCGTGGCAGACGGCGCAGCTGTCGGTGAACAGCACCTCGCCCTCGGCCACGGTTCCCCTGCCCTCGGGCAGTCCGGTGACATC
>JBHJIR010000049.1:0-11862 GCA_050043265.1 Kiloniellaceae bacterium
GGTTCAAATATCCCCCCTTCTCTGTTGCTTCTCTCTTTCCCCTCCTCCTTTTCCCCTTCCCCCCGCGCCCGGGGGGGGGTGCTGGGTCCCCCCCCCCCCCCCCCGCTGCACTGGGCGTTCTTCAGGTATCATCGTCCGCCATCTGCAGGACCGACCCATGACACGACGTGACTGGAGCGATATCGTTGCGGCCCTGGTGCTTGGCGCGCTCGGCACCTACGTCTTCTTCGAATCGCTGACCTACGGCATCGGCCCGGCCACCCGCATGGGCTCCGGCAACGTGCCGATGATGCTGGGTGCCATCCTGGTGGTGCTGGCCCTGTGGATCGCCGTGTCGGCGTGGCGCCGGTCGGGACGGCAGGTTGCCAGCAGCTGGCGGCCGCTGAGCTGTGTGGCCGCGGCGATGGCGTGTTTCTGCGTCCTGCTGCCGCTCGCCGGCTTCCTGCCGGCCATGGTCTGCGCCATCACCGTCTGCGCCCTGGCCGATCCGCAATTCTCGGTCAAGGGAACCGTCGCCCTGGTGGTGTCGGTCACTTTCGTGTCCTGGCTGATCTTCTCGGTCGGCCTGCAGATCCACCTGCCGATGATCCGGGGGCTGTAGAGTATGGACCTTTTCATCGTCGGCTTCGGGGTCGCTTTTTCACCGCAGAACCTGCTGTACTGCTTCCTCGGCGTCTTCCTCGGCACCTTCATCGGCGTGCTGCCCGGCGTCGGTGCCCTGGCGGCGGTCTCGCTCTTGCTGCCGATCTCCTTCTACCTGGAGCCGACCACCGCCCTGGTCATGCTGGCCGGCATCTACTATGGCGCCGAGTACGGCGGCTCCACCGCCTCCATCCTGCTGAACCTGCCGGGCACCGCCTCGAATGCCGTCACCTGCCTGGACGGCTATCCGATGGCCAAGCAGGGCCGCGCCGGCGTGGCCCTTTTCGTCACCACCATCGCCTCTTTCCTTGGCGGCTCGGTCGGCATCCTGCTGATGTCGTTCCTGACTCCGGCGATCATGGCGATGGCGTTTTCCTTCGGCCCGGCGGAATACTTCGCCGCCATGCTGTTCGGCCTGCTGGCGGCGGCGACCATCGCCAGCGGGGCGCCGGCCAAGGGCCTGGCCATGGTGGTGGTCGGCCTGATTTTCGGCACCGTCGGCATGGATATCAACACGGGCATCAACCGCTTCACCTTCGGCCAACTGGAACTCTTCGACGGTTTCAGCGTCGCCATCCTGGCGATGGGCCTGTTCGGCGTGTCGGAGGTGATCGCCTCCATCGGCATCACCCGCCACAAGATCGACGCCAAGGCGATCACCCTGCGCTCGATGATCCCGACGCGCGACGACGTGAAGCGATCGGTGCTGCCGATCATTCGCGGCTCGGCGGTCGGCTCCTTCTTCGGGCCGCTGCCGGCGACCGGGCCGTCGATCTCCGCCTTTCTCGCCTACGTGCTGGAAAAGCGCGTCGCCCGCCGGCCCGAGCGCTTCGGCCAGGGCGCGGTCGAGGGCATTGCCGCACCGGAAGCGGCCAACAACGCTGCCGCGCAGACCTCCTTCATCCCGACCATGGCGCTGGGGATCCCGGGTAGTGCGACCATGGCCATCATGCTGGGCGCCATGATGGTGCACGGCGTGCAGCCGGGCCCGCGCCTGATCATCGACCATCCGGAGGTGTTCTGGGGCCTGGTCGCCAGCTTCTGGATCGGCAACCTGCTGCTGCTGGTGCTGAACATCCCGCTGATCGGCATCTGGGTGCGCATCCTGCAGGTGCCCTACCGCTTCCTGCACCCGACCATCATCGTGCTGATCTGCCTGGGCGTTTACAGCATCAACCATTCGGTCTTCGACGTCTGGCTGGTGCTGCTGTTCGGTTTGGTCGGCTATTTCATGAAGCTGCTCGACTTCGAACCGGCGCCGCTGCTCATCGGGTTCATCCTCGGCCCGATGATCGAGGAGAATTTCCGTCGCGCCCTGCTGCTGGCTCATGGCGATCCGCTGGAGCTGTTCTTCCGGCCGATCAGCGGGACGTTGCTGGTGCTCGCCATCGGCGTGTTGGTCTGGCTGGTGTTTTCCTCGTTCCGCAGCCGCTGGCGGGCCAACGTCAGTCCCGAGTAGGCCGGGCCGGAATAGGCGAGGGCACTTTACTCGCGGGCGAAGCCGGCCGTCTTGTCCTTCAGGGACTCGATGAGGGCGTTGATGCCCAGCTTGGCGACGATGCCGTCGAATTCGCTGCGCCGGGCGGCGAGTTCCGAGGCGGCACCGCCGAGGATGGTGTCGACGATGCGCCAGTTCGCGCCGTCATCCTCGGGCCGCGCCAGATAGTTGATCGCCACCGCTTCGCCATTGCCTTGCACGATCCGGTTGCGCACCAGAACCGCGCCGCGCCGCGCCGGCTGCTCGCTTAGTATCTCGAAGCGCTCGCCGTCGTAGCCGTTGAAGCGGTCGGCGAAGACCCCGATGCTGTAGTCGCTGAAGGCGGCGGTGAAGGCCTCCTGCTGGGCCGTGCTGAGGGTACTCCAGTGGCCGCCCAGGGTGATCTGTGCCATGGCCGGGAAGTCGAAGGTCTCGCGCAGCACCGGCGCCAGGGCCTCGTAACGGCCCTGGTAACCCAGCGTTTCGGCGTTCCGCATGGCCCCTAGCAGGGCGGCATTCAGCCGCTCGACCGTCGCCGTGGGCGTTTCGGCCGCCTGCGCGCCCGTTTGCAGCGCCGGCACGGCAAACAGCAATGCGGCCAGGGCCAAGACTCTCAGGCAGGGGGTTTCAAGGCGGAAAATTCTCATCGCAATCCCTAAATCCGGTACCCCTCAGATGTACGGTGCGATGCGCGCGGTGCAAGAAATTTGTCGTTTGTTCTGGCCTGTCGGCAGGGGCAAGCTGTTCACCATGAAGGTTCTCGTCACTGGAGGCACAGGCTTCGTTGGTTCGGCCGTCGTGCGGGCGCTGGTCGCCCGGGGCGAAAGGCCGCGCTGTCTGGTGCGCCCCGGCGGCGACCGGCGCAATCTCATCGGCCTGGACGTCGATCTGGTCGAGGGGGACCTGACCGACGGCCCGTCGCTGGAGGCGGCGCTGGACGGCTGCCGCGGCCTTTATCATATCGCCGCCGACTACCGCATCTGGGTGCGTCGGCCCCAGGCCATGGCCGACGTGAACGTCGCCGGCACGCGACGCCTGATGGAGGCGGCCCTGAGCCGGGGCGTCGAGCGGATCGTCTACACCTCCTCGGTCGCCGTGCTGGGCAAGCCGGCCGACGGCACGCCGGGCGATGAGGTGACAGGCGTTTGCCTGGACGACATGGTCGGCCCTTACAAACGCTCGAAATTCGTCGCCGAGGAGGAGGTCCGCCGCCTGCAGCGCGAGGCCGGCCTGCCGGTGGTCATCGTCAATCCCTCGACGCCGCTGGGCCCCCGCGACGTTCGGCCAACGCCGACCGGGCGCATGGTGGTGGAGGCGGCAGCCGGGCACATGCCGGCCTTCGTCGACACCGGCCTCAACGTGGTTCATGTCGACGACGTCGCCGCCGGTCATCTGCTGGCCTTTGACAAGGGGAAGGCCGGCCAGCGCTACGTCCTGGGTGGGGAGAACCTGCGGCTGGCGGCGATCCTCGGCCAGGTCGCGGCGCTGCGCGGCCGCCGCGCGCCGGCTTGGCGCCTGCCGCGTGGGCCGCTGTTTCCCTTGGCTTATGCCGCCCAGACCTGGGCCCGGGTGAGTGGCGGCCGCGAGCCCCTGCTGACCGGCGACGGCCTGAAAATGGCCGCCCGGCCGATGTATTTCTCCCATGCCAAGGCGGGACAGGAACTTGGCTACCGGCCACGCCCGGCCGGCGAGGCGATCCATGACGCCGTCAGATGGTTCGAGCGCGAGGGCTATCTGGCCTGAACTCGCCTGGCCTGAACTCGCCTGGCCTGAGCCCGCCTGGCCTGAGACCGTGGGGCCGGCCACAGGAGGGGCGGGCCCAAAATTGCCCAAAAACCCTAGTCCGAATGGGGTGGTGTTGCAGCGCAAAAACGTTAGACTGTGCCACGATAAAGCGCTATTCCCGACCTCTTCATCCGGTTTTTCCTGGAGCGGCCCCTTGGCAGTCCCCCTGATTCAGCAGTTGCGCGTCGGCGCCTACATCATGAAGCAGCGCCTGCGGCGCAATGACCGCTATCCGCTGGTCCTCATGCTGGAGCCGCTGTTCCGCTGCAACCTGGCCTGTCCGGGCTGCGGCAAGATCGATTATCCCGAGGATATCCTGGACCGCCGCCTGTCGGTGGCCGAGTGCATCGAGGCGGGCGAGGAAAGCGGCGCACCCATCGTGTCGATCCCCGGCGGCGAGCCGCTGATCCACAAGGAAATGCCGCAGATCGTCGAGGAACTGGTGAAGCGCAAACGCTTCGTCTACCTCTGCACCAACGCGCTGCTGCTGGCCAAGAAGATCGACGACTACAAGCCCAGCAAGTACCTGACCTTCTCCATCCACCTCGACGGCCTGGAGGAGGAGCACGACCGCGCAGTCGACCAGAAGGGCGTGTTCAAGCGCGCCGTGAAGGCCATCGAGCTGGCCCGCGACCGCGGCTTCCGGGTGAACGTAAACTGCACCCTGTTCAACAACGCCAAGCCGGAAGAGGTCGCCAAGTATCTCGATTTCGCCCGCGACCTCGGCGTCGAGGGCGTCACCATCTCCCCGGGCTATGCCTACGAGCGTGCGCCGGACCAGGAGCACTTCCTCAGCCGGCGCGGCACCAAGGAGCTGTTCCGCGACGTCTTCCGCCGCGGCAAGGGGCGCAAGTGGCGCTTCTCCCAGTCCAGCCTGTTCCTCGACTTCCTGGCCGGCAACCAGACCTACGAATGCACGCCCTGGAGCAATCCGACGCGCAACGTCTTCGGCTGGCAGCGCCCCTGCTATCTGGTGAACGAAGGCTACGCGCCGACCTTCAAGGCGCTGATGGAAGAGACGATCTGGGAGCAGTACGGCACCGGCAACTACGAGAAGTGTGCCAACTGCATGGTCCACTGCGGTTATGAGGGTACGGCGGTGGCCGACACCGTGGCGCATCCGCTGAAGGCCCTGAAGGTCGCGCTGCAGGGCGTCGTCACCGAAGGCGAGATGGCGCCGGAACTGGATTTCTCCAAGCAGCGCCCGGCCGAGTATACCTTCGAGGAATTCGTCGCCGAGGCCCAGAAGCAGCCGGCGAAGCCGGGCGCCTCCTCTTCAGAAGCCGCCGAATAGCGCGGCTTTCGCCGTCTCCAGCATGCGCAGGCGCGCCAGCGCCAGTTCGCTCTGCCGCGCCAGCCTGAGGACGGCGGGGATTTCCCAAGGACGTTTGGCCATGCCCGCCAGGGCGCGGCCGATGGCGGGCATGCCGTCCGGCTTCACGGCATGTTCCACCAGCGCCGGCAGGTTGTCCTGCGCCCGGTCGGCGATGGCCCGTACCGCCAGGAAAGGCAGACCGGCCTCCGCAGCGACCGCGGCCACCGCGCCGGATTCCATGTCGACGGCCAGGCAGCCGCTCTCGCGGTAGGCCTTCTGCTTGTCGTTCGCCAGCATGAGGGTCCGGTTGCTGGCCAATAGGGGCTCCTGCCGATAGGGCAGTGCGCTGCGTGCCAATTCCTCCATCAGCGCCGCGCGCCACGCGACATGGCAGGGATAGTCGCTGCCGTCCGCGCCGCGCACGCCGTTGGCGATCAACAGGTCGCCGCAATCGAGGTCGGGGGACAGCGCGCCGGCGATGCCGAAGCTGAGCAGAGCCTCGACGCCGCCTGCCACCAACTGTCGCGCCAGCCGTTCGGCGCGCGCCGCACTGGCCCCGGCGCAGACGATTTCCACCGACGGCGACGTGTCGCCCAGCATCGCCGTTGCGACCACCGCTTCGGAGGCGAGGCCGGTGACGACGCCGATCTTGCGGGAAGACTGAGGCCGGGCGTCAGGCTCCACCGGGCTACATGCCGTGGGAGACGCGGCGCTCGTTGCTGCGTATCAGGTTGCGGTAGCGCGCCAGGGCCCACAGCGGGAAGTAGGCGCTGTAGCCGTGGTACTTCAGATAGAACACCCGCGGAAAGCCGGTGCCGGTCCAGTAGTCCTCGGCCCAGCGGGCGCCTTGGCGCGGCTGGTTCTGCAGGTAGGCGATGCCGCGGCGCACCGCATCGCTGTCGACCTCGCCGGCGGCCATCAGGCCGAGCAGGGCCCAGGCGGTCTGCGATGCTGTCGAGGCCTTGGCCTCGTCGCGGCGTTCGATCCAGTAGGTGGCGCAGTCATCCCCCCAGCCGCCGTCAGGAAGCTGGCGCGCCTCCAGCCAGGCCACGGCCTTGCGCACGTAGGGCGCCTGCATGTCCTCACCGCAGGCGTTGAGGGCGCAGAGCACCGACCAGGTGCCGTAGACGTAGTTCACGCCCCAGCGGCCGTACCAGGAGCCGTCTTCCTCCTGCTCGCGGCGCACATACTCCAGGCCGCGGCGCACCACGGTGTTGTCGCGCCCGTAGCCGAGCTGCGCCAGCATGGAGAGGCAGCGCGCGGAAACGTCCACCGTCGGCGGGTCGAGCAGTGCGCCGTGATCGGCGAAGGGAATGTGGTTCAGATATTCGAAGGCGTTGTCGGCGTCGAAGGCGCCCCAGCCGCCGTTCTTGCTCTGCATCGCGATGACCCAGTCGGCGGCGCGCTTCATGGCGCCCTTGCTGGCCTCGGAGCCGGCACGGTCCATCGCCATCACCACCACGGCGGTATCGTCGACGTCGGGATAGTGGGCATTGTTGTACTGGAATGGCCAGCCGCCGATGGGGGCGTCGGCCCGGCGCCAGGCCCAATCGCCGCGCACCTCGGTGATCTCGCGCTCCAGCATCCAGTCGAAAGCCCGCACGAAGGTGTCGCTGTCGCCCGGCTCGCCGGCTTCCAGCATGGCGTGGGCGGCCAGGCAGGTGTCCCAGATCGGCGACAGGCAGGGCTGGCAGGTGACGGTGTCCTCGTCGCGCACGAACAACAGGCGATCGATGGCCTCCCGGGTCAGGCGGTAATCCTGGTCGTCCCAGTCGTAGCCCAGCACGTGGAAGGCCATGGCGGCGTTGGCCATGGCCGGGAAGATACCGCCCAGCCCGTCCTCGCCGATCAGGCGTTCCTTGACGAACTCCATTGCCGCATTGATCGCCTTCTGGCGCTTGGCGCGCGGGCGCAGCGGGTCGCTGAGGCGCAGCACCCGGTCGATGCCGGCGAAGAAGGCACCCAGCGGGCTGCCGCTGGCGTTCATCAGGTAGGTCGAGCGCTCCGGCGCTTCGACGAAGAGTTCGCGGATGGAAACGCCCTTGGGGTTCACCGCCTGGGGCTTCTTGTCCATCACCACCAGCAGCGGCGCGATCACCGTGCGCGACCAGTAGGACACCTTCGACAGGTGGAAGGGGATCCAGCGCGGCAGCAGCATGATCTCAACCGGCATCTCCGGCACCGCCCGCCATGGCACCTGGCCGAACAGCGCCAGCGCGATGCGGGTGAAAACGTTGCTCTGCGCGGCACCGCCGGCGGCCAGGATGGCCGCGCGGGCGCGCTGCATGTGCGGGGCGTCGGGATCGTCACCGGCCAGCTTCAAGGCGAAGTAGGCCTTCACACTGGCGCTGACGTCCAGGTCACCGTCATGGAACAGCGGCCAGCCACCGTGGTCGCCCTGGATGGCGCGCAGGTGATTGGCGATCTTCGGCTCGATCTCGCGGAACTTCGGCGTGTCGACGCGGCCGAGGAAATGCTGCAGGAAGATGTATTCCGCCGGGATGGTGGCGTCGGCTTCCAGTTCGAAGAGCCAATGGCCGTCCGCGCGCTGCTCCGCCTTCAGCGCCGCCTGCATCTCGTCGACCAGGGCGGCGACGGCATCGATGTCGGGCAACGGGGCGGTGTTGGGCGCGAGGGGGGAGCGGTGATCTAGGGCTACGGTACTGCTGGTCATATCGCTTTCGGCCTGAAAGGGCTCATGAAATGAAGGACTGATATCCCGTCGACTGCCTCACAGTGTCTGCTCTCCCTGTCCCCGGCCTGACAATCAGAGGTTCTTTACGGAATTTTGACCATGGGGACAAGTCCTGACAAGCCTCGCGGACGCCTGGCGGTAGCAAAAAAAGGGCAGATTTCAGCGATTTCCAAGGATCTGGGCGGCGGCAGTGCCCGAGCGCACCGCGGATTCGATGGTCGCGGGGTAGCCGGTATCGGTCCAGTCGCCGGCCAGGGCGAGGTTATCCCAGGCCGTGCGCGGGCCCGGCCGCAGTTTCAGGGCGGCGGGGGTCTGCGCCAGGGTGGCGCGCTTTTCCTTGATGATCCGGATGACCGGCTCGCCGGAAGGCCCTGGTTCGGGGTCGAGCCCCAGGGCCCGGGCGGTGTCGCGCCACATCAGGGCGGCGATCGCCTCGGCGGGCTGGTCGGCCAGGGCCTCGGCGGCGCTGACCGTCAGGCTGACCACGTCGTCGCGCAGGAACAGCCAGTCTGCGGCGCCGCCGACCAGGCCGAGGATCGGCAACTCCGGCGCCAGGCGGCGGGCCGGCACGGCGCCGTCGGGCAGGCGCAGGTGGGCATTCACGATGGGCCGGCTGTCGCGCGGCACCGCCAGACCGGGCAACAAGTCGCCGGTCACCCCCGGCGGCAGGGCCAGCACCACCGCGTCGCCCCGGGCCAGCGGGATCGACTCGTCGCCGAAATCGAGGGTCTCGACACGCGAGCCGTCGAAGGCGAGGCCGCGCAGCCGCCGGCCGAAGGCGACGCTGCCGCCGCGCGCGCGCAGGGTTTCCAGCGCCGGATCGACGAAGACGTCGCTGCGGCCGCGCCGCGCCACGAAGGGGCGGCAGGCCGCGGCACCCTTGGCGAAGGACTCGCGCACCACCAGCCACAACAGCCGGGCCGCGGCCTCGCGCGGGTGGGTGTTCAAGGCCGCGACGGTCAGCGGCACCCAGAAACGCTCCCACAGCGGCCCACGACCACCCACGCAATCGGCCACGGTGGCGTCCTCGCCGGCGATGGCCAGCTTCCAGGCGGCCAGGTAGTCGCCGGGCCGGGTGCCGGGGATGCGCCGGTCGGCCTGGAAGATCCACCAGGGGATCGGCCCGTCGCTGGGCGTCACCGTCCAACTCTCGCCGCTGGCCAGGTCGAGGAACGGAAAGGCGGCGCGCTCGGGCTGGGTCAGGCGGTCGGCGGCGCCGATCTCCGCCACGAAATCCAGCGCCGCGGTGTTGGCAGCCAGCAGCATGTGGTTGCCGGTGTCGATGCTGCGCTCCAGCTTGGCATCGACATAGGAACGGCAGCGCCCGCCGGCCTGCGCCGCGGCTTCGTAGAGCGAGACCTGCCAGCCCGCCGCCGACAGCCGCACGGCGGCCGACAGGCCGGCGCTGCCGGCGCCGACGATGTGGGCGCGGCCCAGGGGAGCGCGGCGGGAGGCGATTGACTCACCCATGGCTCAGAGCCCGTTCCTCAGCGCGATCCACAGTTTTTCGGCTTTGGGCAAGCGGACCTCTTCGCGCATGTCCCGCCAGTCATGCTGCTGCAGGCGGGTCAGCAGGCGGCGATAGACCGCCAGCATGATGCGTGCCGGACGCATTGGTCCCCGCTTGCAGCGCGCCATCAGGCGGGCTGCCTCGGCAAAGCGTTCCTCGGCCAGACCGGCCAGGTCGCGGCACACCGCCGGCAGGTTGGGGTCGTCCAGCACCGTCATCGGGTCGCTCGCGGTGATGCCGTGGCGCTGCAGCAGTTCGCGGGGCAGGTACAGCCGGCCGCGTTCGGCGTCCTCGGCGACGTCGCGCAGGATGTTGGTGAACTGCAGGGCGTCGCCCTCGGCCAGCGCCAGGTCGCGCGCTTCCGGCTCGGTCGCCCCGAAGGCATGCACCGACAGCACGCCGACCGCGCCGGCGACGCGGCGGCAGTAGAGCCGGAAGTCCGCCATGCTGGGTGCGCGGATATCCTCGCGGGCGTCCATTTCCATGCCGTCGATCACCGCGAGGAACTCTTCCTTCGGCAGGTGATACTCGTGCAGCGGGCGCAGCAGGGCCCGGGTGGTCGGATGGCTCGGCGCGCCGGCGTACAGGCGTTCGATCTCGTCGCGCCAGACCGCCAGATCGTGTTGCTTTTCCGCCGGCGTGCCGCCCTCGTCGGCGATGTCGTCGACCTCGCGGCAGAAGGCGTAGATGGCGTACATCGCGGCGCGGCGCGGCGCCGGCAGCAGCCGCATGCCCCACAGGAAGGAGGAGCCGGAGCGGGTGGCGACGGCGTGGACGTGGGCCTGGGCAGCGGTTTCGCTGGCCGCCGGGCTGTCCATCGCGGGCAGGGAAGCGGGGGCCGTCATCCGCGCTGTCCCGCCGGCTGGGTCCGTCCGAACAGGCGGGCGGCCTGCACGCCAGCGATGCCCTTCAGGCCGCACAACAGGAAATCGCTTTTGCCCAGCGCGACGCGCCCGGCCAAAGGATCGCCGTTGCGCAACAGGACCGCCAGGCGCCTGGCGAGTTGCACGATGATGGCAGACTCCATGGCGAGGCGGCTGGAGCGCAACCGGCCGGGCAGGCGTTCGGCCTCCGCCAGCAAAGCATCGACGCCGTCGAGGCAGCGGTCGCGCAGGCGGCGAAAGCCCGGCGGGCTGGCGTTTGCGTCCAGCACCGTGACGTCGAGGCCTTCGGCGGCCAGCCAGTCGCCCGGCAGGTAGACGCGGTCCAGGGTGTGGTAGTCGTCCTGGCAGTCCTGCAGGTGGTTGAGGATCTGCAGCACGGTGCAGAGTGCGTCGGAGGCGCCGTAACCCGCCGGGTCTTCGCCATGCAGGTCCAGCAGGTAGCGTCCGACCGGGTTGGCCGAGAGGCGGCAATAGCCGATCAGCTCGCCACAGTCGTCATAGCGCCGCTTCACCGCCTCCTGCATGAAGGCGGCGCTCAGGTCGGTGCCGCGCGCGGCGGGCACGCCGGTGGCCGCAAGGCTCGCGCGCAGGCGGCCGGCTTTTTCGACGCCCGGCCGATCGGCCGTGGGGTCCAGCAGCGCCGCTTCGAAGGCCGACAGGCGGGCGATCTTGTCGTCGGGTGCGAGGGCCGGATTGTCGGCGATGTCGTCGATGGCGCGCGCAAAGGCATAGTAGGTCGCCACGTGCGGACGCAGCTTCGCCGGCAGCAGCCAGGAGCCGACCGGGAAGTTCTCGTTCGCCGCGCCCTTGCCGGAGGGGGTTTCGACCTGAATATCAGTCATCGGCCTCAATCATAAACGGGCGGGAAGGCGGGACCTAGCCCGCATGGGGGTCCTGCACCCGGCCCTTCCACCGGCCGCCCTGGCCGCGCCAGTGGCGCCGGGCGGAATCGAAAGTCATGGCGCTGTATAGAGCAGCGGCCAGCGGCAGCAAAGGCGCAAGCCAAAGCGGCTGGCGGTAGAGCCGCAGGGTCGGCAGCAGCGAAAAAGCCATCAGCAGCCAGGCCAGCGCGCTGGTCAGCGCCGCCGGGCCGTCGTGGTGCCAGGGCCAGGTGAGCAGCAGCGCCGGCGGTACCAGGTAGGTCAGCACCATGCCGACCAGCGTGCCGGCCAGCAGCCAGGGCGAATGACGCAACTGGTTGTAGGCGCTGCGCGCCACCATGTCCCAGATCACGCCGAGGCCGCTGTAGGGGCGGATCGACTCGGCCTGCGACTCGGCTTGCGACTGGGCCTGGGTGGCAAGGCCCAGCCAGATGCCCTGGCTGTCGGCGGACCGGGCCGCCTTCACCGCGGCGGCCAGGGTGCAGTCGTCGATCAGGGCGTCGCGGATCGCCGCGATACCGCCGATGCGCTGCAGGGCGGCACGGCGCAGCAGCACGCAGCCGCCGGCCGCCGCCGCGGTCGCCTTGCTGGGGTCGGTCCCCCAGGCGAAGCGGTAGAGTTTATGGAAGGAGTAGATGAAGGGCGGGATCCGCAGGCGTTCCCAGCCGCTGTC
>JBHJIR010000050.1:0-53905 GCA_050043265.1 Kiloniellaceae bacterium
AGCGGCATTCCGAAGGCCGGGGCGACGATTCTGACCAACGGCTTCGATTACGGCATCCAGATAAATTCCTTCGATCTGGTGGCGGCGCTGGTCGGTGCCGTACTGGTCGCGGTGCTGGCGGTGTTCTTCCAGTACACCCGCGTCGGCCGCGCCCTGCGCGCGGTGGCCGACGCCCACCAGGCGGCGCTGTCCGTCGGCATTCCGCTGAAGACCATCTGGGCCATCGTGTGGTCGGTGGCCGGCATCGTCGCGCTGGTCGCCGGCATCATGTGGGGCTCCAAGGCCGGCGTGCAGTTCTCCCTGGCGCTGATCGCCTTGAAGGCGCTGCCGGTGCTGATCCTGGGCGGCTTCACCTCGATCCCCGGTGCCATCGTCGGCGGGCTCATCATCGGTGCCGGCGAACAGGTGGCGGAGGTCTTTCTCGGCTCCCTGGTCGGCGGCGCGATCCAGGAGTGGTTCGCCTACATGCTGGCCCTGGCTTTCCTGCTGTTCCGGCCGCAGGGCCTGTTCGGCGAACGCATCATCGAGCGGATTTAGCCCCATGCTGTATCGCGAAGCCGGCCAGTTCAAGACCAGCTACACCGCCGACCAGGCGATCTTCCCGATCCGCCAGGACCGTGTCGCCCTGCTGATCTTCGGCCTCGTCGCCGTCTTCGCGGTGCCGGCCCTGTCCAGCAACTACTTCCTCGAGACCATCTTCGTGCCCTTTCTGGTCTTCGCCCTGGCGGCGATCGGCCTCAACATCCTGACCGGCTACTGCGGCCAGCTGTCGCTCGGCACCGGCGGCTTCATGGCCTGTGGCGCCTTCTTCTCCTACAAGCTGGCGACGGCCTTCCCGGATCTGCACATCGTCGCCGTCTTCCTGCTCGGCGGCCTGGGCACCGCGGCGGTCGGCGTGCTGTTCGGGCTGCCCAGCTTGCGCATCAAGGGCTTCTACCTGGCGGTGGCGACGCTGGCGGCGCAGTTCTTCCTGGTGTGGATGTTCAACAAGTTTCCCTGGTGGACCAACTACAGCCCCTCCGGCGTCATCTCGGCGCCGCCGCGCGACATCCTGCCCGGCTTCGCGGTCACCGGCTCGGGCGGCGACCCGGCGGTGAAGTACCTCTTCCTGCTGGTCCTGGTGGCGGTGCTGGCGCTGGTCGCCAAGAACCTGGTGCGCAGCCGCATCGGCCGTTCCTGGATGGCGATCCGCGACATGGACATCGCCGCCGAGATCATCGGCATCCGTCCGCTGTGGGCCAAGCTGTCGGCCTTCGCCGTCAGCTCCTTTTTCATCGGCATCGCCGGCGCGCTGTGGGCCTTCGTCTACACCGGCTCGGTCGAGGCGCTGGCGTTCCAGATCGACCGTTCGTTCCAGGTGCTGTTCATGGTCATCATCGGCGGCATGGGCTCGATCCTCGGCTCCTTCCTGGGCGCCGCCTTCATCGTGCTGCTGCCGATCCTGCTGAGCAACGCGCCGGCGGTGCTGGGTCTGCAGATCCGCGTGGAGATGATCTCGCACCTGGAGTTCATGATTTTCGGCGGCCTGATCATCTTCTTCCTCATCGTCGAGCCGCACGGGTTGGCGCGGCTGTGGCAGATCGGCAAGGAGAAGCTCAGGCTGTGGCCGTTCCCCTATTGAGGGCGCGGTGTTAGCCTGACCGGTAAATAACCAAGGCCCGCAAGACAGCGGGCCGGATAAAAAGGGAGGACCCTAGAATGAAATTGAAAAGTTTAGGTCTCGCCGCGCTGGCCGCGGCGATCCTGGCGGGGCCCGTCACGGTGCCGCAGGCGCATGCCCAGGAACAGTTCGTGCCCCTGCTGGTCTACCGCACCGGCCCCTACGCGCCCAACGGCATCCCCATCGCCGACGGCTTCAACGACTACATGCAGCTGGTCAACACCCGTGACGGCGGCATCAACGGCGTGAAGTATGCCTGGGAAGAGTGCGAGACCCAGTACAACAACGATCGCGGCGTGGAATGCTACGAGCGCCTGAAGGCCAACGGCCCGACCGGCGCCAGCGTGGTGAACCCCTATTCGACCGGCATCACCTACGCGCTGATCGAACGCGCCACCAACGACAAGGTCCCGGTGCTGTCCATGGGCTATGGCCGCGCCGACGCCTCGGACGGCACGGTGTTCCCCTACGTCTTCACCATGCCGATCACCTACTGGGCCGGCGCCGACGTGATGGTGCAGTACGCCGCCAAGGAATCCGGCGGCAGCCTGCAGGGCAAGAAGGTCGCCCTAGTCTATCACGACTCCGCCTACGGCAAGGAGCCGATCGCCACGCTGGAGCGTCTGGCCAAGGAAGAGGGCTTCAGCCTGAGCCTCTATCCGGTGCCCCATCCGGGCCTGGAGCAGAAAGCGACCTGGCTGCAGATCGGCCGTCAGCTGCGGCCCGACTGGGTCTTCATGTGGGGCTGGGGCGTGATGAACTCGACCGCCATCAAGGAGGCCGCGGCCGTTGGCTTCCCGATGGAGAAGTTCATCGGTGTGTGGTGGTCCGGCGCCGAGGCCGACGTGATCCCGGCCGGCGACGCGGCCAAGGGCTACAAGTCTCTGAACATCACCGGCGTCGGCACCGCCGCGCCGATCTTCCGGGATATCGAGAAGATGTATGCCGACGGCAACGGCGCCGCCGACAAGGCCAACATCGGCACGGTGCTGTACAACCGTGCCTTGGTGAACGCCTTCTACTACACCGAGGCCATCCGCATCGCCCAGGCCGAGTTCGGCGTGAAGCCGCTGACCGGCGAGCAGATCCAGTGGGGCATGGATCGCCTGGATATCACCCAGGACATGGTCGACAAGGCCGGCATGGCCGGCCTGATGAGCCCGGTGAAGATCACCTGCGCAGACCACGAGGGCGGCGGCTCGGCCGTGGTCCAGCAGTGGGACGGGTCCAAGTGGACGGCGATCACCGACTTCATCGCGCCGCGCCGCGACGCGTTGCGGCCGGCCTATGAGGCTTCGGCGGCGCAGTATGCTGCCGAGAAAGGCCTGACGCCGCGCAGCTGCAGCTGAGTGAGTTGACGACCGGGGGAAGGGGCGGCCGCTTGCGGCCGTCCCCGACCCGGCCCTTTCGATGTCGAGCGCCTGAACCGGATCGATGCCATGAGCGAAGCCGCCAGTCTCACCAGCCAATCCCGGTCCAGCGCCGCCGCCACGGCGGCGCCGATCCTGGCGGTGAACAACATCGAGGTGATCTACGATCACGGCATCCTGGTGCTGAAGGGCGTCTCGCTGGAGGTGCCGAAAGGCGGCATCGTCGCCCTGCTGGGCGCCAACGGCGCCGGCAAGACCACCACCCTGAAGGCGATCTCCAACCTGCTGCGCGCCGAGCGCGGCGAGGTCACCAAGGGCTCCGTCGAATTCGAGGGCGCGCGTGTCGACGCGCTGACCCCTAACGACCTGGTGAAGACCGGCGTGGTGCAGGTGATGGAGGGGCGCCACTGCTTCGAACACCTGACCATCGAAGAAAATCTTCTGACCGGCGCCTACACCCGCAGGGACGGGCGCGGCGCGATCCAGGCCGACCT
This sequence comes from Kiloniellaceae bacterium, assembly GCA_050043265.1. Lineage (GTDB taxonomy): Bacteria > Pseudomonadota > Alphaproteobacteria > Kiloniellales > Kiloniellaceae > Pelagibius. Next base: position 3,525 of record JBHJIR010000050.1, read on the forward strand.
CGAACTGGTTTACGACTATTTCCCGCGCCTGAAGCAGCGGCGCACGTCGATGGCCGGCTACACCTCCGGCGGTGAGCAGCAGATGTGCGCCATCGGCCGCGCGCTGATGTGCCGGCCGAAGATGATCCTGCTCGACGAGCCGTCCATGGGCCTTGCGCCCCAGTTGGTCGAGAGCATCTTCGAGACGGTGAAGCGCCTGAACGACGACGAGGGCGTGTCCTTCCTGCTGGCCGAACAGAACACCAACGTGGCGCTGCGCTACGCGCGCTACGGCTATATCCTGGAGAACGGCCGCGTGGTGCTGGACGGTGCCGCCGACAAGCTGCGCGAGAACGAGGACGTGAAGGAATTCTACCTCGGCCTCTCCGCCGGCGGGCGCAAGTCCTACCGCGACGTGAAGCATTACAAGCGGCGCAAGCGCTGGCTATAACAGCATCATGGAACACTACGACGCCCTGGAGACGCGCAGTCCGGAAGAGCGGGAAACGGCCCTGATGGCGGCGCTGCCGCGCCAGATCGCCCATGCCAAGGCCAAGGCGCCGGGCTACGGCGAGATCCTGGCCGATGTCGATGCCGCCGCGGTGACCGGGCGCGCGGCGCTGGCGACGCTGCCGGTCACCCGCAAGTCGGATCTTATCGAGCGCCAGGCGGCGGCGGCGCCCTTCGGCGGGCTGTCGGCGGCAACGGCCGCAGACGGCGCGCACCTCCTCGCCTCGCCCGGGCCGATCTATGAATTCGAGACCGCGCGGCCCGGCTTCTGGCGCATCGAGCGCGCGCTTTTCGCCGCCGGGTTCCGCGCCGGCGACGTGGTGCACAACTGCTTTGCCTATCACCTGACGCCGGGCGGCTGGATGCTGGACGGCGCCGCCCGCGCCCTCGGCTGCGCCGTCATTCCCGGTGGCGTCGGCAACGCCGAGCAGCAGGTCCAGGCGATCGCCCACTTCCGGCCCGCCGGCTACACCGGCACGCCGGACTTTCTGAAGGTGCTGCTCGACAAGGCGGTGGAACTGGGCAGCGACGTCAGTTCGATCACCCGGGCGCTGGTTTCCGGCGGCGCCCTGTTCCCGGCGCTGCGCCAGGCCTATGCCGAACGCGGGGTCGCCGTGCTGCAATGCTACGCCACCGCCGACCTGGGCCTCATCGCCTACGAGTCCGAGGCGCGCGAGGGCATGATCCTGGACGAGGAGATCATCGTCGAGATCCTGCGCCCCGGCACCGGCGACCCGCTGCCCGAGGGCGAGGTCGGCGAGGTGGTGGTGACCACGCTCAACCCCGACTATCCGCTGATCCGCTTTGCCACCGGCGATCTCTCGGCGGTCCTGCCGGGCACCAGCCCCTGCGGGCGTACGGCGCCGCGCCTCAAGGGCTGGATGGGTCGCGCCGACCAGGCGACCAAGGTGAAGGGCATGTTCGTGCAGCCGGCCCAGGTCGCCCAGGTGCTGAAGCGCCACGGCGAGATCGCCCGCGCCCGCCTGGTGGTGACCCGGCAGGGCGACAGCGACGCCATGACCCTGCTCTGCGAGTTGGCGGAGAGCGACGCCGGGCTGACGGCGGCCATCGCCGCCAGCCTGCAGGACGCCTGCAAGCTGAAAGGTATGGTGGAACGGGTCGATCCGGGCAGCCTGCCCAACGACGGCAAGGTCATCGACGACCAGCGCCGCTACGACTGAGCCCCCTCGCCTCGCTCTGTCCCGACGCCTCGATCCGCCCTAACGCCTTGGCCGGCATACCTTTCCGAACGGTAATGAGAAATCACATTGTCGCCGCATTTGCGGCCAGATGCCGACACCTTCGGTTCTTAGCTTCATCGTTACGGAGACTTCCCCTCTCTGTAGAGGAGCCCCAGCCCTCCTAAGATGCCCCAAACCGGCTGGCACTAAGAGGGGGCGGCCAACTGCCCCGACCTAGCGTGGCCGCCCCTGATTTTCTAACGAAAAGCTCCAACTGCGGGCGGTCGCGACCCCAAGCCAAGCGGGACCGTCCGTTTTCTTTTTGTCGGTTGGCACTCTCCCTTGGTCCCACTCCCCTTTTGTCCCACTCCAATGACCTGTTGACGTTGCGATTAGGCAACGGCGAGAATCCTTCCTGCGATCCGTAGAACGGAAAGACGGCAAGGCAGACATCGGGGGAGGGGCTGGGATGGCGAAGATCGCGGCGGCGTGCGCGCTGGGTCTTCTGACGGGGCTGCTGGTCGGCCTGTCGACTGCTGGGGTGACGGCCTCGGTGGTGTCCGCCGCCCTGGCGATGGCTGCCGGCGTCATGGCGCTTACCGGGATCACCAATCCGTTCCTGCCGAAAGGCGAAAACGCGGCGGCGCGCTCCGCCGGCCACGACTGGGCGGTCTTCTGCTTCGCGGTGGTGACCGTTGCCGGGCTGGGCGGCGGCCTGTGGATGCGCACCCACGACACCCTGTCGCCGACGCCGGGCGAACTGGTCGCCCGCTGGCAGGCGGCCGGCTTCGAGGCGGCGGAAGCGCGCAGGATCGTCACGGCGCAGCTCGGCGCTGCGGCTGGTGGCGGGGACGGCATGGGGCCGGCCCTGGTCAAGACCGCCACGGTGCTGTTCTCCGGTGACGCGGCCACCTGCCAGCGCACCGACCCGGCGCGCGCGCCGGATGCCGCCGAGGCGCGCAACGCCTGGTCGCTGGCCCCCGACCCCTGGCCGGCGCTGGCGAAGAACTTGGCTGACCAGCCGAAAGCCGGCCTGCAGGCGGTGTGGACCGGCCTCTGCGGAGATGTGAAATGAGCGGCCTTTTCTATCGCAGCCTCGCGGTAGCAGCGCTCTGTTGCCTCTGCGCACAGGCGGTTTCGGCCAAGCCCTCGGCGGATACGGTGCGCAAAGCCGCCGCCTCGGTCGTCCGGGTGATGGCCGACGGCTGTCCCGGGGCGCAGGGCGCGCGGGTCGGCAGCGGCTTCGTCTGGGTCGAGGCGCATCAGGTGGTCACCGCCCTGCACGTGGTGGCGGACTGCACCTCCATTACGGTGGAATATGTCGACTCCGGCGTGCAGCGGCGGGCGACGGCGGAGCGCGTGCTGCGCACCGCCGATCTCGCCCTGCTGTCGGTGGCCGATCCGCCTGCGGTGCCTATCCTGTCGCAGATGGCGAAGGCCGGTGAGCAGGAGGACCTTGCCGCCATCGGCATGCCGCTCAACGTGAAGACCTGGCAGGAAGCCTATGGTGAGCGCGCTCTCAACGTGCGCAAGCTCGACGACATCCTGAATGACGGCGCGCGCCAGCAGATCCGCAATCTTGGTGCGCCGGCGATCGACCTGGAGATCTTCCGGCTGACCGCCGTGGTGAAGCCGGGCTCCTCCGGCGGTCCGGTCATCAATGCCGCGGGGGCGGTGGTCGGGGGGGTCGACGGCGGCCTGGACGGCGGCAATGCCTCGCTGAACTGGGCGGTGCCCGCCGACTTCCTGCGCCATCTGATGGACAGCGCCGAGATGGGCAACGCCGTCGGACTCGGTCCGGCCGCCGCGACGGTCTTTGCTTTCTCGGCACCGGGATCCGAACAGGAAGCCGAAGCGGTCAACCGGGACCTGGCCTGCGGCGGGCGCCGCTACTTCCACCTGGCGACGCGCGACCTGAACGAGATTGTCGATTCCCTGTCGCAGCCGGGTACCCTCGACGATCCTGCCGGCTTCATCTATCTGGTGGGCATCCTCTCTCAGCACGTTCCGCTCGACGACCTAGCGGCGATCCGTTTCGACCTCTGGGTCGATGGCGAGACCGGCGCGACCATCGCCGTGCCGGCGACCATGCGGGTGCGCGATCAGGCCGGCTTCTGCATCGCCGAGTCGCCGATCAGCGAGGTCGGCCTGATCTTTGCCGGACAGGTGTTCAACCCGGCCGTGACCAACGTGGATTGGGTCTCGAACCAGTTCGAGGCGTCGGTCAGTCAGCTCCTCGGCCTCAGCTACTGCCAGCCGGATCCGATGGCCGTGGAGGACTATCCTCACACGCGGTTCGACGGCCTCATCGCCCGGCGCTTTGGCGCCAATTGCATAAGCGGATACAGCGGCGCCCAGATCTATGGGATCATCGGCCATCTCGGGCGGCTGAATTCCTATGCCGGCATCGTGGCGGTCAACGCCGCTCAGCAGGCGACCGGCGCCTTCGGCGATCCCGAGCAGACCCTGGATTGGGCGGCGGCGGCGCTGGCCGTCCTCATCTCGACCTACCAGATCTGATCCCGACCTGAGCCGGACTTGAGCCCGCCCCGGTCCGGGCCGATCGGGACGGCGGCTTTTTTTCGACCGGCGATCTGCTATACCGGCGGCCAAGCCGCTGCGCCTCCGCAACGGCCCTCGCCCCTTTTCCGACGGTCCGATCCCAGCGCATGACACTCTTCGCATGACGATTTTCGAAGGACAGTCCCTGCAGTGCCGGCGCGGCGGCCGCGACGTCTTCGCCGGGCTGTCGTTTGCCGTGCCGGCGGGCGGCGCGCTGCTGCTGACCGGTCCCAACGGCTCGGGCAAGTCCAGCCTGCTGCGTCTCATGGCCGGGCTGCTGAAGCCGGCCGCCGGGGCGCTGCTGTGGGACGGCCGGCCGATCGCCGAGGACGCGGAGGCGCACGCCCGCCGCCTGCACTACCTGGGCCACCTCGACGCCGTGAAGCCGGTGCTCAGCGTGGCGGAAAACCTGCGTTTCTGGGCCGATCTGCGCGGCGGCGGCCTGGCCCTCGACGCCGCCCTGGCAGCCTTCGCCCTCACCGATCTGGCGGCGGTGCCGGGGCGCCTGCTGTCGGCCGGCCAGCGCCGCCGCCTGGCGCTTGCCCGTCTGGTCGCCGCGCCGGCCGAGTTGTGGCTGCTGGACGAACCCTCGGTCGGCCTCGACCATGCCTCGGTCGGCCGTCTGGCCGCCGCCATCGCCGACCACCGCGCCGGCGGCGGGCGGGTCGTGGTGGCGACCCATACCGCGCTAGACCTCGGCGATCCCATCCGGCTGTCGCTCGACGCTCTGGCGCCGCCGCCGCTGCCCGAGATGGTCTGGTAAGGGGATGGTCCGGTGAGCGGCTTTCTCCTCGTCATCGCGCGCGACCTGCGCCTCGCCCTGCGCCAGCGCGCCGACGCCTGGCTGGCGGTGCTGTTTTTCGTGCTGACCGCGGCGCTGTTTCCCTTCGGCGTCGGGCCGGAACCCAACCTGCTGGCGCGCATCGCCCCGGGCATCATCTGGGTGGTCGCGCTGCTCGCCGTGCTGCTGTCGCTGGAACGGCTGTTTCTGGCGGACTACGAGGACGGCAGCCTGGAACAGCTGCTGCTCTCGCCGCTGCCGCTGGAACTGGCGGTGCTGGCCAAGGTGCTGGCCCACTGGCTGACCACCGGACTGCCGCTGATCGCCGCGGCGCCGCTGCTGGCGGTGCTGTTCCACATGGACCTCGCCGGCCTGGGCGTGCTGATGCTGGCGATGCTGCTGGGCACCCCGATCCTCAGCCTGGTCGGCGCGGTCGGCGCGGCGCTGACCCTGGGGGCAAGGCGCGGCGGCGTGCTGATCCCGCTGCTGGTGCTGCCGCTCTACATTCCCGCCCTCATCTTCGGCGTCGGCGCCACCGACGCCGCCCTGCTGGGCGTGGCCGCGCGGCCCCACCTGCTGCTGCTGGGGGCGGTGCTGCTGGTCATGCTGGTGATCACTCCGCTGGCCGGGGCCGCCGCCCTGCGCCAGGCCCTGGAATGAGAACGGGAATAAAGTCCCATATCGGGACGTAAGAAAGCCGCAGCGGCGTTATGAACCGGCGAGAAGCGCGCGGTCGGGGCTGGCATGATTTGGGTCAAGGCACTAGATAAATTGAGCCATTAGGAAAGCAGCTATGCACCGTTTCGCAAACCCGGCGCGCTTTACCCGCCTCGCAGACCGCATCCTGCCGTTCGCCGCGGCCGGCACGGTGGTGGCGTTGGGTGTCGGCTTCTATCTGGCGCTCTTCGTCGCGCCGCCCGATTACCAGCAGGGCGAAAGCGTACGCATCATGTACGTCCATGTGCCGGCGGCCTGGATGGCGATGTTCATCTATGTCGCCATCGCGGTGGCCAGCGCCGTGGCGCTGATCTGGCGTCACCCCCTGGCGGACCTGGCGGCCAAGGCCTCCTCGCCGGTCGGCGCCGGTTTCGCCTTCCTCACCCTGGTGACCGGCTCCCTGTGGGGCCGGCCGATGTGGGGTACCTGGTGGGAATGGGACGGCCGCCTGACCTCGATGCTGATCCTGTTTTTCCTCTATCTCGGCCACATGGCGCTGCTGAACGCCTTCGAGGACAGCCAGCGCGGCTACCGCGCGGCGGCGATCCTGGCCCTGGTCGGCGTGGTCAACATCCCGATCATCAAGTTTTCGGTCGACTGGTGGTCGACCCTGCACCAGCCGGCCAGCGTTATGCGCATGGGCGGACCGACGATCCATTCGTCGATGCTATGGCCGCTGCTCATCGTCGCGGTCGGCTTCAAGCTCTACTATCTGACGGTGGTGCTGCTGCGCATGAAGAGCGAACTGATCGCCGCGCGCCTGCGCGCGCTCGATCTGGCGGTGGTGAAGGGCGCCTAGGCTCCAACGGGCCGGGTCGGCCCGGGAAGCGGCGGGAAAGGACGCTGCGCGATTCGGTCGCACTCATGCAAATATGACTGACGGGCGCGGGCTGAGCGCCTAGATTTGCCCTCGAACGGCCGCCGCCGCTAAGGTCGAAGACAAGAAGAATTGGGCCGGAAGGCTTGGGGCCGGAAGGCTTGGGGCCGAAAGGCTTGGGAGAGTGATGGAGAAGGTGACGGCATTTTTTCAGATGGGTGGCTATGCCGCCTTCGTCTGGCCCTCCCTGGGCCTGACGGTGGCGATCATGGCCGGCCTGCTGATCGCGACCCTGCGCCAGTTGCGCCAGCGCCAGCGCCGGCTCGCCGAGCTGGAAGCGGCCGGGGCCCAGCGCCGCCGCCGTGCCGGCGCGCCCCTGGCTGCCGTTTCGGAAGCCGGCGAGGCCCGTTCATGACCCGTAAAAGCCCATGACCCGCAAAAAAAGACGCCTCTATATCGTCGCCGCCGCGCTGCTGGTGTTCGGCAGCGCCACGGCGCTGGTGCTGACCGCGCTGGACGACAGCCTGGACCTGTTCCAGAGCCCGAGCCAGATCATGGCCTCGCCGCCGCCGCCCGCACGCGGCATCCGCCTGGGCGGCCTGGTCGAGGAAGGCACCGTGCTGCGCTCGGCCGACGGCCTGACCGTCAGCTTCCGGGTAACCGACGGCGCCCAGTCGGTGCCGGTGCGCTACCAGGGTATCCTGCCGGACCTCTTCCGCGAGGGCCAAGGCGTCATCACCGTCGGCGCCATGGGCCCCAACGGCACCTTCCTGGCCAACGAGGTGCTGGCCAAGCATGATGAGAACTACATGCCGCGCGAGGTCGTCGACGCGTTGAAGGCCTCCGGGCGGTGGCAGGAAGGCGAGGGGACGTCCCAGTGATCATCGAACTCGGACACTTCGCCCTTATCCTGGCGCTTGCCGCCGCCGTGCTGCAGGGCAGCCTGCCGATGATCGGCGCGGCGCGGGGCGATGCCGCCTGGATGGGGCTGGCCCGGCCGGCGGCGGTCGTGCAGCTGTTCCTGGTGGTCTTCGCCTTCTGCGCGTTGACCCATGCCTACGTGACCTCCGATTTCTCGGTCGCCAACGTGGTGCAGAATTCGCACTCGGCCAAGCCGATGCTCTACAAGATCACCGGCGTGTGGGGCAAGCACGAGGGCGCCATGATGCTGTGGATCCTCATCCGCGCGCTCTTCGGCTCGGCGGTGGCGGTGTTCGGCGGCAATCTGCCGCCGTCCCTTCGCGCTCGCGTGCTGGGCGTGCAGGCGTGGATCGGCATCGGCTTCATGGCCTTCACGCTGTTCACCTCCAACCCCTTCCTGCGCGTGTTTCCCGCGCCGCTGGATGGCGAGGACCTGAATCCGCTGCTGCAGGACCCCGGCCTCGCCTTTCATCCGCCGATGCTCTACGCCGGCTACGTCGGCTTCTCGATGGCCTTCTCCTTTGCCATCGCCGCGCTCATCGAGGGCAAGGTCGACGCCGCCTGGGCGCGCTGGGTGCGCCCCTGGACGCTGCTTGCCTGGGCCTTCCTCACCGGCGGCATCGCGCTGGGTTCCTGGTGGGCCTACTACGAGCTGGGCTGGGGCGGCTGGTGGTTCTGGGACCCGGTGGAGAACGTCTCCTTCATGCCCTGGCTGCTGGGCACCGCGCTGCTGCATTCCGCCATCGTAGTGGAGAAGCGCAACGCGTTGAAGACCTGGACCATCCTGCTGGCGATCCTCACCTTCTCGCTGTCGCTGATCGGCACCTTCATCGTGCGCTCGGGCGTCATCACCTCGGTGCACGCCTTCGCCACCGATCCGGAGCGCGGCTTCTTCATCCTCATCCTGCTGGCCATCGCCATCGGCGGCTCGCTGATCCTCTTCGCGGTGCGCGCGCCGGCGCTGAAGGCCGGCGGCCTCTTCGCGCCGATCAGCCGCGAGGGTGGCATGGTGATCAACAACCTGTTCCTCTCGGCGGCCTGTGCCGCGGTGTTCCTCGGTACCCTCTATCCGCTGTTCCTGGAGGCGGTCGACGGCTCCAAGGTTTCCGTCGGGGCGCCCTTCTTCAACGCCACCTTCGTGCCGCTGATGGTGCCGCTGGTGTTCCTCATGGCCATCGGCCCGATGTTGCCGTGGAAGCGTGCGGACCTGGCCGGTGCGCTGGCCAGACTGAAGCTGGCCGCGCTGGCTGCCCTCTTCATCGCCGGCCTCACCTGGTACCTGCAGGCCGGTGGGCCGATCCTGGCGGTCGCCGCCATGGGGCTGGCCGCCTGGCTGTTCGCCGGCGCGCTGGTCGAATGGAGCGACCGGGTGAAGCTGTTCCGCGTGGCGCCGGGCGAATCGTGGCGGCGGGCGCGCAACCTGCCGCGCTCGGCCCACGGCATGACCCTGGCCCATGCCGGCCTCGCCGTGGTGATGGCCGGGATCATCGGCGCGTCGGCGTGGAAGAGCGAGGTGGTGACCAACCTGAAGCCCGGCGAGACGGTGGAGGTCGCCGGCTACAGCCTGCTGTTCGAAGGCGTCGGCAAGCTGAACGGCCCCAACTACACGGCCGAGCGGGCACGCTTCACGGTGTTCCGCGACGGCGAGGAAATCGCCCTCATGTTTCCGGAAAAGCGCGTCTATCCGGTGACGGCGATGCCGACCACCGAAGCGGCGATCCGCACCACCCTGTTCTCCGACCTCTACGTGGTCATCGGCGAGGCCGACGGCCAGGGCGGCTGGACCGTGCGGGTCTACCACGAACCGCTGGTGCCGTGGATCTGGCTCGGCTGCCTGTCCATGGTGATCGGCGGGCTCACGTCATTGAGCGACCGGCGCCTGCGCATCGGCGCGCCGCATCGCCAGCACGCCGCGAAACCGACGTCGCACCCGGCCACGGCGTGATGCGGCGTAAGATCACGGGCGGCCCATAGGATTTCCATGACCCGACGTTTGCTGTTCCTGCTGCCCATCGCCGTCTTTGCGGTGGTCGCCGGTTATTTCCTCTGGGGCCTGGCGCCGGACCGCGATCCGAAAGACGTCCCGACGGTGATGGTCGACAAGCCGACGCCGACCTTCGACCTGGCGGCGGTGCCCGGGCTCGGCGTGCCCGGCCTGGCCACCGGCGATCTGGCCGACGGCAAGGTGGTGATGGTGAACTTCTTCGCTTCCTGGTGTGTGCCCTGCCGCGCCGAGCATCCCTATCTCACCGCCTTCGTTGAAAAAACCGGGGTGCCGCTGTACGGCATCAATCATCGCGACAAGCCGGAAGACGCCGCCGCGTGGCTGACGGAGCTGGGCAACCCCTATCAGCGCATCGGTGCCGATCCCGGCCGCGCCGCGGTGGAGTGGGGCGTGACCGGTGTGCCGGAGACCTTCATCATCGACGGCGACGGGCGCATCCGCTACCACCACCGCGGCCCGCTGGTGCCGGAGGTGCTGGAGCGCGACGTGATGCCGCTGCTGCAGGCGCTGCGCGGATGACACGGCTGACCGTTCTCTTTGCGCTGCTGCTCGCCCTGGGTTCGCTTGTGCCGGCCTTCGCCGTCGAACCCGGCGAGATGCTCGACGACCCGGCGCTGGAGCGGCGTGCGCGCGATCTCTCCGCCGAGATCCGCTGCGTGGTCTGCCAGAACGAGTCGATCGATTCCTCCAACGCCGAGATCGCCCACGAGCTGCGCGTTCTGGTGCGCGAGCGACTGGTCGCCGGCGACAGCGACCAGCAGGTGCTCGACTATCTGGTGGCGCGCTACGGCGACTACGTACTGCTGCGCCCGCCGATGAAACCGGAAACCTACCTGCTGTGGTTCGGCCCCTTCGTGGTGCTGCTGCTCGGCGGCCTCGGCGTTTTCGTCTACTTCCGCCACCTGCGTGCCGCCCCGGCGATGCCGGCCGGCCTCAGCACCGCCGAGGAGGCGCGCCTGGCCCGTCTGCTCGCCGAGGAGTCCGCCAAAGACCCTGCCGAAGACCCTGGTGAAGAAGCGGGGCCGAAGCGGCCATGATGTTCTGGATCCTCGCCGCCGTCATGGCCGCCCTGGTGGTCATCGCGCTGCTGTGGCCGCTGCTGCGTCCGCGCGGCGCGGCACCGGCAACGGCGGAGTTCGACCGCGCCGTCTACCGCGACCAGCTGACCGAGCTGACCCAGGACGTCGAGCGCGGGCTGATCGACAAGACCGAGGCCGAGGCGGCGCGGCGCGAGATCGAGCGCCGCCTGCTGCAGACCGAAACCGACGGGGCGCGGACCGCGCCGGCATCGAACCCCTGGCTGCGCCGTGTGGCGCTGGCGCTGGTGATCGCGCTGCCGCCGGCGGCCGGCCTCGTGCTGTATCTGCAGCTCGGCACGCCGGATCTGCCGGGCCTGCCGCTGGCCGGGCGCGATCCCGGCGGCCCGACGGAAAGGGCGCTGTTGGTCGCTCAGTTGCAGGCGCGCGTTGCCGCCGATCCCGACGACATCGCGGCCCACCTGGTGCTGGCGCAGATCTTCGAGCGCAGCGGCCGTTTCGGCGAGGCGGCGGCCCGCTACCGCGAGGCCATCGCGCTGGTGCAGCGCCAGGACGGGATGGTGCCCAGCGCCCTGCATGCCGCCCTCGGCGAAACCCTGGTGGCCGCCGCCGGCGGGCAGGTCGGCCGCGAGGCACGGCTGGCCTTCGCCGCCGCCATCGAGGCCGATCCCGGCAACAGCCAGGCGCGCTACTATGCCGGCCTCGCCATGGCCCAGGACGGCCGCCTGAAGGAGGCCATCGCGGTGTGGCAGGACCTTGGTGCGGATTCCCCGGCGGACGCCCCCTGGCTGCCGCTGCTGCGCCAGCAGATCGCCCGCGCGGCCCAGGAATTGGGCAGCGAGCCGCCGGCGAGCGCCGCCCTGCCGCCCGCGACCCCGGGGGCGTCGGGTGGAGCGCCGGGGCCGAACGCGGCCGACCTGGAAGCGGCCCGCAACATGACCGAGGAAGACCGCACGGCCTTCGTGCGTTCCATGGTCGACCGGCTCGCCGCCCGCCTGGCGGACGACCCGGCGGACCCCGACGGCTGGCGGCGTCTGGCCCGCGCCCAGGCGGGGCGGCGCGAGGGCGACGCGGCCCGGGAGTCCCTGACCAAGGCCGAGGCGGCGATCGCGGCACTGCCCGCGGCGGCGCCCGAGCGGGCCGCCCTGACGGAGCGCCTGGAGGCCTTGCGCGGGATGCTGCCCTAGAGCCCCCAGGGGCATCCCAGGACGCCCCGGCGCGCGCTCCGGGTTTCCGGCAAGGCCCTGAAATCGTTCCAATTCAAGGGCGTACGAACGGCCGCGGCAGGCGTCACGGTTTTTCTTGGCATCTTTTTGGCGCTGCCGTACCGTCGAGATCAAAGCACCCCTAAAAAACGGGTGTATCCCACAGGGAGTCTTGAACGTTTGGCTTTAGCGGAGACGGGGACCGCGACGGCCGCTGCAGCTGCGGCGCTGGTCGCTGAAGATATTCATAAGTCGTTCGGGGACCTGGAGGTCCTCAAGGGCGTCTCGTTGACGGCGCGCGAAGGCGACGTGATCGCCATGCTGGGCTCGAGCGGTTCCGGCAAGAGTACCTTCCTGCGCTGCCTGAACCTGCTGGAACGGCCCAACGCCGGGCGCATCGTCGTGGCCGGCGAGGAACTGCGTCTGAAGCCGGCCAAGCGCGACGGCGGCCTGGAGGCGGAGGATGCGGAGCAGATCCGCCGCATCCGCGCGCGTCTGGCCATGGTGTTCCAGGGCTTCAATCTGTGGGCTCACATGACGGTGCTGGAAAACGTCATCGAGGCGCCGGTCCATGTGCTGAAGCGGTCCAAGGCCGAGGCGATCGCCTACGCGGGCGAGATCCTGCAGAAGGTCGGCCTTTACGAGCGCCGCGACTATTACCCCGCACACCTGTCCGGCGGCCAGCAGCAGCGTGTCGCCATTGCCCGGGCGCTGGCGATGGACCCGGCGGTCATGCTGTTCGACGAGCCGACCTCGGCCCTCGACCCCGAACTGGTCGGCGAAGTGCTGCGGGTCATCAAAGGCCTGGCGGAAGAAGGCCGCACCATGATCGTGGTCACCCACGAGATGGGTTTCGCCCGCGAGGTGTCGACCGAGACGGTGTTCCTGCACGAAGGCCGCGTCGAGGAACAGGGCCCGCCGCAGCAGGTCTTCACCAACCCGCGTTCGCCGCGCTTTCGCCAGTTCCTGGAGGGCAACCTCAAGTGAAGAACGTTTCCTTGCCGTCCGCCATAGGCCGCTTGCCAGGGACGGCAGGACCAACAGCAAACTCAAATGGAGGCAACTCGTGAAAAAGATTTTTTCTGGGGTCTTTATCGCCGCCTTGGCGCTCGGCGCCACTCTGGGCGCCCCGCTGGGTGTCGGCCAGGCCGACGCCAAGGAATGGAAGAAGGTGCGCATCGGCGTGGAAGGTGCCTATCCCCCGTTCAGTGAAGTGACCCCCGAGGGCAAGCTGATCGGCTTCGATATCGACATCGCCAACGCGCTCTGCGACGAGATGAAGGTGGAGTGCGAGCTGATCACCCAGGACTGGGACGGCATCATTCCGGCCCTGCAGGCGCGCAAGTACGACGCCATCATCGCCTCGATGTCGATCACGCCGGAGCGCAAGGAGAAGGTCGACTTCACCAACAAGTACTACAACACCCCGGCCAAGTTCGTGCGCAAGAAGGGTTCGGGCATCGAGATCACCAAGGAAGGCATGAAGGGCAAGGCCGTCGGCGTGCAGCGCGCCACGATCCACGACAACTTCGTGACCCAGGTCTTCGGCGACACCGTCGAGGTGAAGCGCTACGCCAGCCAGGACGAGGCCTATCTCGACATGGTCGCCGGCCGCGTCGACCTGCTGCTGGCCGACTCCGTCGCCATGGACGGCGGCTTCATCCAGACCGACGCCGGCAAGGACTTCGAATTCGTCGGCCCGGACTTCAGCGATCCGCAGTACTTCGGCGAGGGTGCCGGCATCGCCCTGCGCAAGGGCGAGGAGGATCTGCGCGCGATGTTCAACAAGGCCATCGAGGCGATCCGTGCCAACGGCACCTACGACAGCATTCAGAAAAAGTACTTCGACTACGACGTCTACGGCAGCTGAGGCTGTTCGCGACGTGAGTGACGACAAACGCCACCGCCGGGCCTTCGGCGGTGGCGTTTCCTTTTCCGCTGTGCCGCGCCGCTACGAAAAACCACTGCCAGGGTCGGTTTGATGGAAGGTTTCGAGGTACTCATCGATTACATGCCGCGCCTGCTCGAAGGCGCGGTGGTGACGGTGGAGGTCGCCTTCGTATCGCTGGCGATCGCGCTGGCTCTCGGCCTGATGACGGCCAGCGCCAAGCTGTCGAAGTCGCGCCTCGCCAGGACCGTGGCCGGCATCTACACGACCGTCATCCGCGGTGTGCCGGACCTCGTCCTGATGCTGCTGATTTTCTTCGGCGGCCAAATTCAGGTGAACAACATCGGGGCGTATTTCGGGTGGGACTACATCGACGTCGATGCTTTCACCGCGGGCACCCTGACCATCGGATTCATTTTCGGCGCCTACATGGGTGAAACGGTTCGCGGCGCCTGCATGGCGGTGCCCGTCGGCCTGCTGGAGGCCGGCTATGCCTACGGCATGTCCGGCCGGCAGGTGTTCCTGCGCATCCTGGTGCCGCAGATGATGCGCCACGCGCTGCCGGGGCTCGGCAACAACTGGCTGGTCCAGATCAAGGCCACGGCCCTGGTGTCGAGCATCGGGCTGCACGACCTGGTGCTGAATGCGGGACAGGCGGGTGGCTCGACGCGGCTGCCGTTCATCTTCTACCTCTTCGTCGCTTTCGCTTTCCTGGTCTTCACGACCCTCTCGATCTGGGCGCTGCGCTGGCTCGAAAAATACTACAGCGCCGGCGTCAGGAGGGCTTGAGGCATGGACTTCACGCCGATCTTCGAGAACTACCGGCTCTATCTCGATGGGCTGGAACTCACCGTCAAGCTGGTGTTCACGTCCCTTGCGATCGGACTGGCCATGGCGGTCCCCCTGGCCATCCTGCGCACCTCGCGCAACCCCTTGGTCAACGGGCCGGTCTGGGCCTTTACCTATTTCTTCCGCGGCACGCCGCTGCTGGTGCAGATGTTTCTGCTGTATTACGGCCTCGGCCAGATGCAGTTCATGATCGGGCTCAGCCAGCAGTTCGACTTTCTCAAGGATGCCTACTGGTACGCCCTGCTGGCGTTCACCCTGAACACGGCGGCGTACACGACGGAGATCATCCGCGGCGCCATCGAAGGCACCGACTACGGCGAGGTCGAGGCGGCGCGCGCCTGCGGCATGTCGCGGCTGATGATCTATCGCCGGGTCATCCTGCCCAGCGCCTTCCGCCGCGCGCTGCCGGCCTACTCGAACGAAGTGATCTTCATGCTGCATGGCTCGGCCCTGGCCAGCGTCATCACCATCATCGATCTGACCGGGGCCGCGCGTATCATCGCGTCGCGGCACTACAATCCTTTCGAGGCCTTCATCGCCGTCGGCGTCGTCTACTTCTGTATCACCTTCACCCTGATCGGCGGCTTCAAGTTGCTGGAGCGCCACTGGTACGCCCACCTGCGCCCGCGCGAGGAAGCGGCCGGCAAGGGCAAGACCAAGGCGCGGCAGCCGGCCTGACGGCCAGGACCTAAAGCAGCATCTCCGGCTTGAACAGGCGGCGCCGGCTGATGATCCTGCCGGAGACCATGAAGACTCCCTCGCCGGTGTAGTGCAGCGTCTCGGGATGCTTGGGCCGCGGCGCGACCCGGGCCTTCACCACCTTGAAGATGAAGAAGTTGTATTTGTCGACCATGGCGTCGTCGTGCAGGCGGCATTCGAAGTGGGCATGGCACTCGCGGATGCACGGCGCCTTTACCTTCTCCGAGTCTTCGGCGGTCAATCCGAAGCGGTCGAACTTGTCGATCTCCGCGCCCGTCGTGTTGCCGATGCCGACGACGGTGTCGGTCAGCGCCGTGGTCGGCAGATTGATGACGCACTCGCCGCTGTCGCGGATCATCGCGAAGCTGTGGTTGCCGCCGGAGATCATGCAGCCGACCAGCGACGGCGTGAACTCCATCACCGTCTGCCAGCCCAGGGTCATGATGTTGGTCTTGCCCTTGAGCGCCGAGGACACCAGCACGATGGGGCCCGGTTCCAGATAGCGCCGCGCCAGGTGGACCGGCAGGTCGACCTTGTTGCCGTGTTTTGCCATGAATGCCCTCCTGCCCGGGAAAACCTCAGGCCGGCAGTCTAGCGAACCAGGAAGGGGAGGGAAGTGGTGGAGCTGAGGGGAATCGACCCCCTGACCTTCGCATTGCGAACGCGACGCTCTCCCATCTGAGCTACAGCCCCACACGCTGCGTGCCGGGGCCGACAGCCCTGGCATGGGAACCGCCCGCAGACGGTTTGGGAACAAACCGGCCACAAGCGGGCGGATAATGTGGACAAGGCCGGGTCCTGTCAAGCCGGGCGTGACGCGGCCCTGCAGATCCCCTTCGCCCCCGGATTTAGCCTGCGATTCCCGCGAGATGCGACGGCTTGGCGAGGGCTTGTCTACGTCTTGTCTCCGGCCTGACCGCTGGGTAGGGTAGCGGCCACTGATTTCCGAAGCCTTTCGATTCTCCAGCCCAAGGGTAGCCAAGCCGGCCGATGATCATTCTGGACCCGCTAATCCGCATCCTCATCATTGCGCTGAACGTGTACGTCTGGATGGTGATCGCCTCGGCGATCCTCTCCTGGCTGGTGCATTTCGGCGTGCTCAATACGCGCAACCAGGTCGTCTCGATGATCGGCGAGTTCCTGTGGCGTGTGACCGAGCCGGCGCTGCGGCCGATCCGCCGCTTCATGCCCAATCTCGGCGGCATCGATATCTCTCCTATCATTCTGATTCTCATCATCTATTTCCTGCAGATGGTGCTTCAGAACATCCTCGTCACGCTCTACCGAAGTGGCCTCTGAGGGGTCGCCTTTCCGGGAGGGTAAGGACTGCCTGCTGGTCGACCTGCGCCTGCAGCCGGGCGCCAGCCGGGCCAAGGTGGACGGGCTGGCGGTGCTGGACGACGGGGCGACGGTCCTGAAGGTCCGCGTCACCGCGCCGCCGGAAGACGGCAAGGCCAACGCCGCGCTGGTGAAGCTGCTGGCCAAGGCCTGGAAGCGGCCGAAGTCGGCGCTGAGCCTGGTGGCCGGCCTCACCGTCTGGCGCTAGACCCTGGCGCTGGCCGGGGAGCCGGCGGCGCTGCGGCGGGAACTGGAGGCCTGGCTCAAAGGCTGGCAGGCAGGTTAGGGGGCTGGCGGGCCTGGACTAGTCGGCGGCGCAATCGGAAGGGTGCCGGCGGGCCGGCTCGGGTGAACTGGCAGCGCCCGAAAGCCCGAAAATACTCAGAGAACAAGGGAGTGAAGCCGTGAGCAGCACAGCAACCCCGAAGGTTGGAACACAGGCTGCCGGCGGTGCCGACCTGCTCGACGGCAAGGCCTTCGCGACCGGCCTCAGGGCCCGTGTGGCGGCCGCGGTCGAGGGGCTGAAGGCGACGCATAAGGTGACGCCGGGCCTCGCGGTGGTGCTGGTGGGCGAAGACCCGGCCAGCCAGGTCTACGTGCGCTCCAAGGGCAAACAGACGGTCGAAGCGGGGATGAACTCCTTCGAGCACAAGCTGGATGCCGACACCGATCAGGCGACCCTGCTGGCCAAGGTGGCCGAACTGAATGCCGATCCGGCCGTGCACGGCATTCTGGTGCAACTGCCGCTGCCGCCGCAGATCGATACCCAGACGGTGATCGCCGCCATCGACCCCGACAAGGACGTCGACGGCTTCCACGTCATCAACGCCGGGCGCCTGATGACCGGCGGCACCGGCGCCGAGGCGCCGATGGTACCCTGCACGCCGCTGGGCTGCCTGATGCTGCTGAAGGATCGCCTCGGCGATCTCTCGGGCCTGAACGCGGTAGTGGTGGGGCGCTCCAACATCGTCGGCAAGCCGATGGCCCAACTGCTGCTGGCGGAAAGCTGCACCGTCACCATCGCCCACAGCCGCACCAAGGACCTGCCGGCGGTGTGCCGCGGCGCCGACATTCTGGTCGCCGCCGTCGGCCGGCCGGAAATGGTCAAGGGCGACTGGGTGAAGCCCGGCGCCACGGTGATCGACGTCGGCATCAACCGCATCGACGGTGAAGGCGGCAAGACGCGGTTGGTCGGCGACGTGGCCTTTGCCGAGGCGGCCGCCGTGGCCGGCGCCATCACCCCGGTTCCCGGCGGCGTCGGGCCGATGACCATCGCCGTGCTGCTGGCCAACACGGTGACCGCCGCCTGCCGCCAGGCGGGGATTGCGGCGCCGGACCTCAGCTGAACCGGAGTCTTTAGCTCTTCGGCAGGCCCAGGCGGATCAGGCCCTTGATCGGGGCGTGGGGGTCCTGCGGCTCGCCGCGGCGCAGGATGACGATGCGGCCGGCGCGGGCCAGGTGGAGGGCCTGCTGGCGCACGGCGTTCATGTAGCGCCGCCAGACGTCGGGCGGGTCGCTCTTCTTGCGCCGGGTCTCGGCGAAGGCGCGGGCGACATCGTCGGGGCTTATGGTGTGGTCGGGGCCGCCGTCCTGCAGCAGCTCCAGGATCTTCAGGGCCACCGCGTCGGGCTGGCCCGGCTCGTCCCTGGGCTCGCCTTGGGGCTCGCCTTGGGGCTCGCCGCCCGGTTCGCCGCTTTGGGGTTCGTCTGGTGTATCGTCGGTCATGGGCGGCTGATTAGCACAGCGCGGGCGGCGGGTAACGCCCTTTTCGGGCCGCCGAGCTTCTGCCGACAAGCCTCTGGACGCTGGGCCCGGCTCCGGCCCATAGTGCGGCCCATGCTGGAGACGACCAACGCGCTGATCGCCGCCACCCTGGCCTTCGTCGGCGGCCATTTCCTGTTGTCGAGCCGACCGCTGCGGCCCGTCCTGAACGCCCGCTTCGGCGAACGCGGCTTCCGCATCCTCTACTCCCTCGTCATGGCGGCGGCGTTGATCTTCATGGTGGCGGCCTACCACGCGGCGCCTGTCCTGGCGGTCTGGCAGCCGGCGCCGTTCATGGCGTGGGTGCCGCTGCTGATCATGCCGATTGCCTGTATCCTCATCGTCGGCGGTCTGACCAGCCCCAACCCGACCCTGGTCGGCGGGGAGCGCTTTCTGGAAGACGCACCCGGCTCGCCCGCCGTCGGCATCCTCTCCATCACGCGCCATCCCTTCCTGTGGGGCACCGGCCTGTGGGCGCTGTCGCACCTGGCGGCGAACGGCGACATCAGTTCGATCGTCATGATGGGCGGCATCGCCATCCTCAGCTTCGCCGGCATGGGCCACATCGACCAGCGCCGCGAGGCCAGCCTGGGCGCCGCCTGGGGGCCGATGAAGCTGACCACCAGCGTGGTCCCCTTCGCCGCCGTGCTGGCCGGGCGCAGCGCCATCGACTGGCGCGGCATCGGCTGGTGGCGCCCGCTGCTGGGCCTGGCGGTCTACGCCGCCCTGCTGCATCTGCACCGCAGCCTCATCGGGGTGTCGCCGCTGCCCTTCTAGGGGGTAATTTCCCGGCATTAGGTAGCAAACGCACCTAGGAGATTCTGCCCCTTTGGGGCTCGCTCGTCTAGTCTCCCGCCATGGCAGATTACGTAAAGCTTGGCCTGACCAAGCGCCGCGCATGGCTCGCTGGCGAGATAGAGAACACCTACGCCCGCCTGCGCCAGTTGGTGGCCGATCTAGAGGCCCTGGACGCCACCCTACTGCAATTCGATCCCTCGCTGGGGCTTGAGACGATCAAGCCCAAGGCGTTCCGCCCGCCCTCGGATTGGGCGCATAGGGGCGAGATGAGCCGCCTTGTCCTGAGCATCCTGCGGCAGGCAGCGGAGCCCATGACGACGCGGGATATAGCCGTGGAGATGCTGGTAACCCGCCCTCTGGATCGCAACGACCAGAAGTTACTGCGGTTGATGACCAAGCGGGTTGGCGTCGCCCTCAGAGGCCAGCAGGGCAACGGGCTGGTGGAAGCCGAAACCGGGCCGGGGCAGTACAAACTGTGGCGGGTAGTTAGGGGCGGCCTCTAGGGAAGAACAGCTGCTTTCCGAGCAAAGCCACTAGCGCGCTAATTGCACCAGAGGAAATAATTGCTTGCAATCGACTGATCTCTTCAGGATCAAGCCACCGTACATCGCAGCCGAACAGCGTTCGCGGCCCAATCAGATGCCACCACCAAACAACTATTGCACCCAATATGAGAAGAAGTACGACGCGAACAATGATGCGCAGCCCCCAGAAGACTACGCCGCGCAGAAGCCAGACGTCCTTTAAAAGGTGACGTCGGTCCTCCGCAATCTCAGGAGGCTCTTCCTTTTCACCGAATAAGAGGGCCTCTTTTTCGGCAGCCTCGTCCCCAGCGTCACTATCCGGAGGTGGGCCGGGTGGCCCAGGGACATCAGCCATTATTATAGAGCATCCGGATGGTAGGACTTGCCTTCCGCAGCCGCTGCCTTTGACTTAGCCAGTATCCCTCTGTAATGCGCTTCGATGAGCGACTGAGGAATTACCGCATTCTGGCCGTAAGTGTCCCAAGTCTTTTGCCACGGGCTGCCGGGGCGATGCGTGAGGCTAGAAAGGTAGAGTCCGCTATGCGTCCCGTATTTTTCAAACACTCCGTCAATGATAGGCAGAATATCCGCGTGTATGTTGGCGCGGGTTTCTGTGAAAGGCCTCTTGATCGGCTGATATCCGCGCGGCAAATAGCCGTAGACGCGCCTAACAACCGGACCATACTTCCAAGCCTCGACATCATCTTTGAGTAGCGGCTCGCCGGTAAAACCCAGCACGAAGCCGTGCGCGATGTAGGTGAGTTTCATCACCTGCAGCGAATCTAGACCTCGCTCGCCCGCCTTCTCGATGAAGTGGTCGGCGATTTCAACAGAGTCGTAGACTGTGCTTTGAGTCGCCATAGTTCTATTCCAATCGGAAATCTCACCACGTATATATAGTACATGATTTTCGAAAGTCAACGGAATCAATAGCTTGCATAATGTTGTTGCGTTTTGAATCCCTTAGCGCTGCCAGTAGCCCTTCCACTGGCGGCTGACCGGATGGGCCAGGGACGCGGCCACGATCATCAAGAGCTGGTTGCCGTTGCTCTCCCGGCGGCTGTCCTCGCGCCACGCCATTTCGTTGGCGTAGGCGTTGAGGTACTGGCCGGAAATGTGGTGGTGCATGCCGATCTCGGCGCGGCGCAGGCGGGAGAAGAAGCTTTCGGCCTGATTGGTGCAGACGCCTTCGTCCATATAGGCGACGCTGTGGTTGACGCGGTGGCCCTCGTAACGGGCGTGCAGGCCATCCCAGGCGCTCGCCTCGTCGGCATAGATGGTGCTGCCCGGCTCGACCCGCTCGCGGATGGTCGGCAGGCTATCGGCCTCGGCCTGGAACACGAAAGGCAAGGTCTTACCGCCGCGCTCGCGCATGACCACGACACAGCGGCGTTTGCCTGACCGGTTTGCCTTCAAGCGCAGGTCCTTGCGGTCTTCCTTGCGGTTCTCAGGCTTCACGTAGCCACCGAAGTAGGCGCCATCAATCTCGACCTCACCGCGGACCTTGCGGGTACGGTTCTCGGCACCCAGGGCCTCGCGCAGCTTGTGGGCCAGGACGAAAGCCGTCTTGTACTGACAATCCAGATCGCGGCTCAGCTGCAAGGCGCTGTAGCCCTTGGCGCCGTTCGCGAAGATCGCGATTGCGGCCAGAATGTCGCGGATCGCCATCTTGCGGCCGGCGAAAATGGTGTCCGTGGTTACAGAGAACTGAGCGCCGCAGCCCTGGCACTTGAAGAACCGGCGGGCCTTGTAGGTGTAGACGGCAAAGCAGCCGCAGCGCGGGCAGGCCGGCTCGCCCTCGGTATCGGCCCAGCGGATTTCCTTGAAAACCTCGAAAGCCTGGTCGTCGCTGAGGCGGAACACCTTTGCCAGCGAGAGCGTCCGGGCCTTTGCAGAAAGAAGGAAATGCTGGGTCATGTAACTATCTCCGATGCCTATGCATCGTATATAGTGTCATGACGTGCCCTGTACAAGGGCAAAAGTATCTTATATGATGGCAATCACACTTTAGGAGATTGCCAGATGGCCGACCAGCCAGAATGGGAGGCCCGTGTTAAGGGCCTGCTGAAAGCCGAGCTAAAGCGCCGGGGCGTGACCTATGCCCAGCTAGTCCAGAAGCTTGCAGACATAGGAGTGCAGGAGAGCGAACCGAATATCAGGAACAAGCTCGCGAGGGGCAAGTTTACTGCGGTTTTTCTGGTTCAGTGCCTAACGGCGATTGGGTGTCAGCGTCTTGACCTAAGCCTTCAATAGTCTCGCCAGCCTTCGCCAAAAGCGGTGGAGTGTCGGGCGTCAGAGTGATCCAGTTTATCCACTCCAACCCTCTAGCAATATGGTAATCATGCATGCCAAAGAAAAAAGTGGTCCTTTGAAACGAACAACCAACAAATAAGCAGTCCTCTAGCAAGAACCCATTATAGAAATTCTTTTGTGGCTCTAAATAAACTGCATCAATAATAGGGGCGCGGGTCTGGTTTATATTATTACCCTTAGTCATAAACAGGTTTGCCGGGCCTATTATCTCGCAATCTATGAACGTCTTTCCCCTTATGATTGGATGCGAAGGTAAGCAGAACGTATTTAAGAATATCCGCTGATTCTCAAACGTCCGGTTGAGGGGGTTTACCCCTGCCTTTTGCTCGACAAACTTCTCGTCAAACCTAGTTCGCACACCACTCCGCCTTGCGGCCTGAAACCCCCAATACAAGAACAAGGCGAGAAAGAGGCCGATAAAGCCAGCCACAACCCAGGACAGGGGCTGGTACTCTTCAAACAGGTTTGCGGCATGGGTAGCCCATGCCGGGAGGGCAAAGCTGCTCACAATCCCCGTCCCCTGTAGCAGGGTCCAGAGGGACCAACGCCATTCGATGCCGCTAAGCCACTTATTGATTTTCCAAGCCATGCACCAATCATGACGCGAACTTCGGATCCGCGTCTAGTCTTGGTGCGTTTGCTACATAATACCGTAATTTCCTGAGGCAATTTCCTGAGGCAATTTCCTACAAGGGCCGCAAGCCGCGATCGGCTAGACTGGGGCCATGGCGATCGACCAGCAAACCGCTTACACGCTCTCGGTTACGGCTCCGGCCCCCGCTCCGGCCCCGGCTCGGGCGGGCCGGCAGGGCGCGGCGGATTCCGTGCGCTTCTGGCGCGAACGGCGCTTCGACGACCTGGAATGCCTGAAGGCGCGCTTCACCCGCCACAGCTACGCACCGCACGTCCACGACACCTTCGCCATCGGCGTCATCACCGGCGGGGCGGAGGCCTTCCGCTACCGCGGCGCCCGCCATGTGGCGCCCGCCGGCAGCCTGGTGGCGGTGAACCCGGACGAACTGCACGATGGCGCCCCGGCCGAGGACAGCTTCGCCTACCGCATGCTCTATCCCTCGGTCGCGCTGGTGCAGGGCATCGCCGACGACCTGGCCGACCGCCCGTCGGGCTTTCCCGCCTTCACCGCGCCGGTGATGGACGATCCGGAGGTCGCGCGGCTGCTGGGCCAGGCGCACAGCCTGATGGAATCGCGCGGCGATGCGCTGGCGGCCGAACAGGCCCTCACCGCGGCGCTGAGCCTGATGCTCCGGCGTCACAGCGAAAACTGCCCGCAGGGCCGCCGTCTGGGGCGTGAGGTCGCGCCAATCCGCCGCGCCCGGCGGCTGGCGGACGCTTGCTATATGCAAGACCTGACCCTTCACGATCTGGCGGGGGCGGCGGGGCTCAGCCGTTTCTATTTCCTGCGCACCTTTCGGCGGGAGGTCGGCCTCACGCCGCATGCCTACCTGACCGGGCGGCGCATCGCCGCGGCCAAGGGCCTCTTGGCCGGCGACCAGCCGCTGAGCGAAGTGGCGCTGGCCTGCGGCTTCTACGACCAGAGCCATTTCACGCGCAGCTTCAAGGGCTGCACCGGGGTCACGCCCGGACAATACCGCAGCGGCCTGCGCGCGGCGGCGTAGGCGCTCCCCTTTTTTTGGCGGCTTAGACCAGGCGGCCGTTCTGGATCGGCGTGTTGCAGACCAGGAAGCGCTTTACCGTGCCGTTCTCGCCCAGCGGCAGGATCAGGCGGTGCCAGTGGCTGGCAGTGATCTGCAGCGGCGCCTTGTGCACCGAGTAGACGGGGCAGCGCAGGTCGCTGACGGCGCGGTAGCAGGCGGCGAAGAAGGTCTGTATCGCCGAGGAGGTGGCGATCTGCCACACGGTCTTGCCGGTCATGTCGAAGCCGGAAACCGCCGCGATCTTGCTGCCGTAGAGCGCATAGCGGAACGCGTTCTCGCCGGGACCGGCATCGATCAGCATCAGGTAGCCCAGTGCCCGGCGAAGCTCCATGGGGTCGATCTTCATGATGTCGGCAACGCCGTCGGTTTTCGGCAGGCACTGCCAGTAGCGCAGTACACTGCGCAGTTCTTCCACCGGCAGATCGGCCTCGCGCGGCTCGCGCAGCATCGCCAGATCCTTCACCTCGGAATTCAGGGCCTCGGCCACCTCCGTGATGCTCCCACCGGCGGCGCCCCCACCGGTCGAGAGATGCTGCCGCATCGCTGCGGCCACGCGTTCCAGGGATATCTCCGACATCACCGCCCGTCCACTGGCCGTCCGCTCACTTGGCCGTCCGCTCACCTGGCCGGTCTGGCGGCCCGCCTGTGCCGTGGCGCCGCACCCGGGCCGGGGCGTCCTGCCGGACCGCCGCGGCCGAACGCGATGGCGCGTCCCGTTACCGCGGAAACCCCAAGCCTCGCAAGCCCCCTGGCCCGGCAAAATCCCCGACGCGGACCCTGTTCGGAACCCTAGCGCCTATAGCGGAAAGTACACAGGGATATTCGCATTCTGGTTGTTTTTCGCCGGGTTGCCACTGAGGGTGCGGCGGCGCGAGACGGCAATCTCCTACAAGACAGCGGCGCGGGGCGGCCTCATCTTGTGCGGCCCACCTCCCGGCGCTTCGAGGTTTCGCATGACGACGGATACACCCCGCGGCGGCGGCGATTTCACCGCCGGCGTGCTGACCATCCTGCCGCTGCTGGTGGCGGTGGTGGTCTATGGCCTGCTGTTCGGCACGCTGGCGGCACAGAAGGGGCTGTCGCCGCTGGAAGTCGCCTTGATGAGCGCCACGGTCTTCGCCGGAGCCTCGCAGTTCGTGGCGATCGAGATCTGGACCTCGCCGCCGGCCCTTCTGCTGCTGGCCGCCACCGCGCTGATGGTGAACCTGCGCCACGTGCTGATGGGCGCGGCGCTGGCGCCCTGGATGAAGACCTGCCCGCGCGGCGCCATCGCCGTCTCGCTCTATATGATGGCCGACGAGAACTGGGCCTTCGCCCTGCAGCGCGGGGCCAAAGCACCGCTCACCCCGGCCTACTACCTGGGCCTCTCGCTGCCGCTCTATGCCGGCTGGATCGTCTGCACCTTCTTCGGGACCATCTTCGGTGGCGTGCTGCAGGACCCGGCGCGCTACGGCCTGGATTTCGCCTTCACCGCCGTGTTTCTCACGCTTCTGGTCGGCATGTGGCAGGGCCGCCGCAACGCGGTTCCCTGGGCGGCCAGCGCCGTGGTGGCGACTGCCGCCTACCTCTGGCTGCCGGGGGTCTGGTACATCGCGCTGGGCGGACTGGCCGGCACCCTGGTGGGCGCGCTGCAGCGGCCGCAACCGGAGGACGGGCCGCCAGTGGTGCACCCGGAGGCCCATGATGTCCCCTGATATCTGGCATCTCGATCCGCTGATCTTGGCCGCCATTGCCGGCATGGCCCTTGCCACCTGGCTGACCCGCTACCTCGGCTACTGGCTGGTCCGCCGCACCACGGTCAGTGGGCGCCTGGCCACGGCGCTGGAAGCGGTGCCCGGCGCCATCCTCACCGCGATCATCGCGCCTATGGCCTTCGCCACCGGCGCAGCAGAAAGCGGCGCAGCTTTGCTGACAGTCCTTCTGGCGCTGCGCCTGCCGCTGATCGTGGCGGTGGCCGGCGGCTGCCTGGCGGTGGTGGCGCTGCGCTGGATAATCGGCTGAAGGCCGAGTTCTTTCAGATAGTTCAGGCTTGGGGGCGACAGCGGCGGGGCGGCTGTGCTAACCTTGCCGCGCACGACAATCCACCCCTTTGCTGAAATTTTGATTTGGGAGCTTTCATGGCAACCAATGCTGAAATCGCTGCGCGCCTGTTGCGCGATGCCGCCGGCTTCTTCCGCTCCGTGGGCGAGCAGAACCCGGCTCTCAAAGAACACATGGATCACAACGCCCAGGCCTTCGATGTGATGGCCGGGCGGGTCGAGACCGATCCCACCGGCGAGGCCAACTTCGGCCAGTCCGCCGCCGAAGGCGACGCCACCCAGGAATAGGGGTACCGAAGCCGCGCAGACCTTGCGCGGCTTCGGTCCGGCTGGGCCGTCGGGTCAGCCTTTCTGGCGGTTCAGCAGGCGCAGGCGCAGGGCGTTCAGCTTGATGAAGCCGGCGGCATCGCGCTGGTCGTAGACGGTGTCCTCCTCGAAGGTCACGTGCTCCATCGAATAGAGCGAGTCCGGCGACTTGCGGCCCTCGACGATCACGTTGCCCTTGTAGAGCTTCAGGCGGACGCTGCCGTTGACCTTGGCCTGGCTCTTGTCGATCAGCGCCTGCAGCATCTCGCGCTCGGGCGACCACCAGAAACCGTTGTAGATCAGCTCCGCATAGCGCGGCATCAGCTCGTCTTTGAGATGCGCGGCGCCGCGGTCCAGGGTGATCGATTCCATGGCCCGGTGGGCGGTCAGCAGGATGGTGCCGCCCGGCGTCTCGTAGACGCCGCGGCGCTTCATGCCGACGAAGCGGTTCTCCACCAGGTCGAGGCGGCCGATGCCGTTGTCGCCGGCCAGCTTGTTCAGCCGGGTCAGCAGCGCGGCGGGCGACAGCGCCTCGCCGGCGACGGCGACGGGATCGCCTTTTTCGAAATCGATGGTGACGACGGTCGGCGTGTCGGGCGCTTCCTCCGGCGAAACGCTGCGCGAATAGACGTAGTCCGGCGGCGTGTCCCAGGGGTCCTCCAGCACCTTCCCCTCGGCGGAGATGTGCAGCAGATTGGCGTCGACCGAGAAGGGCGCCTCGCCGCGCTTGTCCTTGGCGATGGGGATCTGGTGCTGCTCGGCGAACTCGATCAGCTTGGTGCGGCTGGTCAGGTCCCACTCGCGCCAGGGGGCGATGACGTGGATGTCCGGGTTCAGGGCGTAGTAGCCCAGCTCGAAGCGGACCTGGTCGTTGACCTTGCCGGTGGCGCCGTGACACACGGCGTCGGCGCCGGTCTCGCGGGCGATCTCGATCTGGCGCTTGGAGATCAGCGGCCGGGCGATCGAGGTGCCCAGCAGGTAGACCCCTTCATAGACCGCGTTGGCGCGGAACATCGGGAAGACGTAGTCGCGCACGAAGACCTCGCGCAGATCCTCGATGTAGATGTTCTCCGGCTTGATGCCCAGCATCTCGGCCTTCTTGCGGGCCGGCTCCAGCTCCTCGCCCTGGCCCAGGTCGGCGGTGAAGGTCACCACCTCGCAGTTATAGGTGGTCTGCAGCCACTTCAGGATGACGGAGGTATCGAGGCCGCCGGAGTAGGCGAGCACGACTTTCTTGATGTCGGACATGATGGAAGTAAGCCCCTGACTGGAAATCCGCGCGGAGTATAGGCAAAGAGGGGATTAGGGCAAGGGCAGCCTAGGCCTGGATTTCCGGGCTTGCCGCCGGGTCCGCCACGGACTCTCCCGCCGGATCGCGCGCGCTCTTTTTCTTGCGCTCGGAGGCGGACTTGAGCTGGCCGCAGGCGGCGAGGATGTCGTCGCCGCGGGTGGCGCGCACGGGGGAGGAAATGTGCGCGGCGGAGAGGATGTCGGCGAAGCGCGTGATGGCCGCCTTGCTGGAGCACTCGAAGAAACTGCCGGGCCAGGGGTTGAAGGGGATCAGGTTCACCTTGGCCGGGATGTTCTTCAGCAGGCGGATGAGGCGGCGCGCGTCGTCCTCGCTGTCGTTCACGCCCTTCAGCATGACGTATTCGAAGGTGATGCGCCGGGCGTTGTTGGTGCCGGGATAGTTGCGGCAGGCATCCAGCAGCATCTTCAGCGGATACTTCTTGTTGATCGGCATGATCATGTCGCGGGTCTCGTCGTCGGTCGCGTGCAGCGACACCGCGAGGTTCACGTCCAACTCACGCCCGCAGCGCTCCATCTCCGGCACCACGCCGGAGGTCGACAGGGTGATCTTGCGCTTGGAGACCGAGAGGCCTTCGCCGTCCATGACGATGCGCATGGCCTTGGCCACGTTGTCGTAGTTGTACAGCGGCTCGCCCATGCCCATCAGGACGATGTTGGTGATCAGCCGGCCCTCGGCGGGGGAGGGCCACTCGCCCAGGCCGTCGCGCGCCACCATGATCTGGCCGACGATCTCGGCGGCCGAGAGGTTGCGCACCAGCCGCTGGGTGCCGGTGTGGCAGAACTTGCAGGTCAGGGTGCAGCCGACCTGGCTGGAAACGCAGAGCGTGCCGCGGTCCGCTTCCGGGATATAGACGGTCTCGACCTCCTGGCCGTCGGCTAGGCGCAGCAGCCACTTGCGGGTGCCGTCCTGGGAGACCTGGGCGACGGTCACGTCCGGCCGGCGCACCACGTGGGTCTCGGCCAGGCGGGCGCGGAAATCCTTGGACAGCGTGGTCATCTCCGCGAAGTCGGTGACCCCGCGGTGGTAGATCCAGTGCCACAACTGCTTGGCGCGGAACGGCTTCTCGCCCAGGGCGGTCAGCTCAGCCGCCAGTTCGTCACGCGACAGCCCGGCGAGATTGCGTTTCTCGTCGGGGGCGCCGCCCAAATCGGCGGGCGGGGCGAAGGCGTCGGCGTGCTGGCTCATAGCGCCCTAGATAGGACTCCCGAAAGGTTAAAACCAGCGGAATCCGGCAGGCGGGGCCCCGGGGCAGCCCGGGGGCAGCCTGGGGGGCAGCCCGTAGGAGAGCTAGCGCCCGCAGGCCTGGCTGCTCGCCTGGTAGGCCCGCGTGAAACCGGACAGCGAATAGGTGTCCTTGGTGTTATTGCCGCGCGCCGAGGTGCCCTGGACGATCATGGTGCTGCCCTTGATCATCGCCTGCACCAGCTTCTTGTCGGTGTCCTTGTCCACGGTCCAGGCCGACTCGTCCTGGGTGAACAGGCGCACCTTCAGGGTGCCGATCTGCACTTCGACCTGGGTGTTCTCCTGGTAGGGATAACCGGCCTGGATGGACACCTCGTCGGCACGCTTCTCGCCGGGCCGGTGGGTCACCATGGCGTGGATCTTGCCACGCTTGGAATAGGTGCCTTCGGCCTTGGCCGGCGCGCTGGCCATGAAGCAGATCAGGTTGCCGCTCTCCTCGTACTTGAAGGCGCTCCAATCCGAAAAGTCGCCGAGACGCTCGATCGACTGGGCCTGGGCGCTGCCGAGCGCCAGCGCGCAGAGGCCGGCGGCGAGCAGGGGGAGGAGAAAAAGGGCGGGGTGCAGGGGGGATGCTTTTCGAAGCGGCATGGTCCGTGCGTGTGGGATGTTATTCTTGAGCATGGCGGATATTATAGGACTGACGGCCCGCGCCGCCACCCCTGCGTTGAAGGACCTTCGAATTTGCCCCAAGTCGGCAGAAATGCGCCGGAAAGGCGACGGCGGACGGTTTCCCCCGGCAGGGCGGCGACGCGGCGGGCGGAACCGGCGCGGCCTCGATTCGCGGCCCGTTTCCTGCCCCGTTTCCCGGGGCGCCACGCCGGGCCGGGGGGCTAGTGTCGATGCTGTCGCGACCGGCGACGCCGCCCGGGCCGGACCAGTTGGCACAACTGGTCGTCGCCGTCGGCAGCACGCGAGACCGCGACGCCTTTGCCGAGCTGTTCGGCTACTTCGCGCCGCGCATCAAGGCCTATCTCGTCAAGCGCGGTGCCGGGGCGGCACAGGCCGAGGAACTGGCGCAGGAAGCGATGATCATGGTGTGGCGGCGGGCGGCGAGCTTCGACCCCGCCAAGGCGGCGGCGAGCACCTGGATCTTCACCATCGCCCGCAACAAGCGGATCGACGCGCTGCGGCGCGAAGGGCGCCCGGAATACGACCCGGCGGAATACGACCCGGCGGATCCGGGCCTGCCTGCGGTCCAGGGGGCGTCGGAACCGAAGGCGGCCGACCGCATGGTGGAAATGGCGCAACAGGCCGAGGCGCTGGCCCGGGCCATCGACGACCTGCCGGACGAACAGGCGGCGCTGGTCCGGATGGCCTATTTCGAGGACAAGGCCCACGGTCAGATCGCCGCCGAGACGGCGCTGCCGCTGGGCACGGTGAAGTCGCGGCTGCGCCTGGCGCTGGGGCGCCTGCGCAAGTCCCTGAATACGCAGGGGGAGATCTGATGGCGCAGCCTGTGCAGCGCCCGCCGGCGCATCACTTCCCGAAAGCGTGGCTGCTCGACTACGCCGCCGGCAGCCTGCCGGAGGCCCCGTCCATCGTGCTGGCGGCCCATCTGGCGCTTTGCCCCGACTGCCGGGCTGTGGTGGCGGACTGTGAGGCAATCGGCGGCGCCCTGCTGGCCGGGCTCGAGCCGCTGGCCCTGGCCCCCGATGCGCTCGACACGGTGCTGGCCCGGATCGATGCGGCAGAGGCGGCAGAGGCCCCGGATGCCCCGGATGCGCCAGATTTCAGGGCGGCGGGCGCCACGGTGCCGCCGACCCTGAGCGATTATCTGGGGGACGATCTCGACAGTCTGGCATGGCAGCCGCTGGCGCCGGGCGTCGACCTGACCCTGCTGCGGCCGCGGCTGGGCGCGGCCGGCGGGTCGTGGCCGGCGGCGGCCCAGGTCAGCCTGGTGCGCCTGGCGCCGGGCGTGGCCGCGCCGAGGCACACCCACCTGGGCATCGAGGCGACGGTGATCGTGCAGGGCGGGTTCGTCGATGAGGTGGGCCGCTACGAACGGGGCGATGCCTGGATCGTCGACGGCAGCCTGGAACACCAGCCGGTGGCGCTCGACGGCGAGACCTGCCTCTGCCTGGTCTATCAGGACGCGCCGCTGAAGCTGACGGGCTGACCCTCAGCCCTGCGGCCCGTCTTTCTTCTTCCCGGCCTGTTTCTTGGTGCGCACCAACTGGGCGCCGGAGATGTGCTCGGGCAGCGGCTGCGGCGTGGCGCGCGGGTTCAGCGGGCGGCGGGCGAAGCGGCCCTGGCTGATCAGGCGGTCGTACATGACGATGGCCCCGGCGGTGCCGACGTTGACGCAGAACTTCGTCGGGATCTTCACCAGGTGGTCGCAGCGCGCCTGCAGCGCCGGCGACAGGCTGCCGCGCTCGGGGCCCAGCACGTAGGCCGCCGACTGCGGGTGGAAGAAGCTCGGCAGCTCGACGGCGTCTTCGGTCAGCTCGATGCCGACCAGGGCGCAGCCGCGCGGCAGCAACAGCTCCTCCACCGAGGTGAAGGTGTAGAGCGGCAGATGCTTGGCCGCGTCGGAGGTGTCCGACTGCTTCACCGCCTGGGCGTTGAAGGCCGGCTGGATGGCAAAGAAGAAGCTGGCCCCGAAGGCATGGGCCGAGCGCATCAGGGCGCCCAGGTTCATGGGCTTGCTGATGCCTTCGGCCCCGATGGCAAAGAATCCGCGCATGGCGGCAGAACTTGCATGGCCCGGACCGGGGAGGCAAGCTGCTTGGCAGGCGCGGGCCCTTATTGTATTGGCCGTGCAGCCCCCTTTTTTGCGATTCCCCGCCATGAGCCCAGACGCCCCCGCCGAAGCCCCAAAGGCCCCCGACTCCCGGGAAGCCGCCAACCCGCTGCTGGTCGAGGTGACCCGCGGCAGCCAGGTGGAAAGCCGCCACCGCGCCGCCGTCGCCGTGGTCGATGCCGCCGGCAGCGTGGTGATCTCGGCCGGCGATATCGACAGCCCGGTCTACGCCCGCTCGGCCATCAAGTCGCTGCAGGCCATCGCCCTGGTCGAAAGCGGCGCCGCCGATGCCTTCGGCTGCTCCGCGCCGGAGCTGGCCCTGGCCTGTGCCAGCCACAGCGGCGAGGCGCCCCACGTCGCGGCGGTGACCGTCTGGCTCGACCGCCTCGGCCTTTCCGCCGCCGACCTGGAATGCGGCCCTCAACTGCCGGGCTACGAGCCGGCGCTGATCGAGCTGCTGGCCGGCGGCGGCCAGGCGACGGCGGCGCACAACAACTGTTCGGGCAAGCACAGCGGCTTCCTGACCCTGGCGCGCCACCTCGGCGTGCCGACCAAGGGCTACGTGACCTACGAGCACCCGGTGCAGCAGCGCATCCTCGGCGTGCTGGAGGGCATGACCGGCCTGGATCTGAGCATGGCGCCGCGCGGCGTCGACGGCTGCGGCATCCCGGTGATCGGCATTCCGCTGGGCAACATGGCGCTGGCCATGGCCCGCCTCGGGGCGCCCGACGACCAGCCGGAGGCCCGCCAGGACGCCTGCACGCGCCTGCGCAAAGCGGTGGCGGCGCATCCCTTCATGGTCGCCGGCACCGGGCGCTTCGACACCCGGGTGATGGAGATGACCGGCGAGAAGGCCTTCACCAAGACCGGCGCCGCGGGCGTCTACTGCGCCGCGTTGCCCAGCCTCGGCCTGGGCGTCGCCATCAAGGTGGACGACGGCGCCGGACGTGCCGCCGAGATCCTGATGGGCCGGCTGCTTGCCCATTTCGAGATTCTCGGCGAGGCCGAGGCGGCCCGGCTGGGTGGCCTGTTCATCGAGCCGATCCTCAACCGCGCCGGGCACCGCGTCGGCGAGGTCCGCCCGGCCCCCCGAATTCCCTTCTGACTGCTGGTCTGAATCCTGGTCTGAAAGCTGCATTGCCATGAAAGCTGTGATCTGCCGCGCCTGGGGCGGCCCGGAAACCCTGAGCGTCGAGGACGTGCCGCGGCCCGAGCCGGCGCCCGACCAGGTGCTGATCGACGTTGCGGCGGCGGGGGTGAACTTCGCCGATACCCTGATGATCGCCGGCAAGTACCAGGAAAAGCCGGCCTTCCCCTTCTCGCCGGGGCTGGAGATCGCCGGCACCGTCGGCGCCCTGGGCCGCAACGTCGCCGGCCTGAAACAGGGCCAGCGGGTGATGGCGCTGACCGACTGGGGCGGCTATGCCGAGGCGGCGCTGGCACGCGCCGGTGACGTCTATGCCATTCCCGCGGCCCTCGGCCCTGAGCGTTTCGGCTGGGCCGAGGCCGCCGGCTTTCCGATCATCTACGGCACTGCCCACGGCGCACTGCGCTGGCATGCCGATCTGCAGCCGGGCGAGGTGCTGCTGGTGCACGGCGCGGCGGGCGGCGTCGGCCTGGCGGCGGTGGAGATCGGCAAGGCCATCGGCGCCACGGTGATCGCGACCGCCGGCGGGCCGGACAAGCTGGCGGTGGCCAAGGCGCATGGCGCCGACCATCTGATCGACTACCGCCAGGAAGATATCCGCGACAAGGTGAAGGAGATCACCGCCGGCAAGGGCGCCGACGTGGTGTTCGATCCCGTCGGCGGCGACGTCTTCGACGCCTCCTTGCGCTGCATCGCCTGGTCGGGCCGCCTGCTGGTGATCGGCTTTGCCGCCGGCCGGGTGCCGCAGATCCCCGCCAACATCCTGCTGGTGAAGAACGTCGCGGTGATGGGTGTCTACTGGGGCTCCTACCGCAAGCACGCGCCGGAGCGCCTGACCGAGCAATTCGGCGAGCTGTTCCGCTGGGTCGAGGCGGGCCTTCTGAAGCCCCATGTTTCACATAAGCTTGACCTCGCCCAGGCCGGCGACGCCATGGCACTGCTTCTAGAGCGCCGGTCCACTGGCAAGGTGGTCCTGACCACCGCCGCGGCCTAGACTTTCGCTCCACAGCCTGGTGACAGAGCGATGAGCGACCAAGTTCGCGATCAGTACGAAGCCTATCCCTATCCCTCGCGCGATCCCGCCGACGAGGCCAGGCGGCTGGTCGTCGGTTCGCCCAGCAACCTGCTGGAAGTGAACCACTACCTTTTCGCCGGACGGCGCGACTTCGCCCGGCCGTTCCGCGCCCTGGTCGCCGGCGGCGGCACCGGCGATGCCGCCATCATGCTGGCCCAGCAACTGGCGGATGCGGCCAAGGAAGGCGGCGCCGTCGGCGAGGTGGTCTACCTCGATCTCTCGACCACCTCGCGGGCCATCGCGGAATCGCGCGCCGCGGCGCGCGGCCTCACCAACATCCGCTTCGTGAACGGCTCGCTGCTGGAGGTCGCCGGCCTCGGCCTCGGCCGCTTCGACTACATCGACTGCTGCGGCGTGCTGCATCACCTGAGCGACCCCGCCGCCGGCCTCGCCGCCTTGAACACGGTGCTGGCCGAGGACGGCGGCATGGGCATCATGGTCTACGGCACCTACGGGCGCAGCGGCGTCTATCCGCTGCAGGCGGCGTTGCGCCGGCTGGTCGGTTCGCGTCCGCTGTCCGAGCAGGTCGGCTTCGCCCGGCGCCTGCTGGGCAACCTGCCGGCCACCAATCTCTTCGCGCGCAATCCCGTGCTGCGCGACCACGCCGGCAGCGATGCCGAACTGGTCGACCTGCTGCTGCACAGCCAGGACCGCGCCTATACGGTGCCGGAGATCGCCGCGCTGGTCGCCGGCTGCGGCCTCCACCTGATCTCCTTCATCGAGCCGCTGCGCTACGACCCGGCGACCTACCTGAAGGACCCGGTGCTGCTGCGCCACCTCGCCGGCCTGGCGCCGCTGGAGCGTGCCGCGCTGGCTGAGCAACTGGCCGGCAACCTGAAGACCCACGTGTTCTATCTGTCGAAGCGGCTGGCCACCGAGACCCTGGCCTGGCCCGACCGGCCGGAGGCGATCCCCGTCCTACGCGTGCTGGACGGCGCCAAGCTGGCCAAGGCGGTGCAGCGCGATCTGATGCTGAAGGGGGAGTTCGACGGGCTGGCCCTGAAGTTTCCGCTGCCGCGTCTGGCCCCCGCCGTGCTGCCGTGGATCGATGGGCGCACCTCGCTGGGCGAGATCCAGACGGCCTTGCACAACCTCGATCCGCGCCAGGACTGGGATCACTTCAAGGCGCAGTTCGACCAGCTCTACCAGGTGCTCGGCGGCCTCAATCACCTGCTGGTGCGCTATCCGGTTTAGCGGCCGCGGCCCGTCAAAACACGCGCACGACAAAGGGCGGCCCCGAATGGCTTCGGGGCCGCCCTCATGTCTTTGTGGCTCGTGCCGGTGTCTTCAGGCCCACCCTGTCGCCAGGGGTGGGCAAGAACGACTCAGCTGGCGCCGTGGGCCAGGCCGATGTCGCGCAGCAGGCGCCGGTCGAGGTGGCGGGTCGCCCGCGCCAGCTTCTGGGCCTTGCGCTCGGCCACGTAGCCGTCGCGAAGTTCCACCACCAGGTCGTAGGTCGCCATGACGACGCGGCCCAGCAGCTCACCGAGGATCTGACCGGGCATATACGGACGAGCCGTGAAGATCACGTTGGCCATCGTCCTATCTCCTTATCTCTATCTAGGGCGGGTTCCCTATGCGGGCCTTGTGGGCCGGGCCGCCGCTTGTGTGCCAATGTCTTGAGAGGGGAGATAAGCCCTTTCTACCTGGCGTACAAATGTCGCCTGGACAGCCTGACCATGCAGCCGGAGCATGGCTCGAATTCATATAACGTTAATAATTTCAGTAACTTGTCGCGTTCAGGATAGAACCTGTCGGAGGCGATCCAGGCCGCTGGCCATAGGCGCGGGGGAGCCGGCGAAACACAGCCGCAGGTGCCCCTCGCCGCCCGGCCCGAAGGCCGATCCGGGCGCCAGGCCGACCCCGGTTTCAGCCAGAATCCGCTTGGCGAAGGCCAGGCTGTCGTCGACCCCCTCGACCCGGAAAAAGGCGTAGAAGGCCCCGGCGGGGCGCGCGAGGCTGACCCGGGGCAGGGCGGCCAACTGCTGGAACACCGTCTCGGCGGCCTGGCCGCAGCGTGCCACCAGGGCCTCGACGAAGGGCTCGCCCTGGGTCAGGGCGGCAAGGCAGCCATACTGCAGGAAGCTCTGCCCGCCGGAGGTGTTGTACTCGATGAGATTGTCGAGAACCGGCCCCAGGCGCGCCGGGTGCACCAGCCAGCCCTGGCGCCAGCCGGTCATGCACCAGGCCTTGGAGAAGGAGTTGACGACGATCAGGGGATCGTCCGGCGCGGCGATCTGCAGGAACGAAGGGGCGACCCCTTCGGGAAAGCGGATCGGGTCGTAGACGAAGCGGTGGTAGACCTCGTCGGCGATCAGCCAGATCCCGCGTTGGCGGCAGAAGTCGAGCACCGCGCGCTGTTCGGCCGGGTCGATCACCCAGCCCGTCGGGTTGGAGGGCGAGACGATGAAGAGGGCGCGGGTCGTCTCGTCGCAGGCGTCGAACAGGCGCTCCAGGTCCAACGTGAAGCCGCCCTCGGGCAGCGCCGTCATCGCCACGGTCTTCACCCGCCCGCCGGCGATCTCGGTGGCGGACAGCACGTTGGGCCATACCGGGCTCGGCGCCACCAGGGTCGCGCCGGGCGACAGGATCGCCTGCAGCGTCAGCATGATGGCGTTCATGCCCGAGGAGGTGACGGTGACGCGTTCGCTGTCCACCTCAGCGGCGAAGTGGTGGCGGATGTAGCCGCTCAGGGCGTGGCGCAGGTCGGGGATGCCGCGCTTGGGGGTATAGAAGGTATGCCCCTCGGCCAGCGCGCGCGAGGCCGCCTCGCTGATGAAGGCTGGGGTCGGCTCATCGCCCTCACCGACGAAGAGCGCGATCAGGTCGTCGCGCCCGAAGCCCAATTCCCACAGCTCGACGATCTTCGAGGGCGCGAGGCCGGCGGCCACCGGATTGAGCGGCGGCAAAGGGGGCGCCAGACTCAAGTGCGCAGCTCCGGCAGACCGGCGTAGAGATCAAGGGCTTCCGGGTTGGCCAGCGCCTCCTTGTTCTTCACCGCGCGGCCATGCACCACATCGCGCACGGCCAGCTCGACGATCTTGCCGCTCTTGGTACGCGGGATGTCGGCCACCTGCACCACCTTGGCCGGCACGTGGCGTGGCGTGCAGCCGTTGCGGATCTGCGTCTTGATGCGCGCGGTCAACGCGTCGTCCAATACGATGCCGGGGCGCAGCTTCACGAACAGCACGACCCGCACGTCGTCTTCCCAGTCCTGGCCGATGACGATGGACTCCTCGACCTCTTCCAGTTTCTCGACCTGGCGATAGATCTCCGCGGTGCCGATGCGCACGCCGCCCGGATTGAGCGTCGCGTCGGAGCGGCCGTAGACGACGATGCCGTTGTGTTCGGTCAGCTCGATGAAGTCGCCGTGATGCCAGATGTTGGGATAGGTCTCGAAATAGGCAGCGCGGTAGCGCGCCCCGTCCGGGTCGTTCCAGAAGCCGATGGGCAGGGAGGGGAAGGGCTTTACGCAGACCAGCTCGCCCTTCGCGCCGGTGACGGGTTTGCCGTTGTCGTCGTAGACCTCGACCGCCATGCCCAGGCAGCGGCGCTGGATCTCGCCGCGCCACACCGGGCCGATGGGATTGCCGCCGACGAAGCAGGAGACGATGTCGGTGCCGCCGGCAATCGACGACAGACAGATGTCCTGCTTGATGTGGTCGTAGACGTAGTCGAAGCCTTCGGGCACCAGCGGCGAGCCGGTGGAGGTCAGCAGGCGCAGCGTCGACAGGTCGTGGGTCGACTTGGGGTCGAGCCCGGCCTTGTTCAGCGCGTCGATGTATTTCGCCGAGGTGCCGAACAGGGTCATCTTCTCGGCGTCGGCATAGTCGAACAGGATGTTACCGTCGGGCGCGAAGGGCGAGCCGTCGTAGAGCAGCAGCGTCGCCCCGGCACCCAGCCCCACGACCAGCCAGTTCCACATCATCCAGCCGCAGGTGGTGAAGTAGAACACGCGGTCGTCGCGCTTCACGTCGCACAGCAGGACGTGTTCCTTCAGGAGCTGCAGCAGCGTGCCGCCGATGCCGTGCACGATGCACTTCGGCTTTCCCGTCGTGCCGCTGGAGAACATGATGTAGAGCGGAGCGTTGAACGGCATACGCGTGAAGGCGATCTCGCCGGCGCTGTAAGGCGCGACGAAATCGTCGAGGCGCACGGCGCGATTTGAACCGTCCGGGGCAATGCCGGAAACGTCGGGGCTGTCTTCGATATAGGACACCACGACGATCTTCGTCAGGCTCGGCAGCTCGGCGGTAAACTCGGCGACGCGCGGGCGCGAGTCGAGGGCCTTGCCGTTGTAGTAATAGCCGTCGGGGCAGAACAGCACCTTGGGCTCGATCTGGCCGAAGCGGTCGAGGACGCCCTGCACGCCGAAGTCCGGCGAGCACGACGACCACACGGCGCCCAGCGACGTCGCCGCCAGCATGGCGATCACCGTCTCGGGCATGTTCGGCATGAAACCGACGACGCGGTCGCCGGGCCCGACACCCTCGGCGGCCAGCGCCTGGGCCAGGCGAGAGACTCGGCCGTAGAGGTCCTGGTGGCTGACGCGGCGCTTCACCTTGTCCTCGCCCCAGAACACGATGGCGTCGGCCTCGCTCCCGAGGTCGTTGGGCCGCCGGCGCAGCAGGTTCTCCGCGAAGTTGATCTTTGCCTCGGGGAAGAAGCGGGCGCCGGGCATCTTGCCGGCGTCGGGCACCGCGGGACCGCGTGCCTCATCGGCGATGACGCCGCAGAAGTCCCACACCGCGGTCCAGAAGCCCGCCAGGTCGTCGACCGACCAGTCGTAGAGGTCGTCGTAGTCCTGGAAATCGAGCCCGCGGGTCTCCTTCAGCCGCCGCATGAAGGCGGTCAGGTTGGCCCCGGCGATGCGCGCCGCGGACGGCTGCCACAGCGGTTGCGTCATCCTGCACTCCCTTGTTGGCTTGGTGCTGCCTTGGTGCTGCTTGGCCGCCTTCCGGCGGCCTGAAGTTCCTTGCCTCTGGTTATGCCGCGCTGGCGGCGGATTGCAAGCCCGGGCTGGTCTCCCGGGACTGCTCTCCGGGGCCTGCTCTCCGGGGCCTGCTCTCCCGGGCTGCCGCATGGCTGGCCTGCACAGCCGGGGCTGGTGGCGGCGCCGGGCAGACCTTAAGATCGTCCGCGAATGCCAGCCTTCCGATCCCTCCTCTTGCGCGGCGCCGCGTTGTCCGCCCCGGTGCGGGGCGCGCTCTACATGACCGCGGCCTCGTTTCTCTTTGCCGTCATGAACGGGGCCATCCGCCTGCTGGGGGATGGCTGGGGCGCCGCGGCGGGCGAGGGGATGCATCCCTTCCAGATCGCCTTCCTGCGCAACGTCTGCGCGCTGTCCTTCATGCTGCCCTGGCTCATGCGCCACGGCCGCGAGGGCCTGCGCACCCAGCGGCTGAAGATCCACCTGTGGCGTTCCGGCATCGGCCTGATCGCCATGCTCACCTGGTTTTCCGCCATCACCTACCTGCCGATGGCCGAGGCCGTGGCGCTGAACTTCACGGCGCCGCTGTTCGCCACCGCCGGCGCGGCGCTGATCCTGGGCGAGGTGGTGCGGGCCCGGCGCTGGACCGCCACGGCGGTCGGTTTCCTCGGCATGCTGATCATCCTCAGGCCCGGTTTTACCGAATTCACCCCGCTGATGACCCTGCCGATCATTGCCGCCTGCTTCATGGCCGGCTCCATGCTGCTGGTCAAATCGCTGTCGGGAACCGAGCGCCCGGCGGCGGTGGTGCTGTACATGAACCTGCTGCTGACGCCGCTGTCGCTGGTGCCGGCGCTTTTCGTCTGGCAATGGCCGACGCCCACCCAGTGGGGGCTGGGCCTGTTCGTCGGATTCTGCGCGGCGGTGGCCCACAATGCCCTCACCCGGGCGTTCTCGCTGGCCGATGCCTCGGCGATCACCCCCTTCGACTATGCGCGCCTGCCCTTCGTCGCCCTGGTCGGCTATATCCTGTTCGGCGAAGTGTCGGATATCTGGACCTGGGTCGGCGCCGCGGTGATCGCCGGCGCCGCGAGCTACATCGCCCATCGCGTGGCGCGGGTGGCGCGCGAGCGCCCCACCCTGCAGGTCAGCGCGGAAGCGGTGAAGGGCCGGCCGTGAACCGGCGCCTTCTTGCGGCCAGAGTCACTGGCGGCTGGGCGAAGCTGTCCCCCAATCACCGCGGCGCCTTGTGGATGATCGCCGCCAGCGCCGGCTTCACGGTGAACTCGGCCATGGTGAAGACGCTGATCGGCGGTGAAGCGGGATTGGGAGGCCTCGACGTCTTCAAGGTCGCCTTCGCCCGCGCGCTGTTCTCTTTCGCCCTGGTGGTGCCTTTCCTGCTGCGCGCCGGGCCGGCGGCGCTGCGCACCCGCCATCCCTTCCTGCACGCCATCCGCGCCTTCGCCGGTGCCGCCGCCATGGTCTGCGGCTGCTATGCGGTCGGCCACCTGCACCTGGCCGATTTCACCGCCTTGAGCTTCACCCAGCCGCTGTTCGTCACGCTGCTGGCTGTGGTCATTCTGGGCGAGGTGGTGCGCTGGCGGCGCTGGCTGGCGACGGCGGTGGGCTTCGCCGGGGTCCTCATCATGGTGCGCCCCGGCGCCGGCACCTTCGACCCGGCGGCGCTGAGCGCGCTGCTGTCGGTGTTCGGCATCGCCATTGCCGTGTGCATGGTCAAGCGCCTGCCGCAGGGCGAGCGCCACGCCACCCTGCTGGCCTACTTCTGCCTGATGTCGCTGGCGATCACCGCGGTGCCGGCGCTGGTCGTGTGGACGCCGCCCAGCCTCGACCAGTGGCTGCTGCTGGCCGGCGTCGGCACCCTGGGGGTGGTTTCCCAGGCGATGATCATCCGCGCCTACCGCTGCGGCGAGGCGAGCTTCGTCGCCCCCTTCGACTATCTGAAACTGATCCTGGCGGGACTCATTGGCTTTTTCGTCTTCAGTGAAGTGCCGGGGCCGTGGACGCTGCTCGGCGCCGCGGTCATCGTCGGTGCCGCGCTCTACATCGCCCGCCGCGAGGCGGCCCAGGGCGTGATCCGGCCGGCCGCCGACGGCAAGCCGCCGGTCGCCTGACGTCTAGAGGCGGGCGGCGAGGGCGCCGTAGCTGGCGGCGAGGCAGAGCACCACGACGAGGGTGAGCGGCTTGCGCAGCGCCTTGTACCAGGCCGGTGCCCGGCCGGCGGCGACGCTGCGGCGGTCGGCGAAGAAGACGCCGACGAAGCCGACGGCCAGCAGCAGCAGGCCCAGGGCATTGGGGATCATCAGCGCCAGCCAGCCGGCCAGGGCCGGCAGCACCGAAAGGCCCAGGCGCCGCCAGTTGCCGGCGTCGTTCTGCGCCAGGGCGAGGCCCCAGTGCACGGCGCCGAGGAACGAGAGGATGACGGCGCCGTAGGCCATCTGCAGGTTCACGATGATGACATAGGCGCGATCGCCGGCGGCCCAGGCCGCGGCGGCACAGGCGAGAAACGGCAGCAGCCCGGCGAGGCCGAGGGCCAGAGCCGGGCGGGGAACGTCCGACAGGCGGGCGTCAGGCAGGCGGGCGTCAGGCATCGCCGGCAGTGTCGGGCGGAGTCTCGCCAGGCGTTTGGGGATGGGATTGGGAAGTGGCGGCCTGTTGTTCCGCCACGCGCCGATGCAGGCCCAGGGCGGCAAGGCGATTGCGCGCCTGGTCGCGGTGGCGGTCGGTGATATGGCCGGAGACGATGCGGATGGTGGCGAACAGCACGGTGGCATCGTCGGTGAACCCCAGGCCGGCGACGAAGTCCGGGATCATGTCGCTCGGCACCACGAAATAGGCCAGCGCCGCCAGCAGCATGGCCTTCACCGGCCGCGGCGTGCGCGGGTCGAAGGCGCAGTAGTAGGCGCCGACGGCGTCCTCCAGGAACGGCAGCCGGCCGACGTTGCGCCGCAGCTTGGCCCAGAAGCCGCGCTCGACCTGGGCCTCGTTGCGCTGCATCACCCGCGCTTCCTGGGCTTTCGGGTCGTGGGCCGGGTCATAGGGGATCATGTCGCGTCCGGTCATGGGAAAAATATGGGGGCTTCCCCGCCGCTTAGCAACCGGCGAGCGGGACGTCCGGGGGCTGGCCCCGGCGGTGGCGATGGTGCCGGCGATGGTGTATGTCAGGCGCTGTCCGAAAAGGTGATCCATGCTCGACAGCACGCAACCCCTCCTGCGGAATTTCTGGTACCTGGCGCTGCCCGGCAAGGACCTGGCGCGCGGTAAGACCGCCGGCCTGACTCTGTTGGGCGAGCCGGTGCTGCTGTGCCGCGGCGACGACGGCCAGGTCTTCGCGCTGCGCGACATCTGCCCGCACCGCGGCATTCCGCTGTCCCACGGCCGCTTCGACGGCAAGGAGGTGGAGTGCTGCTACCACGGCTGGCGCTTTGCCGCCGACGGGCGCTGCACCGCGATCCCCTCGCTGACGCCGGGCCAGGATGGGACGGTGGAGCGCATCCGCTGCGGCGCCTATCCCTGCCGCGAGGTGCAGGGCAACATCTGGGTTTATTTGCCGCAGAAGTCGGCGCGCCTGCCGCAGGCCGCGCCGGACGGCCTGGCCCCGCCGCCGGCGCTGCCGGGCTTCGGCGACGCCACGCCGCAGGTCTCGATTTCCCAGCTTTTCAAGTGTTCCGCCGACACCGCCGCCTTCGGCCTGATGGACCCGACCCACGCCGCCTTCGTGCATACCTCGTGGTGGTGGAAGAAGAATGCCCGCAAGCTGCGCCTGAAGGAAAAGCATTTCGAGCCGGCGCCGCTGGGCTGGCGCATGACGCGCCACGCGCTGCCGCCGCAGAACCGGGTCTACCACCTGCTCGGCAAGGGGGTGACGACGGAGATCACCTACGCGCTGCCCGGCCTGCGCATCGAACTGATCGAGGGCGACCGGCACCGCGCCGCCAGCCTGACCGCCATCACGCCGGTCAACGACACCGAGACCGTGGTGCATCAGGCGCTCTACTGGACGCTGCCCTGGACGGCGCCGTTCAAGCCGCTGGCGCGCTACCTGGCCGATGTCTTCCTGACCCAGGACCGCCGCGTCGTCGACATGCAGCAGCAGGGCCTGGCCCACAATCCCAGCCTGATGCTGATCGACGACGCCGCCACCCAGGCCAAGTGGTTCTACCGGCTGAAGCGCGAATGGCTGCGCGCCGCCGAAGAGGGCCGCCCCATCGAAAACCCGGTGAAGGCCTGCACCCTACGCTGGCGCAGCTGAGGGATCCGGTCAGGCGACGTTGCGGTAGGCGCCGTCGCGCAGCATGGGGACGGCGGCGCTGACGTCTTCCTGCGCGGCGAGTTCGACGTCGTCGGGAAAGCCGGCCTCGATCAGTTCCTGCCCGGAGAGGCTGGCCCGGAAGGTCTGGGGCAGTTCGTCCTTCAGCTCCAGATAGGCGGCCCTGGCGGCGCGGGCGTCGGGGCTGAGCTGCCCTTTCAGGCGGGCGAGAATGGCGCCGGCGCCCAGCAGGTCCTCGATCGCCGGGCGCAGGGCACCGCCCGGCCAGTGCTCGCCGGCGGCGATGATGGCAATCCGGTTTCCGGCCTGCTGCACGGCCGCCGCCACGGCGGTGGCGTTGCGCAGGCTGCCGGCGAAAGCGTGGCGGTCCTGCACCATGGCCGACAGTGCCGAGCCGTTGGGCGAGGGCAGCACCAGCCGCGTGCCCGCCTCCAGCCGCTGCAACGAGGCCGGCGACAGGCTGGGGCCGCCCGCCGCCTCGCGGCGCGGCTTGGCCAGCACGGCTCCGGCTTGCCGCGCCGCCTGCTCGGCGCCGACCTTGCCCAGGCGGAAGGGCAGCACTTCGGCGCCGCGCGCGACCGCCACGTCGACCGAGGTGCTGAAGCACAGCATGTCGATGATGACGAAGACATCGCCGCTGTCGTGCAGGGCGGCCAGGCCGGCGCTGCCCCAGGCGAAGTCGATCTGCGGATCGCTCATGGCCTGAATCCTGACTGTGAGAACGAAGAGAGCCCTTAGAGTGACATCCGCCGGGCTGTCGCGCAAAAAAGAAGCGGCCCGCCCGGTACGCTCCGGGGGGCCGCTTCCGCAGGCCGGGTTAGGTGGGTCGTCAGGCGTTGGCGGCGTGGTCCATCGCCGGTTCTTCCGCGGCGGCCTCGGCATCCTCGGTCGGGCCGGCGGCGGCCGCAGCGGACTCCGCAGTGCCGAGGGAGGCGCGGCGGGCGGCCTCGGCCCGTTCCAGTTCGCGGGCCAGGTCGCCGACGCGGCGGATGATTTCCTTCACCGTCGGCGCCATATCGCCGGCGCTTTCGGCGGTGTCTTCGGCGGTGTCTTCGGGGGCGTCTTCCGGGGTGTCCTCGGCGATGGGCGCCTCGGCCGGGGCGTCAGCCGCCGCCGGCGCCGCCTGGGTCTCGGTCATGTCGGTTTCGTCCATGGCCGGCTCTTCCATGGCCGGCTCTTCCTCGGCTGGCTCTTCCATGGCCGGCGCGTCCATCTCGGGTTCGGGCTCGGGCTCGGGCTCGGGCTCGGGCTCCGGCTCGGGCGCGGCGGCTTCGGCCATTTCCGCCTCGTCGCCTTCGTTGGCGACGGCGTCGACGAAGGCGTCGTCCGTCGCGTTCATTTCCGTCATCGTGGCGAAGATCTCGTCGTCGCCGTCGTCTACCGTCTCGGCAGCGCCGGACTCGCCGGCTTCGGCGGCCGGTTCCGAAGCGTCTGCCTGGGTATTCTCCTGGACTTCCTCCGGGACCTTCTCCGGGGCGGCTTCGGCGGTGTCTTCAGCTTCCATTGCCGCTGCGTCCAT
Organism: Kiloniellaceae bacterium; assembly: GCA_050043265.1. Taxonomy (GTDB): domain Bacteria; phylum Pseudomonadota; class Alphaproteobacteria; order Kiloniellales; family Kiloniellaceae; genus Pelagibius. The sequence continues at coordinate 47,684 of JBHJIR010000050.1, forward strand.
CGCCGCGACGTCCTCGGTGGGGTCTTCCTGGCCGGTGTCTTCTTCGGGGGCGTCTTCCATCGTGTCGTCCGCCATCGTGCCATCCGCCGTCGCGGCGTCATCGCCAGAGCCCTCGGCGGCAGTCTCGATTTCCGGGGCTTCGGCCTCCGGCGCGTCGTCCACCGGCGCCTCTTCGCTCATGACGTCCTCGCCCGCCATGTCTTCCACTGTGGCGTCTTCCACTGTGGCGTCGTCCACCGGGGTGTCTTCCACCGCCGTGTTTTCCATCGGGGCGTCTTCGACCGGAGCGTCTTCGGCCATCGCGGCCTCGTCCGCCATCAGCGCCTCGGCGGGAGCTTCATCGAGGGCCTCATCATGGACCTCATCAAGGACCTCACCGGGGGCCTCCTCGGCGGCGTCGTCGGCCATAACGTCGTCGGCCATGACATCGTCAGGGGCTTCTTCAGCCGCGGTCTCGTCGGCGGGAATGGCGTCGGCGGGGGCCTCGTCAGCAGCGGCAGCCTCGTCGCTGGCCTCGACGATCAGGTCGGCGTCGCCGGCGGTGTCCGCCTGCTCCGGCTCGACCATGGCGTCGATTTCAGCGGGGGTTTCCCCGGCGGAGCCGGCTTCGCTGTCGTCGGCCGTAGGCGCTTCCGGCTGGGTGGCGGGCGCGGCGGCAGCCGGGGTCACCAGCGCGCTGACCCGCGATTCCAGATCCTGCAGCGTCTTGGTGAAGGTCTTCTCTTCGATCGAGCGCAGGACCGAGTGCAGCATGGAGCGCAGCTCCTCGTTCTCCTGGGCCAGGCGCTGGTTGTCGGAAATCTGCTTTTCGATTTCGCCGCGCGCCGTGACCAGCTGCGCTTCGATGGTCTCGATGAGACCGATCAGGCGCTCGCTGTAATGGTGCTGCTGTTCGTCCATCAGGCCGAAACGCTTTTCGGCGGCCTCGACACGTTCGCGCAGGTCATTGATTTCGGTCATGTGCTGGGGAGTCCCTTAACTGCTGACCTGCCCAGCTTGCCAGGAAAAGGTAAGCTTTTTCCTAATGGCAACTTTTCGTTTACCAAGGGTGTTAAGCTCCGCGCCCGGCGGTATGGGGCGCCGCGGATCAACCGGATCCACCTTGGAATTGGGGCCTGGAACCGGTCCATGGAAACGGCGTATTTCCTGCGTTTCGCCCTAGGAACTGCGCCGCGTGGCCTTGTAGGCCTTCTCGCCCTCGATCAGCGTCCACTCCACCATACTGCGCAGCACCTTGCCGAGGGCCTCGTCGAAAGCCTCGATCACGTCCGGCAGGTTGTCGGCGGCGGCGGGTATGCGGGCGTCGAAGGACTGCGAGGCGACGATGGTCCGCCGCGGCATCTGTACCAGCTTGGAATTCAGGCGAACCCAGGCCTCCGGCACGTCGCCGTTGAAATAGACTGCCTGCAATTCGCGCAACTCGGATTTCAGGATGAAGTCGGCGCGCAGGCCGATCGACTCGCGGCCGATGGAAACGATCTTTTTCGAATTCTCGAAGGATTCGACCATCAGGGTCTGGATCATCAGCGGCGCGCGGTCGGTCCAGCCGGAGCGGGCGTAGTATTCGATCTGCGTCGGGTTGCGCTGCAGGGCGATGCGCGTGCTGTCCAGCCCGGCATCGGCCACCGGCGGCTCCAGCACCAGCTGCCAGTCGACGGTCGGCAGGTCTTGGCGGAAGGTGCTCTTCGGCGTCAGGCGGTAGAGTTCCGGCGGCGGGCCCTGGCCCGGCACCGACAGGCCGCAGCCCGGGGCCAGCGCCACAACGGGCAGCGCGGCGACGGCGCGCAGCAGGCGGCGGCGTCCGGCGAAGCGGGCCGTGGCGAAATAGGGATTACTGTTGTGGTGCTTCATAGCCTTGCTGCTGGTCTCCAAAGATGAAACGGGCGGGGTCGCGCTGCACTTCGGTGGTGACGCGGTTCAGCACGACGATCAGTTCGCGGGCCTCGGTCAGCAGGCTGCTCAGCTCGTAGAGGCCGGTGTTGGTGAAATCGCGGATCGGCTCGCGGTTTTCCGAGATCAACGCCTCCAACTGGTCGGTGGCGCCGGTCAGGTGGCCGGCGGTCTGCTGCAGGCTGGCGATCAGGCCGCGGGCGTCCTTGGTGGTCAGGGCCACCTCGCGGTCGATACTGCCGGCCATGGTCTCGAAGGTACTCAGCGTGCTGTCGGCGCGGTCGGTCAGTTTCTGCACGTTGGACTCCAGGGAGCCGGCCATGGTCTCCAGGCTGCCGGTCGCATCGCGCAGGTTTTCCATGGTCAGCGCAGCGTCGGTGATCAGCTTTTCGATGTCGCCGCGGTTCTCGGCGATGGCGCCGGTCACCTCCGTCAGGTTGCCGACCAGCTGTTCGATGTTCTTCAGGTTGCGCTCGCTGAGCAGCGCCTGGGCGCGCAGCAGCAGGACGTTGACGTTCTCCAGGATTTCCGGCGCGCCTTCCAGCACCTGCTCGAACGAGGAGGTGCCCGGCGGGATCTCGGCGATCTTGCGCCCCGGCGGCGGCTCCAGCGGGGCGGCGGCGGGCGAACCGCCGGACAGCTGCACATAGCGCCCGCCGGTCAGGCCTTCCAGTTCCAGCGTTGCGACGCTGTCGGCGCGCACCGGCGTGCGCTTCTGCACTTCGATGGTGACGCGGATGGCGGTCGGCCGGTCGGGATCGAGATCGACCGAGACCACCTCGCCGACGCGCACGCCGCTGTAGCGCACGGCGCTGCCTTCCCTCAGGCCGGTCACCGTGCTTTCGAAGATGATGTCGTAGCGCGCGAACTCCGCGTCGAACTGGAATTTGGCGAGCCACAGCACGAAGCCGAGCAGGCCGAAGGCCAGCAGCAGCACGAAGAAGCCGACCATGATGTAGTTGGCGCGTGTCTCCATGACGACTCTTCAGGCCCCTTCTTGCGGCGTGGATTGCGGCTGTTGGTTTTGGGCAGCCTGCCCGTCCCGTTCCGCGCTCCGCTGGGCGCTGCCGGCGGCGGCGCGCCCGCGGGGCCCGCCGAAATACTCCTGGATCCAGGGGTCGGGCTCGCGCATCAGTTCGTCGATGGTACCCACCTTAACACGTTTGTCGACCAGTACGGATACCCGGTCGCAGATGGCGTAGAGCGAGTCGAGGTCGTGGGTGACCATGACCACGGTCAGGCCCAGGGCGCGCTGCAGGTCGCCGATCAGGGTGTCGAAGTTGGCGGCGCCGATGGGGTCGAGGCCGGCGGTCGGCTCGTCGAGGAACAGGATGTCGGCATCCAGCGACAGGGCGCGGGCCAGCCCGGCGCGCTTGCGCATGCCGCCGGACAGCTCGGCGGGAAACTTGTGGGCGGCATCCGACGGCAGGCCGACCATGGCGAGCTTCACCTCGATCAGCTCCTTGCGCAAAGCCGGCGGCAGATCGCTGTGCTCCTTCATCGGCACCTCGATGTTCTGCGCCACGGTCAGCGAGGAGAACAGCGCGCCGTCCTGGAACAGGACCCCCCAGCGCGCCTGCATCTGGCGTATCCGCGCCGGGCTGAGCGTTGCCAGGTCCTGGCCGAAGACGACGATGCGGCCGGCGCGCTGCTTGTTGAGGCCGATGATGGTGCGGATCAGCACCGATTTGCCGGTGCCCGATCCGCCGACCACACCCATCACCTCGCCGGCGCGCACGCTGAAATCCAGGTTGTCGTGAATCACCGTGGTGCCGAATTGGGTGCGCAGCCCGGTGACGGTCAGGATTTCCTCGCCGCGGCGGATGCGCCCCGACCCGACCAGCTCATTGCCGATCTGTGAGTTGCCGTTGGGGGTGGCCGTGATCTCGCTCATCTCTAGAACCCGATGACCGAGAAGAAGATCGACAGCAGCGCGTCGAGCACGATGACCAGGAAGATCGCCTCGACCACTGCGCGGGTGGTCTGGCGCCCGACGGACTCGGCGCTGCGTGACACCTGCAGGCCTTCATAGCAGCCGATCATGCCGATGATGAAGGCGAACAGCGGCGCCTTGATGAGGCCGACCAGGAAGGTGTTCACGGTGACCGCGTCGCTCAGCTGGCGGGCGAACTGGAAGAACGAGATGTCGAGCACCACGGTCGCCATCACCGCACCGCCCAAGAGGCCCATGATGTCGGCATAGAAGGTCAGCAGCGGCAGCACCAGCACCAGGGCGAAGACCCGCGGCATGACCAGCACCTCCATGGGGTCGAGCCCCAGGGTCTGCATCGCGTCGACCTCCTCGTTCACCTTCATGGTGCCGATCTGCGCGGTGAAGGAGGAGCCGGAGCGCCCGGCGACGATGATGGCGGTCAGCAGGATGCCCATCTCGCGCAGCACGCCGACGGCCACCAGGTTGACGGTGTAGATCTGCGCCCCGAAGCGTTCCAGCTGGTCGGCGCCCTGATAGGCCAGCACCACGCCGACCAGGAAGGAGATCAGCCCGACGATGGGCAGGGCATTCAGGCCGGTCTGCTCCATGTGGGCGATCAGCGGCACCGGGCGGATGCGCCAGGGCATCAGCAGCGAGCGTGCGAAGACCGTGATCGTCAGGCCCAGGAAGGACAGCAGGTCGGTGCCTTCCTTGGCGATGCGCACGGTCTCCCGGCCGATCCGCAGGGCGACGGCGATCAGCGGATTGTCCGGCCTGGGCGGCGGCGGCAGATCGGCATGCTGATGGGCGATGGTGCCCATCAGGGTCTCGATGGCCGGCGAGCAGCCGACCAGGGTGACGGGGACACCGCGGTGCTTCAGGTCGTCGAGGGTGCGGTCCAGCACCCAGGCCCCGGCGCTGTCGATGGCGTTGCAGGCGCTGAGGTCGGCCAGGACTTCCTGGGCGCCCTGCAGGTCGAGGCCACGCAGGGCGGCATCGTGGCGCGCCAGTTCCCGGGTCGTCCAGGCGCCGACGAAGCACAGGCGTAGGGCCGCTCCCTCGCGCCGCAGTTCCAGCGCCGAGGCCGGGCCTGCTTCCAGACCGAGGTCTTCGGCGGCACTCACGTCTCTAACGGCCGGTCTGACGGCCGGGTAAGGTCCGGCATCCTGGCAGCCCCCTCATCGCCAATTTGCTTGGCATATCATAGCTTAAGGGCGGAGTCTGCCGCCTGGCTACGATATTTGCCAGGGCTCAGGGGGATTAGCCGCAAAGGATCTCGGCTTCGTGGCGCACCGGAAAGTTCACGGAGTTGGCGATGAAGCAGGTCTTGTGCGCCTCTTCATGGAGCGCTTCGGCCCTGGTGAGGTCGCTGCCGGGGGCGACGGTCACCCGCGGGCGCAGCACCACCTCGGTGAAGCGGCCGCCCTTGCCTTCCTGCTGCATGGTGCCGCCGGCGCTGTCGGTGTAGGCGGTGACTTCCAGGCCTTCCAGGGCGGCCAGCGCCAGGTAGGACAGCATGTGGCAGGCCGACAGCGCCAGCACCAGCATGTCCTCCGGGTTGTGCCGCGCGGGATCGCCGCGGAAAGCCGGGTCGGCCGAGCCGGTGATCGACGGCTTGCCGGGGAAGTCGGCCCGGTATTCGCGCGAATAGCCCTGATAGGTCCTGGTACCGCCGGCGGCGGCGCCGGTCCAGGTTACCGTGGTTTCGTAGTGATGTTCCTTGCCGCGGGGCATGGATCTCTATCCTTCCGGTTTATTGCCGGTTTATTGCGCCGGCCGCCTGGCGGCCAGGGCGGCCATTTCACGGTTCCAGGCATTGGCGCGCCTGACGTCGGCGCGTTCCGACAGCAGGGCCCGGGCCAGCGGTGCCTTGCCGGCCTTGACCGCCGCGTCGATCAGAAGCTGTTCGAAGAGGTCGCGCTGGGCGCGGCTGCCGCCGATGCGGTTCAGCGCCGGGCGGTGGGGCAGCAGGGCCTCGACCGCCTCCCCGTAGCGTCCGCGGCGGTGGGTCAGCACGGCACGGCACAGCGGCAGGCCGATGTCGCGGGCGACGCCGGCCTCCGTGCCCCCCATTGCGCATTCGGGTCCGGCGGCGAAGCGCTCCAGGCTGTCCAGCAGGGCCTCGGCGGCGCCGTCGTCGCCCTTGGCGGCCTCTCCGGCCGCCACCGCCATCATGAAGTGGGCGTCGGCGAAGACCAGCATGTGGTCGCCGCCCAGCGTTGCCGATTTCTCCGCCAGTTCGGCCCAGCGGTTGCCGCCGTCGATGCCGCGCTGTTCCAGGCGCCACAGCAGGGCGACGGCGGTGGCGATGTCGAGATAGTCTTCCGACAGGTCGCCGCGCACCTTGGTGTCGTAGTGGGCCAGCACCTCCTCCGTGCGGCCCTGGTCCAGCAGGAACA
>JBHJIR010000051.1:0-62184 GCA_050043265.1 Kiloniellaceae bacterium
ACCCTGCGGGGCGACGAACTGTACAGCCCGCGCGGGCGCATCAACCGGATCAAGGACATGCTGGAGAACGACCGCGCGGCGTCGCCGAAGGTGGTGAAGCACATCGACCGCTGCCTGTCGTGTCTCTCCTGCATGACGACCTGCCCCTCGGGTGTGCACTACATGCATCTGGTCGACCATGCCCGCGCCCACATCGAGAAGACTTATCGCCGGGCGCTGCCGGATCGCTTTCTGCGGGGATTGCTCGCCTTCGTGCTGCCGCATCCGACCCGCTTCCGCCTGGCGCTGCTCGGTGCGTACTTTGCCAAGCCTTTCGCCGGGCTGATGCCGGGCCGCCTGAAGGGGCTGCTCGCCATGGCGCCGGCGCAGATGCGTGCGCCGAGCCGCGCCGACGCACCGCAGGTGTTTGCCGCCGTCGGGCCGCGCCGGGCCCGCGTGGCGCTGATGACCGGCTGCGCCCAGAAGGTGCTGGCGCCGGAGATCAACGAGGCGACTCTGCGCCTGCTGCCCCGTCACGGCGTCGAGGTGGTGGTGGCCAAGGGGGCCGGCTGCTGCGGCGCCCTGGTGCATCACCTGGGTAAGGAGGAGGCCGCCCTGGCCGACGCCCGCGCCAACGTCGCTGCCTGGACGCGGGAGCTGGAAGGTGAGGGGCTCGACGCCATCATCATCAACGCCTCGGGCTGCGGCACCACGGTGAAGGACTACGGCTTCATGCTGCGCGAGGATGCCGCCTGGAAGGATCGGGCGGCCAAGGTCTCGGCGCTCACCCGCGACGTCACCGAGTACCTGGACGGCCTTGGCCTGCGCGGGGTCTCGGACATAAAGGGGATGACCGTCGCCTATCATTCCGCCTGCTCGATGCAGCACGGCCAGCAGATCCGCCGCGAGCCCAAGGCGCTGCTGACGGCGGCGGGTTTCGCGGTGAAGGACGTGCCGGAAGGCCATCTCTGCTGCGGTTCGGCCGGCACCTACAATCTGCTGCAGCCGGAAATCGCCGGGCGCCTGAAGGCGCGCAAGGTCGCCAACATCGAAAGCACCCGGCCCGATATCATCGCCACCGGCAACATCGGCTGCATGACCCAGATCGCCAGCGGCACCGGCATTCCCGTGGTGCACACGGTGGAACTGCTCGACTGGGCCACCGGCGGCCCCGAGCCGCGGGCGCTGGCCTCGAAGGCAAAAAGTTAGCTATTTTCCTTTTTTTGACTTGGCGGTAGCGCGAGGGGAGTTTTCATGAGCCGCTACTCGCGTAGAGATTTCCCTATTTGTGGAAATGGTCTGCCGACGCATTCCGTCAGGCCATGACCTAACCTCATTCTCAGCTGCTTCGAGGCTTTGCCTCAGCGTTGCAGTCGAAAATGAAGTGCTAATTTTATGCATTAAATCCTCCATGACCTTGGATGATGAACGTTATGTTCATCATCCAAGGTCATGGAATCTATCGATTATAATTCACCTTAGCCCGATTCGCTGAGTTTGCCCATAGGGTCCTACAAAAAAACTTGTGGATACTCAGCTTTCTAACGCTGAAGTTGAGCCTTCAAATATTTCGTCAACTCCCTTATAAAGGAAATTTGATTACACAAGCACAAATGAGAAGTTCGCTATGGCTGACCATGAACCGGACCTCACAAAGCTCCTGCAGCCAGTCCAAGGGCCAGAACTCGTAATCGGACTGGTAGGCCCAATTGGTACAGATCTAAAACTCGTTCAGAAGATCCTCTCAGAGGAACTGGAGAAAGTCGGATATCAATCAATCGATATACAACTGACTGAGCTATTACAGGCTCTTGATATTGGTCTTAGACTCAAAAGCAGCCCTCTGGAGGAGCGATACTCCTCCTATATCGATGCTGGCAATAAGCTACGGCAGATTACCGGTAGGCAAGATGTCTTTGCACTTTTATCTGTCTTGGCAGTCCAACAGAAAAGAACTCAGCTGACAGGGCGCAAAGATGATCCCGCTTCGCACACCGCGTATGTGCTTCATCAATTCAAAAGGCCAGAAGAAATTAGAACCCTCCGGAAGATCTATGGCAGGGGGTTCATTCAGATATCTGCTTATTGCTCGAAGGAGCGAAGATTGGATCGATTGAGTCGTTCCATTAAGGAGTCTCATCATGGTGAACATCGGGCAGAGTATTACAAAGGAAAAGCCTTTGATTTGATAAACAGAGACGATGCAGAAGAAGAGGAACCATCAGGGCAACGCGTGCGAGATACATTTCCACTAGCTGATGCTGTGGTAGATGCAGAGTCAGAGCCAACTATTTCAAACTCCTGTGCAAGATTTATACGCGCCTATTTCGGAGATAATTTTGTCACTCCCACAGTTGATGAGTATGGCGCATACGCGGCTAAGGCTACGTCACTGAGATCAGCTGATCTCTCCCGACAGGTTGGTGCAGTTATCATGCATCCAACAGGTGAAATCATTTCAATGGGTTGCAATGAGGTTCCTAAAGCCGGCGGAGGAACCTACTGGGAAGGCGACGAGAACGATTCTCGAGACTTCGTGTTGGGATATGACTCCAGTGCCAAAGCGAAAAAAGAAATGCTTGAAGACATATTCAGGAGGCTTAAGCAAGGTTGGCTCCACCCGGACAAGCAGAGACTAAGTATTCCGGACTTAGTAGAGCAGTCAGAGGCACTGATGCGAGATGCTCATTTTATGGATGTATTGGAGTTCGGTCGGATCGTTCATGCGGAAATGTCCGCTATCTCCGATGCAGCTAGATTGGGGCGCTCCATCAAAGGTGCCACGTTATATTCGACAACATTCCCCTGTCACATCTGCGCGCGCCATATCGTTGCTAGTGGTATCCATCGTGTCGTCTATATGGAGCCTTATTCTAAGAGTCTTGCTTTAGATTTGTACGGTGACTCAATACAGATTGGGCGCTTCGAAGATCCTCCAAAGTCGATGATCACATTCGAGCAATTTGTTGGAATTGGACCCGAACGATACGCTGAGATGTTCAGCAAAGGTAAGCGCAAGGACAGCAAGGGGGTTGCTCTCAAATGGAATCCGGATAAGGCCGAGCCCATACTGGAGCGCATAGTGCCAGCGTATCTACAGATAGAGACCGCAGTTCTGGGCGCTTTGTCACCGATAGTCCGGGGCTTGTCAAACAGCAAGCGAGGCAAACGTAAGAGTGCTTCAGTAAAGCGATCAAAGCGGATTCGACATTGAAGAAAGATAAAGTCGATCGCAAAGTCCTGGGATCTCAACGTATGTAAAGGTCGCCAACATCGAAAGCACCCGGCCCGATATCATCGCCACAGGAAACATCGGCTGCATGACTCAGAACGCCAGCGGACCCGGCATTCACGTGGTGCACACGGTGGAACTGCTCGACTGGGCCACCGGCGGCCCCGAGCCGCGGGCGCTGGCGAAAGCCGTCTGACGAACCCTCATCCTCGGGCCAGTCCTGAGCATGACATTTCACTTTGAAGTTTCCCCTCACCCAGCTTCGCCTAAGCTCACGGTGTTCGCTAAGGCTGCGCATCCCTCTCCCCGAGGGGAGAGGGAGTTTCTGCAGGCGCACCGGCATCCCCTCGCCCCACCGGGGAGAAGGAGGGGCCCGCATAGCGGGAGGGTGAGGGGGCTTTGCTAACCCGCGTGGCCGTTGGCGAGGCCGGCGAGGGCGGCGCGTTGGGTTTCCACCGCGCGGTCCCAGATCATCTGCTTCCAGTCGTCGGCTTCCTGGTAGAAGGCTTCGCGCAATTGCGCCTTGATCGCCTTGCCCTTGGTCGAGGCGGGGTCGCCGTGCAGGTGCAGCCAGTTGTCGGCGCGCAGGGCCAGTTTCACCTGCTCGGTCGGCAGGGTGCCGTATTCCAGGGCGATGGCGGTCACCTCGGTTTGTGGAATGGCTTCGGCCATGCCGATCATGTTGAAGCCGCGGATCTCGGGCGCCGATGAGGTGCCGAGCGCGGGGCAGGTGAAGTCGTCGCCATACCAGTCGCGCACCCGCGCCAAGTCGGGCGAGTCGGCATGGGACGGGCAGATGCGCTCGCCATGGCCGCGCGGGCCGAGGCCGGTGTGATAGTCGATCACCGCCACCCGCCGGGCAGGGTTCAGGTGTCGCACGAAAATCTGCTTCAGGGTGCGGTGCGACCAGGTCGGTGCCGCGCCACCGAAGAAGCTGCCGCCGGGGTGGTTGTACTGGCCGTTGGTGACGGCGGCCTGCAGGCCGGCGGCGCCGTGTTCCTCCGCATAGGCCGTCAGGATTGCATGGGTTGCGGCGATGGTGGCGTCGTCCCAGGTCGGCGGGCAGAGCGCCTCGGCGAGTTCGTCGTAGCCGGGGTTTTCCGGCAGCGGTCCGGCGAAGTTCACGAAGTTCCGGTTCAGGTCGACGTTGTCCTCGGTGACGCGGCGCAGCCAGGCGAAGCCGTGCGGGTTGATTGCGTGGATCGCCATGGTGGCGAAGCCGCCGTTCCGATCCGCGTCGGCGCCGCTGTTGCCTTCCGCGGCGAGGCCGCTTTCGAACCAGCCGGACTGCACGCCGGAGCCGCAGTAGCCCTCGGCGCCGTGAGTGCCGGAGACGGTGACCAGCACGCGCTCGGCGTCCCGCGGACCGAGCCAGGCGACATCGGTGGCGAGATCCTCACCGTCCGGCCCCTGGTCCGGATGCGCATAGCTGAAGAGTTCCGCGCCGGCGGCCGCGGCGGCTTCGGCGAAACGTTGGCGTGCCTGCGAATAGCTGGATGAGAAATAGGCAGCGGCGGCCATGCTGGGATCTCCCTGAGTTTGTCCGGGTAAACTGTCTGGACGATTGTCCGGCGGACTCCGGCGCGGCCGTCTCCCGCGGCGGCCGCCAGTCCTCAATGGATTGTGATCTAACGACAAAATCCGGGCACTTTGGTCCCGGCGGCAACTACGTCATAATCCACACTATGAGGCGCCTGCCAATCACAGCGATCGCAATTCTCTGCGCGATTTTCGTGTCCTGCACGATGCCGCGCGGTGTTTGGGCCGACCAGAACGACAGCCGCCTGGAGACCTTGTTCGTCCGCCTGCTGGAAGCGCCCGGCCCGGGCGAGGCGCTACCGGCCGAAGCGGCGATCTGGCAGATCTGGCTGCAGTCTGACGACGGCGCGGTGCAGGGCCTGATGCGCGACGGTCTCGAAGCCATGTCGCGTGGCGACTATCGCCATGCGCTGACCAAGTTCGACCAGATGGTACTGATCGCGCCGGACTTCGCCGAGGGCTGGAACAAGCGCGCGACGGTGCACTACCTGCTGGGCACCTATGCGGCGTCGCTGGGCGACATCGCCAAGACCCTGGAACTGGAGCCGCGGCATTTCGGCGCGCTGGCCGGGCGCGGCCTCGTTTACATGGCGCTGGAGGACGAACGCCGGGCGCTGAAGGCCTTCGAGGCGGCGCTGGCCATCCATCCCAACCTCACCTCGGCGATCCTGAACGCCGAGCGCCTGCGCAAGATCATCCGCGAACGCGAGATCTGATCCGGGAACACCTGAGCCGGTAATATCTGATTGGGGAAATCTGCAAACGACAAAGCTGTCGGTGCCGCGCCCGTTGGTCGGCCGGGACGGGCCTGCTATCGTCGGGCAAAGACAGGCAAACAGGAGGCGTTACCGTGGGGCAATATCCCGACGATTTTCTGGATCGGCTGCATCTCGTCTGGGGTGTCGGATTTCTGTCCCCGGGCGGCGCCGAGGAAGTCGGCGAGATCGTCAAGGGCCTGGACCTGAACGGTGCCCGGGTGCTGGACATCGGCTGCGGCACCGGCGGGCCGGCACAGGTTCTGGCGCGCGAGAAGGGGGCGGAAGTCATCGGTGTCGATGTCGAGCCGCAGATCATCGAGCGCGCCCGGCACCTGGCGGCGCAGGCCGGCCTGGCCGATGCCGTGACCTTCCAACTGGTGGAGCCCGGCCCGCTGCCTTTTCCGGATGGCAGTTTCGATGCGGTGTTCAGCAAAGATGCCCTGTTGCACATTCCCGACAAGGGGGCGCTGTATCGGGAGATCCTCCGGGTTTTGAAGCCGGGCGGCGTGTTCGCCGCGAGCGACTGGCTGGCCGGCGAGGATGCGGCGGACGACGCGGCCTTCCGGCGCTACGTCGATCTCATCAGCCTGAACTTCACCATGGCGACGGCAGTGGAGACGACAGCGGTGCTGCGCGAGGCGGGCTTCCAGGATGTCTCTTCCGTCGACCGCAATGCCTGGTACGCCGCCATCTGCGCGGCCGAGGTCGCAGCCGTGGAGGGCCCGCTGCGCGACGAGGTCATCGCGGTATCGAGCGAGGAAACCTACAAGCGCTGGCTGGGCGCGCGGCGCGCCCTCTCGGAGGTCGTGAGCAACGGCACGCTGCGGCCGACGCATCTGCGCGGAAAGCGGCCGCTGTAGCCGTTGCTAACGGTTACTGTTGGATCGATAGATCGGCATCACTTCGGGCAGCGCTGCCTTGATGTCCTCGATGCGGTGTTCAGGGTTCGGGTGGGTGGAAAGGAACTCGGGCGGTTGCCCACCCTGCGCGGTCGCCGCCTGCATGTTCTGCCACAAGGTCACGGCCGCTTCGGGGTTGTAGCCGGCGCGCGCCATGTACTGCAGGCCGATGCGGTCGGCCTCGGCCTCTGCGGAGCGGGAGAACGAAAGCTGGCCGACTCCGGTGGCCATCTGGACCAATTGGCCGACGGCCTCGTCGCCGACACCGGCAGCACCCAGGGCGGTTTGAATGGCGGCGCTCTGCGACATCTGCTCGGAGGGATGGCGGGCGACCACATGGCCGACCTCGTGACCCAGCACGGCGGCGAGCTGGTCGTCGGTCTGGGCGATCTTCAGCATGCCGCTGTTCACGCCGATCTTACCGCCCGGCAGGGCAAAGGCATTGGGCGTTTCGTCCTGGAACAGCACGAATTCCCAATCAACACCTTCAGCCCCGCTGGCAGCGGCAACCTCTCGGCCAATACGCTGCACCCTCTGCTGGGCGGCATCGTCTTGCGAAGCCGGCTGTTCGGACTTGATCTGCTGCCAGGCTTCGGCACCGAGTTGGGTCGCCTGCTCCTCACTGATCAGAATAAGCTGTTCACGGCCGGTAACCGGCGCCTGGGTACAACTGGAAACCGCGGCTGCCGCGAGGACAGCCCCGGTCAGCAGACAGGCGCGCAGATGCGGCGCCCATGCGACAGCAGTCATAGCGTCCGACTCCTTGCGGTTAAGGCAGTCAAGCAGCGCCCCCTTGAGCGCGCTTCACGCAAGGACAACTGTAAAAGCGCGGGAGAGTTCCCCCAGGCGACTACAGCGGCTTGTGTTCCGTGCCGTCGCCTTCGGTCATGAACACCAGTTCGCCGGGTTCCGTCACCGTCAGGCGATGCCAGCGGCCGCGCGGGACGACGAAAGCCTCGCCGGGTTGCAGCGCGAACGCTTCGTCGGGATCGCCTTCCAGCACGACGGTCATCTTGCCGGAGAGCAGCAGCAGGATTTCCTCGCCGGCGGGATGAACCTCCCAATGGCTCATGTCCTCGGTCATCGCAAAGGCCATGACGAGGCGGCCGTGCAGCGTGCGCTTGCCGGACTGCAGGTCGGGCCAGAAGTCGGGCGTGACCGCGATCGTGCCGACCGCGCCGCCGTCGCGCAGCTCCAGGTAGGTTTCCGTGAGGCGCTTCGGCGGCTGGGCTGTCATCGCGCGGGCGCCGTCATTGCTTGACGCGGGCGATTCGCAGCATGTTGGTGGTGCCCGGCGTCTTGAAGGGGACGCCGGCGGTGATCACCAGGGTCTCGCCCAGGTTGGCGAAGCCCTCGCGCACCGCCAGTCGGCAGGCCTTCTCGACCATTTCCTGGGTGTTGGAGACGTCGTCGGTCTGCACGCAGTGGGCGCCCCACAGCACGGCCAGCCGGCGCGCGGTGCCCATGTTGTTGGTCAGCACCATGATCGGCACGTTGGGGCGCTGGCGTGCGGCGCGCAGCGCGGTGGAGCCGGACATGGTGTAGTTCACGATGGCGGCGGTCGACAGCGTCGAGGCGACCTGGGAGGCGGCGGCGGAGATGGCGTCGGCGCCGGTCGCCTCCGGTTCGCCGTCGCGGGCGTGCAGGATGCCGCGGTAGGCCGGATCGGCCTCGGTCGAGCGGATGATGCTGTCCATGAAGGACACGGCTTCGCGGGGGTACTTGCCGGCGGCGGACTCGGCCGACAGCATCACCGCGTCGGCGCCGTCGTAGACCGCGGTGGCGACGTCGGAAGCCTCGGCGCGGGTCGGCGCCGGTGCCGAGATCATCGATTCCAGCATCTGGGTCGCCACCACCACCGGCACGCCGCTGAGGCGGCAGGCATGGATGATCTGTTTCTGGCGGCTGGGGAGGGTCTCCGGCGGCATCTCGACGCCCAGGTCGCCGCGCGCCACCATGATGGCGTCGGACAGCGCGATGAGCTGCGGCAGGCAGTCCAGCGCGGCGGGCTTTTCCACCTTGGTCATGATCAAGGCGCGGTCACCGACCAGGCGGCGCGCCTCGATCAGGTCCTCCGGGCGCTGGATGAAGGAGAGGGCGATCCAGTCGCAGCCGAGGTCGAGGGCGAACTCCAGGTCGACCCGGTCCTTCTCGGTGATCGGCGAGATCGGCAGGATGACGCCCGGCAGGTTGACGCCCTTGTGGTCGCGCAGGGCGCCGCCGGTGACCACCTTGGTGTCGGCGTGGCCAGGGGCGCAGTCCAGCACCTCCAGGCGCAGCTTGCCGTCGTCGATCCGCAGCGAGGTGCCCGGTGAGATCGCCGCGAAAATCTCCGGATGCAGCAGCGGCGCGCGCTTGTCGTCGCCCGGCGTCTCGTCCATGTCGAGGCGGAAGGGCTGGCCGGCGCTCAACGTCACCTCGCCGCCCGCGATCCGGCCGACCCGCAGCTTCGGGCCCTGCATGTCGGCCAGGATGCCGATGGGCCGCTCGACCTCCACTTCGACCTCGCGGATGGTGTCGTAGGTCTTGCGGTGGTCGTCGTGGGTGCCGTGGCTGAAGTTGAGGCGGAACACGTCGGCGCCGGCGCGAAACAGCTCGCGGATCATCTCCTTGGAGGAGCTGACGGGGCCGAGCGTGGCTACGATCTTTGCTTTTCTTTGGCGTCGCATGGCGGGAGTCTACCCAGGATTCGGTGTCGGCCTAATCGAATTTTTCGTGACGGTCAGGCGTGGGAAGTGCCGCCGGCCGCCGCGTCGGCGGTGACCAGGATGGCGCGAAAGTCGTTCACGTTGGTCAGGGTCGGCCCGGTGACGACCAGATCGCCGAGGGCGGAGAAAAAGCCGTAGCCGTCGTTGTCGGCCAGCATCGCCTTGGCGTCGAGCCCGGCAGCGGCGGCGCGGGCCAGGCTTTCCGGGCCGGCCAGGGCGCCGGCGTTGTCTTCGCTGCCGTCGATGCCGTCGGTGTCGCAGGCGATGGCGTGGATGCCGGCGGCGCCCTCTCCCGGGGTGCTTTCCAGTGCCACGGTCAGCGCCAGCAGAAACTCGGCGTTGCGTCCGCCACGGCCCTGGCCACGCAGGGTGACGGTGGTCTCGCCGCCGGACAACAGGACGCAAGGGGGCTGGGCCGGCTGGCCGAAGCGGGCGGCCTGGCGGGCGATGCCGGCCATGACCTGGGCCACCTCGCGGGCCTCGCCTTCCAGGGAATCGCCGAGGATCACCGGCGTCACCCCGGCCTCGCGCGCCGCCGCGGCGGCGGCCTCCAGGGAGTCCTGCGGCCGGGCGATCATCAGTGTCTCGCAGCCGGCGAGGCGGGGGTCGCCGGGCTTGGGGGTTTCCTCGGCTGCCGCCTTCAGGTGGGCGACCACCGAGGCCGGCGCGTCGATGTTGTATTTTTCCAGGATCGCCAGGGCGTCGGCGAAGGTGGTCGGGTCGGCCACCGTGGGGCCGGAGGCGATCACCGCCGGATCGTCGCCCGGCACGTCGGAGATCAGCAGGCTGACCACCCGGGCCGGCGCGGCAGCGGCGGCCAGGCGGCCGCCCTTGATGGCCGAGAGGTGCTTGCGCAGGCAGTTCATCTCGTCGATGGCGGCGCCGGAGCGCAACAGCGCCTTGTTCACCGCCTGCTTTTCTTCCAGCGTGATGCCCTCGGCGGGCAGCGACAGCAGGGCCGAACCGCCGCCGGAGCTCAGGCAGAGCACCAGGTCGTCGGGGCCGAGGCCCCGGACTTTCTCGAGAATGCGCCGGGCGGCGTCGAGGCCCGCCTGGTCCGGCACCGGGTGGGCGGCCTCGACCACCTCGATGCGGTCGCAGGCGACGCCGTGGCCGTAGCGGGTGACCACCAGCCCTTCCAGATCGCCGCCTTCAGGCGACGTGGGCCAATGGTCCTCCACGGCCTTGGCCATGGCGCCCGCGGCCTTGCCGGCGCCGATGACCAGCGTCCGGCCCTTTGGTGCGGCCGGCAGGAAGCGCGGCACGGCCTTGGCCGGGTCGGCGGCGGCCAGGGCCGCGTCGAACAGCCGGCGCAGCAGGGCGCCGGGATCGGACGGTGTCATGGTGGAGTCAGCCCCGGGCGGCTTGCGGCAGCGGTACCGCCGCGGCCGCGGCGGCCTCGGCTTCGCTTTCCTCTTCCTCTTCGTAGCGCGACAGCACCGTGTTCAGGTGCTCGCGCATGGCCTCTTCGGCGGCGTCGCCGTCGCCGCGCTGGATCGCCGCCCAGATGCCCCGGTGCTGCTCCATGAAGCGGCGGTCGTCGGCCGGGCTGGCGTAGAGGCTGTAGCGGTGGAAGGCGAACATCTGCTCCAGGATGTCGCCCAGGATCGACATCAGGTGCATGAAGACGGCGGAGTTGGAGGCCTTGGCGATGGCCAGGTGGAAGTTCAGATCGTCTTCCGCCTTGGCGCGCGACGGCCGGTCCGGGCTCATGATGATGGCAAAGCAGCGCTCGATTTCGCTGAGCTGTTCCGGCGTTGCCCGCTCGGCCGCGCGGCGTGCCGCCCAGACCTCCAGGTTGGCGCGCACCTCGGCCAGGTCGTGCAGGTTGTTGCGGTTGGCGCGCACCAGACGGGCCAGCGCCGAGTCGAGCTGGTCGGCCGCTGCGGTGATCCGCGTGCCGCCGCCCTGAACCGCGGTGACGAAGCCCTGTGCCTTCAACTGCTGCAGCGCGGCGCGCACGGAGACCCGGCTGACGCTCATCATGTCGGCCAGTTGGCGCTCGCCGGGCAGGCGTTCGCCCGGCGCCAGCTCGCCGCTGGAGATCATGCGCAGCAGTTCGCTGGCGATGCGGTCGGCCACGCGCTCGCGCGGAATTTCCTGAAATCGTCGGTCCATGGCTGTTCCCCCGGCCCTTGCGGTATCCGTTGCCCCGGCGGTCCTATGGACTGCCCAGCGGCGGACTTGACCGGCCTCCCTGTTCGTGTGACGTCTGCCTTACTGGCATTTTGGTATGACCACTTTAGAACCTATTAAAGCGGCTTTCCAGCCCCGGCGTCAAGGCGACAATGGAAAGGCATTCCATAATTTTGAGGAAAGGCTGGAAAGTATTTTAAGATCAATGAGATCAGGCGTGAGTCCTGGGCATGCCGCGGGCGGTGAGCCCGGCAACGACCCGGGCGACATCGGCGCAGAGCGGTCGGGGCAGTGCGTCTGCCGGGACCCAGCGGGCCTCCAAGGCATCGTCGCGGGCGACCGGGTCGCCGGCCTGCCAGTCCAGCCGCACGGCGACCATCAGGTGGTGGTGACCGGCTTGGTGAGCTGCTTGATGGCTGGCGTGATGAGTGGGCCCGGCCGGATCGCCCTCGATCAGGTCGATCGCGGCGAAGGCGACGGGATTGCCCCCGGTGACGCCGGTTTCCTCCTCCAACTCGCGAACCGCCGCGGCGGCGAGATCCTCGCCCCACTCGACCTTGCCGCCGGGAAAGCCCCAGTGGCCCGCCTGTGGCGGGTTGGCGCGGCGCACCAGCAGCACCTCGAATGTCCCCGGGAAGCTTATCGGAGAGTCCCCCGGTGGGCCGGCGGCATGGCCCCGCGTCACCACCGCAAGCACGGCGAGGCGGGGTCCCGCGGGGTAAGCGGGGTCGGGGCAAGGGGGTGCTGGGCGAGGGGGGGCGTCGTCGTCCATTCCGGGTTCCCTGATGACAGAAGGCAGGCCATGCTAGGACCCTGGAGAGGCACAGTCCAATCGGAGGCGAAGCAACGATGACGGTGGAATGGCAGGGGGTGTTTCCGGCGGCGACGACGCAGTTCAGCACCACGGGCGCGGTCGACCTGGAGGCAACCACGGCGCACCTGGATATGCTGATCCGCGCCGGGGTGCATGGTCTGGTGATGCTCGGCACGGTGGGCGAGAACTGCTCGCTGGCGGCGGAAGAAAAACGCGCGGTGGTGAAGGCCGCCATCGAGACCGCCGCCGGGCGCGTGCCGGTGGTCGCCGGCGTCGCCGAGACCACGACGGCGGAAGCCTGCCGCTATGCCGCCGATGTCGAGGCGCTGGGCGCCGACGGCCTGATGGTGCTGCCGGCCATGGTCTACAAATCCGACGCGCGCGAGACCATGGCGCACTACCGCGCCGTTGCCCGCGCTTCGGCCCTGCCGGTCATGTGCTACAACAACCCCATCGTCTACGGCGTCGACATCACGCCCGAGATGTTCGCCGAACTGGCCGACGAGCCGACCCTGGTCGCCATCAAGGAATCCTCCGACGATCCACGCCGCCTGACCGACATCGTGAATGCCTGCGGCGACCGTTACGTGCTGTTCGGCGGCGTCGACGACCTGGTGATGGAATCGGTGATGCTGGGCGCCGTCGGCACCGTCGCCGGGTTGGTGAATGCCTTCCCGGCGGAAACCCTGCAGCTGTGGAAGCTGGCGGAGGCAGGGCGCTATGCCGAGGCCCTGGACCTCTACCGCTGGTTCACCCCGGTGCTGCATCTCGACTGCCACCCCAAGCTGGTGCAGTACATCAAGCTGGCCCAGGCCCTGTGCGGCCACGGCACCGAGGATTGCCGCCCGCCGCGCCTGCCGCTGGAGGGCGACGAGCGCGCGCGCATCGTTGCCCTGATCCAGCAGGCCATCGATACCCGTCCGGCGGTGGCGGCATGACGGTGCAGAGCGAAGCGTCGGGCCGCTGCCCTTGCGGCGCGGTGGAACTGCGGCTCTCGGGAGAGCCGCTTTCCGTCACCTACTGCCATTGCGCGACCTGCCGGCGGGCGACCGGCGGGCCGGTTGCCGTGTTCGTCGGCTACGCGCTGCCGCAGATTGCCTTTACGAAGCACAAGCCGCGGGCGTTCCCCTCGAGCCCCGGTGTCGACCGGCCTTTCTGCCCGGACTGCGGTACGCGCATCGGCTACAGCGATGCGGAGCTGCCCGGGCGTCTCTATCTGCATATCGGTGTGCTGGACCGGCCCGAAGACTTCGTGCCGCAATGGCACGCCTTCGACTCGCACCGCTTGCCGTGGCTGAGGAGCGACGACGGTCTGGAGCGTTTCGACGGCTTCAGCGTCAAGCGTCAGGAGAAGTCCCTGGAGACCTGCGGCTGAATGGAAAGCTTGCGCGCCGACGCCCCTCTCCACATCGTCGCCAGGCCGGAAGGCTTCGACGATTGGGATGGCCTGCTGGCCCTGCTGCGCGAGTCCTTTGCCTATATGGATGGGCGCATCGATCCGCCGTCCTCACTGCACAGCTTCGACGCGGCAAAGCTGGCGGCCAAGTCGGCGGAGGAGGAGTTGGTGCTGGCCTATGTCGGTGGCGCACTCGCCGGCTGCCTCTTTGCGGCGCCGCGCGGCGATGCGCTCTATCTCGGCAAAATCGCGGTGCGGCCGGACCTGCGGGGCCGGGGCATCGCCCGGCGGCGGTTCGAGACGGCCGAGGCCTTGGCACGGGCGCGGGGTATCATAGTGCTGGAATTGCAGGTGCGCATCGAACTGACGGAGAACCACCGCACCTTCATGGCGCTGGGGTTCGTCAAGACCGGCGAGGGCAGCCACCCCGGCTACACCCGCGCGACCGACGTCAACTTCCGAAAAGTGCTGCTGTCTTCTTAGGCAGCACGGGTTCCCAGCTGTTGACCAGCTTGCGCGCCAGTTCCTGGTTGAACAGCCGTTCCAGCGACGTGCCGAGGGAGGGCGTGCGGTCGATGGCCTTGCGCAGTTTCTCCTGCGGCCATTCGATGTATTCGGTGCCGGCGGGGGCAAAGACATCGGCCGTGGCGCCCCCGTTGAGCAAAAATGAAATTTCGCCGATGAAGGCGCCTGGACCCAGGGTTATGCCCTTGCCGTTTCTGCCGATCTCGACCTGCCCGCCGGTGACGAAATAGAGGCTGGGGGCGATCTGGCCTTCGCGAGTCAGCTGGGTGGTCTGCTCCGCCACGCGCCATTCCGCCATCTGCATGAGGCGGCGGAACTCCCCCGGCGTCAGCACCTTCATGATGTTCAGGAAAGAGTCATGGCGCATGTCGGAGTGAGAGGCGCGGCGCTCCAGCAGCACCCGGGCGATGCCCACCAGATTGGCCAGCGCCAGCACACTGCTCCAGAACATGGCGCCCCACAGTGGCGCCGCGGGGTAGAAATAGTAGTAGGCCAGATAGACCAGGCTGCCGGCCAGTGTGAGACTACGCAGGACGAGCTGCCGGCGGTTGAGAAATCCGAAGACTTGCAGCAAGGCCGCCGCGTGGACCAGCAGCCCGGTGTTCCAGGTCAAATCGAAGCCGTGCACTTTTTACCACCCCTTTTCCCGCTTTTGTGGCGGGAAGCCCGTCCGGTCCGCCCCTGCCGCACGCCCACCCCTGGGCGTTCCACACGATCGGCATGCGGTATGGACGGGACTTTAGGTATTTTGTCGGGTGGCGGCTGTGGGAAAGCCCACAGCTAGCGCGCGACGAAACCCGTGTCCGTCAGGCGCAGGCGGTCGAGATCGACACCCGTCGCCGTCAGCACGGCCGCGTGCAGATGCTCGCGCAGCCGGGCCAGCGCGTCCTCGTTGCCGCTGCGGTGTAGTTCGTTGGCGCTGTTGGCGGCGACGGTGGCCATGTAAGCCATGACCGAGGCAGCCTGCTGTTTCTCCGCATTGCTCATGCGCGCGACCTGTCCTTGCGCCGCCATGCCGGTGGCAATGCTGTCGCGTACCGCACGGATTGCCGCGGCACCGGCGCCGACGGCGTTGCTGTTCACCACCTGCCAGGAGATCAGATAAGTGGCGGCGGTGATGTCGGCCATGTTGTTGATCGACAGTTCGGCCTGGTTCAGTACCTCGGTGAACTGGAGCCACAGGTCATCGCTGCGCACCGTCAGCCGGACTTGTTCCTCCAACTGTTCGCCCTCGGTAACCGCCAGCACGCTGGCCAGCAGCTTTTGCCGCGTCGCGCGCTCCACCTCCTGTGACGGCGCGAAGGACAGGCTGTCGAGGATTCCCTGGGGCACCGCCGGGGGCATGCCGACCAGCGTCGGCTTGCCGACAGCCGCGAGGCTCTGCTGGAAAATCTCGGCGCGGTAGATGGCGGTGAGGCCCAGGGATCCGGCACCCCGATTGTCTGAGGAGGTCTGGGCGGTCTGGACCGCGGCCTGGGCGGGTGTCACCAGCAGAGCGACGATTAGCGCGAGAAACGGGAAACGCATGGGATCTCCGGGGGTGGAAAGGCGTCGAGGCGTTGCGGGTCGTACGGCTTTATTTGGCGCTGCCGAGGCTGTCTGCAACCTTACAGCACGATGAATTCGGTGGATTGCCTCATCAGTCGTCGCCGCAGTTGCCGCGTTCGATCTGCACGGTGGAGTGGTCGATGCCGTAGCGGTGGGACAGCACCTCCTTGATGCGCAGCAGGATGGCCTGAGGGTCGGCGGCCTCGGGCACCTTCGCATGAAGGGTCAGCAGCGGCATCTCCGGGGGCAGCGACCAGGCATGGATATGATGCACGTCCTCCAGCCCGGGTACGTCGTCCAGCAGGGCCTGGCGCAGATCCTTCGGTTCGATCTGCGTCGGCGTGCCTTCCAGCAGGATGTGCACCGACTCGCGGACCACCAGCCAGGCGCTGCGCAACACCAGCAGGCCGACCAGCATGGATAGAAGTGGATCGATGGGCATCCAGCCGGTCCACAGGATGATCAGCGCGCCGGCGATGGCGGCGGCCGAACCCAGCAGATCGCCCAGCACATGGGCGGCGGCCCCGCGCATGTTCAGATTCTCGCGGTCGCCGCCGTGCAGCACCCAGAAGGCGGCGATGTTCACGATCAGGCCGAGGGTGGCGACCCCCAGCATGAGGCCGCCCTCCACGGCGACCGGGTTCATCAGGCGCTGGATGGCCTCGATGAAGATCCAGGCCACGATGGCGACCAGGACGGCGCCGTTCACGAAGGCGGCGAGTACCTGGCCGCGGTGGTAGCCGTAGGAGCGCCGCGGGTCGGCCGGGCGCCGTGCGATGCGGAAGGCGCACCAGGCGAGCGCCAGGCTGGCGGCATCGGTCAGCATGTGCGCGGCGTCGGCCAGCAGCGCCAGCGACCCGGAGATCAGGCCGCCGGCGACCTCCGCCCCCATGAAGCCGGCGGTGAGCAGGAAGGCCCAGAGCACGCGCGTCTCGTTGTTGGCGCCGTGCGCGTGGCCATGTCCGTGCCCGTGGCCATGATCGTGGCCATGAGCATGGCCGGGAGAGTGGCCTGCGTGATGATGTTCCATGCTGCTCAGACCACCTGGAAGCCGTGCGCGTAGGGATCGCGCGCATCGATGGTGATGGTGTTGAGGCCGGTCATGCGCGCCCAGCCCTCGATCGACGGCACGATGCCCCTGTGTACATTACCCGGGTGACTGCCGACCTGGGTCTCCGCCTCGACGCGGCCGGTGAACAGGCTGCCGATGATGCTTTCGTGCACGAAGCTGTCGCCGGTCTTCAGCCGGCCCTTGGCATGAAGCTGCGCCATGCGCGCCGAGGTGCCGGTGCCGCAGGGGCTGCGGTCGATCGCCTTGGCGCCGTAGAACACGGCGTTGCGCGCGTCGGCCCCACCTTCTTTCGGCGGTCTGGTTGCCTTGCCGGCCCACAGGATGTGACTGACGCCGCGGATCGTCGGGTCGTCGGGATGCACGATGTCGGTCTTGTCGTTCAGCGCCGCGCGCAGCAGCGGCGACAGGCGCAGGATGTCGGCGGGCGTCAGGTCCGCGAGGTCGGTGTAATTCCGCTGCGGTTCGACGATGGCGTAGAAGTTGCCGCCGTAGGCGATGTCGACGGTGATCGCGCCGAGGCCGGGGCAGTCGACGCCGACACCTTCGGCAGCGAGGTAGGAGCCGATGTTGGTGAGGCGCACCGAGTCGACATGGCCGTCACGCAGAAAATAGCGCGCTTCGACCGGGCCGGCGGGAGTCTCCAGGCGCAGCAGGCCGGGCACCCGCGGCTGCACCAGGCCGCGCTCGATGGCGAAGGTCACCGTGCCGATGGTGCCGTGTCCGCACATCGGCAGGCAGCCGGAGGTCTCGATGTAGAGCACACCGACGTCGCAGTCGTCGCGCGTGGGCGGATAGAGGATCGCGCCGGACATCATGTCGTGGCCGCGCGGCTCGAACATCAAACCGGTGCGGATCCAGTCGTAGCGGGCGAGGAAATCCTGGCGCTTCTCGCTCATCGAGGCGCCGCGCAGCGCCGGGCCGCCGGCGGCCACCAGGCGCACCGGGTTGCCGCAGGTGTGGCCGTCGATGCAGAAGAAGGTGTTGGGGCGGACCTCGGACGCCACGTCCTGGCCTGCCGTCTGGCGCGGTTCCGTCATGCCGGGCAGTATCGGGGCGGCTCCCCCTCCTTGCAATGGGCGTTTGGGCCTTTGGCGATGGCCCGGCTTCTAGCGGCTTCATGGTTGATTTCCCTTTACTTTACCGGGGGCGGATCACGGAGAAACCTGCTTGAGGGCTTTTCCTGGCGGGGCGGCGGCGGCTATAGTCGGCGTCTCATGTCGACCGCAGAGATGACCGATACCCCCCGCAAAGACGCGCAGGATTCCGGGCTTTTGGGCTCCGAGCTCCTCGCGGCCGACGCGCCGCGCCCTTTCGAACTGTTCAACGCCGCCGGCCAGGCGCCGCTGCTGCTGCTGTGCGACCATGCGACGCGCTTCATCCCGCGGGCGCTGCAATCGCTCGGCCTCGACGAGTCGGCGCTGACCCGCCACATCGCGTGGGACATCGGCATCGCCGAGGTGACCCGCCACCTGGCCCGGCGGCTCGACGCCCCGGCGGTGCTCAGCCACTTCTCGCGCCTCATCGTCGATCCCAACCGCCAGACCGACAACCCGACCCTGGTGCCGGAGATCAGCGACGGGACCGTGGTGCCGGGCAATCGCGACCTGAGCCAGGCCGACCGGGCGGCGCGCATCGAGACCTTCTTCCGGCCCTATCACGCCGCCATCGCGGCGCAGGTCGACGCCCTGCAGGCGGCGGGCAAGACACCGGCGCTGGTTTCCATGCACTCCTTCACGCCGATCATGCACGGCCTGCAGCGGCCCTGGGAGATCGGCATCCTGTGGAATCGCGATCCGCGGCTGCCCAGACCACTGATGGACCGGCTGCGCGCCGACGGGCTGACGGTGGGCGACAACGAACCCTATTCCGGCGCCGACGAGCACGGATACACCCAGCACACCCACGGCGACCGCCGCGGCCTCGCCAACGTGCTGATCGAGGTGCGCCAGGATCTCATCGACACCCAGCAGGGCGCCGCCGCCTGGGCCGAACGGCTTGGCGCGGCGCTGGAAGCGGTGTTGCGCGACCCGGCGCTGTATCGCGTCGAACACTACTGAACGGTTGAGGCGGGGGAGGTCGGGGGATGAGCAGCGGCAGCACGATACGGGAGCCGAGCTTCACCGTCGGCATGGAGGAGGAATACCTCCTGGTCGACTGCGAGACCCGCAACCTGGTCGTCGATCCGCCCGACAGCCTGATGACCCGCTGCGAGCAGGAGCTGGGCGAGCGCGTCAGCCCAGAGTTCCTGCAGTCGCAGATCGCGGTCGGCACCAGCAAGTGCGAGACCGTGGCCCAGGCCGGCGCCGAGCTGGCCGAGCTGCGCCGCACCATCGCGCGCATTGCCGGCGATTACGGCATCGCGCCGCTCGCCGCCTCGACCCATCCCTTCGCCCAGTGGGACACCCAGAAGCACACCCGCAAGGAACGCTACGACGATCTGGCGCGTGACATGCAGGCGGTGGTGCGCCGCCTGGTCATCTGCGGCATGCACGTGCATTGCGGCCTGGACGACGATGAGCTGCGCATCGACCTGATGCAGCAGGTCAGCTACTTCCTGCCGCACCTGCTGGCGCTGTCGACCTCCTCGCCGTTCTGGCGCGGCGAGATCACCGGCCTGAAGTGCTACCGCCTGTCGGTGTTCCACGAACTGCCGCGCACCGGCCTGCCGGAAACCTTCGACAGTTTCGGCGAATACCAGCGCCACCTCGACGTCATGGTGCGCGCCGGCCTGCTGCAGGACGGCACCAAGATCTGGTGGGACATCCGGCCCTCGGCGCGCTTCCCGACTCTGGAAATGCGCATCGCCGACGTCTGCACCCACCTGGAGGACGGCGTCACCATTGCCGCGCTCTACGTCAGCCTGCTGCGCATGCTCTATATCCTGAAGCGCAACAACCAGCGCTGGCGCAAGTACTCCAACATGCTGATCGACGAGAACCGCTGGCGCGCCCAGCGCTATGGCATGGACGAGGGGCTGGTCGACTTCGGCCGCGGTGAGGTGGTGCCCTACGATGTCCTGCTGGAGGAGATCATCGGCCTGACCAGCGACCATGCCGAGGCGCTGGGCTGCCTGCGCGAGATCCAGCACGCCCGCGAGATCCTGCGGCGCGGCACCTCGTCTCACCGCCAGCTCGCGGTCTACCACCGGGCCTGCGCGGAGGGCGCCAACAAGCAGGAAGCGCTGAAACAGGTGGTCGACTACCTGATCGAGGCCAGCGTGCCCAGGGGCGACTGAGACGCGCCCCGGCGCCGGCCCATTACTCCTTACTGCACGTTACTGCACGCCGAGATGCCGGCGAAAGAAAGCCAGGATGTCGGCGTTGAAGGCCCGATGGAAGGCGGTCCTGTCGAAGCCCGGCGCGTCTTTGCAGATGGCGGGCGCCCGCGCGGCCTGCGGCGGGAGACAGGGTGCCAGTATCGCGAAATGCCCGGCCCCGGCCACCACATGGTACTCGGGCTTTTGCGGCAGGCCTTGGTAGACGGCTTCGGCGTTGTAAGGATGCCGCGCCAGCGCATCGTTCTCCGGGCGCCAGAGTTGCACCGGGACGCTGACGCCCTGCAAGCCTTCCGGCGAGAACACGAGGCCGAGCGGCGCGGCGATGACGGCGGCGCCGATGCGCGGATCCTGTGTGAAGGGGCCTGCGGGCGCGGGGGCACTGCCCGGCGGCGGCCCTGCGTCGGGGCCCACCCGGCAGATCGGATCGTCGGGCACTTCCTGACAGTGCCGTCCGGCCAGGCGGAAGTCGGGCGTGCCGCCGATGAGCACGAGGCCCGTGTAGCCGCCGCGGGAAAAGCCGAAAAACCCAATGCGCCGACCATCGAGCCGTTCGTGGTCCGCCCAGTTCTCCAGCATGAAGTCGACCAGCCGCTTGATCGCCGCCGGCCGCTCGGCGCGCCAGGCGCGCCCGGGTGCGTCGGGATGGGTGATCGCGGCAACGACGAAGCCGGCATCGGCCAGGGCGGCGGCGGTGTCCTGGTGGCCGCCGAACCAGCCGCGCGCCCCGTGGGAGATCACCACCAGCGGCAGATCTTCGCCGACGACAGGGCAGTTTGCCGTGCCGGGCAGCGGCAGGCGGCGCAGCGTGACGGTCTCGGGCGCGGCGGCGCAAGGGGTCCACACGGCCCCTTCCAGGGCGATGGCGCCCTCAGTGTCGGGCAGCGTGATCTGCTGAATGCCGGCGGCGCCGGCCGGGCTCGCGGCGAGACAGAGCGTTGCGATGATCGCGAGCGCAATGCGCATGGGAACTTCTCCGCTAAGCCTGTCCGGTCTGATTTTGTTGCCAGATGGGGAGGGACCTCTCGCTCTACAATTGAAATTTGGTGAAATCCGGTGAAATGCCGCCGGGAAATCGAGCCGGCGACGGATCACCGCAGGCCTGCACGGCTCCGGCCTGGACAAAGCGGGGCAGGCGCCCCAGATTCCCGAGGCCAAGAGGGCAGATGCGAAAGGAAAAGAGATGACGTCGATGGATGACAAGACCCGCACCGAGCTGGAGGCCGCGGCCTTCCGTACCCTGGTGGCCCACCTGCGCGAGCGTACCGACGTGCAGAACATCGACCTGATGAACCTGGCCGGCTTCTGCCGCAACTGCCTGTCCAAGTGGTACCTGGCCGCCGCCGAGGACAAGGGCGTGAAGATGGACTACGCCGCGGCGCGCGAGCTGGTCTACGGCATGCCCTACGAAGACTGGAAGGACCGCTACCAGACCGAGGCGACGGCCGAGCAGAAGGCCGCCTTCGCCGAGAGCCACAAGCATAAGTAGGGAGCCGGGTTTTGGGCCAGGTTCTGGCCCGGGTTCTGGCGGGTTATCCCCGCTTTGCATTCTCTTTTGGGCCCGTTCGGCCCCGAACGGACATTGTCAGGCCGTGCCCCGGCGGCTAGTCTCGCGGCCCTTCATGAGGGTCGAATCCCGCGCACGAACTAGGGCGTAATCAGGAGTTAAAGCATGTCTGATGCTGGCGGCATTGGGGCGGACCGGCTGCGGTCTCTCATCGAGCGTATCGAGCGCCTGGAAGAGGAAAAGGCGGCGCTGACGGCGGATATCCGCGAAGTCTATTCGGAAGCCAAGGGTGAGGGCTTCGACACCAAGGTCATGCGCCAGATCGTTCGTCTGCGCAAGATGGACTCCGGTGACCGCCAGGAGCAGGAGGCGATCCTCGACCTCTACAAGCAGGCCCTGGGCATGCTGGCCTAACAGGTGGCCAGGTGGCCAGGCGGGGGGGCCGCCTTCAGGCGCCCCGGCCCGAAGCCGTTACAGCCAGGCGCTGCTGCCCGCCTTGGCGAGTTTCTCGGTGGTGTCGTTCTCGACGCGCTGCTTGATGGTTTCCTGGAATTCCTGCATCAGCGCCTGCTTTTCCTCTACCGGCAAGGCGTCGAATTCTTCCTGGGTCATGCCCTTCGACTTCAGGAAGGCATCGAAGTAGCGCTCCTCGGGGGTCTTGGACATGTACTCGAGGAAGGCCCGGACGGCCGCCGATTCGCTTTCGGGCTCTTCCTCGCCGACGGCGCCGGTGGCCTCGGCCGCTTCCTCATCCATCTGCTGGGCGTCCATCTGCTGGGCGATCTGCTGGGCCTGGAAGCCCGGGTTCGAGGCCCCGGCCATGGCGTGAATGGCCGGCGCGTCCGCGGTGCTGCCCTGCTGGACGCCCTGCTGCTTGGATTTCTCCTCCACCATGCCGGCCATCTTGTCGAGGAACTTACTGTATTCCTCCTCGGCAGCGGTCTTGGACGTCCGGCTGCCGGCGCTGTTCGGCCCCAAGAGTCCCTGGAAGGCGGCATAATTGCTGGATACGGAAGTCATCGTTCGGTCCTGGTGTCGGTTCTGGCCTAGTGTCGGCTCCGGTGGTTCGGCCTTCGTGGTCTGACGGGCTGCGTCCTGCAGGTGCGGGTTTTCTTGCAACAACCGCGCCTGGCCCGGGCGCACGGCCGGGTCCCTCCCGACGCGGCGGATTTCGCCGCTTTTCGGCCGGCGGGCCCGGCAGCGGTCTTGCGACCACGGAGTGACGCCCCTTTTTTGCCGGGCAAAATCTGCCGGTTCGGCACGTCCTGCCGGCCCCCCGGTTGGCCCCATTGACGCTTTCCGTCGCCCGGGCCGATACTGCTGCCATGAGCGAGGAAATCAAAAGCAAGGAGGGCGGCGCGCTGCTGCTGCGCCGCCACCACGACATGGGCGGCCTGCCCGCCGGGCCGGTGGATCCCGGGGCGGAGCACGACTATGCCCCCTGGGAGAAGCGGGTCGACGCCATCCTGCGCCTGCTGGGCGATCCCAAACGCGGCGTCATCACCACCGACGAACTGCGCCGCGGCATCGAGGAACTGGGGCCCGGCGCCTACGACGAGATGAGCTACTACGAGCGCTGGATCGCCTCCATTACCAACAACCTGCTGGAAAAGGGCGTGATCACGGTGGACGAACTGGGCCGCCGCATGGCCGAGGTCACGGCCGCCTGGCCTGCCGGCAGCGAGAAGAAGCCGTGAGCGCGCGCTTCGCCGTCGGCGATACCGTTACGGTGCGCGCCGCCTTTCCGCCGGGCCATGTGCGCACGCCCTTTTTCGTGCGCGGCAAGCAGGGGCGGGTGACCGAGATTCTCGGGCCCTACCGCAACCCGGAGGAACTGGCCTACGGACGCAGCGGCGCGCCGGCGCTGCCGCTCTACCGGGTGCTCTTCGCGACCGCCGAGCTGTGGGACGCCTACGACGGCCCGTCCCGGGACACCACCGTGGTCGACATCTACGAGAACTGGCTGGAGCCGGCGGAGGAACGAGTCTGATGGCGCACGATCATCCGCATGGGCATCCGCATGGGCATCCGCACGGGCATGGCCATGGCGACCACGACCACGGTCCGAAAGCCTTCCAGCCGGACCTGGAGGAGACGCCGCTGACCCACTACCAGGCGATGACCCAGGCCGTCGGCGACCTGCTGATCGAAAAGGGCCTGTTCAGCGCCGACGAACTGCGCGCCATGCTGGAGGCGATCGACGCCAAGAGCCCGGCGGCGGGCGCCCGCATGGTGGCGCGCGCCTGGACCGACGACGGCTTCAAGGCGCGTATGCTGGCGGATGTGAACGCGGCGGCGCGCGAGCTGGATATCGATGCCGGCGGCATTCCGATCCGCGCGGTGGAGAACACGCCCGAGGTGCACAACGTCATCGTCTGCACCCTGTGTTCCTGCTACCCGCGCCTGCTCATCGGCCTGCCGCCGGACTGGTACAAGTCGCGCAGCTACCGCAGCCGCACGGTGCGCGAACCCCGTAAAGTGCTGGCCGAGTTCGGCACCACGCTGCCAGACGATGTGGAGGTGCGCGTGCACGATTCCACCGCCGACCTGCGCTACATGGTGATCCCTGAGCGCCCGGCGGGCACCGACGGCTGGGACGAAGACGCGCTGGCCGAACTCGTCACCCGCGACTGCATGGTCGGCGTGACCCTGCCAAAGGAACCCGCAGCCTAGCCGGCCGCCGATTCCGCCGGCACCAGGGCGTCGTCCAGTTCGGTGGCGCGGTGGTGCGCCGGGCGGTCGCCGCAACGGGCGGCATAGTCGGCGAACCCCGGGCGGTCCTCGAGGGAGCCGAACTGCAGGCCCCAGCTGATGTGGGCGCCGAGGTAGACGTCGGCGGCGGAGAAATTCTTGCCGGTGACGTAGCCCTCGGCCGGGACGATCTTCTGGAGAGCGTCCAACATGCGGGCGTAGGTGCCGTAGCCGACCGTGCCCTGCTGGCGGTCGCCTTCCGGCTCGAAACCCATGGCGTGATTGGTCGCCGCCTGTTCCAGCGGGCCGGCGCCGAAGAACAAAGCCCGGTAGTAGGCGCCGCGTTGGGCCGGCGGTGGCGCCAGCCCGGCATCGGGAAAGGCGTCGGCGAGGTAGGCGCAGATGGCGGCGCATTCGGTGACCACCTGGTCGCCGTGGCGGATTGCCGGCACCTTGCCGAGGGGACTGAGGGCGAGAAATTCGGGCGAGCGCATCGTCGGGCCGTAGTCGACGATCTCGGCCGTGTAGGGGCAGCCGACCTCTTCCAGCATCCAGCGGACGATGCGGCCGCGCGACATCGGGTTGGTATAGAAGATCAGATCCTGGCTCATCGGCGTCCTCCGCGTCTTTTGGGGAGCGCAAACCTAGCCGGAAGCCGCCAGCCCGTCATCTTGACAACGTCCTGCCGCGGCGAAGAAGTGCGGCTACTTCTTGCGGGCGTCGCGGAAAGAAATCAGGCGGCGTTGTGTCTCGTCCCATAGGGCGAGGCGGACGCAGCCCAGGCTCTGCCACAGGGTCAGGCGGCTGACGCCGCTGAGTTCGGGATGGTCGCGCAGCACGCGGGGCAGGCGGTAGTAGGGGATGCGGCTGGGCAGGTGGTGGATGTGGTGCATGCCGATGTTGGCGGTCAGCCAGCGCAGCACGCCCGGCAGGTCGTAGTGCGAGCTGCCGCGCAGGGCGGCTTCGTTCAGATTCCACTCGCCTTCTTCGGCCCAGTAGGTCTCCTCGAACTGGTGCTGCTCGTAGAACAGCCAGACGCCCTAGGCGGCCGCGCAAAGCGTGATCGGCTACTGCACCAGCAGAAAGGGTCCGGTGCCGACCAGCCAGATCAGGACGGCGGCCAGGGCGGCGACGCCCAGGTTGGGCGCCATGGCGCTGACCCAGGCCCGCCGGCGGTGACGGCCCTGGCCGTGCCCCTCGGCGCTGATTGGCAGCCGGTGGCGCAGCATGAAGATATAGGCCGGGCCGAGCCCGAACATGACCAGGGGATGGCGATAAAGACGGTAGCGGAAGCGGCCCCAGGGGGTGAGGGCGCGGTACTCGCCGACCGTCAGGGTGTCGATGTCGCCGATGCCGCGGCGGTCCAGGTTGCCGGCGCCGGCATGGTGGATCGCATGGGCGCGGCGCCAGGCGTCGTAGGGCGTCAGCGTCAGCACGCCGATCACCCGGCCGACCCAGTCGTTGGCGAGGCGGTGGCGGAAGAAGGCGCCGTGGCCGCAGTCGTGCTGGATCATGAACAGGCGCACCAGCAGGCCGCCGGCGAGCAGCGAGGGCAGCAGCGAGAACTGCCAGTAGCCGAGATGGATGGTCGCCCAGGCCAGCACCCACAGACCGGCGAACGGCAGGAAGGTGATGGCAATCTCGAAGATGCTGCGGGCATGGTTCGGATCGCGGTAGGGCGCCAGGGTACGGACCCACTGCCGGGCACCGGGAGCGGTGCCGGAGGCTGCGGCCGGGGCCGCGCTATGCTGCTGTTTCAGGGTCACGTCTCAGTTTCGGCCAGAAGTGTTGTCCGGGAGGCACGGATCGCTACACGGTAGAATGGCAATTCCGGCGATCGCGCGCCCGGCGATTCCGTGCAGGGCTCAACATAGCGCATCCCAGGGGGCGAGTTTCGGACACTCGGATGAAGATAGAGATAATCGGCACCCAGAAAGCAAAAGAGCCGCCCCTTTTTGAAGGGGCGGCTCCAGAGCTTACGTCGTGGCTTTTACAGCCGCGATGCGTCAGACGACCTCAATGGCGCCAACGGCAAGCTTGCCGCTACGCGAGTCGGTCTCGGTCTCGAAACGGACCTTCTGGCCTTCGCGCAGGCCGACGATGCCGGCGCGCTCGAGAGCGGTCGCGTGGACGAAAACGTCCTTCTGGCCGTCTTCCGGCTGGATGAAGCCGTAGCCACGCTGGTCGTTGTAGAACTTAACGGTGCCCGTAATCATGGAAAATTCCTTTCACAAACGGATTGCACGTGAGCCTCGGCGCGGTCGTCGCAGCCGATAACCCGATTAGTCGATTTTGGTGAGTGTAGTCTGAAACGTGCACGCCCGTCAGTGACGCGGCGAAGCGGCCCAGTCAAACGGCCAATATCGGTAACGATCAGATAGGCCCATTTCCCAAGCATTGCAAGATGTAGTTCTGCGGGCCCGGAAAACAGCGGTAAATCGGCCCGCCGTAGGGGCCGCGCAAGGGACTGGAATGGCCTTTGCGGAACGGTCGGGCTCGGCGGCCTCTGTCCCTGGCGCCGAAATCGACGTTCCGGGACCCTGACGGCCGGGACTTGAACGCGGGGGGCTTGAACGTGGGGACCTGAACGCAGGACCCTCCCGAACTACCCCTTTCGACCGCCTGCCGCGGCCGCCGCGAGACTGGTAAGGTCGCGCCGGATCGGGACCGGCCGGCTGCCGGACGCGGGCAGCCGGCACAAGGAGGGCAGGGACATGGCAACGAACGTCTACTTCGCGACCAACCGCAAGGTGCTCAAGGACGGCGAGGACGCCGAGATCGGCGAGGAATTCCACCCCAACGTCGACGAACTGCGCTTCGGCCGGGTGAACTTTCCCGGTACCGAGCTGTTCAAGAAGGACCTCGACGGCTTCGCCGGCAAGGCCAAGATCTTCGTCCCCAAGGAGACTCTCAGCAAAGAGGACGCGACACAGTCGAAGCTGGGCAGCACGGCGATCTTCGATGCCGTGCGCCAGGACATGCTGAAGAAGGGTGATGCCCTGATCTTCGTGCATGGCTACGACCACACCTTCCGCCAGGCGGCGGGCCGCGCCGCGCAGCTGCAGCAGTGGCTGGCGGCCGGCGGCAAGGACATGACGGTGCTGCTGTTCACCTGGCCCTCGCTGGGTGCCGGGGTGTCCCAGCGCACCTATGCCGACGACCGCGACCGTGCGCGCATCTCCGGCCCGGCGCTGGGCCGCGCGCTGCTGAAGGCCACCGACTTCATCCGCAACACGCCGCGCAACGACCGCTGCAACGGGCGCATCCACCTGCTGTGCCATTCGATGGGCAACTGGGCGCTGCGCGGCGCGGTGCAGGCCATGCGCACCTTCGTCGGCAACAACATCCCGCCGCTGTTCGACGAGGTGGTCCTGGCGGCCGCCGACGAGGACGACGACACCCTGCAGAACAACTACAAGATCGCCCCGCTGTTGCGCGGCTGCCGGCGGCTGACGGTCTACTACAACCACCAGGACGCGGCGCTGAAGGCCAGCGACTACGCCATGGGCAACCCGGACCGCCTGGGCCGCAGCGGGCCCGGTGGTGGATCGGGCGGTGGATCGGGTGGCGAGACCGGGCTGCCCCGGAAGGTCTCGGTGGTCAACGTG
This sequence comes from Kiloniellaceae bacterium, assembly GCA_050043265.1. Classification (GTDB taxonomy): domain Bacteria; phylum Pseudomonadota; class Alphaproteobacteria; order Kiloniellales; family Kiloniellaceae; genus Pelagibius. Next base: position 27,687 of record JBHJIR010000051.1, read on the forward strand.
GCGCCGCGGGTGGTCTGGGAGGCCAAGGGCGCCAGTGCCTGGACCGCCGATCCGACCGGCCACCAGTATTTCCGCAACAACTCCCGTGTCCGCAAAGACCTCGTCCAGGTGCTGGACGGCACGCTGGACGAGGACTTCCTGGCCCGGAAAGAACGCCGCAAGAACGACGTCGGTGATTACTGGCGTCTGGAGTAGGGGGGCGCCGCCGAAACGCTAGAGTTTTCCCTTCGCGGGGTGTAAATTCGCCGCTTCACATTGCCGTGATGGTTAGGGCCGCTGCGGCGGGCCGTGTAGAGGGAAGACAGCATTGCTAGGATTTTCGTCATGAGACTGTGGCCGCGGATGCGGCTGCAGATCGGCTGGGCAGACCTCGCCGCCGGCGCCCTGGCCTGCCTGACGACGGGCAAGCGCGAGGACCTGGTCGCCCGGGCCGAGGCCTACTGGCCGGGCGAGCGCGCGCTGCTGTGCTTTTCGGTGCGCAGCGGCTTCGACCTGCTGCTGCAGGCCCTGGAGTTGCGGCCCGGCGACGAGGTGATCTTCTCGGCGATGAACATCAACGGCATGGTCAACATCGTGAAGCGGGAAGGTTACCAGCCGGTGCCGATCGATTTCGACATCGACAGCCTGACGCCCACCGCGGAAAGCCTGAAGCGGGCGATCACGCCGCGCTCCAAGGTGCTGATCGTCGCCCACCTCTTCGGCTGCCGCCTGCAGTTCGACCATCTGGTCGACGCCGCCCACGAGGCCGGCCTGATTGTCGTCGAGGACTGTGCCCAGGTGTTCAACGGCCTCGACTACCCGGGCAATCCCAAGGCCGATCTCACCATGTTCTCCTTCGGGCCACTGAAGAATGCGACCGCCCTGGGCGGTGCCCTGGCGGTCGTGCGCAAGCCGGCCCTGCTGGAAAAGATGCGCGCCATCCAGGCGGCCTACCCGATCCAGCCGACGAAGCGCCAGGCCAAGCGCGTCTTCCAGTTCGCCGGCCTGAAGCTGCTGTCGCTGCCGCTGGTCTTCGGCCTGATGCAGCGCTTCTATGCCGCGCAGGGCAAGGACTTCGAGGACCAGGTCTCCGAGCGGGTGCGCAACGTCGCCAAGTACAAGAAAGCCAAGAGCCTGCGCATTCGGCCCTCTGCGGCCCTGACGGCCCTGCTGTGCCGCCGCCTGCAGCGGTTCGATCCCGCCGTGCTGGCGCGCCGCGCCGCCAAGGGCCGCCGCCTGAGGGACCTGCTGGCCGGCAGCCTGCCGCTGCCCGGCCAGGCCAACGCGCACCACGACTATTGGGCCTTTTCGGCCATGGTCGAGCAGCCGCTGCCCTTCGTTGCCGAGATGCGCCGCCACGGTTTCGACGCGGCCAATCTGCCGCGCAACCAGGCGGTGGCCGCGCCGCCGGACCGCCCCGAACTGCACCCCCAGGTCGCCGCCGGGCTGCTGGCCAAGCTGGTTGTCCTGCCGTGCTACGACGGTATGCCGGACAGTGAACTGGAACGCATGGCGACTCTGGTTCGCAAAATCGTGCCACGGACGGCGGCCTTTGAGGCCCGTGCGGCGGAATTAGAGCAACAGAAGAACAAGAACTAAGAATAAAAACTAAGAAGAAGTTTTGGGGGAGAGATCATGCAACTGGCCGACAATTTTCGGGCCACGCGCCGCAAGAAGGTCAAGAAATTCGGTAAGCGCCTGATTCGCCGACTGCGCGGCTTCCTCGCCGAACAGTCGCTGGTCAGCAACGACCCGGTGCTGGCCACCGCCGACTTCCCTTTCCTGAAGCCCTTCGAGGACCGTTGGCAGGAGATCAATGCCGAGCTTCAGAAAATCCTGGAGCACAAGGAGAGCGTGCCAGCCTTCGAGGAGGTTTCCACCGACCAGAGGCGCATCGCCAAGGACAAGCAGTGGCGTACCTTCATCCTCTACGGCTTCGGCGCCAAGCTGGGGCGCAACTGCGCCCATGCGCCGGTGACGAGCAGGCTGCTGGAGCAGGTGCCGACGCTGCAGACCGCGTGGTTCTCCATCCTGGAGCCGGGCTATCACATCACCGCCCATAAGGGTGTCACCAAGGGCATCCTGCGCGCCCACCTGGGCCTCGTCGTGCCGGATGACCGCGAGAACTGCTACATGCGGGTCGAGAATCACAAGTGCGTCTGGCAGCCCGGCAAGATCATCGTCTTCGATGACACCTACGACCACGAGGTGCGCAACGACACGCCGCAGCCGCGCGTGGTGCTGCTGTTCGACTTTATCCGCCCCATGCGCTTCTGGGGCCGTGTGCTGAACTGGGTCTTCATCCAGGCCCTGAAGCTGACCGCCTACTACCAGGAGCCCAAGTCGCGGATGAAGGGCTTCGAGGATCAGTTCGAGGCGGCCACCCGCCGCGCCGACCGCATCCTGGAAGGCATGGGCGACGAAGCCGCGGCGCAGCGCTAGCGTCTCAGAACAGGTACTTGAGCCCCAGCATCACCGAGTGGTTCTGGTACTCGACGTCGAAGGTCTCGAACTTGGTGCCTTCGGTGATGAGGAAGCGGTAGTCCAGCGAAACGACGACATGCTCGTCGAGCTGATAGCCGAGCCCGCCGCCGACCTGGCCGCCGAGCATGAAGTCGCTCTCGCTGTCCAGGTTGACCCCGGCGGCCTGCACGTCGTTGATGTCGATGTGGACACCCCCGAAGCCGCCGCCCACGTAGGGCGCGAAGCCGCTGTCGCCGATCTCCCAGTTCAGCCAGGCATTCGCCATCCACAGGAAGGATTGGACTTCGCCGCTCGCGGTCGTGGAGAAGCCGGAGGCCGAGACCTTGTCGACGTCGTTGAGGCGGTAGGAGAACTCGCCTTCGACGTCGACCGAGAGGCTGTCCTGGATGCCGATGCGGTAGCCGGCGACGCCGCCGACCACGAATCCCGGGTCGAGGCTTGCTTCGGCGTCGACGCCACTGGCGTTGTCGAAATCGCTGTCTTGTACGAAGTTGGCGCCGCCGTGGACGCCGATATAGAACTGTGCATGGGCCGCCGAACTCGCCGCGACCATCATGCCTGCTACGGAACACATCGCTATCAGGAACCGGTGCATCGTGAACTCCAGCGCTAGAGTCGCCTGCGGCAGGAAATGAGCGGACGAGAGGCCTCATTCGCGCATTAATTTATGCGCGCTGCGGGAAACTATGCAACAAGGTTGACCGATGGGCCGCCGCCTTGCGGGCGCCGCACGCGGCCCCCTCGTTTCAGGTGCCGGATCCCGGCCTCATTCTGCCGCCGCGGCGGCGCGGCGCTGGGGCAGGTTGGGGTCGCGAAAGGCGGCGAGCAGGTCGGCCTCGCAGGCCTTGGCGGCCTTTACGTGGCCTTCCTTCACGTGGCCGAAGCCGCGGATCTTCTCCGGGATCGAGGCCAGGTCCACCGCCAGGGCGTGGTTGTCCGGCGTCAGCTTCGCGAACACTTCGTCCATGAGCGTTTCGTAGTCGGCGATGAGGCGGCGCTCCATCTTGCGCTCGTCGCTGTAGCCGAAGATGTCCAGGGCCGTGCCGCGCAGGCTCTTAAGCTTCGCCAGCAGGGAGAGGGCGGGCAGCAGCCAGGCCCCGAACTCCTGCTTCTGCAGATGGCCGGTATCGGGATCGCGCTTGGCGAACAGCGGCGGGGCGAGGTGGAAGGACAGCTTGTAGCGGCCGTCGAACTGCGAGCTGAGGCCGCGGCGGAATTCCGGCGCGCTGTACAGCCGCGCCACCTCGTACTCGTCCTTCACCGCCAGTAGCTTGAAGTAATAGCGCGCGACCGCTTCGGCGAGGCCGGTAAAGCCCGGCGCCTTGGCCGCCTCGGCGGCCCTGGTCTTGTCAACCAGCGCACTGTAGCGCGCCGCGTAGGCGGCGTTCTGATAGGCGGTGAGGATCTGGACGCGGCGGGCGACGACTTCGTCCAGGCTCTGGGACAGATGATGGGCCTGGGGTTCGCTTTTCGGTGCGACCGCCTTTTCGACGGCGACCAGGTCGTGGGCGGCGCGGCGGCCCCACAGGAAGGCGGCCTTGTTGGCCTCGACGGCCACGCGGTTCAACGCGATGGCCTGCTCTATGGCCGCGGCGGAGAGCGGCACCAGGCCCTTCTGCCAGGCAAAGCCCAGCATGAAGAGGTTGGTGGCGATGGAAGCGCCGAGCAGGGCGGTGGCGATGCGGGTGGCGTCCAGGAAATCGGCCTGGCCGGGCCCGGCGGCCTCGCCGATCAGGCGCTCCATTTCGGCGCCGGGGAAGGCGAGGTCGGGATTGCGGGTGAACGCGCCGGTCATCACCTGGTGGCTGTTGATCACCGCGCGGGTCTGGCCGCTGGTCATCTTGGACAGGGCCTCGGTGCCGGCGGCGACGACGAGGTCGCAGCCCAGCACCAGGCGGGCGCTGCCGGCGGAGATGCGCACGGCGTGGATATCCTCGGGCTGCGGCGCCAGGCGCACGTGGCTGACCACCGCGCCGCCCTTCTGGGCCAAGCCGGCCATGTCGAGCACCGAGCAGCCGCGGCCCTCCAGGTGCGCGGCCATGCCCAGCAGCGCGCCGATGGTGACCACGCCGGTGCCGCCGACGCCGGTGATGACGATGCCGTAGGGCCGCTCCAGGGCCGGCACCTGCGGTTCCGGCAGAGCTTCCCAGACGGAGTCCTGCAGGCCGCGCGGCGCGTCGGTCTGCTGCTTGCGGATCTTGCCGCCGTGCACAGTGACGAAACTGGGGCAGAAGCCCTTCACGCAGGAGAAGTCCTTGTTGCAGGACGACTGGTCGATGGCGCGCTTGCGGCCGAATTCGGTTTCCACCGGCACCACGGACACACAGTTGGACTGCACCGAGCAGTCGCCGCAGCCCTCGCAGACCGCCTCGTTGATGAAGGCGCGCTTGGGCGGATCGGGATAGCGGCCGCGCTTGCGGCGGCGGCGCTTCTCGGCCGCGCAGGTCTGATCGTACAGCAGCACGGTGACGCCCTCGACCGCGCGCAGGTCCTTTTGCACGCGGTCCAGGTGGTCGCGGTGCTCGACGGTAACGCCGGGCGCCCAGTCGACGCCCAGGGGATACTTGTCCGGCTCGTCGGTCACCACCACGATGCGCTGCACGCCTTCAGCGGCGACCTGGCGGGTAATCATCGCCGGGTCCAGCGGGCCGTCGACCGACTGGCCACCGGTCATCGCCACGGCGTCGTTGTAGAGGATCTTGTAGGTGATGTTGCCGCCGGCGCCGACCGCGGCCCGAATGGCCAGGATGCCGGAATGGAAGTAGGTGCCGTCACCCAGATTGGCGAAGACGTGCTTGGTCTTGGAGAACGGCGCCTGCCCGACCCAGGTCACGCCCTCGCCGCCCATCTGGGTGAAGGTGTCGGTCTGGCGGTCCATCCACTGCACCATGTAGTGGCAGCCGATGCCGGCCAGCGCGCGGCTGCCCTCGGGCACCTTGGTCGAACTGTTGTGCGGGCAGCCGGAGCAGAAGTAGGGCACCCGGGCCATCGGCGTCCTGCCGCCCTCCATGGCCTTTTCCTTGTCGGCCAGGAAGCGCAGGCGCTGTTCGATGTCCTCGCTGGAATGGAAGCGGGCGATGCGCCTGGCGATGGTGCGCGCGATGCGCGCCGGGGTCAGCTCGCCGATCGACGGCAGCGCCCATTCGCCTTCCTCGTCGAACTTGCCGACCACCCGCGGGCGCACGTCGGCGCGCCAGTTGTAGAGCTGCTCCTTCACCTGGTTTTCGATGACGGCGCGCTTTTCCTCGACCACCAGGATTTCATCCAGGCCCTCGGCAAAGCGCCGGATGCCCTCGCGCTCCAGCGGCCAGGACATGCCGACCTTGTAGACGGAAAGGCCGATCTGGCGGGCGCGTGCCTCGTCGATGCCGAGGTCGTCGAGCGCCTGACGCACGTCGAGGTAGGCCTTGCCGGTGGTGACGATGCCGAAGCGGCGCTGGTTGTCGCCGATCACCATCTTGTCCAGCTTGTTGGCGCGGGCGAAGGCGAGGGCGGCATAGATCTTGTGGCGGTGCAGGCGTTCTTCCTGCTCCAGCGGCGTGTCCGGCCAGCGGATGTGCAGGCCGCCCGGCGGCATGTCGAAGTCCTGTGGCAGCACGATCTGGGTGCGTGCCGGGTCGAGGTCGACGCTGGCCGAGGATTCCACCGTCTCGCTGATGGTCTTGAACCCGACCCAGCAGCCGGAGAAGCGGCTCATCGCCCAGCCGTAGAGGCCGAGGTCGAGGAACTCCTGCACGCCCGCCGGGTTGAGCACCGGGATCATCAGGTCCTTGAAGGCCAGCTCGCACTGGTGGGCGGTGGTCGAGGACTTGGCGGTGTGGTCGTCGCCGGCCAGCAGCAGCACGCCGCCGTGCTTCGAGGTGCCGGCCATGTTGCCGTGGCGCAGCACGTCGCCGGAGCGGTCGACGCCGGGGCCCTTGGCGTACCACAGGGAGAACACGCCGTCGTAGTTGGAGTCCCCGAACAGGTCGAGCTGCTGGGTGCCCCAGATGGCGGTGGCGGCGAGGTCTTCGTTCACCCCGGCCTGGAAGTGGATGTGGTGCTTCTGCAGGAACTGTTGGGCCTGGGCCATCTGCTGGTCGACACCGCCCAGCGGCGAGCCGCGGTAGCCGGTGACGAAGGCGGCGGTGTTGAGGCCGGCGGCGAGGTCGCGCTGGCGCTGCATCATCGGCAGGCGCACCAGCGCCTGGGTGCCGGTCAGGAACACCCGCCCGCGTTCGAGGGCGTATTTGTCGTCGAGGGAAACCGCCTGCAAAGCCATCGTCGGAAGTCCCGCCTGCTGTTACCGTGCGCCGCCCAGGCCTAAACCGAATGTCCGAGCCAAAGGCTCAAGGTAGGGTTGAGCAGCCTGTTCAGAGTAAAAAGGTAATTTACGCTGACCTATTTAACAATTTCCCAAAGCGATTACTCGACAGAAAGCAAGGAAACGTCCGGTCCTGCTTGCTCTGCGATCATATCGTAAGGCGTAAAGCCCGCCGCGCGAAAGAATAACGCGGGCCGCAATCGGCCGCACCGCCGTATTGCGCTGCAACACGGCATGCGGGCATTGCGGGCGGCGCCGGAAGCGCCGTACCATCGCCGCGAACGGCCCATCACGCCGATCCTTTTCAAAAAGGCCGGGTTCAAAAAGGCTGGGTTCAAAAAGGCCGGGTTCAAAAAGGTGGGGCGACCCAATTGATGGTTACACCCTGGCGCACTATGGGTGGCTTACGTTTTTGACAACGTAGAAGGTGCGAATCGTGTCCCAAGCTGCAAAATCGCTAAGCGGAACCACTGCCGGCCCGGCCGGCGGCGCGGGGTCTGGTACTGGCACTGGGTCTGGCACGGGACAGGACGGTCTCTGGGACAACCCCATGCAGACCGACGGCTTCGAGTTCGTCGAGTTCACCTCGCCGGAGCCGCGGGCGCTGGGGCGCCTGTTCGAGACCCTGGGCTTCACCGCCATCGCCCGACACCGCTCCAAAGACGTCACTCTCTACCGCCAGGGCGATGTGAACTTCATCCTGAATGCCGAGAGTGGCGGCTTTCCCCAGGCCTTCACCCTGCTGCACGGCCCTTCGGTCTGCGCCATCGCCTTCCGGGTGAAAGATGCGGCGGCGGCCTGCCGGCGCGCCAAGGACCTGGGCGGCTGGGTGGTCGAGTCCTCGGCCGGGCCGATGGAGCTGAACATTCCGGCGATCAAGGGCATCGGCGACTCGCTGATCTACCTGGTTGACCGTTACGGCGACAACGGCTCGATCTATGATGTCGACTTCAAGCCGATCGCCGGGGTCGACCAGCAGCCCGTCGATCAGCATCCCGGGGGAGCCGGGCTGACCTACATCGATCACCTGACCCACAACGTCTATCGCGGCCGCATGAAGGAGTGGGCGGATTTCTACGAACGCCTGTTCAACTTCCGGGAGATCCGCTACTTCGACATCGAGGGCAAGCTGACCGGCCTGAAGTCCAAGGCGATGACCAGCCCCTGCGGCAAGATCCGCATCCCGATCAACGAGAGCGCCGCCGACAAGTCGCAGATAGCCGAGTATCTGGAAGAGTACAAGGTCGAGGGAATCCAGCATATCGCCCTAGGCACCGACGATATCTATCGCTCGGTCGAGAGCCTGAAACAGAAAGGCGTCGAGTTCCAGGAGGGCGTGCCGCCGACCTATTACGAACAGGTCGACGCCCGCCTGCCGGGCCACGGCGAGGATCTGGCGCGGCTCGCCGCCAATAAGATCCTCATCGACGGCGCGCCGACCGAAGACGGCGGGCGGCTGCTGCAGATCTTCACCAAGAACGTGATCGGACCGGTGTTCTTCGAGCTGATCCAACGTAAGGGCGACGAGGGCTTCGGCGAGGGCAACTTCCAGGCCCTGTTCGATTCCATCGAGGAGGACCAGATCCGCCGCGGCGTGCTGAAGGCCGAGGGCTGAAATCCGTTAAGCCTTCGGCCCCGTTAAGCCTTCCGTAAGGGCGGCGGCGCAAACTCTGACGATAGAGGTCGGTGCCAATTCCGGTGATCGTTGCTTCCCGCCCAGAAGTTTGAAGGGTGGGGAAGGAGAGAGACCATGGCCCCAAAGTCCGCTGGAACGACCCCGTATGAATCCAAGACCCCCGACGCCCAAGGGGTCCTCCCCTACACGACCGAAGAAAACGCCGTGTGGCGCGACCTGCGCGCGCGCCAGTCAAAGCTGTTGCCGGGCCGGGTCTGCAAGGCCTTTCTGAAAGGCATCGAGCTGCTGGAACTGCCGGACGACCGGGTGCCGCAACTGAAGGAAGTGAACGCGCGCCTGGAAGAGATCAGCGGCTTCGGCGTCGAGCCGGTGCCGGCGCTGATTTCGCCCAAGCGCTTCTTCACCCTGCTGGCCGAGCGGAAATTCCCTGCCGCCACCTTCATCCGCCGGCGCGAGGACTTCGACTACCTGCAGGAGCCCGACGTCTTCCACGAGATCTTCGGCCACTGCCCGATGCTGACCCTGCCGACCTATGCCGACTTCCTGCAGAAGTACGGCGAGGCTGCGCTGCGGCTGGACAAGTCGTACCTGTGGATGATGCAGCGCCTGTTCTGGTTCACCGTCGAGTTCGGCCTCATCCGTACTGACGAGGGCATCCGCATCTACGGCGCGGGCATCGCGTCCTCCGCCGGCGAGACGCCCTACGCGGTGGAAAGCGACAAGCCCGAGCGCCGTCCCTTCGATGCGCTGACCGTGTTCCGCACGCCCTACCGCATCGATATCTTCCAGACCATCTACTACGTGATCGACAGCGCCACACAGCTCTACGATCTCGTCAGCAGCGACCTGGTGCCGATCATGGACGAGGCAAAGCGCCTCGGCTCCCTGCCGCCGACCTTCCCGCCGAAGGAAGAAGCCGGGGCGGCGTAACGCGCAAATGAAGTTGCCGTGACATTGAATGGTCACAGTAATCGTCTTGATCATACTTTTGTGCCGATTGACCCAATCGAAAAGATCATGATCTAGTGGCTGCAGCTTAAGTGCCGTTGGTCCCGCAACTTCGGAGACGCGTCATGGCTGTAGCCCCCTCTACCGATATCAAGCTTTCCGAGAATCTGCTGCGCTTCAATCCGAAGTGGTGGTGGGATCCCGTGCCGCCCTGGCTGTTCGAACACATCAAGGTCGACCTCGCCCGCGAGCTCACCAAGATTCAGCTTGAGAAGCAGATGCGCATTCTCGAAGTCGAGCAGATCGCGCTGAAGGAAACGCTCAACGCCATCGAGCGGATCAAGTAGCGAGCGCATTGGCAGATGGGGCCGGGATCCACCCGGCCCTGTCGGCACCGCCTTGAACATGCACAGGTCATCTGGCGGTTTTTACCGACCGAAAGGATGTGCCATGAAGCAAGCCTTTTCGGGCGTCGCCACGAAGGACCTTGAAGCCTTCCCGCGCGACACCAGCCGACCGGTCCTGCTCGTCGGCTTTCTCGACCAGGGCAACCTGGGCCTCGGCTATCTGACCGCGACTCTGCGCGCCTTCGGCTACCGAGTCATCGTCACCGACGTCGAGCGTCCGCCGGAGGAGATCGCCGCCTTGGCCCGCGCCGAGCAGCCGCTGGTCGTCGGCCTGTCGCTGATCTTCCAGTTCTACATCGGGCGCTATGCCGCCATCGTGCATGCCCTGCGGGACGCGGGCGTCGACTGCCACATTACCATCGGCGGGCATTTCCCCAGCCTCAGCCCGGCGGAAACGCTGAAGCAGATCCCGGCGATCGACAGCGTGGTGCGCTTCGAGGGCGAGAGTACCCTGCTGGAACTGGCCGACCGCCTGGGCACCGGCGGCGACTGGCGCGCCGTCGGCGGCCTCGTCTATGGCGACGGGGAAAACGGCATCACCGAGACGCCGCCGCGGCATCTGCTGCACGACCTGGACGAGCTGCCCTGGCCGACCCGTGACTACGAGGCCGAACAGGTGCTCGGCCGCCGCGCCATGCCGCTGCTGGCCAGCCGCGGCTGCGCGCGCACCTGCTCGTTCTGTTCGATCCATACCTTCTACCGGGCGGCGCCCGGCAAGGTGGTGCGCACCCGCGATCCGGCGGCGGTGGTGGAGGAGATGCGCTGGCTGCACGACGAACGCGGCGTCACCATCTTCCTGTTCCAGGATGACGACTTCCCGCTGTTCGGCCGGGTGTGGCAGCGCTGGACCCGTAAGTTCGTCGCTGAACTTCATAAAGCGGGACTGCCGGGCCGCGCGATCTGGAAGATCAACTGCCGCGCCGACGCCGTGGATGAGGAGCTGTTTCGCGAGATGCAGGCCGCCGGCCTGTACCTCGTTTACATGGGCCTTGAATCCGGCGACGCGGATGGGCTGGAAACCCTGAACAAGGGCATCACCGTCGAGCAGAATCTGAAGGCCGTGGCGACGCTGAAGCGCCTGGGCCTGGTCTTCGAGTTCGGCTTCATGCTGCTCGATCCGTCGTCGAGCTTCGAGAGCGTGCGCACCAACCTCGGCTTCCTGCGCGCCATCGCCGGCGACGGTTCGGTCGCCGCCGTGTTCTGCCGCATGCTGCCCTACGACGGCACGCCGATCAAAGACCGCCTCGCCGCCGAAGGACGCCTGAAGGGCGATATCTGCAATCCCGACTACGATTTCCTCGACCCGCGCCTCGACGCCTTCTACCGCGATCTCAATGACGTGCTGCACGTCTCCGGCTGGATCCACGGCCACCAGGCGCTGTCGCCGGCGCTGAACTGGGCGTGGAACGAGGTGGCGATCCTGGAGCGTCTGTTTCCCGGCCTGGGCGGCCTGGACGGCTACAAGGCCGATCTCAGGAAGCTGACGGCCGCCAGCAACGACATGGTGCTGGACGTGGTGGAAGACCTCGTTGCCGTTCACGCCGAGGGCCGAAGCCGGCGCTGGCGCGACGGCGACGTCGCAGCACGGGCGGAGACCTTTGGGGGCGATCTGCTGCGCCTGCGCGACGGCTACATCCAGGGCCAACAGGACGTCATCATCGCGGCCTTGCAGGCCGACGGCGCGCTCGCGGCGGAATAGGGGCGGCGGGCCAAGGGCAGGTCGTCGGGCAGCAGTCCGTTTCGCCCGGCGACCTGCGTCCGATCCCCAGGAAGGATCGGACGCTTTTCGGAGTGACAGCGCCGTTGATATTCACAGGCCAGGTCAGGCCACGGGACCCAATCAACCGCGCCTCGGTAGGGCGACCTGGCACAGCAGGTCCGCACGGCTGATCCCGAGATCCTGCAGCTTTATGTCGCTGAGGGCCCTGAGTGTTTCCCGGCTGCGATCGGTTTGCCGACGGGCGGCGATACGGTGCAAGACCGCCAGAGGGGACAACCGCGACCGCCACCGGGTCCCGTGAGATCGTGCAATGACTTGGGCCACAGCGATCCTGCCGCTCCCGCTGTGGTCAGGCGCGCGCATGGAGCACCATGTTGAAGGGCGTCTCCGTCGCACGCCGGACCCGGGTCAGGCCGCCGGCTTGAATCACCTCGCGCAGCTTCGCCTCGCCGGCCTGGGCACCGAGCCCCGCAGCCTCCTCCTGAGCAAGCGCGGTCGGCAGGCAGATCATCGTGGACGCCGCGTAGTAGAGCCGGCCCACCGGGTTGAGATTCTCCGCCACGGTGTCGGCGGCCATGGGCTCGATGATCATTAGAGAGCCATCGGGCTTTAGATGGCGACGGGCATGGGCCACGGCCCCCACCGGATCGCCCATGTCGTGCAGACAGTCGAAGAAGGTCACGAGGTCGTACTTCTCACCTTGGAAGTCCTTGGCTGTCGCGACTTCGAAGCTCAGGTTCGTCAACCCATGGTCGGCAGCATGGATCTTTGCCTCGGCGATCGAAGGGCCGTGGAAGTCGAACCCCACCACCTCTGTATTCGGGAAGGCTTCGGCCATCATCAGGGTCGAATGGCCATGACCACAGCCGACATCGGCGATTCTGCCGCCCGCCTTCAGCTTTTCGACGACCCCGTCAAGCGCGGGCAGCCAGTTCTGGATCAGGTTGGCCTTGTATCCGGGGCGGAAGAACTTGGCGACCGCACAGAACATGCAGCTCGCTTGATCGCCCCAGGCTACGCCTTCGCCCGTGGCGAAAGCTGCTTGCACTTTCGCCTGGTTTTCGATGCCGGAGACGGCATTGTCGAATGCCCCGAGCATGTAGACCGGTCCTTCCGGATCGGCGAACACCGCCGCCTGTTCCGGCGTCAGTGCGAAGCTGCCGATCGCGCTGTCGTGTTCGATGTATCCGCCGGCCGCTTGGTTTGCCAGCCATTCGCGGACGTAGCGCTCCGCGCAACCGGTATGCCCGGCCAGCCCGTCGCTTGTCAGTGGCCCGTGATCCCGCAGCGCGGCGTAGAGCCCGAGTTGTTCGCCCATGCGTACCAGCGGCACCGAGTAAGCTGCCCCCAGATCGCCGACGATTTTGCCGAGCAGCGTCATAAGCTTCTCTTCGTTCATTTGGTCGTCTCCTTTTCGGTTGAGGTCTCAGGCCGCGGCGGTGGAGTGGTTCGCCTCTTCGGGCGACCAGGCGTAAGGCTTGAAACTGTCATCTGCGGGCAGTTCCAGCAGGATCGCGAGGGTGTTGGTGAACATCTTCGCCGTGACGCCCAGGATCACCTCCAGCGCCTGCTCGGCCGTATAGCCGGCCTTCAGGAAGGCGTTGTACTCGTCGGTGGCACCATGGCCCTTGCCGACGGCCAGTTTCCGGGCGAACTGGCGCAGAGCTTCCTGCTGCGGCATGGCTAGCGGGCGGTCCGCCCTCAGCGCCGCGATCTCCGCCGGCGGCATCGAGAGTTCGGCCGCGAAGGCGCTGTGACCGGCGACGCAATAGCTGCATTTGTTCTGGACGCTGACGGCCAGTTGAACGATTTCGCGTTCGATCGGGGTCAGCTGGCCGTTGGCGAAGTTTGTGTTCACGGCGACGAGCGCGTCGAGAACCGGTGGGGTGCTCCCGAGGACGGCCACGACGTTCGGCAGGAAGCCGACCGTCTCTTCGACAGTTGTCAGGGTTGCGCGGGCTGCCTCGGCAGCGGTGTCGGCGGTGTGGATGACGTATCGCGTCATGGCATTCTCCTTTTTCTCATGACCTGCGCCCCGGGATGGCCGCGCAGAGAGAGTGATAGGAGAGATCGACCTTGCCGGATCCTTCACATCGCCGAGCAATCTGCTATAGGATCGGGACCAGAGAACTACAGAATCAGGAGTTAGCTCTTATGGCGCAGCAATACGGCCAGTTCTGCCCGATCGCCAAGGCGACCGAAGTTCTTGGCGAGAAGTGGACCCTGTTGATCGTGCGCGAACTGCTGATGGGCAGCCATCGGTTCAGTGAATTGGAGCGCGGCCTGGGGAAGATCTCACCGACCATCCTGGCAAAGCGGCTCGAGATGCTGGACCACTACGGCCTCGTCTATCGGCGCCGCATCGAGGGCCAGCGCGGTCACGAATATCTGCCAACGGAACCCTGCAAGCAGCTCCTCCCGATTCTTCTGGCGCTTGGCCGCTGGGGAATGGAGTGGACGCGCGACCATCTCGGGGACAACGACTATGACGTTGAATTGTTGATGCTCTATCTCGAACGCAGCATCCAGCCGGACAAGCTGCCGGGCTCCAAGGCGGTCATCCGCTTCCACTTCACCGATTTCGATGAGTTGACCAACTGGTGGGTCGTCGTCGAGGGCGACGCGGTCGATGTCTGCACCTCGAATCCCGGCAAGGATGTCGACATCTTCATCAACACGACGGTCCGCACGATGACCGAGGCGTGGATGGGCCGGATCTCTTATCGAGAGGCAAAGGCGAGGGGAAGCCTGGAGGTACACGGGCCGGCGGCGCTCACCCGCAACATCAGCACATGGCTTTCCGACTGCGTCTTCGTGGGGCTTCCGGAACCTTCTAAAATCCTCGGCATCTGCGAAAGTGGCCGGATTTAGAGCACCTCAACGCTCGACCGCCGCCTTTAGAGCTGCGTGAAGCGTCGCTGCCTAGAACAGCATGTCCAGCGGCAGGTGGTAGTAGAGGTTCAGCACCTCGGTGCCGGGGTTGCGGTCGCCGATGTCGGCGTTGGAGAGGTGGCTGAAGGAAACCGCGAGGCGCGACTGGTTTTCGAACTGGTAACCCAGTTCGATCTGGCTGCGGAACTCGATGGTGTGGCCCAGGTCCTTGCCGCCGCCGTCCTCGTAGAGGCCGGGCGCGAAGCTGCCGGTCAGCACGATGCTGTCGAAGAAGGTGATGTCGATCAGCACGCCGACGCCGCCCCACACACTGCCGTCGGAGGTGGCTTCGATGCCGCCCCAGGGCTTCAGCCAGAGGAAATCGTCACCGTGTCGGTACTCAAGACGGAAGTCGACGGCTTGGTCGTCTTGCAGGTTGACGTCGTACCAGCCGACGCCACCGCTGAGCACCGCGGGGGTTTCATTGACGGCGACCTGCGCCGCCGCGGGCCCGCCGGCCATGATCAACGCAGCAGAAACCAGCGCGGCCAAGAGCGCGAAACGTTTCATCACCGTAGATTCCCCCGAACCAGAGTCGATTTATTGAATACCGCTTTTAGGGTCAGGAGTCTTGCTGAAAACGCAATTCAGGGCAAGGCCAACCTGCGCGGCCCGGCGGCAAATGACGCTCCGGCAAACGGAAGCCTGGTACAAACGGGACCCTAGTAGAGGTCTTCCAGAACGCCGCCGTAGGCCGCTTTGATCTTGTGGCGGCGAATCTTCATGGTCGGCGTCATCATGCCGTTTTCTACCGAGAAAGGCTCGTTGAGCACGACAAAGCGGCGGACTTTCTCCAACGACGAGAGGTTGGCGTTCACCCGATCAACTACCTGCGACAGGGCGGCGCGGAACTCCGGGTCGTTGGCGAGCCGGCCGGCGTCGCGCGGCTTGCCGTTGCCGCGGCACCAGGTGGCGGTGAACTCGTCGTCCGGCACGATCAGCGCCACCAGGTGCGGCCGCTTGTCGCCATACACCATGGCCTGCTGGATCTCCCGCTGCAGGGTGAGGAAACCCTCGACCCGCGCCGGCGACACGTTGTCGCCGCCGGAGAACACGATGATGTCCTTCTTGCGGTCGGTGATCTTCAGGTAGCCGTCGGCATCGAACTCGCCGATGTCGCCGGTGTGCAGCCAGCCGTTTTGCAGCGCCTGGTAGGTCGCATCCTCGTCGTTCCAGTAGCCGGTCATCACCAGTTCGCCGCGCACCAGGATCTCGCCGTCGCCGGCGATCTTCACCTCGACCCCTTCGAAGGGCGGGCCGACGGTCTCCAGCTTTACCTTCCAGGGCGGATTGACGGAGACCACCGGCGCGGTCTCGGTCTGGCCGTAGCCCTGCAGGATCGGCAGGCCGAGGGCCGTGAAGAACAGGCCGATTTCGTAGTTGAGGGCAGCGCCGCCGGAGACGATGGCCTAGATCCGGCCGCCGAAGCGCTTGCGGATCTTGTCGCGCACCAGGCGCTCCAGGGCGCGGTCCTGCAGGCGCTCCCACAGGGTCAGGCTGCCCGGGTCGCGGTAGCGCTTCTCGCCCAGTTCGACGGCCTTGTAGAACAGCTTGGCGCTGAGGCCGCCCTGCTTCTCGACGCCGCGGCGGATGCGCAGATGCATGGTCTCGTACAGTCGCGGCACCGCCGTCATGATGGTTGGGCGTGCCTCGCCCAGATTCTTCGACAACTGGTCGACGCCCTCGGCGTAGTAGATCTCGGCGGCGATGGTGATCGGAAAAAACTGTCCGGCGGTGTGCTCGTAGGAATGCGACAGCGGCAGGAAGGAGAGGAACACCTCGTGCCCGAGGCCGAGTTGCTCCAGGACCCGGTAGGCGCCCAGGCAGTTGCACAGGATGGCGCCGTGGCTGAGCATCACGCCGCGCGGCACGCCGCCGGTGCCGGAGGTGTAGATGATGCAGGCGGTGTCGCCGCGCTGGGCGCGGGCGGCGACTTCCTCGACGTCGTCGGGTCCTTCGGTCAGCAGGGCCGTGCCCCGTTCCAGGATGCCGGCCCAGCGGTGGACCGGCACGGTGCCGGCCCGGGCGCGGTGCGGCTCCTCGATCGAGATGACCCAGCGGCAGGCCGGGGCGTCGAGCACTGCCGGAAGCAGCCGCTCGGCCAGCGCCTGGGTCGACCCGCTGGCGCCGACGGCGCCGCTGTCGGTCAGCACGTGGCGGTGGTCGCTGGTCAGCGCCGTGATGTAAGCCGGCACGGTAATGGCGCCGGCGGCCATGATGGCGAGGTCGGCGACCAGCCACTCCGGCCGGTTCTCGGCCACCAGGACGACCCGGTCGCCCGGCTGCAGGCCGAGGTCGCGCAGGCTGCGCGAGAGGGCCCTTACCTGGGCGGCGATCTCGGCCCAGCTCTGGGAGCGGTAGCGGCCGTCCTCCTTGTGCCACAGGAAGGGGGCGTCGGGCCGGGCCGCCGCCTGGTCGAAGAAGGCCGCTGTCAGCGAGCGGCAGGCTTTGAAATCCATGGTTTCTCCCGGGATCCCCCTACGGGAGGAATCCGTGTGATCGCGGCTTTCCGACCGCCTGGGTGACCGGCTGGCGGCTTAACCCTTGGCGAAGGAGTATTTGCGGCCTATATCGCGAGGGGTCAAGATGTAGTCTGGTCCTCAAAGGGATAGGTACCGATTTGAACGCGAAACCCGTCGCCAAGCCCGTTGTGGACGAAGCCCTGGGCGAACTGCCCAGCTGGAACCTCGCCGACCTCTATTCGGCAACCGATGCGCCGGCCCTGGAGGCCGACCTCGACGCCAGTGCCGAGAAGGCCAGGGCTTTCCGCGAACGCTATGCCGGCCGCCTGGCGGGCCTCGACGGCTCTGCGCTGGGCGCGGCGATCGCCGAGTACGAGGCGGTCCAGGAGGTGCTCGGGCGCATCATGAGCTTCGCCCAGCTGATCTATTCCGGCGACATGAGCGACCCCAAGATCGGCCGCTTCTTCCAATCCATGCAGGAACGCTGCACCACGGTGTCGACCGATCTGGTGTTCTTCACGCTGGAGATGAACCGTCTGGACGACGCCGATCTGCAGGACAAGCTGCAGGCGCCTGCGCTGGCGCACTATGCCCCCTGGCTGCGCGACCTGCGGGCCATGCGCCCGCACCAGCTGTCCGACGACATCGAGAGCCTGCTGCACGAGAAGTACGTCGTTGGGCGGGCCGCCTGGACGCGCCTTTTCGATGAGACCATGGCGTCCTTACGCTTTCCTTTCCGCGGCGAGCAGCTGACCTCCGCCGAGATTCTCAACCGACTGACCGAGCGCGAGCCGGCGGCGCGGCGCGACGCGGCCAAGTCGCTGGGCACCGTGCTGGGGGCCAATGCGCGTATCTTCGCGCTGATCACCAACACCCTGGCCAAGGACAAGGAGATCGAGGACAAGTGGCGCGGCTTCGCGAGGCCGGTGTCCTCGCGCAACCTCGCCAACTTCGTCGAGGACGAGGTGGTCGATGCCCTGGTGAGTTCGGTGCAGACGGCCTATCCGCGTCTGGCGCACCGCTATTATGCTTTGAAGGCGAGGTGGTTCGGCGGCGAGACGCTGCCCTACTGGTACCGCAACGCGCCGCCGCCCGACGACGACGACCGCGTGATCCCATGGAAGGACGCCCGTCGCCTGGTGCTGGATGCCTATGCCGAGTTCTCGCCGGCGCTGGCCGCCATCGGCAAGCAGTTCTTCGAGAAATCCTGGATCGACGCGCCGGTCAGGCCGGGCAAGGCGCCGGGTGCCTTCGCTCATCCGACGGTGCCCTCGGCGCACCCCTACCTGCTGCTGAACTATCAGGGCCGTGCGCGCGATGTGATGACCCTGGCGCACGAACTGGGCCACGGCGTCCACCAGGTGCTGGCCGGGCCGCAGGGCCACCTGATGGCGGATACGCCGCTGACCCTGGCGGAGACCGCCTCGGTGTTCGGCGAGACGCTGACCTTCCAGGCCCTGCTGCGCGCGGAGAAGGACACCAAGCGGCGCAAGGTCATGCTGGCCTCCAAGGTGGAGGACATGCTGAACACCGTGGTACGGCAAATCTCCATGCACGAGTTCGAGACCCGCGTCCATGCCGAGCGGCGCCGGGGCGAACTGCTGCCCGAGCAGCTCGGCGAGATCTGGATGGAGACCCAGCGCGAAAGTCTGGGCCCGGCGCTCGTTTTCGATGACGACTACCGCCACTTCTGGGCCTACATCCCGCACTTCGTCCACGTGCCCTTCTACGTCTACGCCTATGCCTTCGGCGACTGTCTGGTGAACTCGCTCTACGCGGTCTACGAGGGCGCCCAGGAGGGCTTTGCCGAGAAGTACCTGGACATGCTGCGCGCCGGCGGCAGCAAGCGCCATAAGGAGCTGCTGGCCCCCTTCGGGCTCGACGCCTCGGACCCGGCTTTCTGGCAGCGCGGCCTCGGTGTGGTGGAAAGCCTGATCGCCGAGCTGGAGACGATGGAGTAGGGCCAGCGTTTCAGCCGTATACCGACGTTTTCGGGATGCGGGACTGATCTGGCTCAAGGCGCCTGACGCGTCTTTGTCATCTATTGGCGGTATAGTCTCGCCTCGGCGCCCTGGGACCCCATCCGCCCCGGGTGCCGGGTATTTTGCGTGCTGGAGGTTTCGGTGATGGCAAAACGACAGACTCTGCAATTGGCCACCGAGGGCGGCAAGGCCGTGGCTCCCGCGACGGACGCTACAACCGAGGCGCCGGACGGCGCGCGCCTGCCCGACGTTGCCGGCCACGCTGCCGGCGGTGAGGTCGCACCATCGCCGCCGCCGCTGCCGGGCCTGTTCGGCGGCGAGGCGTTGGACCGCATGCTGCACGCCGGCATGGCGCGCGCCACGGCGGGTATCTCGCCGGCTGCCCTTGGCCTCGCTTTCGCCGACTGGGGCATGCATCTGGCGGGTTCGCCGGGCAAGCAGGCGCAACTCGCCCAGTCGGCCTGGTCGTCGGCCACGCAACTGGCGCTCAATCTGGCGCGCAGCGCGGCGGGTCCGGCGATGCAGCCTTGCGTCGAGCCGGAACACAGCGACAAGCGCTTCCAGAACGAGGCTTGGTGCCAGCAGCCCTTCAGCCTGTTCTCGCAGAGCTTCCTGCTGACCCAGCAGTGGTGGCAGGAGGCGACCACGGGCGTGCGTGGCGTCTCCAAGCACCACGAGGCGGTGGTGTCCTTTACCGCGCGCCAGCTGCTCGACATGGTCTCGCCGTCCAACTTCGTGGCGACCAACCCGGAGCTGCTGGAAGAGACCGTCGCACAGGGCGGTTACAACCTTTACCGCGGGTGGCTGAACGCGCTGGAGGATACCGAGCGGCGCATCACCGGCCACGGGCCGGCGGGCACCGAGAATTTCCGTCCCGGGCAGAACCTGGCGGTCACGCCGGGCCGGGTGGTCTACCGCAACGAACTGATCGAGCTGATCCAGTACAGCCCGCAGACCGAAAAGGTGCATCCGGAGCCGGTGCTGATCGTCCCGGCCTGGATCATGAAGTACTACATCCTCGACCTCTCGCCGCAGAAATCGCTGATCAACTATCTGGTCGGCCAGGGCCACACGGTCTTCGCCGTATCATGGAAGAACCCGGGCGAAGACGACCGCGACCGCGGCATGGACGACTACCGCCGCCTCGGCGTCATGGCGGCGTTGGATGCCGTGGGCGCCATCGTGCCGCAGCAGAAGGTGCAGGCCGTGGGCTACTGCCTGGGCGGCACGCTGCTGTCGATCGCCGCGGCGGCGATGGCGCGCGACGGCGACGACCGCCTGAAGTCGGTGACCCTGCTGGCCGCGCAGACCGATTTTACCGAGGCCGGCGAGCTTATGCTGTTCATCGACGAAAGCCAGCTCGCCTACCTGGAAGACGTCATGTGGTCGCAGGGCTATCTCGATACGACCCAGATGGCCGGCGCCTTCCAGCTGCTGCGCTCCAACGATCTCATCTGGTCGCGCCTGATCCACGACTATTACCGCGGCGAGCGCAGCAATCAGACAGACCTGATGGCGTGGAACGCCGATGCCACGCGCATGCCCTATCGCATGCATGCGGAATACCTGCGCCGCCTGTTCCTGAACAACGACCTGGCCCAGGGCCGCTACGCGGTCGACGGCCGCCCGGTGGCCCTGACCGACATCCAGGTGCCGATCTTCGCCGTCGGCACCGCCAAGGACCACGTCGCGCCCTGGCGCTCGGTCTACAAGATCGTGCTGCTGACCGACACGCCGGTCACCTTCCTGCTGACCAGCGGCGGCCACAATGCCGGTATCGTCACCCCGCCGGGCCACCCGCGGCGCATCTACCAAGTCGGCGAATTGCGCGACCACGAGACCTACGTGGACCCGGACCGCTGGCGCGAATCGTCGCCGGTGCACAAGGGCTCCTGGTGGCCGGAATGGCGGGCCTGGCTGGCGCGCCAGTCCGGTGCCCCGGTGGCGCCGCCGTCGATGGGCAACGAGGCCGCCGGCTACCCGGCCCTGGATGAGGCCCCCGGGCGCTACGTGCATCAGGCTTAGATGCCGGCCCTCGCCCCGCCCTTCGAGACGGCGCTGCCGCGCCGCCTCAGGGTGAGGCGGGGTTTCTGATGTATTGTCCTCATGCTGAGGAGCCCGCGACGGCGGGCGGCTCGAAGCACGAGGTCAAGCCCGCCTTAATTGCGTCCCTGGACTTCCGCCGCCCCTGGCCCCACTTTCTAGGGCATGGAACAGAACGACAGCGACTCCCCAGCGGATGATTCCCGAGGAGGTGATGCCCCAGGCGGCGATGAAAAGGACTTCAGCGGGGAAAGCGACTCGCGCCTGTCCGGCCGGGTCCGGCGTTATGCCAAGGTTGGCTCCTCGGTCGGCGGTCTCGCCGCCCAGGTGGTGGGCGCCCGCTATCTCGGCATCGGCCTGGACCGCGGCAAGCATTCCTCCGATCTGAAAGCGGCGCTCGGCGGCCTCAAGGGGCCGCTGATGAAGGCGGCGCAGATCCTTGCCACCATCCCCGACGCCCTGCCCAAGGAGTATGCCGAGGAACTGCGCCAGCTACAGTCCAACGCGCCCTCCATGGGCTGGCCCTTCGTAAAGCGGCGCATGCGCAGCGAACTGGGGCCGGACTGGGAGAAGAAGTTCAAGTCCTTCGAGCGCGAAGCGGCGGCGGCCGCGTCGCTGGGCCAGGTCCACCGCGCCACCGGTCTCGACGGCCGCGCCCTGGCCTGCAAGCTGCAGTACCCGGACATGCTCTCCGCCGTGGAGGCGGACCTGCAGCAGCTCAAGATCCTCTTCGGCATCTACCGGCGTTACGACCGCGCCATCGACCCGTCGAACATCTACCACGAGCTGGCCGAGCGCCTGCGCGAGGAGCTCGACTACGAGCGCGAGGGCCGCCATATGCAGCTGTACCAGGACATGCTGCGCGGCGAGAAGGGCGTTCACGTCGCCGACCTGGTGCCGGAGTTGTCGACCAAGCGCCTGCTGACCATGACCTGGCTGCAGGGCAGGCCGCTGCTCGACTTCGTGAAGGACGACGTGACGGTGGAGCAGCGCAATGCCGTTGCCATGAACATGTTCCGCTGCTGGTACGTGCCGTTCTATTTCTTCGGCATCATTCACGGCGACCCGCACCTGGGCAACTACACCATCCGTGAAGACGGCACGGTGAACCTGCTGGATTTCGGCTGCATCCGCGTCTTTCCGCCCAGCTTCGTGAAGGGCGTCATCGACCTCTACTTCGCGCTGGAACGCGACGACCCGGAGCTGGCGGTGGAGGCCTACCGCATCTGGGGTTTCACCGACCTCAGCAAGGATCTGCTGGCCGCGCTCAATCTCTGGGCCGCCTTCCTTTACGCCCCGTTGCTGGAGGACAAGCCGCAGAAGATCATGGGGGAGCAAGGCAGCCTCTACGGCGCCAAGGTGGCCGGCGAGGTGCACAAGGAACTGCGCCGCCTGGGCGGCGTGAAGCCGCCGCGCGAGTTCGTGCTGATGGACCGCGCCGCCGGCGGCCTGGGATCGGTCTTCATGCATCTGGATGCCGAGATCAACTGGCACCAGATGTTCCACGACATGATCCGGGACTTCGACGTGAAGGATCTGGAAAAGCGTCAGGCCAAGGTGTTGAAGGCCCGCGACCTGCCGCTGCCGGAATAGGGCGGCGCGGGCAGCCCTCCCGCCTCATGCAGCGCTGCCTGATTTCGAAATCCATACACCCCTGATAATGCATACACCGTTGTCGTCCCGGGGCTTGACCCCGGGACCCATTGGCATCAATGCGTGGCTATGCCTTGCGCGCTTCGCTCCCGCGTCTTTCGCGAGATCGGAGTATCCGTGAGCGGCGTCATCCCGTGTGGAGAGGGTATTGGGTGGAGAGGGCATTGGGTCCCGGGGTCAAGCCCCGGGACGACAGGGAGAGTATGGCTGCCTTGTGCGTTACCTGCTGAGGTCTGAAGACCGCCTCACCCGCTTGGGTCAGGCTCGTTTCACTCGCCGGGTCGGCGCTGGGTGAGGGGGGTACGGCCCCGTCAGCACGACTTCGCATGGGGCACCGATAAGTTTTTCATCGGCGTCGAAATCGATGACCGTCATCTCCTCGGCGATCACGATAACCGGAAGAGAGGCAATGGCAGGCTTGTCTTCCGGCAACCGTTCTTTGAGGACGACGATTTGGGCAACGGCGCCCGCAGGCCCTACAGTCCCGTTTCCACCACCTCGCAGGTGTGGCCGGTCTGCTTGCCCTCGGCGTCGAAGTCGACGGAGATGATCTCGTCGGTTTCCACCCTGGTCGGCGAGGCCCCGCTGGGCCTGCTGTCGGCGCGCGGTTCGCTGACGACGACGGCGCAGTGCGGCGCTTCCTGACGCGGTTGGCAGTCGGTCAGGCCATAGGGATCGGCGCCGGTATCCCCATCGGTGCGGGCGTCGAAGACGGCGAAGTCGATGCCTTCGCTCTGCAGGAAGAGGATGGTGTCCTGGAAGGTCGCCGCCGGCTTCAGCCAGGTTCTGACCTTTTTCCAGAGGGCGCCCTCACAGGCTGCGCCCTGCTGGGCCGCCAAAGCGGGAGCGGCGAGGGTCGTCAGCAGAGCGATCAGCAAGAGGCAGCGCATGGACCCGTCCCGGGATTGAATAGCAACGGATGCATGGTGCCATGAGTTGTGCCGCCGGGAAAGCCCGCAGGACGTCAGCGCCCGGCGCCCGGTGCCTTCATCCGCAAGAGGGTGCGCAGCAGATTGGCGTAGCCGCGCGCATCGTCGATGGAAAAGTGGCTGTGCGGGACGTGGCCCAGCCATTCCGGTGGGTAGGCCTCGGTATGGCAGGCACTGAAGTCCCAGCCGGTGCGCCCGGCGGCGAAGGCCTGGAGGCAGAGCCCGGCGGTGTGGAACAGCCGCTCGCCGGCCCACGGGCCCTTCAGCAGCCGAGTACCGAGAAAGCGCCTCAGATAGTAGTCGATCCAGGCGCCGTCGAAGGTCAGCGGGTGGGCGACGAAGATCGGCTGGCCCGGCAGGCAGCGCAACCAATCGGCATAGCGTTCCATGACGGTTTCTGGCGGCAGCGGGTTGGCCGTCGCCGCAGCCCAGGCTTCCGGGAAGCCGCGGAACCACTGCAGCGTGATGGGGTCTTCGCCGGCACCGGGCAGAGTTTCTACGACGGCTTCAAACCAGTCGATCTCACCGCCGGCGGCGTCAACGGCAACCGAGGCAAAGGCGAGCATCGAGTGCTCGCCGGGCGTCGGCCCGTTCACCTCGATATCGGTGACAACGTAGACGGGGTTGGGGAGGCCGGTCATCAGACCTCATATCCGGCGGCGCTCAGCGCCTCGCCGGCGACATCGCAGTAGAGCTTGTTGCACTCGTCGTCGAAGTGGTTCTTCCAGTCGCCGGCGATGCCCTTGCGCAGGAAGCTTCGCGGGTCGGACTCGCCCGGCTGGCGGCCGCCGGAGGCGACGGCAAAGGCGTTGCGTTGTACGACATCGGCGACGGTGGCCTCGGCGGCATCGCAACCGAACCAGTCGAACAGGCGGGTCATCTCGCCCGCTGCATCCTCCAGCAGGCTTTCGTAGCGGATGGCGAAGTGGCGCCCGGCGTGATCGGCATCGTCCTTGCGGAATTTCGCCATGGTGTCGCGCCAGGTGGCGGCATGGCCCTGGATGCGGCCGACGAAGTCGGCACGGTTCTCGGCGGCCAGCGGCTCGCGGTCCGGGTAAAGGTGAAACCACAGGGAAACGTAGCAGTCGCGCCCGTCGCGGGTGGTGGAAACAACGCGGGCCTCCGGCAGGATGCGCCGCCACGAGGCCAGTTCCTTCTTGTAGTCCGGGTCCTTGTCGCCGATCCATTTCGGGGCGGCCTTCCCGGCGGCGGCTGCAGTGCGCTGCACGGCGCCGAGGCGGTCGAGGAAAAGGTACTGCATGATGGCGACGGCCTGGGCCTGGGCGACCGGGGGATAGATGGCCTGTTCGCGGTAGATTTTCTCGTTGGTCTTGGTCAGCGCCTCGTTGTAGGCGCGCACCGCCGGGCCGAGCTGGGTCAGGAAGACGTTCAGCTTGCTCTCGCCGCCGCAGGCGATCTCAGGGTGGCTGTCCAGCATGCGCTGCAGCCAGGTGGTGCCGGACTTGGTCACGCCGGTCACGATGAAGCTGCCGGCGCTGGCCAGCAGGTCCTGCAGGGCATCGGCTTCCGACAGCAACTTCATTCGATCGTTTTCTGCATGGTCGTTCCACTCCGGCGGTGGTTTTCCCCTCCGACCCTCTTATCGGCCGGTGCGGACGATGTCCACCGCGCGGCGCCGCCGGTCCGGTCTGGCGCCTAGTCCGAAATGCGTCAGTTGGTCGCTAAAGTGGTCTGATCGGTCGCCCACGCGCAAAATAGGGTTGAAACCGGTGGGCGTGCCGGTCATTAACATGCACACTAGGTCAAACGGCCAATTGCCTTGACCTTGGGAGATTCTGTACTATTTTCTTCCACTTAAGTCTTATTCTGGAATCGTTCTCGAAAACATCGGGGAAACTCTCGGGGCACACGAAGGGGAAATCCTAGGCATGAAGATCGCTATTCCCAAGGAACAGCGCCCGGACGAAACGCGCGTTGCGGCGTCGGCTGAGACGGTTAAGAAGCTGATTAACCTCGGCTTCGAGGTCGCTGTCGAGTCGGGCGCCGGGGTGGCTGCCGCCATTCCCGATGAGGCCTACAAGAAGGCAGGCGCACAGATCGCCGCCGATGCCACCGTCGCCTTCGGCGGTGCCGACGTCATCGCCAAGGTGCGCCGACCGCAGCCGGGCGAGATCAAGGGCCTGAAGCCGGGCGCGCTGCTGGTCTGCATCATGGATCCCTTCCGCGCCGGCGAGGAACTGGAGCCGCTGGCCAAAAGCGGCGCGACGGTCTTCGCCATGGACCTGGTCCCGCGCATCACCCGCGCCCAGTCGATGGATGTGCTGTCGTCGCAGTCCAACCTGGCCGGCTACAAGGCGGTGCTGGATGCCGCGGCGGTTTACGGCTCGGCCTTTCCTCAGATGATGACG
This sequence comes from Kiloniellaceae bacterium, assembly GCA_050043265.1. Taxonomy (GTDB): domain Bacteria; phylum Pseudomonadota; class Alphaproteobacteria; order Kiloniellales; family Kiloniellaceae; genus Pelagibius. The sequence goes on from JBHJIR010000051.1 coordinate 53,533, forward strand.
GCGGCCGGTACCGTGCCGCCGGCCAAGGTGCTGGTCATGGGCGCCTGCGTCGCCGGCCTGCAGGCCATCGCCACTGCCAAGCGCCTGGGCGGCATCGTTTCGGCGACCGACGTGCGCCCGGCGGCCAAGGAGCAGGTGCAGAGCCTGGGCGGCAAGTTCGTCGCGGTCGAGGACGAGGAGTTCAAACAGGCCGAGACCGCCGGCGGCTACGCCAAGGAAATGAGCCCGGACTACCAGAAGAAGCAGGCCGAACTGATCGCCGAGACCATCGCCAAGATGGACATCGTGCTCACCACCGCGCTGATCCCGGGCCGTCCGGCACCGAAACTGGTCACCAAGGCGATGGTCGAGTCCATGAAGCCGGGCTCGATTATCGTCGACCTGGCGGTCGAAACCGGCGGCAACTGCGAGCTGTCGGAGCCCGGCCGGGTGGTTGACCACAGGGGCGTGAAGATCGTCGGGCATCTGAACGTGCCGGGCCGCCTGCCGGCCGACGCCTCGGCGCTCTACTCGCGCAACATCTACAACTTCATCGAACTGCTGGTCGACAAGGAGGCCAAGCAGTTGGCGGTGAACTGGGAAGATCAGATCGTCGCCGACACCTGCGTCATCCGCGACGGCAAGGTGGTGCACCCGGCGCTTGCGCCGAAGGAAGCGCCGGCACCTGAAGCCGAGAAATCTGACGACTCTAGCGACGGACAGGGAGGCTGACGTCCATGGCCAACGAAACCTTCTCTGAGCGCGCCGCAGAGGTAGCCAACCAGGCGCATCAACTGGCCAACGACGTTGCCTCGTTGGCTGTCGAGGCCGGTCGCATGACGGCCGACACCACCGCGGCGCACGGCTCGGCCACCCTGGTGGTGGGCCTGACCGTCTTCGTGCTGGCGGTCTTCGTGGGCTACCACGTGGTCTGGCGGGTGACGCCGGCGCTGCACTCGCCGCTGATGGCGGTGACCAACGCGATTTCGTCGGTGATCATCGTTGGTGCCCTCATCGCCGCCGGGCCGGCCGATATCGGCTTCAGCGAGATCATGGGACTGCTCGCGGTAATCCTCGCCTCGGTGAACATCTTCGGCGGCTTCATCGTCACACAGCGCATGCTGTCCATGTTCAAGAAGAAGAAGTAGGGGGGCCTGGACAATCATGAACGCTGATTTCGCAGCGCTGCTGTATCTCGTCGCCGCCATCTGCTTCATTCTGGCGTTGCGCGGCCTGTCGCACCCGACCACCAGCCGGTCGGGCAACCTTTTCGGCATGGTCGGCATGACCATCGCCATTCTCACCACCCTGGCGACGCCGGGGGTGGTCAGCTACTCGCTGATCATCGTCGGCATCCTCATCGGCGGTGCCATCGGCACCTTTATCGCCCTGCGCATCCAGATGACGGCCCTGCCGCAGCTGGTGGCGGCCTTCCACTCCCTGGTCGGCCTCGCCGCGGTCTTCGTGGCCGCCGCCGCCTTCTTCCGGCCGGAGGCCTATGGCATCGGCGTGCCCGGTGACATCAAGGTGGCCAGCCTCATCGAAATGTCGCTCGGCGTGGCCATCGGCGCCATCACCTTCACCGGTTCGCTGGTCACCTTCGCCAAGCTGCAGGGCCTGGTCAGCGGCCGCCCGCTGGTGTTCCCGATGCAGCGTCCGCTGCACGCCGCCCTGGGCATCGCGCTGGTGGTGCTGATCGCGTGGCTCTGCATCGGCCAGTCGCCGCTGGTGTTCTGGCTCATCGTGCTGCTGGCGCTGGCGCTGGGCTTCCTGCTGATCCTGCCGATCGGCGGCGCCGACATGCCGGTGGTGGTGTCGATGCTGAACTCCTACTCCGGTTGGGCGGCCTGCGGCATCGGCTTTACCCTGCACAACAACCTGCTGATCATCGTCGGGGCGCTGGTCGGCTCCTCGGGCGCCCTCCTCAGCTACATCATGTGCCAGGGCATGAACCGCTCGATCTTCAACGTCATCCTCGGCGGCTTCGGCGGTGAGACCGCCGGTGCGGCGGGGGCGGACGGCGACGACGACCGCCAGGTGAAGTCGGGCGCGGCCGACGACGCGGCCTTCCTGATGGGCAATGCCGAGAAGGTCATCATCGTCCCGGGCTACGGCATGGCCGTTGCCCAGGCCCAGCACGCCCTGCGCGAGATGGCCGACCTGCTGAAGGCCAAGGGCGTCGACGTGCGCTATGCCATTCACCCGGTGGCCGGGCGCATGCCGGGCCACATGAACGTGCTGCTTGCCGAGGCCAACGTGCCCTACGACGAGGTCTGCGAGATGGACGAGGTCAACCGGGACTTCGGCTCCACCGACGTGACCTTCGTCATCGGTGCCAACGACATCACCAACCCGGCGGCGAAGACCGATCCGGCCTCGCCGATCTACGGCATGCCGATCCTCGACGTCGACAAGTCCGGCCAGGTGCTGTTCGTGAAGCGCTCCATGGCCTCCGGCTACGCCGGCGTGCAGAACGAGCTGTTCTTCCGCGACAACACCATGATGCTGTTCGGCGACGCCAAGAAGATGTGCGAGGACATCGTCAAGGCGCTTGAGCAGGATTAGGCGCCAGGATTAGGGGCCAGACCCGGGGCCGGAACCGGGGGCGTCGCCAGGCCCGCCCCCAGGCCGGAATCGGTCGCTGCCGGGACAGCCCGGCAACGCACCCCGGTGCCACAGTAAACGGACCACAGCGGCTCCGGATCGACCTCCCAAATCGGTGTCTGGGGGGCTTGATCCGGGGCCGCTTCCGGTTCACCCTCCGGGCAAAGCGCGACATCACATCCCAAGACAGGCCCTAAAGACGGGCTCAAAGACAGGTAGGCATGGCAGAAAACCCCCAGAAAAGCCCGAGAGTTCCTGCGGGAAAGATCCCCGCGACGGTGATCACCGGCTTCCTTGGCGCGGGCAAGACCAGCGCCATCCGCCACCTGCTGCAGAACGCCAATGGGCGGCGCATTGCCCTGGTGATCAACGAGTTCGGCGACCTGGGGGTCGACGGCGAGATCCTGAAGGGCTGCGGCATCGAGACCTGCGGCGAGGACGACGTGGTGGAGTTGGCCAACGGCTGCATCTGCTGCACCGTGGCCGACGATTTCCTGCCGACTATCCAGGCCCTGCTCGACCGCCCTCTGCCGCCCGACCACATCGTCATCGAAACCTCCGGGCTGGCCCTGCCGAAGCCGCTGGTGAAGGCTTTTGCCTGGCCGGAGGTGCGCACCCGCACCACGGTGGACGGCGTCATCACGGTGATCGACGGTCCGGCGGTGGCTGACGGCCTCTTCGCCGGCGATCCGGATGCGGTGGCGGCCCAGCGCGCCGCCGACGAAACCCTGGATCACGACACCCCGCTGGAGGAACTGTTCGAGGAACAGCTCGCCTGCGCCGACATGGTGGTGATCAACAAGGCCGATCTGCTGGACGAAGCGGCCCTGGCCGGGGTCGAGGCCACCATCGCGCGCCACCTGCGCCCCTCGGTGAAGATCCTGCGCTCCAGCCATGGCGCCATCGACATCGCCGTTCTGCTGGGCCTGGACGCGGCGGCGGAGGACGACCTCGACAGCCGCTGGTCCCACCACGACGAAAGCGGCGAGCACGACCACGACGATTTCACCTCTTTCTCGGTGGAACTGGGCGAGGCGGAGACCCCCGATGCCCTGCTGGCCCGCCTGCGCCCGGTGATCGCCGACTATGGCGTGCTGCGGGTGAAGGGCTTTGCCGCGGTGAACGGCAAGGCCATGCGCCTGGTCGTCCAGGGCGTCGGCGAGCGTCTGCAGCACTACTACGACCGGGACTGGCGCCCGGAGGAATCCCGCGCCACACGCCTCGTCTTCATCGGCGAAACCGGCCTGGACGAGGCGGCGATCCGCGCGGCCGTCGCGGGCTAGGCCGCCCGCGCCATGCATCTTCTCCAGGCAACGCCCGGCGCGATCACCGACGGCTCGGAAGCGGTCGACCTGTGCCAGGACCCCGGCGATATCGTTTTCCTCTCGGCGGCGGATACCGAGGTGGCGGCACTCTCGGCCGCGCAAGCGAGCCTGGGGGAGGGCGCGCCCAGCCTGCGTCTGGCAAATCTCATGCAGCTCGGCCACAACCTGTCGGTCGATCTCTACGTCGAGCAGGTCATCGCCGGTGCCAAACTGGTGGTGCTGCGCCTGCTGGGCGGCGCCAGCTACTGGCCCTACGGCGTCGAGCAGGTCCACGCCGCCTGCCGTGCCAAGGGCATCGCGCTGGCGGTGCTGCCGGGCGACGAACAGCCGGACCCGGGCCTCGCGGCCTACACGACCCTGGACGAAGAGGCCGCTTTCCGCCTGTGGCGCTACTGCATCGAGGGCGGTCCCGAAAACGCGCGCAACTTCCTCGCCTATGCCGCCAGCTTGCTGGGCCGTGACAGCGACTGGCAGGAGCCGCGCCCGCTGCTGCGCGCCGGGATCTACTGGCCGGGCCTGACGCAGCCGGGGCTCGACGACCTGCGTGCCGAATGGAAAACCGCGGCGCCGGTGGCGGCCATCGTGTTCTATCGGGCTCTCCTGCAGGCCGGCAATCTGGCGCCGGTCGATGCGCTCGTCGCGGCGCTGCAGCGCGCGGGTGTGAACCCGCTGCCGCTCTACTGCAACAGCCTGAAGGACGCCCAGTCCGGCGCGGTGGTGCGCGGCCTGCTGACGGAAAGCTCTGCCGAGATCATCCTGAACGCCACCGGCTTCGCGCTGTCGGCGCCGGGCGCAGTGCGGGCGGAGACGCCCTTCGATGCCTGCGACGGCCCGGTGCTGCAGGTGGTGTTTTCCGGCGGGACGGCCACGGCCTGGGGGGACGGCACCACCGGCCTGTCGGCGCGCGACATCGCCATGAACGTGGCGCTGCCGGAGGTCGACGGCCGGGTGTTGACCCGCGCCGTCTCCTTCAAGGGCGCGGCGCGCTTCGACCCGGCGACGCAGACCTCGGTGGTCGCCTATGAACCGCAGGCCGACCGCATCGACTTCGTGGCGGCGCTGACGGCCAACTGGCTCAGGTTGCGCCGGCTGCCCGCATCCAAGCGCGCCCTCGCCATCGTGCTGGCCAACTACCCCAACCGCGACGGGCGCCTCGGCAATGGCGTCGGCCTCGACACGCCGGCCGGCACCATGAACGTGCTGCGCGCCCTGCAGGCCGAAGGCTACGACTGCGGCGAGCTGCCCGCCGACGGCCAGGCCCTCATCGAGCGGCGGGCGGCGGGCCCGACCAACGATCTCACCGACCGCGCGGCGCGTCCCGGCGGCGAACGCTATGCGGTGAAGGCCTACAAGCGCTTCTTCGCGACACTGCCGCAAGCGGTGCGCGACGCGGTTACCGAGCGCTGGGGCGAGCCGGAAAGCGATCCCTTCGTCGAAGGCGCGGCTTTCCGCCTGTCGGCCTTCAGGCTGGGCAAGGTGATCATCGGCCTGCAGCCGGCGCGCGGCTACAACATCGATCCCGTGCAGAGCTATCACGATCCCGCCCTGGTGCCGCCGCACGGCTACCTCGCCTTCTATGCCTGGCTGCGCGAGGCGGCCGGTGCGGGAGGGGGCGTGAATGCGGTCATCCACATGGGCAAGCACGGCAACATGGAATGGCTGCCGGGCAAGGCCCTGGCGCTGAGTGCCGCGTGCTTCCCGGAGGCGGTCTTCGGGCCGCTGCCGCACCTCTATCCCTTCATCGTGAACGATCCCGGCGAGGGCACCCAGGCCAAGCGCCGCGCCCAGGCGGTCATCGTCGATCACCTGCCACCGCCGCTGACCCGCGCCGAAACCTACGGGCCTTTGGCTGAGCTGGAACGGCTGGTCGACGAGTACTACGAAGCCTCGGGCCTCGACCCGCGCCGCCTGAAGGTTCTGCGCGAAGCGATTCTGGAACTGTCGGCGGCCAGCGGCCTGGACAAGGACTGCGGCATCGCGGACGGCGACGCCCCCGACACGGCGCTCGGCAAGCTCGACAACCATCTCTGCGAGCTGAAGGAGATGCAGATCCGCGACGGCCTGCACATCTTCGGTGCTGCACCGGAAGGCGGCCAGCTGACGGACCTGCTGGTGGCGCTGCCCCGCCTGCCGCGCGGCAAGGGGGAGGCCGGCGATGCCTCGCTGATCCGCGCCCTGGCCAAGGACATGGGACTGGAAAACTTCGATCCGCTGGACTGCGTGATGGGCGAGGCCTGGCAGGGCCCGCGCCCGCCAGTCCTCGGCGATGAAAAAGGGTGGCGCACCCAGGGTGATACGGTGGAGCGGCTGGAGGATCTGGCGCAGGCGCTGGTCGCCGGTGCGCGGCGCTGCGATCCGGCCTGGACGTGCACGTCGCAGGTGCTGGCGGCGATCGACGGTGCGGTGCGTCCCGCCGTCGCCAGTTCGGGCGACGCCGAGATTGCCGGGCTGCTCACCGGGCTGAAAGGTCGCTTCGTCGAACCGGGACCTTCGGGCGCACCGACGCGCGGGCGTCTCGACGTGCTGCCGACGGGCCGCAACTTCTATTCCGTCGATACCCGCACGGTGCCGACCCCGGCGGCCTGGCAGCTCGGTTGGGCCTCCGCCGAACGGCTGCTGCTGCGCCATCGGCAGGAGGAAGGCGCCTGGCCGCGCCGCCTCGCGCTCTCGGCCTGGGGCACCGCCAACATGCGCACCGGCGGCGACGACATTGCCCAGGCGCTGGCCCTCATGGGTGTCAAGCCGACCTGGGAGACGGCGTCGCGGCGCATCACCGGTTTCGAGATCCTGCCCCTTTCAGTGCTGGACCGCCCGCGCGTCGACGTGACGCTGCGCGTTTCCGGCTTCTTCCGCGATGCTTTCCCGGCGCAGATCGACCTGGTGGATTCCGCGGCCCGCGCGGTGGCGGCGCTGGACGAGCCCGCCGACCAGAACCCGCTGGCCGCGCAGGTCGCCGAGGACAAGGCCAAGATGATCGCCGAGGGCGCGTCCGACGAAGAGGCGACACGCCGTGCCGGCTTCCGCGTCTTCGGCTCCTAGCCCGGTGCCTACGGGGCCGGTCTGCAGGCCCTCATCGACGAGCGCGGCTGGCAGGAAGCGGCGGACCTCGCCAAGGCCTATCTCGCCTGGGGCGGTTACGCCTACGGCGCCGGCGCGGCCGGGCAGGCGGCTCAGGGCCTGTTCGAAGATCGGTTGAAAAAGGTCGAGGCCGTCGTCCACAACCAGGACAACCGCGAACACGACCTGCTGGACTCCGACGACTACTACCAGTTCGAAGGCGGCATGACGGCGGCGGTGGAGCATCTCTCCGGCGCCCGCCCCGTGGTTTATCACAACGATCATTCGCGCCCGGAAAGCCCCAAGATCCGTACCCTGGAGGAGGAGATCGCCCGCGTCGTGCGCGCCCGGGTGGTGAATCCCAAGTGGATCGCCGGCGTCATGCGCCACGGCTACAAGGGCGCCTTCGAGATGGCGGCGACGGTCGACTACCTCTTCGCCTTCGCGGCGACCACCGGCGCCGTCGCGGATCACCACTTCGATGCCGTCTACGCGGCTTACCTGGAAGACGCCGGCGTGCGAGACTTCCTCGAAGCCAACAATCCGGCAGCCTTGGCCGAGATGGCCGAGCGCCTGGCCGAGGCGCAGGAACGCGGCCTGTGGCGCCCGCGCTCCACCTCCGCCGCCGCCGAGTTGAGCGCCCTGAAAAGCCTGCCTCGGAAGAATGTGTCCTTGGAAAACGTGGAGGTCGCCGAATAGTGGCTGAACAGACAGAAGAAGAAATCAACGCCCGCGCCAACGAGAAGGCGAAGAAGCGCAAGGCGGCGCGCGACAAGATGCTGGCCGACAAGACCAAGGAAAAAGGCCTGCTGATTGTCCATACCGGCAAGGGCAAGGGCAAGTCGACCGCTGCCTTCGGTCTGGTGTTCCGCGCGCTGGGCAACGGCATGAAGGTCGGCGTCGTGCAGTTCGTGAAGGGCAAGTGGGAAACCGGCGAGCGCGTCGCGCTGGAGAAATTCAGCGATCAGGTGACCATCAAGGCGATGGGCGAGGGCTTCACCTGGGACACCCAGGACCGCGCCCGCGACATCGCCGCCGCGAAGGGCGCCTGGGAGATGGCCAAGCAGATGATCGATGCCTGCCGCGGCCCGGACCGCCTCTACGACATGATCCTGCTGGACGAACTGAACATCGTGCTGCGCTACGACTACCTGCCGCTCGACGAGGTCGTCGAATTCCTGAACGGCCGACCGGAGATGCTGCATGTCATCGTCACCGGCCGTAACGCCAAGCCGGAACTGATCGACGCGGCCGACCTGGTGACCGAGATGACCCAGGTGAAGCATCCCTTCCGCGAGCAGGGTGTGAAGGCCCAACTCGGAATCGAGTTCTGATGACGAAAACCCCGGCCATCATGCTGCAGGGCACCGGCTCCGACGTCGGCAAGTCCCTGCTGGTGGCCGGGCTGTGCCGCGCCTTCACCCGGCGCGGCCTCGCGGTGCGACCCTTCAAGCCGCAGAACATGTCGAACAACGCGGCGGTGACGGCGGACGGCGGCGAGATCGGCCGCGCCCAGGCGCTGCAGGCGCGTGCCTGCAACGTGGCCGCGCCCACCGACCTGACCCCGGTGCCGCTGAAGCCGCCGAGCGAGGCCGGCGCCCAGGTGGTGGTGCACGGCCGCATGCCCGGCAACGCCAAGGCGCGCCACTACCCCGCGCAGCCGGCCCAGCCGCTGCCCAAGGTGCTG
>JBHJIR010000052.1:0-43315 GCA_050043265.1 Kiloniellaceae bacterium
GACCCCGAGGCGCCCGTCCGTCTCGGTAGGTGCGCCCGCTTTGTCCCATACTGGAAATCTTTGTTTAAAATTCCTGTAATGTCGGGGGTTAACTGGGGTTTAAATGGGGGTTTAACGGGGGAGATAAGAAGAATTTCTCAGGCTCGCTCCTTCGCCTTTACTTAACGTCTGGCTGCAATCATTCGCCGGCAATCAGCCGTGTCGGGTAAAGGCAGAGAAGATGCAGACTGTGCAGCAGATGAACGTCACCGAGGCGGTGCCTTCGGGGATCAAGGTCGGGCATATCATCTCGGTCACCGGGTCGAAGGTGACCGCTACCCTGGTGTCGACCGGCCCCGATGCGGATTCCGCGCACCGGCTCAACGAGGCCGTGCAGATCGGCTCCCTGGTGAAGATGCCGACCAGCCAGTCGATCGCCTTCGGCATCGTCTCTTCCCTGTCGACCGGCAACCCCTCGCCGTCGCCCGAGTTCGGCGAGCAGTGGGTCGTCGAGATCGACCTGTTCGGCGAATACCTGGTCCCGGAGGGCGGCGACACCAGCAAGGCGGATCTGCTGCGCGGCGTGTCCCACTATCCCGGGCTGGGCCAGGATGTCTACGCGACCTCCGCCGCGGAGCTGCATCAGATCTACAAGCGGCCGAAGGCCTCCAACGTGAAGATCGGCACGCTGCACCAGGATGACAGCCTGCCGGCCTATCTGGTGACCGACGATCTGTTGGGCAAGCACTTCGCGATCCTCGGTACCACCGGTTCGGGTAAGTCGTGCGCCCTGGCGACGGTACTGCACGCCATCCTCGGTGCGCATCCTTTCGGCCACGTGGTGCTGCTCGACCCGCACAACGAATACACCCGCGCTTTCGACGGCCTGGCCGAGGTGGTGACACCGGAGAACCTGCAACTGCCCTACTGGTTGCTCAACTTCGAAGAAATGGTCGAGGTGCTGTGCAGCGAGGATGAAAACAGCCGTTCGTCGGAAGCCTTTATCCTGAAGGATGCGATCGCCACGGCGAAGCGGGCCACGATGGAGAACGACGATCAGCGGCGCCACGTTACGGTCGACACGCCGGTGCCCTATCCGTTGAGCGCGCTGCTGCACAATATCGAGGCGGCGATGGGCCAACTGCAGAAGGCGGAGCAGGCCAAGCCTTACCTGCGCCTGCGCTCGCGCCTGGAGAACCTGCGCGCCGACCGCCGCTATGCCTTTATGTTCGCCGGCCTGTCGGTGCGCGACACCATGCCGGACATCCTGGCCCGTATCATCCGCGTGCCGGTCGAGGGCAAGCCCCTGACCATCTTCGACCTTTCCGGCGTGCCGTCGGAGGTCGTCGATGTCGTCGTATCGCTGCTGTGCCGAACCCTGTTCGACTTCGCGATCTGGAGCGAACGCGACGCGGCGGTGCCGGTGCTGCTGGTCTGTGAGGAGGCACACCGCTACATCCCCAATGAACAGGGCCGCGGCTTCGAGCCGACCCGGCGCATCATCTCGCGCATCGCCAAGGAGGGACGCAAGTACGGCCTCTCCCTGGGCCTGGTATCACAGCGCCCGTCGGAGCTGTCGGAAACCATCCTGTCCCAGTGCAGCACCCTCTTCGCACTGCGCATGGGTAACCAGAAGGACCAGGATTACGTGCGCCGGGCATTGCCGGAGAGCGCCGAGGGCATGCTCAGCTCGCTGCCGTCGCTGCGCAACCAGCAGGCCGTGGTGGTGGGTGAGGGCGTCGTCCTGCCGATGCGGATCCGCTTCGACGATCTGCCGGAGGCCAAGCGTCCCCACAGCGACACCGCCTCCTTCGCCGTTCAATGGCAGGAGGAGCGTGGCCAGAACGACTTCGTACGGAACACCATCGAGCGCTGGCGCAAGCAGACGCGCTAGCCGGCCATTCTCAGGAAATCCTGCCGCCCTGCGCGATCACACGAAGAGGTCGTCGACCACACCCCTGATGCGGGCGTTGCGCTGATCCGATCCGGATTCATCGCCGTCATCGCCGCCATCATCGCCGACCGCCTCGGCTCCATCGTCGGCCAGGGCCTCGCCGATCTCCGCCAGGGTGCGGCCTTCGGCCGTTAACCGGCAGACCAGCCAGTCCGGCTTGATCGGGTTCTTGAACCACGGCTCCGCCCAGCCCTGTTCGATGCAACTGCGGATGGTGCGGCCGTCGTAGCGCTGTCCGTAGTGGTCGAACAGCGGCAACTTGCCGCCGGCCTGGGTCAGGCCGCGGCAGAGCCAGGCCAATTGGGTTATTGTGGGACGGGTTTTCCGCCGCGCGCTGCCGAGCGTCTGGGTCTCGGGGGGCGTCTGGGCCGTGGGGGACAATCGGTCCATGCTCTCTCTCCCTGATTTCAGCCTCATGCTACGACAGCTTGACGCGGAAATCGACTCGGGAGAGCAATGCCTGAGACGTCCTTCCCATTCTCCCGCTGTATGGCCGCCGGGCCCGCGGCCTCGGCCTCCTGGTGGCGGAAGGCCGTTGGGGAACCTAGCCGCCGGGTTGGATCAGGTGGCGCATTGCCTTGCGGTACTCCGGGTCCCAGACCAGGCGCTCCAGATCCAGGTCCGGGTCGGCTGCTGCCGTGGTTCCGGGCTTGCCTCGGCGCGGGGTGGCTTCCCAGGCGGTTGCAGTCGGCGCGGGGCCTGCGGTGGTCGGGCTCATCATGGGGTTTGCTCCCTGGCGCTTTGACTTGTGGCGTCTCATCCAGGCTGCATGCTGAGGCCCGATTTCGGCCAGCCGGCGGCCGGATCGCGGCTGGCGCATGATGATATTGCGGCGAAATCGGGGCGGCATACTCCGGAGCAGGTGTTAAGCGTCTCGGCCGGTCGCCATCCTCAGGATAACTAAGCGTTTCACCATCTTGTCTGCCTGTCTGTTTCCGTATACTTGGGATATCGGAAGCGAGTGGGGATCGAAGCCATGAAGGCTCAATCGGCGCGGCTGGCGCTGTTGTTCTCGTGCTTAGGCCATGCCTATATGCACCTCTTCACGGCGTTCTATTTCGTGATTGCCCTCTCGCTCGAGTCCGACTGGGGCGTCCCCAACCACGAACTGGTCAAACTCAGGGCTCTGGGCTCGTTGCTGGTCGGTCTGGCGGCGCTGCCGGCCGGCTGGCTCGGTGACCGCTGGTCGGCGCCGGGTATGATGGCCGTCTTCTTTATCGGCCTGGGAATTTCCGGCATTGCCTGCGGTCTGGTCAGTTCGACCACGGCCTTGATGCTGGGCCTTGCCGCGGTTGGCCTGTTCAGCGCCATCTATCATCCGGTCGGCATCGCCTGGCTGGTCCGCAGCGCGCGGGCCCGCGGCATGGCCCTGGCGATCAACGGTATCTTCGGTTCTTTGGGCGTTGCCAGCGCCGGCCTGGTGGCCGGTGTGCTGATCGACGCCGTCTCCTGGCGTGCCGCCTTCATCGTGCCGGGCGCCGTTTGCCTGGTGACCGGCGTGGCGCTGGTCGTTGCCTTGCGGCTCGGCTGGGTCGAGGAGGTGACAGAGGATCGGGCACCGGAGCCGGCGCCGTCGCGCGGCGATATGGTGCGAGTCTATGCCATTCTGCTGATGACCATGGCCGTCATGGGCCTGATGTTCCACGGCACCCAGGCTTCGCTGCCGAAGGTCTTCGACCTGCGCCTGCGCGACCTCACCGGTGAGGGCGCCATGGGCATCGGGGCGCTGGTCGCGCTGGTCTATGCCGCCGGCGGCCTGATGCAGCTGGTCGGCGGCTGGCTCGCCGACCGCTTCCCGCTGAAACCGGTCTATCTCGGCGCCTTCGTGCTGCAGGTCCCGGTGATGGCTCTGATCGCGACAACGGGCAACGTCACGCTGATCGGCCTTTCGATCATGACCGTGGTGCTGAGTTCCGCCGCCTTGCCGGCGGAGAACATGCTACTGGCGCGCTATACGCCGAGCCGCCACCGTAGCCTCGCCTTCGGCGTCAAGTTCGTGCTGGCGTTCTCCATCGCCAACCCGGCAATCCTGCTGGCCTCCTGGGTGGAAGGCCGCAGCGGGGAGTTCACCGAGTTCTATTTCATCCTGGCCGCTATTGCCGCCGTCGCGGCGCTGGCTGCCAGCTTCCTGCCCTTTGCCCGACCCGTCGGGCAGGCGGCAGTTCCGGCTGAGTAAGTACATGACAAGAGGTCCATTAGTTCTGCAATGAGCAAAAACTCCGTCGAGCTCGATCGTCTGGATCATTTCGCCCTTACCGTCCGCGACGTCGACGAGACCTGCGTTTTCTACGAAAAAGTGCTGGGCATGGCGCGGGAGCGGTTCGGCGAGGGACGCGTCGCCCTGCGCTTCGGCCGGCAGAAGATCAACATCAACCCCAACCCCAACGAGCAGCGGCGCAAAGCGGCGGTACCGATTCCGGGCACCGCGGAATTCTGCCTGCTGGCTCGGGACCCGCTTGACGACTTCATCAAGCACCTGCGCAACTGCGGGGTCGACATCGAGTATGGCCCGGCGGAAGCCGCAGGCGCCGAAGGCACCATCCGCTCGATCTGCTTTCGCGATCCCGCCGGCAACCTGATCGAGGTCGCCACCTACATCTAGGCCAACAATGTTTAGGCCAACAATGTTTAGAAAGCGTCGGCCGCGGCGGCGAGGGCCTGGTCCAGATCGGCGATGATGTCGTCGACGGTTTCCAGTCCGATGGACAGACGCACGACTTCCGGCCCGGCGCCGGCGGCGGTCTGCTGCTCGGCGCTGAGCTGGCGGTGGGTGGTCGAGGCCGGGTGCAGGATCAGCGAGCGCACGTCGCCGACGTTGGCGAGGTGCGACAGCAGCTCGCAGCTCTCGACCATCTTCACGCCCGCCGCGTAACCGCCTTTCAGGCCGATGGTGAAGACCGAGCCGGCGCCCAGCGGCAGGTACTTCTGAGCCAGGGCGCGGTAGGGGCTGGATGCCAGCGCGGCGCAGGACACCCAGTCGACCCGCGGATGTCCTTCCAGGTATTCGGCGACCCGTTTGGCGTTGGCGCAGTGGCGTTCCATGCGCAGGCTGAGGGTCTCGGTACCGAGCAGCGTCTGGAAAGCATTCATCGGCGCCATCGTCGAACCGAGGTCGCGCAGGCCGACGGCGTGGGCCTGCATGGTGAAGGCCATGTCGCCGAAGGTCTCGTGGAAATTCAGGCCGTGGTAGGCCGGCTCCGGCGCGGCGAGGCCGGGAAACTTGCCGCTCGCCGCCCAGTCGAAGCGGCCGGAATCGATCACCGCGCCGCCGACCGATGTGCCGTTGCCGGAAAGGAACTTGGTGGTCGAGTGCACCACGATGTCGGCGCCCCATTCGAAGGGACGGCAGAGGTAGGGCGTCGCCATGGTGTTGTCGACGATCAACGGAATTTCGGCCTCGTGGGCGACGGCGGCCAGGGCTTCCAGGTCGCTGACCACGCCGCCGGGGTTGGCCAGGCTCTCGACGAAGATCGCCTTGGTCTTCGGCGTCAGTGCCCGGCGCACGGCATCGGGATCGTCGACGTCGACGAAGTCGGCCTGCCAGTCGAACTTCTTGAAGGTCTTGCCGAACTGGGTGATCGAGCCGCCGTAAAGCCGCGTCGAGGCGATGAAGCGGTCGCCCGGCTCCATCAGCGCGAAGAAGGCGAGAATCTGCGCGGCATGGCCGGAGGCGCAGCAGGTGCTGCCGCGGCCGCCTTCCAGGTTCGCCAGGCGCTCCTCCAAGGCCGCCACGGTCGGGTTGGTAAGGCGCGAGTAGATGAAGCCGAAGGTCTGCAGGTTGAACAGGGAGGCGGCGTGGTCGGCGTCGTGGAACACGTAGGAGGTGTTCTGGAAGATCGGTGTCTGGCGCGCACCGGTGATCGGTTCCGGCTGGGTCCCGGCATGGATCATGCGGGTCTCGAAGCCGAAGGCGCGGTCGGCTTTCTTCTTCGCGTCGTCGTTCATGTCGGGCCGACCTTGCGCCGCTTGGCGGAGATGATGCCTGAGTTGAAACCGCCCCAGGAGAGCTCCGAATGGAGGCGCCCGAACTCGATCTTCGGGCAGCGGTCCATCACCACGATCAGGCCGGCGGCGCGGGCGCGGGCGGCGGCCTCCTCGTTGATGACGCCCAGCTGCATCCAGATCACCTTGATGCCTTTTTTCTCGGCCACGGCGATGGCCTCGTCGGTGACCGGGCCGGCGGCTTCGGAGTTGCGGAAGATGTCGACCATCTCGAACTTTCCCGGAATTTCCGCCAGGGAAGCGTAGGCCGTTTCGCCGAGGATCGCCTTGCCGGCGACGCCCGGGTTCACCGGGATCACGCGGTAGCCTTTCTCCTGCAGATATTTCATGGCGAAGTAGCTGGGCCGGTTCCATTTCGGCGAGGCCCCGACCATCGCAATGGTGCGGGTGTCGCGCAGGATCGCCAGCAGTTCGGCATTGGAGTAGGTGAGGGGACTGCTCATGGTTCGGCTATGATTCCATTGCTCGGCGATTCCAATGCTCGGCTGTCAGGGCGCGTCTTCGCCATCCCCTGACGGCCCCGGCTCTTCGTTCACTTCGGCGGCTTCCTTGCGGCCTTTGCCGGCCTGGCTGTCGCCCGCCTGCCTTTCGCCCGTTTGCCTCTCGGTGGCGAGGCGTTGCTGCTTGCGCGCCTCGGGCTTGTCGCCGCCGTCTTCCGGCGGCACGAAGCTCTCCGGTCTGTCCTCCGGCAGGGTTTCGACATACAGCGACTGGCTGGGGAAGGCGAAGCCGGCGCCGGCGCTGTGCACCACGTCCATGATGTGGTACGCCAGTTTCTCCTTGATCGCTAGCCACTCGCCCCAGTCCGTCGTCCTGGTGAAGCAGTAGAGCATGATGTCGATCGAGGAGTCATTGAAGCTGTCGATGCGCACGAAGGTGGCGGCCTCTGCCGGCGGGGCGAAGTCCGGGTTGTCGAGGACGTAGCTTTCGATGCCGTCGCGGATCTGACGCAACTGGTCCACCGTGGTGCGGTACTCGACGCCGATCATCCAGAAGATGCGGCGGTGGGTCATGTCGGAGAAGTTGGTGACCGCGTTGTCCGACAGCTTGGCGTTGGGCACGTAGACCGGTGCCTTGTCGAAGCGGCGCACCCGGGTGGAACGGAATCCGATGGTCTCGACGGTTCCTTCCACCACGTCGTCGACACGGATCCAGTCACCCGGCTGGAAGCGCTTCTCGGCGATCACCAGGATGCCGGCAATCAGGTTCTTGAACAGGTCCTGGGCGCCCAGCGCGACGGCGACGCCGAACAGGCCGAGGCCGGCCAGCAGCGGCCCGACCTGGATGCCCCAGAGTTCCAGGATGATGGCGCCGCCGATGAAGGCGACGCCGATGCGGGTCGCCTTCACCAGCCATTCGACCATTGGCCGGGTGAAGATCCGCTCCAAGCGGCCGAACACGAAGGAGAACGGGCCGATGGCGGCGTACAGCAACCAGAACAAGGTGAAGACGACCAGCGAGCGCAGGATGTTGTCGGCGATGCCGGCCAGGCGGCCCTCGATGCCCAGATAGCCGACGGCGATGAAGATGCCGACCAGCAGGGGAACGAAGCGGATCGGCGGCGCCAGGGCGTTCACCGCCTCGTCGTCCAGCTTGCTCTCGGTGCGGTCGGCCCAGCGGTGCAGCCGGGCCATGACGATCATGGAGAAGAAGTGGCGCAGGACCAGGAAGGCCAGGATGATGCCCAGGGCGATCAGCAGGCGGCCGACCTCGATGCCCAGGAAGCCCCGGGTCCAGATATCGCCGACCAGGGTCCAGAGGGCTTGCAGGTGTTCGCTCAAGGAAACGGCTTTCTCACGGATTTCGACAAGGCGTGGCTAGCGGCCCTGCCACTCGGGTTTGCGCTTTTCGAGGAAGGCGTCGATGCCTTCTTCCGCATCGCGCGCCAGCATGTTGGTCGTCATGACCTGGGCGGCATAGGCGTAGGCTTCCACCAGGCCGTATTCGATCTGCCGGTAGAAGGCTTCCTTGCCGATCTTCAGGGTCAAGGGGGACTTGCTGGCGACCTTGTGGGCCAGCGCCAGGGTCGCGTCCTCCAGCTCTGCGGCGGGCACCGCCCGATTGATGAGGCCCAGGCCAACGGCCTCGGCGGCGCCGATCATGTCGCCGGTCAGCAGCATCTCCATCGCCTGCTTGCGCGGCACCGCGCGCGACAGGGCGACCATCGGCGTCGAGCAGAACAGGCCGATGTTGACGCCCGGGGTGCCGAAGTGGGCCGCATCGTCGGCCACCGCCAGGTCGCAGGTGGCGACCAGTTGGCAGCCGGCCGCCGTGGCAATGCCGTGCACCTTGGCGATGACCGGTTGCGGCAGAGCGGTGATCGTGGTCATCAGGCGGCTGCATTGCTTGAAAATCGCCTGATAGAAATCGCGGTCGCCGCTGCGCCCGCGCAGCTCTTTCAGGTCGTGTCCGGCACAAAAGCCGCGGCCGGACCCCTCGATGATCACGGCGCTCACCGTGGCGTCCTCGGCGATGGCCTCCAGCGCGGTCTGCAACTCGCCCATCAGGCCGGCGGAAAGGGCGTTGTACTGCCGGGGCCGGTTGAGGGTGAGGCGGGCAAGGCCATCGGCATCGCTGCGCAGCAATAGGGGGTCGGCGCTGGAAACGGCGGCTTCTGAAGGCATGGTATCCTCTGTCTCGGCAGGCGGGATTTCTTTGGAAGCAGGGGGACTTTGGCCCTTTCGCCGGGGGCGGTTCAAGGCTTAATACTAACAAATACCAAGCTAAGGCAGCGCAGAAACCGACCCCAGGGAGGGGCGTCCCGAGACATGGACCAAAACAGCAAATCCCCCCGGATCACCATCCAGGCCTTCAACCGCCTGTTGGACGAGAGTGCGCCGTTTCAGAAAATCTACGGCTTCATCACCGAGGATATCGGCTTTGGGACCGCGCGGGTGCGCCTGCCGGCGGGTGAGGCCCATATCCGCCCGGGCGGCACCCTCAGTGGCCCGGCACAGATGGCACTGGCGGATTTTGCCATGTATGCCGCCCTGCTGGGCGCCATCGGCGAGGTGCCCCTGGCCGTGACCACCAGCCTGAATATCAACTTCCTGCAGCGGCCGCGGCCGGGGGAGCTGGTGGCCAGCTGCGGCCTCATCAAGCTGGGCAAGCGCCTGGCGGTGGGCGACATCATGGTCCACTCGGAAGGCATGGCGGCCCCGGTTTCCCACGCCACGGCGACCTATTCCATTCCGCCAGGGGCCCCGGAAGGGGGCCGTCCGGAAGCGTAAATCCACTGGCCAAGTGATCGGAAAATAACGCTTTTTTCCCAGGCGTTTAGGGATATGGTATTATAATACCCCTACCCTAAGGTATTCGGGAAACAGATGCTTTTTCGGATTGACAGTCCCCTGCCATCCCCGTAGAAATCGCCGCTTCGGAGCGTCGGCCCCGGCATCGTCCAGCGGGCGAGCGAGGTACCGGCGGCTCCTTCCCGATTTCATCGACAAGTGGTTGGCACAATGAAGACCTTTTCCGCCACCCCGTCGGACATCGAAAAGAAATGGATTCTGATCGATGCCGATGGAGTTGTCCTTGGCCGCCTGGCTTCCCAGGTCGCCAAAATCCTGCGCGGCAAGCATAAGCCGAGCTTCACGCCGCACATGGACTGCGGCGACAACGTGATCATCATCAATGCCGAGAAGATCAAGCTGACCGGCAACAAGCTCT
Organism: Kiloniellaceae bacterium; assembly: GCA_050043265.1. Classification (GTDB taxonomy): domain Bacteria; phylum Pseudomonadota; class Alphaproteobacteria; order Kiloniellales; family Kiloniellaceae; genus Pelagibius. Next base: position 9,605 of record JBHJIR010000052.1, read on the forward strand.
CCGACAAGAAGTTCTATTGGCACACCGGTTTCCCCGGCGGCATCAAGGAACGTACGGCGGGTCAGATCCTGGAAGGCCAGTATCCCGAGCGGGTCGTGACCAAGGCCGTCGAGCGCATGATCACGCGCAACGCCCTGGGCCGTCAGCAGATGAAGAACCTGCGGGTCTATGCCGGTTCCGAGCATCCCCATGAGGCTCAGCAGCCGGAGGTTCTCGACGTCGCGGCGATGAATGCGAAGAACAAGAGGAGCCAGTAAGCATGACCGACGAGACTCAAACCCTGAGTGATCTGGGTCAGCTGGCCGAAGCCACCGGCATGACGCCGGAAGCCGAAGCGGCTTCCGTCGAGCCGCAGCGCGATGCCTTTGGCCGTTCCTACGCGACCGGCAAGCGCAAGGACGCGGGCGCCCGCGTGTGGATCAAGCCGGGCTCCGGCAAGATCACCGTGAACGGTCGTGACCAGGCCGTTTACTTCGCCCGCCCGGTGCTGCGCATGATCCTCGCTCAGCCTTTCCTGCAGGCCGATCGCACCGACCAGTTCGATGTGATCTGCACGGTGAAGGGCGGCGGTCTGTCCGGCCAGGCCGGTGCGGTGCGCCACGGTATCTCCAAGGCGCTGATCCGCTACGAGCCGGGCCTGCGTCCGGTGATGAAGAGCGGCGGCTTCCTCACCCGCGACTCCCGCGTGGTCGAGCGTAAGAAGTACGGTAAGGCCAAGGCGCGCCGGCGCTTCCAGTTCTCCAAGCGCTAAGCTTTCAGACAAGATATTCTGGGAAAAGGGCCTGCGCTTCGGCGCGGGCCCTTTTTCTTTGGGTTGAATTCGGCGGCGGCCTTCAGGCGTTGGCCGGATTTGCCCGGGCCAGCATCGCCGGTCCGGCAATGCCGATGCCGCAGCGCAGGGTTTCCAGGTTCATCACCTGGTCCCAGGCGACGTTGCCCAGATTGGCGTCCGGGCCGAAGGTGGCGACCACGTACTTCATCATTTCGTAGACGTCGTTCAGGGTAACGTCCTTGATCCACGGCCCGGGCAGTTCGATCATCATGCGCTCGGGTGCCAGGGCCGCACCGATGCGGGCCAGGGCCGCCTTGTCGACGGCTCCGGCCTGGACCAATTCCGCCGCCTCGAACAGCACCATGTCGCAGCCGGCCTCCAGGCACAGTCCGGCCTGGCGGATCAGGTCGTCGAGATCCGCCTTGGAGTCCTTCGATCCGACCTCGCCATGGACTTCCAGGCCGGCATCGATGCCCATGCGGATCAGCGTGCCGCGTTCGTCGTCCGACAGGGTGATGCAGTTGTCGGACACCTCGACGGCCTGCACCCCCAGGCGGGCGACTTCCTGGAAGAACCGCGGCATCGCCGGCAGGCCGGAATGGTAGAAGGTGTATTCGGCGAATTGCCCGCCGATGAAGAGGGCGACGTCGTGCGCGGCATAAATCTCAGCCTTTTCACGGAACACCGTTTCGTCGTACAGCCGCGCTGAGCCGACGAAGATCTTGGCGATGTCGACATAGGGGCCGACCACGCGCAGGTGGTCGCCGACCAGGGCCGGCGCCAGGCCCATGTCGATCATCATGGTCTGCCCGGTGCGACGCGGTTTTTCCGTCGAGCGGGCGGCGGGCAGGGGCAGGAAGTCGAAAGGCTGTCGGGTCACGGAAAGCACCTCCATCGCGGCGGTTGTGGCTAGGCTGTCAGGTCCGGGGCGGCGGCCTGCTGGCCCCTCGCGCGGACGCCGCGCCACAGCAGCAGAGCCAGGGTGAGCGCCGCCAGGACGACGAACAGCAGGGAGATCGGGCGCTCGATGAAGATCATCGGGCTGCCGCCGGACATGATCATCGCCCGCCGCACGCCGGCTTCCAGCAGGGGGCCGAGCAGGAAGGCGATGAGCATGGGCAGCGGCGAGAAGCCGAGCCGGCGCATCGCGTAGCCGAGCACGCCGAAGCCGTACATCACGGCGACGTCGAAGACCTGCCGGGTGGTGGCGTAGACCCCGATGGTCGCGATCAGCAGGATGATTGGGAAGAGGACGCGCTTGTCGATGCTGAGGGCGTAGCGGGCCGCGTGGATGAAGGCGAAACCCATCGACATGAGCAGCAGATTGGCGACGATCAGGCTGATGAAGATGCCGTAGAGCAACGGCCCCTGCTGCTCCAGCAGGAAGGGGCCGGGCGTCAAGCCGTGGATCATGAAGGCGCCGAGAATCAGCGCCGCCTCGATATTGCCGGGAATGCCCAGGGTGACCAAAGGGATCAGGTTGGCGCCGGTGCCGGCACTGTTGCCGGCCTCTGCGGCGGCAATACCCTTCAGGCCGCCCTGGCCGATGCGGTCCCCAGGTTTGGACAGCTTCTTCGCGGTCACGTAGGCCAGGAAGGCGCCGACCGTGGCGCCCAGGCCCGGGGTCGCCCCCACAAAGGTGCCGATGGCCCCGGAGCGCAGAATGGTCGGCATCAGCCCCATCAGTTCGCGCAGGGTGAGGGGCTCGGTGCCCTTAAAGGCGCTGAGCCCTTGCAGATGCACTTCCGCGTGGCCGCTGAACTCCTTGCGCAGCTGCACGAAAGCCTCGGAGAAAACCAGCAGGCCCAGCAGGATCGGGATGATCGAAAAGCCGTCATCCAGGTTGACCAGGCCGAAGGTGAAACGTTCCTTGGCCGTGAAGAGGTCGCGCCCGACGGTGCCGACCAGCAGGCCGAAGGCCGTCGACACCATGCCCTTGATCGGGGAGGAGCCGACCAGGGCGCCGATGATCAGCAGGGCGAACAGCACGATGGCGGCGTACTCCGGCGGACCGACCTTCAGGGCCACGGCCGCGACCGGTGCAGCCACCAGCAGCAGCACGATGTCGCTGAACAGGTCGCCGATGACCGAGGCATACAGCGCCGTGTGCAGGGCCTTCTTGGACTGCCCCTTGCGGGTCAGCTGATAGCCGTCGATCGCCGTGAAGCTGGCCTGCGACGTGCCGGGCATGTTGAGCAGGATGGCCGGCACGCTGCCACCGAAGGAGGTGCCCTTTCCGATGGCCAGCAGGCAGACGATGCCGACGACGGGGTCCAGGTAATAGGTGAAGGGGATCAGCAGGCCGATGGCGACGTTGCCGCCGATGCCGGGCAGGGCGCCGAAGAAGAAGCCGATGATGATACCCAGGACGGCGAACAGCAGGTTCTGGAGCGTAAAGACTAACTCTATAGCTGAAGCGAGATTTTCCAGCACGAAACGCCCCCAATCCCCTTTGAAGCCACGAACAGCGTTTCCTCGCCGTCAGCTCGGCTGGCGCTTTTCTTTGCGGCGCCTCGCCGGAAAATCAACAGGTTAGCCCTGATTATTTATTTGTTTTCAAACGAAAAAATAGATCTTCTCCGACACTGTCATGCCTGGCGGAACGACAAAGATGCGCCGCCGCTGCACCAGCGCCGGCCGGAACCGTCGCCCATCTTGGTATCGTGAAGCCGCCAACTTGACAAATATAAAAACTATGGTGTAATTCGATTCAGAAGCCGCCGGGAAGTGCGGCTAAGGGGGAACCAAGAAAATCCGGTGCAAGGACGCGCCTTTCGGACGCCACCCATATCCCTGCCCGTGCGGCAGGGGCCGCTGTTGGCAAAGCGGCGGAACCGCCGCCGATTTCGCCGGCCAAACGGCCCGAACAGGGTCTTTGCCCCGAACAGGGGGCTTTTCCCGAACGGGGACTTTTCCCGAACGGGGACTTTTCAAGGAGCGCTTCTCAATCATGGCAATCAAGCGACTTCGCGGCGGCTGCGCCGCGGTCTGTGGGGCGGTGGCGGGCATCTTGCTGGCGGCCGCCGGTTCCGCGCCGGCGGTTGCGGCTTTTCCCGATAAGCCGGTCACCATCATCATCGTCTACGGCCCGGGCGGCATGACCGACGTGTCGACGCGGATCCTGGCCGAGCGTCTGGAAAACATTCTCGGCGTCGAGGTCTTCGTCGAACACAAGCCGGGCGCCGGCGGCGTGCTGGCCTGGCAGGCGCTGCTGGAGCGTGCGGCCGACGGCTATACCATCGTCGATTTCGGCTCCAGCGCTTATGTGACCGCGTTGATGCTCGACCGCGAGATCGGCCTGAATGATTTCGAGCCGCTCGGCAGCATCATGGTCCAGCAGCGCGTGCTCTTCGGGCGCAAGGACATGCCGTTCAAGACGCTGGAGGAACTGATCGCCTACGCCAAGGAGACGCCGGTCACCTTTGCCGACGGTGGTGCTTTCTGGGCATCCCGCGTGGTCGAGGCGATGTCGAAGCAGTTTGACCTGAAGTTCCGCCTGGTGCCTTTTCGCAGCGGTGCCGAAGGCTCCGCGGCCATCCTCGGCGGCCATGTGGCGACGGCAGAGACAGGCGTCGGCACCGGTGCCTGGCTCGGCGCCACCCGCGAAGGCAAGTTGAACGTGCTGGGCGTGCTCAGCCCCGGCAATCTGGACGATGTGGGCCAGCCCGGCGTGCGCAGCATCTCCGAGGTTGGCGCCAAGTTCCTCGTCCAGATGTACTACGGCTATGCGGTTAAGCAGGGCACCGATCCGGAAAAGGTGAAGATCCTGGTGTCGGCCATCGAGCAGGCGGTGAAGGACGAGGCGACGGAGGAGAAATTCCGCTCCCGCGATCTGATTCCGGAGTGGATCGCCGGCGATGAATACCTGAAGATCCTTTCTGGCCTCACCGGTGAGGCGAAGGAACTGAAGGCTTACCTCGCGGAATGAAAGCCACGGCCACAGGCCCGGAGAGACTGCGCGACGCCCTTGCCGGCGTCGCGCTGCTTTCCTTCGCGCTGGTTCTGTGGTTCGTCCTCATCCCGTTCTATGCCGGCGGTCACGGCGGACATGTGATCGTCGCCGAGATTGCCGGCATTCTGATCGGCGCCCTCGCGGTGCTTCTGCTGGTGTTCGCGGCCTATGGGATCCCCACGGCCTCGGGTAGTGCCGGCGATGACGACCCGTTTTTGGAGATGGGGGCGGGCAGGGAGCCGCCGAAGCTGCTTGTCCTCGGTGGAATCTGGGGAATCTACGTTGTCGGGCTCTATTTTCTCGGCTTCTACGTCTCAGGGTTTCTGGCGGTCGCCGCCTCCATTGCGCTGCTTGGCATCCGCCGGCCCCTGGTGATCGGGGCCTGCGCCCTGGGAACTATCCTCGGCTGCTACCTGGTCTTCGAATGGGGGTTCAAGCTGTCGCTGCCACGCGGCCAGTGGATAGAGTTCCTGCTCGCTTCCAGCACTTAGCTTTCGGTCCCCGGCATCCGGTCCAGGCTTGCGGCCGGCGGCCGCTCGTGGCCGGCGCGTGCGCTGGCCGCGGCGAACCGTCCGGGCTGGTTTCTCGTTTCAGTTGCCCCGCAGGGGCTGTCCGGGGCATAAGGGGACCAACGATCCGGAAGGAATTGGATGTCTATGGCCGAGGCCGATCTCTCGCACAGGGGCACCGCCGAGGAGGACCTAGCGGCCCTCGCGGCGGACTCGCGTATCGTCATCCTGCGCCAGGAACTGGAACGCGCCGTCGACGGGCGGGGCGAGTCCAAGGTTCAGACCCTGAAGAACGCCCTTTTCGACCTCATCGAGCGCGGCTTCTGGCGGCCGGGCGACAAGCTGCCGGGCGAAAAGGAATTGAGCATCGTGCTCGCGCTCAGCCTCGGCACCGTCCAGGCGGCGAGCCGGCCGCTGCAGAGTTCCGGCCTGTTGGAGCGCCGCCGTGGCGCCGGCACCTTCGTCGCCGCCGCCAAGGAACTCGGCTCGACCATCTGGCACTTTCGCTTCCGCTCGGCCGACGGCAAGAACCTGCTGCCCTGGACTTCCATCGTGCACAGCGTCGACGAGATCGTCGAGCAGGGCGAATGGTCGGAGTTCCTGGGCTTCGCCCCCAGCTACATCCGCATCTGCCGGGTGATCAAGGTCGACGGTAAGTTCGATGTCTACTCCGAGGTCTATCTGGACGGGCCGCGCTTTCGCCCCTTGCTCGACATCCCGCTCGACGTGCTGTCCGGTAAGAACCTGCGCATCTTCCTGCACGAGCGGTACAACGCGCCGACGCTCAGGGCGATCCATCGACTGTCGACGATGGAGATCCCCCAGGATATCGCCAAGGTCATTGCCGTTGCGCCCGGCTCTCGCGGACTCAAAATGAAGGCGCTGAGCTACAGCTTCCGCGATGCGCCGATGTCCTATCAGCGCAGCGTCATTCCCGACACCGGCTACGAGTTGGAACTGCTCGGCTAGGATCGCCACCTTAGAGGAGCAGCCGATGATCGACTGGACAACCCTGATAACCTATATCGCCATCGTCCTTGGCTTTGTCTTCATTCCCGGCCCGGCTACGTTGCTGACTGTCGCCCGGGCAACGGCTTCGGGCACGCGGGTCGGCCTCGCCACGGGGGCGGGCATCGCCGCCGGCGACGTGCTGCATACTTTCATGGCCATCGTGGGCATCTCCGCGATCATCGCCACCTCGGCGATGCTGTTCGGCGTCATCAAGTACCTGGGCGCGGCCTATCTCTTCTATCTGGGTTTGCGGTCGATCATGCTGAAGGCGCCTGCGGATTTGACGCGGGGCCCCGTACAAATTTCGGCGGTTGGGGCATTCCGCCAAGCCGTACTGGCGGAGGTACTGCACCCGAAAACCGCGCTGTTCTTCCTGGCCTTCCTGCCGCAGTTCGTCCGGCCGGAGAACGGAACGGTCGTCCTCCAACTCGCGACCCTGGGCATTATCTTCGTTTTGCTGGGTCTGCTGAGCACCGTGATCTTTGCCGTCGGTGCGGGACGTCTCGGCAGTTTTCTCCGTCGCCACCCCATGGTCCTGAAATGGCAGGGCAAGGTCGTCGGCGGCATCTATTGCGCCCTGGGTGTGCGCCTGGCCTTGCAGGAGCGCTAGACCGGTCTGCTTAGGGCCGGACGCCTAGCGGAACGCGAAGATCGGGCTGCTCCAGGCCTGGAAGCCGTCCTCGGTGTTGACGCAAACCCAGATCGGATTGTCGCCACTGGCCTTCAGCGGTATCCGCAGCGTGTGAGTGACGCTGCGGTGCGGGTTTTCGTCCGGCAGGCGGAACACGCGGATTTTCCGGTCCAGCCCGCCGGCTTCCATGACGATGTCGTCCAGGCCGATCTCGTCCAGCCGGCAGGAGATGCTGCCGTGATTGCTGGTCAGCTCCAGACGGCCGCCGTCGCCGCGATTGGCCGCGCTCTCGTCCAGCACTGCGTCGAAACCGCCGTAGTTTCCGGTGGTCAGTGCGTTCCACTCGACCATGTTGGTGCCGGTCTGCTCCAGGCGCCGCTCGTGGTTCCAGGCGTTCACCTTGCGGATCTCCGTCACCCGGGCGCCGTCGAAGCGGGCCTTGCCGATCCAGGTGGTCTGCCGGCCCCGGCCGCGGTATTCGGCGCCCGACCACAGCACCCGCACGCGTGAACCAAGATCCTTTTCCGTGTAGGGGCGGAACAGTTCGACCACTTCGGTGCCGTTGCGGATCTCAATGCGTTCGATCGGCGCGTGGGCGGCAACCTCGATGCTGAGTTCCAGGTGGTCGTCCGCGGTCTGCACGATGTCGCCCATCATCACCTCGACGGCGTCGTGGCTGGCGGTGTCGGGGAAGGCGTTGGGATCGCGCTCGAACAGGCGACCGCCGCCCGGCAGCTTGGCGCGCACGTCGAGGTGCAGGCGGCAGCCGGTGGTGCCGTAGTGGTGACGCCGGCGCAGGCAGTCGAAGATGCCGTCGCGGGTCAGTTCCTCGGCATAGAAGCAGGTGAGGCCGCCATAGGCGCCGAACTTGGCGGCGCCCGGATAGCTGGCGCCGGGGCGCCCCTTGTGGCCGTCGCTGTTGCACACCACGCCGGACCGGTGGCCGAGCGGGAACCCGTCGGTCAGCAGCCACTCGAAGGTGCCCCAGGCCGAGTGGATCTCCATCGCCGTTTCGAAGCGTGGGTCGTGGGCGAACTTGATGTCGGCATAGCGCCCGCCGACGTGGGCGAAGACGCAGCAATCCTCGCCGTCCAGCATCTCGAACAGGCACTTGGCATCGGGCGCGTCGGTGTCGAGGTCGGAGCGGTCGGGCAGCAGCGCGTGGGACGACCGGTGGATCTGGCGCCCCTCGCTGCGGAAGAAGACGTTGCGGTCGCCGCCGACGGCGGTGTTGCCCGACCATTCGTAGCCGGGGAACACCACGAAGCGGTGATCCTCGTGGTTGGCGGCGGTCAGTTCGTTCAGATGTTTCCAGAAGGCATTGTTGACCTGGAAGTCGTTGGCCTGATGGCTGGTCACATCCAGGAACGACATGTTTCGGGCGAAGTCGAAATATTCACGTGACGCACCGATGCCGATGGACTCGCCGCTCTGGCCGTGCAGGTCGCCCCAGTAGCCGGAGACCTTGCCGTCGCGGATCAGCAGCGGACCGGTTTCGGCGATCAGCGCATTGCCGTCATAGACCTGGATGGTGAGGTCGCCCGGCGTCGCGACGGAGAGACCCTCCAGGGTCACCGCCCGCTGGCCCGGCCGATAGGATAGCGTCTCCGGCAGGCCGTCGACGGGAAGGGACGCCTGCAGTCGGAAATGGCCCTCGGCCAGATGCGAGGGGTTGCCCCATTTGTCCTCGGCCTTCAGGCCGAACTGGAAAGTCTCGCCCGGTCGCCGCAGGGTCGGCAGCACCGCACGCCAGACTGCCGGCGGGCCCGGTACGATGGCGATCGACGGGGTCTGTGGCAGCGGCATGTAGTGGCCGACCGCGCAGACGTCGGCGACCACCTTGAACTCGAAGCCGGACTCGCAGAAGGTCTGCAGCTTCATGCCGGGCGACCCCTGGGTGGTGTCGCCGAACACGATGGTGATGCTGTCGCCCTCCTTCAGGTAGCCGCCGTGCAGCTTGGCGGCCAGGGCCTTGAACCAGGGGCGGTGGCCAGCGGTGCCGCCGTAGTGCAGCCGGATACGGGCGCCGGTGCTGGTGTGTGCGGTGACGTAGTTGTAGCCGGTCGGGTCGTCGGTCTGCAGGTCGCCCTGGTCGCCGACGAAGCGGAACAGCACGGCGATGCCGCCGGTGTCGTCGATACCGTAGCGACCCACGGTGTAGACCAGTCGGAAGGTCTGCACGCTGCGCGCCTCGAAGGCGCCCTTGGGCTGCAGCTCAACATGGCCGTAGAGCATCGGATCTTCGCCCGGATGGGCGGCGGGCCACACGGCCCCGACGAGATCGGAAGCGACCGGCGTATCGGACATGCGGTTCGGACTCCTGCTGTGGACGGCGGCCCGGGCGGGTGCCGTGACGATCTCCTAACAATAACTATAGAGTTTTCTCAGGCAAGCCCAAAGAGCTGGCCGGATGGGGTTCGCCGGAGCCAGATCCCGTAAGTGCGGTTTGACCTTGGCCGCGGTGCCCGCTATGCCGCTTATGCGGGGGCCGGAGGTGACTCCCTGCATCGTGGGTCCGCGTCCGTCCCCGAGCCCGCCCCCGGACCCGTATCAGCCGTTGAAAAGGTGCGTTTCATGAGCGGTCACATCCTGCCTTACCGCGGCCTCTGGCCGAAGATCCACCCCGATGCTTTCATCGCGGAAACCGCGTCGATCATCGGCGATGTCGAGATCGGACCCGGCAGTTCGATCTGGTACGGCTGTGTGCTGCGCGGCGACGTGAACAAGATCCGCGTCGGGGCAGGGACCAACCTGCAGGACGGCACCATGGTGCACGGCAATCACGACCGCGCCGGCGACTACCGCGAGACCGGCGGCGGCATGCCGACGATCATCGGCGACAACGTGGTGGTCGGCCACAAGGCCATGCTGCATGCCTGCACGGTGGAAGACGGCGCCTTTATCGGCATGGCCGCGGTGGTGATGGACAAGGCGGTGGTCGAATCCCGCGGCATGGTGGCGGCCGGCGCCCTGGTCACCCCCGGCAAGCGGGTGCTGAGCGGCCAGCTGTGGGGCGGCAGCCCGGCGCGTTTCATGCGCGATCTCAGCGAGGCGCAGATGGCCGATTTCGCCTACCAGGCCGGGAACTACCGCAAGTTGGCCGGCGAATACCTGGAAGCCCGCGCGGACACTCGCAAATAGGCCGCTCCCCGGGCCGTTCCATGCGGCCTAGTCTTGCGCCTGCAGTTTCACGTAGCTGCCGGGGGCGTCTTCGATGACCTTCAGCTTGCCGTCGCCCGGTTTGCGGGCCGGCACCTTGCCGCCGCTGAACTCACCGATCCAGCTCTGCCATTCCGGCCACCAGGAGCCGGCGTGTTCCGTCGCGCTGTTGCTCCAGGCGTCGGGGTCCTTCGGGTTCTTGTTGTTGGTCCAGAAGCCGTACTTCTGGGCCTCCGGCGGGTTGACGACGCCGGCAATGTGGCCCGAGCCGGCGAGGATGAATTTCACCGGCCCGCTGAACAGCTGGGTCGCCGCATAGGTGGCCTTCCACGGCGCGATGTGATCTTCGCGGGTGGAGTTCAGGCAGGCCGGCTGCTTCAGCTTCGTCAGGTCGATCTTCTCGCCCTTCAGGGTGATGCCGCCCGGCTCCACCAGCTTGTTCTCCTGGTACATGTTGCGCAGGTAGAAGCTGTGCATGGCCGCCGGCATGCGCGTCGAGTCCGAGTTCCAGTACAGGAGGTCGAAGGGGAAGGGGTCCTTGCCCGTCAGGTAGTTGTTGACCACGAAGGACCAGATCAGGTCGTTGGCGCGCAGCATGTTGAAGGTCGTCGCCATGTCGGCGCCTTCCAGATAGCCCTTGCCCTTCATCTTCTGTTCCAGGGCGGCGAGCTGCGCTTCATCCACAACTACGCCGAGTTCGCCGGCCTCCTTGAAGTCCAGCATGGTGGTGAAGAAGGTCGCCGACTTCACCCGGGTATCCTTCTTGGTCGCCATGTAGGCCAGGGTGCAGGCCAGCAGCGTGCCGCCCAGGCAATAGCCGATGACGTTGGCATCCTTCTCGCCGGTGGCTTTCTCCATGGCGTCGAGCGCCGCCAGCGGGCCGTCGGTCATGTAGTCTTCGAAGCTCTTGGCGGTCAGCTTCTCGTCCGGATTGACCCAGGAAATGACAAAGACCGTGTGGCCCTGTTCGACCGCCCAGCGGATGAAGGAGTTCTTCGGCCGCAGGTCCAGGAGATAGTACTTGTTGATCCACGGCGGGATGATCAGCAGCGGACGCTTGTTGACCTCTTCCGTCGCCGGCTCGTACTGGAGCAATTGTATCAGATCGTTCTGGTAGACCACCTTGCCGGGCGTCAGGCCGATGTTCTCGCCCAGCTTGAAGGCCTCGGCGTCGGTCATCCTGATCTTGAGCTTGCCCTTGCCGCGCTCCAGGTCGTCGAGCAGGTTGTGCAGGCCCTTCACCAGATTGTCGCCGCCGGACTCCAGGGTCGCGCGCAGCACCTCCGGATTGGTCATCAGGAAGTTGGAGGGCGCCATCGCGTCGACGAACTGGCGGGTGTAGAAGTCGACCTTCTGGGCGGTCTTGTCGTCCAGACCCTCGACGTCCTTGACGGTCGACTGCATCCAGCGCGCGGTCAGCAGGTACGACTGCTTGACGAAATCGAACAGCTCGTTCTCGTCCCATTCCGGGTGCTTGAAGCGGCGGTCGCCGCGCTCCGGCGCGGCCACCGGCTCCGGGTCCTGGCCCATCATGCGCTCGGCGGCGGCCTGCCACAGGCGCATGTAGTCCTGCCACAGGGTCATCTGCGCCTGCACCAGCTTGGCCGGATCGGCCATCATGCGGTGGGGCATTTCCATGAAGGCGGCGCCGATGTTCAGCGGGTCCATGCTGCCTGGGCCGCTGCCCGCGCCGTCGGACTGCTGGCGGGTGAGGAACTCGGCGACCAGTTTCTGGCTGCGCTCGGCGATCGAGGCCATCGATTTTGAGATTTCGACCGGATCGGGCAGTTTGATGTCGGGGGGCTGTTGCTCCGCCATATAGGCTTCCTTATCCTGCACCTGCGACGTCGATCCGGAACCAGCCGCTCAGACTCGGCTTGGAAACGCGAATTTGCTTAATTGTTCGCAAGGTAATAGGGGGGGCCAGCCGTTTCAATAGCAGTGAGGGTGCCGTCTGCACGCCGAAGGCGCCGGTTTTCGGCGGAAATGCAGGGTGTTTGAACTGACTTGGGAGCGGATTGTGGCCCCGTCGAAGAAAGAAAAAGACGATGATTGAGAAGCAGCAGGCCTTCGAGGACGGCAAAGCGGCGCTGCGGCGCCTGGGGCTTGCGGCGGCTGCCGTGGTGGCGCAGGCGGCGCTGGGCAGCTGCGCGGCGGTCCAGGATATGCCCCAGACGCCGGAACAGGCGGCGGCCAAGCAGCCCACCAAGGTCACCACCGCCGGGGCCAAGGAGGAGTTTCCCACCCTCGGCGAGGTCCCCAAGGAGCCGCGGCCGCATTCGGGCGCCGAGGATCGCGAAAGGGTCATCGCGGAAATGGCCGAGGACCGCAGCCAGGCCACCTTCACGGAGGCGGCCACGGAGGCGGCCACGGAGCCGGCCCCGCTTGTCACCGCGGCGCCGCCCGATCCCTTTTCGACCAGCCTCATCATCGACGGTGATTCGGTCTCGACCACCGACCAGATCGCCGGCCTGCCGTTGCAGACCACAGCCGGCGGCGGACAACTGGCGGCGATCATCTTCTTCTCGCACGGCTCGGCCGGCCTGGATGCCAAGGACGTCAGCGTCCTGCAGGACGTGGCGACCCTCTACAAGCAGCGCGGCGGCAAGCTGCGCATCGTCGGCCATGCCAGCAGCCGGACCCAGAACACCACGCCGAACGAGCACCAGCTGGCCAACTTCGAGACGTCGCTGACGCGGGCGGACGCGGTCAAAGAGGCGCTGATGACCCTCGGTGTGCCGGCGGAGGCCATGCTGGCCGAGGCGATCGGTGATGCCGAGCCGGTCTACCACGAGTTCATGCCGTCCGGCGAGGCGGGCAACCGGCGGGTCGAAATCTTCCTGGAAAACTAGACCCGCGCTCGTTACAAGAAGCCGGACAAGAAGCCGGACACCCGGCCGGGCTCCCGGCTTGAGGGTCAGGCCTTCCGGCCGGAACCCGGCGCCCAGCCGCTGTCACGGGCGCCGTGGCGACGGTCGGCTCCAAGATTTTCCGCTGGCACAGAGTTTCCTCTGAAAAGACCATGACCCAGGATTTCCACCGCATAAAGCGCCTGCCGCCTTATGTTTTCGCCGAGGTCAACGCCCTGAAGGCCAAGGCGCGGGCGGCCGGCGAGGACATCATCGACTTCGGCATGGGCAACCCGGACCAGCCGCCGCCCCAGCATGTCATCGACAAACTGGCGGAAACCCTGGCCGATCCGCGGGCCCACCGCTATTCCACTTCGCGCGGCATCCCGGGCCTGCGCAAGGCGCTCTGTGCCTACTACCAGCGCCGTTTCGGCGTCGAGCTGGATCCCGAGCGCGAGGCCATCGTGACCCTGGGATCGAAGGAGGGGCTCGCCAACTTGGCCCAGGCGATCACCAGCCCCGGCGACATTATTCTGGCGCCCAATCCCAGCTACCCGATCCATGCCTTCGGCTTCATCATCGCGGGCGCGGCGATCCGCAGTATCCCGGTCGGTCCCGAGTTCGATTTCATGGATCAGCTCGAGCGCGCGGTGCGCCATTCGGTGCCGAAGCCCTCGGCTGTGGTGCTCAACTATCCCTCGAACCCGACCGCCGAAGTCGTTGATCTGGAATTCTATCAGACGGTCGTGGACTTCTGCCGCAAGCACGGGATCTACGTGATTTCGGACGTTGCCTACGCGGAGGTCTACTTCGACGGGGTTCCGCCGCCGTCGATCCTCCAGATCCCCGGTGCCAAGGAAATCGCGGTCGAATTCACCTCGCTCAGCAAGACCTACTCGATGCCGGGCTGGCGGATCGGCTTCTGTGCCGGCAACCCGGATCTCATCGCCGCCCTGGCGCGGGTAAAATCCTACCTCGACTATGGCGCCTTCACGCCGATCCAGGTGGCGGCCACCGCGGCGCTGAACGGGCCCCAGGAGTGCATCGACGAAATGCGCGACCGCTACCGGCGCCGCCGCGACGTGCTGGTTTCCGGCCTGAACGCAGCCGGCTGGCCGATCCCCAGCCCGCCGGCAACCATGTTCTGCTGGGCGCCGCTGCCGGCGGCGCTGCGCAACATGGGCTCGCTGGAATTCTCCAAGCTGCTGCTGGAGAAGGCCCAGGTCGCCGTCGCCCCCGGCAGCGGCTTCGGCGAGTACGGCGAGGGCTTCGTCCGCCTGGGTCTGGTGGAGAACGAGCACCGCACCCGCCAGGCTGTCCGCAACATCAAAGCCTTTCTCAAATCCCTGGGCATCAACGGCCCGGCCACCCCGGTTCGGCCCCAGGCACGGAACGTCGCTTCTTGAATAATCCTCTCCGCATAGCTGTGGCCGGGCTTGGCACGGTCGGCGCGGGCACTTTGCGCCTGCTCCACGAGAATGCCCTGCCGATTGCCGCCCGCGCCGGTCGTCCGCTCCAGGTGACGGCGGTGTCGGCCCGCGACCGCGCCAAGGACCGCGGGGTCGACCTGTCGGGCGTGCAGTGGTTCGACGATCCGATCGCCCTGGCCCGCGATGCCGACGCCGACGTGGTGGTGGAACTGATCGGTGGGTCCGAGGATCCGGCCAAGCTGATGGTGGAGACCGCGCTACGCGCCGGGCGCCATGTGGTCACCGCCAACAAGGCGTTGCTGGCCCATCACGGCACCGCCCTGGCCAGCCTCGCCGAGGACGTCGGCCGCACCATTGGCTACGAGGCGGCCGTGGCCGGCGGCATTCCCATCATCAAGGGGCTGCGCGAGGGGCTGGCGGGCAACCGCATCAACCGCGTCTACGGTATCCTCAATGGCACCTGCAACTACATCCTGACCCAGATGGCCGGCGATGCCGAAGGCGCCGGCAATCCGCAGTCCGCGCAGGATTTCGACGACGTGCTTGCCGAGGCTCAGCGGCTCGGTTACGCGGAGGCCGATCCCAGCTTCGATGTCGACGGCATCGACACAGCGCACAAGCTCGCGATCCTCACCGCCCTGGCTTTCGGCTGCGAGGTCGACTTCGATAACGTCTATGTCGAGGGCATCCGCAACGTCTCGGCCCTCGACGTGGCCTATGCCGACGAGCTGGGTTTCCGCATCAAGCTGCTCGGCCTTGCGCAGATGGCCAACGGCGAAGTGGAGCAGCGCGTACATCCCTGCATGGTGGCCAAGGAACTGCCCATCGCCAGCGTGTCCGGGGTGTTCAACGCCGTGGTCGCCGACGGCGATTTTGTCGATACGACCATGTACGAGGGACGCGGCGCCGGAGGCGGCCCGACCGCCTCTGCCGTCGTCGCCGACCTGATCGACATCGCCCGTGGCACGGTGTTGCCGGTCTTCGGCATCCCTGCCTCAGGCTTGACACGCCTGCCCAACCTGCCGATGGGCGAACATGTCTGTCCTTACTATCTGCGTCTCCTCGTGCTCGACAGGCCGGGCGTGATCGCCGACGTGGCGGCCGCCCTGCGCGACGAGAACATCTCCATGGAATCGATGATCCAACGCGGCCGCGCCGAGGGCGAAGGGGAGGCGGTGCCGGTGATCATCATGACCCACGAGACCGAGGAAGCGCAGATCCAGCGGGCACTCGCCCGCATCGCTGAGATGGACGCCGTGGTCGAACAGCCGCGGCTGATCCGGATCGTAGATCTCTAACGCCCAGTCAAACGAGGATTCGATGTCGAAAGCCACGTCGCCGCTCAGCTCCATGGACCGCAACCTTGCCCTGGAGACGGTGCGCGTCACCGAAGCCGCCGCTCTTGCCGCTTCGCGCCTGATGGGGCGCGGCGACGAGAAGGCGGCCGACCAGGCCGCCGTCAACGCCATGCGCCAGTCGCTGAACGCCCTGGATATCGACGGCACGGTGGTGATCGGCGAGGGCGAGCGCGACGAGGCACCGATGCTCTACATCGGCGAGAAGGTCGGCGCCGGCGGCCAGGCCATCGACATTGCGCTCGATCCGCTGGAAGGCACCACCATCACGGCCAAGGGCGGCCAGAACGCGCTGGCGGTGCTCGCCATGGCCGAGGCCGGCAACTTCCTCAATGCGCCCGACACCTACATGAGCAAGATCGCCGTCGGCGGCGGGCTGCCGGACGACCTGGTCGACCTTGACGAAGACCCGGCGACGAACCTGAAGAACCTCGCCAAGGCCAAGCAGGTCGACGTGTCCGATCTGGTCGCCTGCATCCTCGACCGGCCGCGCCACAGCGAGTTGATCGCCAAGGTGCGCGAGGCCGGCGCCCGCATCATGATGATCGGCGACGGCGACGTGTCGGGCGTGATGGCGACCAGCGAGCGGAACAGCGGCGTCGACATCTACATGGGCATCGGCGGTGCGCCGGAGGGCGTGCTGGCGGCCGCCGCGCTGCGCTGCATCGGCGGGCAGTTCCAGGGGCGCCTGGCGTTCCGCAACGACGACGAGCGCAAGCGCGCCGACCGCTGGGGCATCACCGACTACGACCGCAAGTACAGCCTGCACGAGCTGGCCAGCGGCGATGTGATGTTCGCCGCCACTGGTGTCACCGACGGCTCCATGCTGCGCGGCGTGCGCCGTTTCCACGGCGGCGCGACCACCCATTCGGTGGTGATGCGCTCCAAGTCGGGCACCGTGCGCTACGTGGAGGCGCACCACAACTTCGAGCGCAAGACCTGGTACGACAGCCTCGGTGTTTGATCGGGGGCTTCTGGTGAGGCGATGAGCGAACGCGGCTGTTTCCTGAACGTCGAGCGATCGCTGACCGGCAAGCGCTGGGAAGAACGCCTCGCCGACAGCCGCCAGGCCCTCGCGCTGTCCCAGCAGTTGGGGCTTCCCGAGATCATCGGCCGCGTGCTGGCCGCGCGCGGCGGCGACCAGGACGATGCCGCGCGCTTCCTCAATCCGACGCTGCGCGCCTACCTGCCGGACCCTTCGGCGTTTCAGGACATGGACCGCGCCGCCGCCCGCTTGCTGCGGGCCATCGAGGGCGGCGAGAAGATCGCCGTGTTCGGCGACTACGACGTTGACGGCGCGACCTCGTCGGCGGTGCTGGCGCGCTTCTTCGCCGCGCTCGGTATCGAACTGCAGATCTACATTCCCGACCGCCTGTCCGAAGGCTATGGCCCCAACGCACCGGCCCTGAAGCGCCTCAAGGCCGCCGGTGTCGATCTCGTCATCACCGTCGACTGCGGCATTACCGCCTTCGATGCCTTGGCCGAGGCCGCCGCCGCCGGGCTGGAGGTCATCGTCGTTGATCACCACGCCGCCGAACCGCGTCTGCCGGCGGCGGCGGCCGTGGTCAATACCAACCGCCTCGACGACGTCTCGGGCCTGGGCCAGCTCGCCGCCGTCGGCGTCGCCTTCCTGGTGACCGTGGCGCTGAACCGCGCCCTGCGCGATGCCGGCTGGTACACCCGTAACGGCCGGCGCGAGCCGGACCTGCTGCAGTGGCTCGACCTCGTGGCGCTCGGCACCGTCTGCGACGTGGTGCCTTTGACGGGTCTGAACCGCGCCCTGGTGGCACAGGGCCTGAAGGTCATGGCGGCGCGCCGCAATGCCGGGCTGGTGGCTCTCAGCGACGTCTCGCGCATCGACGAGAAGCCGGGCACCTACCATGCCGGCTTCCTGCTTGGCCCGCGCGTGAATGCCGGCGGGCGCGTCGGCGAGGCGCCGCTGGGCGCGCGCCTGCTGACCTGCGACGATCCGGGTGAGGCGTCGGAAATTGCCGCGCGGCTCGACGGCTACAACGCCGAGCGCAAGCAGATCGAGCTGCAGGTCCTCGATCAGGCGATCCGCCAGGTCGAGGAGACCGGGCCGGGTAGGGGCCTGGTCGTCGCCGCCTCGGAGGGCTGGCACGCCGGCGTCATCGGCATCGTCGCCAGCCGCCTGAAGGAGCGCTTCAACCGGCCGGCCCTGGTGGTGGCGCTGGAGGGGGGCGTCGGTAAGGGCTCGGCCCGTTCGGTACCCGGTGTCGACCTCGGCGCGGCGGTCATCGCCGCCCGGCAGGAGGGCCTGCTGATCAACGGCGGCGGCCATCCCATGGCTGCCGGCCTCACCGTGGCACAGGAACACCTGAACGAGCTCACGGCCTTCCTGGATGCCCGTCTTGCCCGCCGACTGGCGGAGATCGACTACCAGCCCTCACTGGGCATCGACGGGGCGCTGAAGCCGCGTGGCGCTACCCTGGAGCTGCTGGCCGACCTGGAGCGCTGCGGGCCCTTCGGTGTGGGTAACGTGCAGCCGCGCTTCGCCCTGCCGGCGGTGCGCGTCTCCAAGGCCTCGGTGGTCGGCGAGAACCATGTGCGTTGTTTCCTGGGTGACGCGAAAGGCTCGGGCGGCGGCAGCCTGAAGGCCATCGCCTTCCGTGCTTTGGACAGCGATCTCGGCCCGGCCCTGCTGCAGACCGCGGGACTGCCGCTGCATGTTGCCGGACGCCTTCAGATCGACCGCTGGGGCGGCCGCGAGGGCGTGCAGTTCATCATCGAGGATGCGGCCCCGGTCTCCGGCGGCGGCTGAACCCCCGGTTCTGGCTCCAGGTCCTGACCCCAGGGTCTCGCCCAAGTGCCGGAATCCAAGGGGCAACCCCTGACGCCGGAAGGCGGCAGCGGGGCGATCAATTTCCAGTCAGCGTTTCAATTCCCGGAGACAGCGCCCGGCCGCTGCGGTTAGGCTTGCGGCATGGCCGCTTTCCGCCGCGTCATTACTTTGCGCCTCCGCTACGCGGCTGTCATGGCCGTTGCTGCCGGCGTTGGCCTGCTGATCGCAGCGGGCGCGCGGGCCCAGTTCGAGCCTATCGTGCCGGGCCCCAGCCGGGCGGTGACGCTGGAGCTGGTACTCGCGGTCGATACCTCGTCCTCGGTGTCGCCGGAGGAGTTCGGCTTGCAGATGCAGGGCTTCGCCACCGCCTTTCGCGACCCCTCGGTGATCGCGGCGATCACGGCCACCGGCGCTGGCGGCGTCGCCGTTTCGATGATCCAGTGGTCCGACAACCGGCGCCAGCAGGTCGCTGTCGACTGGACCCTGCTGACCGACGAGGAAGGCGCGCTCGCCGTTGCCGGGCTGATCGACGCCACGCCGCGTTTCCTGGACGGCGGCGGCACCGCCATCAGCGGTGCCATCGAATTCGCGCTCGCCGAAATCGACCTCAACACCTTCGAAGGCAGCCGCAAGGTGATCGACATCTCCGGCGACGGGCGCGCCAACCAGGGGGCTTCGCCGGATACCCTGCGCGATCTCGCCGTACTGAAGGGCGTCACCGTCAACGGCTTGGCGATCCTCAACGAGGACAGCTCGGTGGCCGCCTACTACCGGGCCAATGTGATCGGCGGCGCGGGCGCTTTCGTGATGACCGCCAACGATTACGACTCCTTCGCCGCGGCGATCCGGGAAAAACTGATCAAGGAGATCGGCGCCGTGCCGGTGGCCGGGGGGGCGACCGACGGCCATGCCGGCGATCTGGCCGAGGCCGGCTGGTTCCGGCGGCGCTAAGCTGCCGGATTCGCGTCCCAAATCGGGCCCTTTGGGGCCGATGCGGCTGATTTTCGGTCTTTTCCCGGCGCGCTGCGGGATGGGCTTGCATTCCCCCGGCGGAGCGGCTAAATCCTCTGCGCGCTGGGACCCCATCGTCTAGAGGCCTAGGACACCGGCCTTTCACGCCGGCAACACGGGTTCGAATCCCGTTGGGGTCGCCACATTTACCGATAAATGCCAGTATCTTGGCTTCACGGTCTGGGCTTGTTGGCACCGAATTGGCGCCCGCGCGTCTATTGTCCTAGAGCGGTATCAATGGCGGCTGCGGCTACTACGGTGGTGGCGGTGGCGCACGCGCCAAGAGAGGTGGCGGCGGCAGCGGCGCCAATGTGGCGAACAGCGGCGATGGCGACTACCGGGGCGGCGTTGGCAATGGCGGAGCGGGGACGGCCTCGAGCGGCAATCCCGGACAAGATGGCTACGCCCTGATC
This sequence comes from Kiloniellaceae bacterium, assembly GCA_050043265.1. Taxonomy (GTDB): domain Bacteria; phylum Pseudomonadota; class Alphaproteobacteria; order Kiloniellales; family Kiloniellaceae; genus Pelagibius. Next base: position 29,500 of record JBHJIR010000052.1, read on the forward strand.
TCATGGGGCAGCTGACGAACTGAAAGAGTTTAGCTGGGGCCGCCTCGTAGAGAGAATCCTTTCTGCTTCGCAGCGGCGACAGCGCCTAGCGTCACTATCATCCCTGGGTGCGGCCAGGAACGTCGCCTAGGCGGTCTGCAGCGGAAGCTTCACCGTGATGGCCGAGCGGCACCTTTTGATTTAAGACGCCATTCCGGTCCGGGTCCACTAAGCCGTCTAGGCTGTGCGTCCCTGTCCTCCAAGTGGCTTATCGATCAAATGTCGGCACGTTGCCGAATTTAGCTTTGCATTTGGGACAGTTGAGGTCGCCGAAAGGGGCTTGCTGGGCCTGCACCAGCCGTATGAGCAACCCCTCCACCTCCAAGCAAACCGGGCAATACGGCGTCCCCGTAGGCTTCTGCCCATTGTCGCTCTTGTCGTAGCGATATCCTTCGGCCTCGACGGTCTCCGTAGATCGCTGGAAGGTTCTCCTCAGGGACGCTATCTCTGCATCCTTCTTGCTCAGGGCTTCCTGTGCCTCCATCAGCGCCAGCTTGGCGGCCGTCAGGGCATCAGCGAGTTCGGCGATCTGGATCTTCAGCGTGGCAATGTCGAAGTTCTTTTCGATGTCTCGCAGTTGCTTCAGAACGGCAAGCCCTTGGGAGGTCGCTTGCAGCGCGGCAACGATGTCCATAGCATTCCTTATTGGTCAGCGAAGAGCGGCGCCCCGACCCCTAATTGCGCCAGGTTTGTCCGAATTCTTGGTCAAACCAGCGCTCCACCTCATCGGCCACAGGCATTACAGATCGGAACTTGAGGTGCTGCGGATAGTTGTTCCGAAGCCATGAGTGGAAGCTCCCGAAGGACAACTGATCAGCGGGCGTACCCTGGTACCCCTCTGCTTTCCGCCACTCGTGGCACAGGTGGCGAATAGCCTTCTCGCATTCGGGCTTCCTCATGGGCCGCGGCCTAGGCGCGCTCGGCTGAGACGAAACACAGTGACGCAGTATTGAGGATCTTGTCGGCCGAATGCGGGTTCTTGAGCTTGATCAGCGTCCCTTCTTGCGCGACTACGGTCCAGGTGTTCATAGACCTCCCGCTCTCGATCATGGTGATCCTGTAGTCTTTGCCAAGTTCGAACATGGGTCCCTCCATGTGCTGACCCAGATCACTTTGCCACCGATTCGGGGTGCGGCGCAGCCCACTTAATGCGCTGGCCGAGACATGGGTTCGCAAGAATGTTCTCCTTTGCCGCCAGATACTTAGCCTGCGCGGTGTGCTCCTCTAGATGCCCCACGGCATGGGGGATGCTATCTGGTTACGGTCGAAGGTGCGTTTGCTTGGGCGGTTTTCTACTTCAAGGGCCAACACGCGACTGGATCTTCCGAGTTACCCAGCAGCAGTTCCCATTCCGCGAAGAAGATCAGCCCTCGCTCTGAAGGACCAGGGTGCGGCGCGACGCCGGAACTCAAGTCGATGAATTGCGGCTGCAGCAAGGCCCGGCCCGGCACGGCTAGCGGCAATCGGAGGTACATCTTGTTGTCGCCAAGCGCCAAACCGCACTGGATTCTCTCGTGCGAGCTTGGCTGGCTAATTGCTTTGGAGTCGACCTGAATATTGAACCGCCATAGCGACTGAATGACAGCGACGTACTCCCCCTCGTCACTCACAATGGAGACTGGATGCTTGTGCTCACCGATTGGCGCTAGGAATGCCAAGCCGTGGTAGTCTTCGCCACCCTCCTTGGCGAACCATTTGATTGCTGGGAAGAATTCATCGTCGTATGGGGCAATGACCAGGGCGCCGTTCGGCACGCCGCTAGGGTAGCGGGCTCGGACCAACTCGGGCTCTGTCCTGACAAGTGGTTTCTTTTCGGACATCTCACCTCCTCCTATTGGTTACTTGAGCCTAACGCGCGTAACAGTTGATTCGTAGTATATTTCTATGACTGATTGTGCTCGGCTGCTGTGGACCGTAGGGGCTCAGCGTCATCTGAAGTTCGGCCAAGGCAGTTCTAGGCTCACTGAGCCTTCCCGAGGGCCAGCCTGTTCGATCGCGTCGAACTGCCAGGTTTGCCCAACGGTGAATGCTGGGCGCTTCACTTGGAATTGGTACGGCTGGTCCATGGCCGGGCGCACTGCAGCGCTACTAGTAGCTGAGGTCTTCTCGGCACCCGAGTTGGCACCCAACTGAAAATTACGAACAGGAATCAGGGGGGAGTGAAGGTGGTGGCAAGAGGCTCGAATCCTCAGAAAACCATCCCTAAGCGATACTGCACGATATAGGCTGGGATGGCTCTAGACGCTTTCGAATCCCGTTGGGGTCGCCACTTTCCCATAGATGACAGCAGCACAGCGCTCCGGCAGGGCCGGGGCGTTACGACGCTTTCGGCAGTTTGAGCGGAACGGCGCCGGTGGCGCGGTCCAGGGCCGTCTGCCAGAAGGCCATGGCGTCGCCGAAGACCTCGGCGAAGACGGAGAGGGGATCGGGCTGCGGGCTGACGATGCGCACCTCCACGTCGCCGTCCTGGAAGCTCACCTTGTCGGCGAACTTGCGGGCAACGTGCTGCATCTTCCGGTTTTCCGGCAGGCACAGCAGAAAGAGGCTCTCGAAACCGCGGTTGCGCGCAATGAGCAACGCTTCTTCCAGCAGCCGGGTGGCCACGCCGTTGTTGCGATAGGCCGGCTCCACGGTGACCGAGAGTTCACCGGTCTTGCGGGTGCCAGTCTTACGGGTGCCGGCTTCGTTTGCGGGGGCGCCGCAGTCGCGCAGTTCGGCGATGCCGCGCAGGGTCTCGCCCTCGAAGGCGCCGACGATCCACGTCTGCGGCCACTGGATGGCATCGACATAGGCGAGGATGACCTCCGGCGTCACGAAGTGGCCGAAGCGCAGGCGCCGGTCTTCCTCATCCAGCCGCAGCAGATGGTCTTTCAGCGTATCGGTTTCCTGCGCCAGCAGCTTGCGGAAAACGAGCATCTTGGATGTTCCTGCCGAGAGGTTCTGTAAGGGCACCGGTACCAGGCCGCGAAGCCTCCGCGCAGGCCGTCCGGGTTCGGCCGGACGGGCGGGCGCTGCCTCGCCCGGCCGAGGGCATCGTGCCTCGGCCGGGGCGGGAGGAAGGCGGTGTTGGCGTGAGCGCCCTTTTAAGGGCCGGGCCTGAGGCGATCAGGCGCCGTGCGGCATGGCCGTCTCGGCACCGCTGTCGGCGCGGCGACGGAACGTTGCGCCGATACGGCTGAACAGGCCGGTCAGGAAGCCGGCGATGGCCTCCGCCTGCATGCGCTTGCCTTCGGCGATATGACGCTCGATGTCGGCGCCGCTGATGGCGGTGCCGTTGATGAGAATGCCGGTCTTGCCGGCGCGGGCCCCGTTGGTGAGGTCCTGGCTTTGGTGCATCATCTCGAAACTTCCTTTTCCTGGTGTTTCATTGTGAGCACCTCCCTAAACTCCATGCACTTTTGCAGCGCACTGTTAAAAATTAGTGAGATTCGAGCGGTTTGCAAGAAAAATGCTGCGATGCAGCAAAGGCATGCGTGGATCGCATGCCTGGTCGGGTAAAGCCGTTCGCGGGCTAATGGAAAACCCTCCCATTTTGGCGGTTTGACGCTCCGGTAAGGCTTTCGGCTTAGGCTCGGGGCCATGAAACGCCTTTCGAGTCGGGCAATCTGCCTGTCGGTCCTGATCCTGGCCTCCCTCCTGGGCCCCTTTCTCGGCCCCTTCCTGGGACCGGCGGCGGCAGCCGGCGTGGCGGCGCCGCGCCCCCTGCCGGTCGGCCCGGAGCGGATGCGGGCCCACGGGCTGGTGCCGGTTGCGGAAGGCCGGCGCCAGCCGGTCAACCCCCTGACGACCTCCAACCTGTTGTTTGAGGAAGATCAGCCCATCGGCAGCTTCGACCGGGACCGCTCCCTGAGCCGGCAGTGCCGGGCCGGGCGCTTCCGCCAGCAGCGCGAGCACCTCTTCATCGTCCGCCTCGGCGGCATCATCTACGGGGCGGTGATCGGCGGGTTCTGGGGGCTCTACGATCCCGATAGGCTGGCCGTGCCGAACCTGGTCTACGCCGTGCGCGGCCAGGACACCGGGCGTTGCGAGGTCTTCGTCCTGCGCCACCTGACGCCGCGCTGAGGGCACCCGGCAGGCCTTGGCAGGGGGCCGGCGAAGCGGCGCCATTCGGCTCAAATCCCAGACTTAACTCAATCCTAAGCAGCTGTTTTCTATGATGGTAATCGGGTAGTTCAGGGAGAGGCCCGACAGACAATGGTAACCATCGACGACAGCTTGAACGAGACCGGCGCGCACCGGCGCCAGGGATGGCAGCCGCCGCGGGCCCTGGCGCTGCCGGTGGTCCTGCCCTTGCTGCTGGCGGGTGCCCTGGCGATCGGCGTGACGGTGACCGCCGCGGTCTCCGGCGACTGGCTCGGCGGCGCTGCGGCGGCTTCCGGCGAGGTGCCCCTGGCCTCCGGGACCGCCGATCCGGTCCAGGGCATGGGGCCGGCCTGCGCGCGGATCCAGCAGATCGTCCAGACCGCCTGCAGCTTGAAGCAGCTCGACCACGATGCCAGCGGCATCCATGCCTGCATCGCCTACGAGACCAAGTACACGATGTGGAGCGCGTACGGCTGCCGCTAGCCGTTTTGCGCCCCGGCCTTCTATAAACCCGTCCTTCGATAAACCGGTCATTCGATAAAACCTACATCTGACAAAAAAGTGCCGCCCGGAGGCGGCCCTTTCTCATTTTACATGTCTCGCATCAGGCAACAGGCAACTTATTCAGGTCAGGCAACCTCAGGTCAGGCAAGCCCCGGGCAGGTCGGCTTCAGGCTGGCGCTCCCACCGGCGTTCCCGGCGGCGTTCCCAGCGGCGGCTCAATGCACCGCCGTCGTCTCCTGCCGCCAGGCCACGTAGTTCAGGCCGTGGGACGTCGCCAGGAAGGCACGTTCCTGCTGCTGGATGTGGAGCGCATGCAGTTCGCGCCCCAAGCTCTGGCCCAGACTCTGGCCGAGGCTCTGGACCAGCACCAGCTTCCAGGAAAGCAGCCGCGACCCTTGCAGGGCCAGGGTCTTCATTTTCGGGGGCGGTGCTGCGGCCGTTGCCTCCGGCCGACTCCCCGCCGCCATCGTTGTCGTTGTACGCATTTGTCTCAGTCTCCCATCGCACCACCGGGATGGAAATTCCCGCTTCGCACGATCTTGAGGGTAAGTAACGCACCTTACCCAGAAGTTAAGCGCAAGATGCGAGCCTGGTAAAACCGCAGACGAACACAGCGTTGTCACAGGCCATCGCAAGTTAACGCGAATAGCGACAGGCAATTAACTCAAATGTCCTGATGCACGGGGGAAGTGCAAAACCGGATGATCCTGCCGAACCGGCGGCCCGCCGGCCCCATCGGCAGCGCCGGGGACCCATCGGGACGTCAGCCGCCGTAAGCCCCCAAACGGGCGGGGCGGCTGAAGGACTCTGCTTCGCCGAACGGCTGGCGCGCAGCCGTTCGCAGAAGACCCACCTAAGAAATGTGTGGGCCTTCGATCAGGGCGGTAAGACCCCAGAGGGCGAAGTAGATGAAAAGGATCAGGCGTACGAGCATCTTGCTGGACCTTGGGCGGACTACATGTCACGGAAGCTAGGATCGCACGCGTAGATTAAAAATGAGTTTTCCCACAAAGTAATTCTATTTGCCGGCGACTTGCCAGGGTTCGACGCCTCCGCATCTCTCAAATGTTTTGAAGGCCTTAGCCTTCCCTTAAGCACCCGACCCTTATGCTTTGCATCCGGTGGAATGCGTGCAGCCCCGGTGCCGCGCGCCGCCGATCAGGCGGGTCGGCCGCAGCGGAGCGGACCGATCCCGAAGCGAAGCGGAGTATCAGGGATGATGACAGGATCGATCGGCCGCCAGTTGCTGCGGCTAGCAGGCGTTCTGGCATTGGCAGGCTTCACCGTGAGCTGCGCCAGCCCGCAACACGGCGCGACGGTGGCGCCGGCGGGTTATGGCAAGGATCCGGCGAGCCGGGCGGAGCGCCTGGTCAGTTATTGCGACCGTTTGGCGGACAAAGGCGAACTGGTCACCGCCCTCGGGCTCTGCGCCCGCGCCCATGAGATCGACCGGGAGAATCCGGAAACTCTCATGAAGATCGCCGCCATCCTCAAGTCGATGAACCGGCAGCAGGCCGCCGTCCAGACCTATGTCATCCTGTTGGACCAGAATCCGGGCCACCACGAGGCGCGCTACAGTCTCGGCAAGCTTTACATGGAAACCGGGGACAGCGACCTGGCGTCGATGCAGTTTACCCAGGCCATGCGCAGCGACCCGAAGGACCCACGTCCCTACAACGCCCTCGGCATCCTGCATGATCAGGTTGGCGAGCATGCGACCGCGCAGGCGCTCTACCGTACCGCCCTGACGCAGGACCCGAAGAATCACTCGCTGCGCAACAACCTCGGCCTCTCGCTGGCGCTGGACGGCAAGCGCGACGAGGCCATCGAGGTGCTGGCCGAACTGGCGGTCGATCCGGAGGCCGGCCAGACCGTCCTGCGCAATCTGGAGGCCGCCTACGCCTCCCGGCCCGCCGCCCCGCAGGCCCAGATACCTGGTTCGACGGTGCCCGGTTCCGCAGCGCCGGAGGCACTGGCCGTGCCGGTCGCTCCGGTCGCCAGCGAGCCGCTCGAACTACCCGCTGAAATGCCGGCGCCGAAACCTGCCGCAATGACCGCACCGCCGTCGGCGTCCGGCGACGCTGCCCCGACGCCGCTCTTCGTACCGCCGGCAGCAACGGCCGGCGAGCCGCAACAGTCCGGCGCGCACGTCGCACCGGAAGTGTCACAGCCTTCTTCCGTGATTCTGGCGGCGGCCGCACGGCTGATGCAGCCGCCGGCCTGGGCCGATTTCGAGCCGGGGACCCTGATTGGCTCGGGGATTGGCTCGGGGATCGGCACAGGATCGGCACCCGTCGTGCCGCAGGAAGCCACGCCGTCGGACGGCGCCGTTTCCGTCTTCGGCACATACGATCTGTCCATGCTGTTCGTGGACCACGCCACGAGCAACGCCTGAACTGACAAGCTTATCCGGACAGGTTGCCGGAAAAGCGAAAGCCCCGCTCTGACGAGCGGGGCTTTTCTTATGCGCTGATCCCGAGTCCTTCCAGAGAACCAAGTCCTTCCAGAGAACCGGTCAACGGGGCGAACGGATCACTGGGTGCAGGTGATCTCCTCGAAGCCGTCGCACAGGAACTTGTCGCAGATCCCCCCGCTGCCGAGATAGACGGTCGGGTAAAGGGCACCGATGTTTTCTTCCTGCGTCCAGCGTGAGGAGCGCGCAAAACCGCTGTCCTTGCACCAGGCGTTGGCGGCAGGTTCGCCGCAGCCCTGACCGTTTTCGAGGCAGAAGTTCAGGCGGTAGACCTGGTGCACCGGAAAGCGGAAGGTCTGCTCCTGCGGGCCGGTCGGACGCGAGGGCGCCGGGGCAGGGTCCGGCGCCTCGGGAACTGGAACCGGCTGCAGGACCGGCTGCGGCGATTGCGGCGGGGCGCTCGGCGGGGCCGGCTGCAGGCCGCCGCTGGCGGGCGGCGGCGGGCTGGCCACCTGGGGCGCAGGCTGGGGCACGGGTTGCGGTGCGGGTGCTGCCTCGGGCGCTGCCTGGGGCATGGGCTGGGGCACCGGCTGCGGAGCGGGCACCGCCTGGGGCATGGGTTGGGGCGCCGGTTGGGGCATGGGCTCGGGCGCTGCCTGGGGCGCCGCCGCCGGGGAAGGGGCGGCGGGTGCGGGCGCCAGTACGGTCTAGGCGGGGGCCGCGGCCCCGGTCAGGTAGGGATCGCGCGGGCCGCGCTGATAACGAATCATCACCGACTGCACATTGCTGTCGAACTCGTAGTTCGACAGGCGGTAGTCCGCCGGCCGGCCGCCCTCGCGGCTGGGCAGCGTGATCGAGGCGCCGCTGCAGCCCGGTCCGTCGAACAGGGTCAGGATGAAGCGGTGGTCGATACCCATGTAGCTGCGGTCATAAGCTTCCGGCAGCAGGGCGACGGCGTTGGTGAGCCGTGTGAAGCGCGGCGCGTCGGCCCCGGCGCCCTGTGCGGCGGCCGGCGTCGCCAGATCGGTACAGGCCTCGCGCTGCGGCGGGTTCGGCACCGGAATGAAGATGCGGTTGAAATAGGCCTGATCGGCGGAGCGCTCGCAGGAGCGGTTGTAGTAACTGCGCCGTTCCATCAGCAGAAAGCCCGGCGGCGGGCCGAACTCACGCCGGTAAGCGATCACCGAGGAGTAGTCGTCATCCGGCAACTCGGCCGCGTCGTAGGCCTGATCGGTCGCGTAGGGCGGTTCGAAATCAGCCGTCAGGCCGCCCAGCCACCAGGCATCGGGATCGTCTGCCGTGCCCAGGTTGGGGGCGCAGGCGTCGTCGCGGCTGGCGAAGTGGGGTCGCTGGAACAGGATCACGCCGATCTGCGGGTCGGCGCGCAGCGAGGCGATCTTTTCGTTCAGCTCGTCACCGACGTAGGGCATGGCGGCATAGGGCTGGCCGGGTGCCAGCGTCAGCGTCTTCGACGTGCCGGTGAAGTTCGGGCCGGTGAAGAAGGTGACCCCGGGCGAGCCGGCGCCGTCACCTTGAGCCCCGCTGTCCTGTGCCACGGCCATGGCTGGCAGCAGCGCCGCCGCGACGGCCGCCGCCATCAGCACCCGGCGTCTGGCCGCGCCGGCGGCACGTCCGGTCTGTCCCTTGCCCATAGGCCCGTTGCGAAAACGCATCATAAAACGTCCCCTGTTCGACGGGCAAAGCGCCCGTCCTGACTCATCCTGTCTCAAACCAACAGCCTCCCCCCGGGGGCCTCTCGGCGCCCCTAGACCTACTGCGTCAGACCGAGTCTAGGCCAGCAGATATGGTCCCACAGATGTGGACAGGCCGGCCGGCGATCAGCACACTGCCGCAGCCGCCAGCACTCTCGCCAATTCCTGTCCTAGCTGCAAGACCATGACCGCCTCAAAACTGCTGCCTGTTACGCTTATTCTCGGCGGTGCCCGCTCGGGAAAGTCTACCTACGCCGAGCGTCTCGCCGAGAGTGCGGACGGCCCCTGCATCTATCTGGCGACGGCGGCGGCCGGCGACGCGGAGATGGCCGAACGCATTGCCCTGCATCGCCGGCGGCGGGGGCCGCGCTGGTCCACCCAGGAGGAACCGCTCGATCTCGGGGGCGCCCTGCTGGCCGCCTCGCTGCCCGGATCGGTGATTCTGGTCGACTGTCTAACACTGTGGCTTTCCAATGTTATGCATGCCGGTCTTAATGTGAATAATCAATGTGAACAACTACTCGCCGTGCTGCCTCGGCTGGCTGGCCCGGTGATCTTTGTCTCCAACGAAGTCGGTCTCGGTATCGTTCCCGACAATGCCCTGGCGCGGCGCTTTCGCGACGATGCCGGGCGGCTGAACCAGGCGGTGGCGGCGGCAGCGCAACAGGTCGTCTTCGTCGCCGCCGGATTGCCCCTGGTAATGAAATCAGAGGGCTGAAGGCGTCGGCCGGATAGCGGCTCAAGCGGCCAGCAGGCCGCCGGCGACCGCGGCGAAGAGTAAGGCGCCGGCGGCAAGGTAGAGGTCGAGCACCCGCGTCAGGTCCTCGACCGTCACATTGCGGTGCCCGTCGCCCATCCAGTGATCCTCGACGACCTGTCCCCCGTACTGGCGGGGCCCGGCGAGGGCAATGCCGAGGGCGCCGGCCAGCGCGGCTTCCTGCCAGCCGGCGTTGGGCGAACGGTGCTTGGGGGCGTCGCGCCGCATGGTCCGCCACGCCCGTCCGGCGGATGCGGCGGGCACCACCAGGGCCGCCAGCACCAGGAGAAGCCCGGCCAGTCGGGCGGGCAGGAAATTCACCGCGTCGTCGAGCCGCGCGGCGACCTTGCCGAAAGCCTCGAAGCGGGCGTTGCGGTGCCCGATCATGCTGTCGAGCGTATTCACGGCTTTGTAGGCCAGCAGGCCGGGCAGCCCCAGCAGCAGGAACCAGAACACCGGCGCCACAAAGCCGTCGGAGAAGTTTTCCGCCGCCGATTCCGCCGCCGCACGGGCGACGCCGGCGGCGTCCAGGCTGGCGGGATCGCGCCCGACGATGTGGCTGACCGCGGTGCGTCCGGCCTCCAGGTTTTCCCCCAGCCCCCGCACCACCGCCTTTACGGCGTCATAGAGTCCGCGAAAGGCCAGCAGGCTGCTGGCCAGGAGGGCCTCGACGATCCAGCCGAAGGGGAGGTCGGCCAGCAGCGCATGGATCGCGGCGCCCAGGCCGCCGAATATCCCGACGACGAGCACGACGCAGAGGGCGCCCAGCAGGATGCGGGTATGGCGTGCCAGGCCTTGCCGGTTGAGGGCCCGCGTCAGCAGACCGATCAGCCCCCCCATCAGCACCACCGGGTGCGGCAGCAAGCGGTAGAGTCCTTTCGGATCGCCAGCGATCAGGTCGATCGCCATGGCGAGCAGCAGGACGGCGAGAGGCAGGGTGGACGTGCCCCACTGGCCATCCGTCAGGGCGTCCCACAGCACCCTTCAGTCTTCCAGCGCTTCGCGGTACGGGAACAGGGCTGGTGTGCCGCCGGTGTGAAGAAAGACAACGGTCTCTTGCGCTGAGAAGGTTCCGGCTTCGACCAGCCCGATGAGGCCTGCCATGGCCTTGCCGCTGTAGACCGGGTCGAGCAGCAGGCCCTCCAGACGTGCCGTCCGCGCCACGGCGGCCTTCATCGCCGCCGTCGGCAGCCCATAGGCGTCGCCGGCATAGCCGGCTTACAGGATCACCTTGTCGTCGGGAAAGCTGCCCGGCAGGGCGAGGCGCATCCAAACCTCGCGGGCCAGGCGCGTCACCTCGCCGGCGACCGCCGCCGGGTGGGCGTCGACATCGATGCCGATCACCCGCACGGCGGGGTCGAGGGCGGCAAAACCGGCGGTGAGGCCGGCCTGGGTGCCGCCGCTGGAACAGGCGTGGATGACGGCGGCGATTTTCCCCCCCTGGCCGGCCGCCTGGGCGGCCAGTTCCTGGGCCGCCGCGGCATAGCCCAGCGCACCGATGGCGTTGGAGCCGCCGGTCGGGATCAGGTAGGGATGCCGGCCGGCCCGCCGCAACGCTTCGGCCAGCGTTTCCATCGCCGCGGTCCGGTTGGTGGCGCCGTCGTGCAGGTGAATGCGGGCACCGAACAGGCGGTCGAGCTGGATGTTGCCGCTCAGCTCGTAGTCCGGGCCGCCCCAGGGCACCACGCGGGTCAGCACCAGTTCACAGCCCAGCCCCAGGCGGGCGGCCGCGGCAGCGGTCTGGCGCACGTGGTTCGACTGCACGCCGCCGGTGGTGATGACGGTATCGGCGCCCTGGGCCAGGGCATCGGCCATGAGGAATTCCAGCTTGCGCGTCTTATTGCCGCCCAGGCCGAGGCCGGTGCAGTCGTCGCGCTTCACCAGCACACGCGGTCCCTGCAACGCCTCGCTCAGCCGTGGCAGGGCTTCGAGAGGCGTCGGCAGGTGGGCGAGGGACCGGCGTGCGATGGAGTCCAGCGCGACCAGGGGACCGCTCATGGCGGGCCTACTTCCCGGCTGCGGCTTCGGCGCGGCCCGCCGCCTCGATCATGCGGCAGGCCTCGTCGGCTTCGGCCCAGCGCTTGATCTTCACCCACTTGTCCGGTTCCAGATCCTTGTAGTGGGCAAAGAAGTGGGCAATCAGGTCGAGCAGGATCTGCGGCAGGCCGCGGTAGGACGACACGTTGGAATAGAAGGGATGCAGGTCGTCGACCGGCACCGACAGCACCTTCTCGTCCTCGCCCGCTTCGTCTTCCATGACCAGCATGCCGATCGGGCGCACCCGCACCACCGCGCCGGGGATGACCGGCAGGTTGTTGGCGATCAGGATGTCCACCGGGTCCCCGTCGTTGGCCAGGGTGTGGGGGATGAAGCCGTAGTTGAGCGGGTACTGCATCGACGTATGCAGAAAGCGGTCGACGTAGATGGCTCCGGAATCCTTGTCCATCTCGTATTTCACGGGATGGGAGCCAAGGGGCACCTCAACTATTGCGTTAAGATCCCACGGGGGGTTCTTGCCTACCGGGATTTTGCTGATATCCAACGATTTCTCCTCAATTTCCGCGGGGTATGCCCCATTTTTGGCCCCCGCGGAGGTTCTGGGTCTTTACCAATTGTTAACGTCACGGGCCTATTAATAAACCGTTAGCGCGAGACTTCGCACAAGCGAAAAGATCAGGTCAAACAACTGATTTGTATAACAGTTTGTCGCACCCCTATGCCGGTGTCCAACGGCGGGACTGACAGATTTCCTGCCTGGAGGCGGCGGGTAGGGGTGAAGATACATTAACTTTGGCTCTATGCACCTCTTGACGCTTTTGGGCAAGGGGTGGGGCGTGGTGGCATCCGGGGGGTGGCAAGCGGGGGCGGCAGTGGCACCCGGATCCTCCGCAAGCGACCTGCGATGCGGTGTGGTGTGGAACGAGATGAACCTCAAGGACAACCCGAAACGTCCGCTCTTATCACGTTGGCCGGCGGCTTTCATCGCCGCGGTGCTGATCGGCACCACGGCGCTGGTGCTGTATGTCGAAGCCAGCGTTTCCAAGTTGAAGCAGGTGCTGCCGGTGGAGGTGTTACGCCAGGAGCGTGACGTCGTCTTCATGATCGACGACCTTGCCACCCTGCAGCGCGCGATCCGCGAGGCGCGCGGCCAGTCCAGCGTAGAGCGCCGCCAGGCGATCATCGACCGCATCGACCTGGTCGAGCGGCGCGTGCGCGACATGACCCAGGCCTATTCCTTCAGCAACCAGGTCGGCATCGCCTCGATGCACGCGACCCTGCGGCCGGTGGCGGCCGACCTCAAGCTGTGGCTGAGCGATGGGGTGCAGGGCCTGGCGCCGGATTCCGAAGTGGTGCTCGACCTCGCCGCCGAACGGGTCGCCGCGGCCCGACAGGAGATCGTCAAGCAGTTCGGCGAAGCCAACGCCAACGCGCTCGCCATGTTGCAGGAAGAGGCAAGCGGCCTGGAGCGCTTCCGCGGCGCGCTGATCCTGGTGGTCATCGTGGTCGCCTCGATGACCGTCGTGCTGGTCGCTTTCATCTTCCGCGAAAGGCGATCCGAACTGGCCGCCGCCGCGGCGCAGCAGCGTCTGCGCGAGTCCATCGAATCCCTTGCCGGCGGCTTCGCCCTGTTCGATGCCAACGAGCGGCTGGTGCTGTGCAACCGGCGCTACGGCGATCTCTATGCCGGCGTACGCGACATGCTGATCCCCGGCATGCGCTTTGAGGAACTGATCACCGCGGCGGCGCGCTCGGGCAATTTCCCCGAAGCCACTGACGGTGCCGACATGTGGATCAGCAAGCAGCTGCAGCACTTCCGCAATCCGGGCCGTCCCTTCGAGATTGAGCTGCGCGACGGGACCTGGTTCCGTGTCGCCGAACGGCGCACCGCCAACGGCGGCTTCGTCGTCATCAGCACCAACATCACCGAACTGCGGCGGCGCGAGTCGGAATTGCGCAGCATCGGCGAAGAGTTGCGCCACAAAAACGTGCTGCTGGACGCGGCTCTGGACAACATGGCGCAGGGGCTTGCCATGTTCGACGTGAACCAGCGTTTGATCATCTGTAACCAGCGCTTCCTCGACCTCTACAACCTGCCGGTCGACATGGCGCAGCCGGGAACCGAGCTGGCCGAGATTCTCGAGCACACGGCGCGCATGGAGAATCTGTCGTCGGGTCAGGCGAAGGCCCTGCGCCAGCGCCGTCTCGCCACGGCTGCCAGCCTGGAAGAGACCACCGTGCAGGACATCCTGTCCAACGGTCGGGTGATCAGCGAAGTCCACAGCCCGATGGCCGGCGGAGGTTAGCTGG
>JBHJIR010000053.1:0-102564 GCA_050043265.1 Kiloniellaceae bacterium
CGGATCTTAAACCATAGGTTCCTAGTCTGGGCAGACGCGGGCCGCCGTCTCGAAACGGCCGGTCCCGCCGATGCCGGAGAAGGCCCTGCAATGCCCCAGATTTACGGTCCCCCCGCCAAGACCGCGCGCCGGTTCCTGACCGCCGCCCTGCTGCTGCCGCTGCTGGGCGCCTGCGACGCGATCTATGACGATACCAAGGGCTGGGCCAACCGGCTGGAAGCCTCGATCCTGCAGGCCGCCCACGAAATCGGTGAGCCCCAGCCCGATGGCGAAGCGGAAATGTCCGTCCCGGAAACGCCGCCGGCAGTACCCGTCGCGCCGGTCGACACCGCCGCCCTGCCCGCCTCCGATGGAATGGCTCCTGAGGGGATGGCTGCTGGGGGAATGGCTCCTCCAGCGATGGGCCAGGACGCGGCTGCCCCGGCACTCTCCGCACCCGGCATGTCCGTCCCGCCGCCGGCAGGGGCTGCCGCCGCCGTGCCGGAGGGCTTAATGGCCAATGCCGCCGACAATTTGCTCGCCGCCAAGCCCAGCGAAGCGCCTCAGCAGGCCACCGCATCGGCGGCCCCGCCGCTGCCCAAGGCGAAGCCGGCACCGCCAGCCCCGGTGGCACAGGGCAAAACTGACACGGACGAGCATGGAAAGGACGTCCACGAGAAGCCAACCGTGGCGGATGCCAAAGTGGCCGAGACCACGCCGGCGGCGCCCGATGCCGCCGTCGCCGTGGTGCTCCACCTTTCATCCCTGCGTAGCGAGGACGCGGCCAAACGCGAATGGGGCGACCTGCAGAAAAGCTTTCCGGAGCCGCTGGCCGGCATGGCGGCCGAATTCCGGCGTACCAGTCTGGGCGATCAAGGAACCTACTACCGTGTGCTGGCCGGCCCGCTGCCGTCACGCTCCGCGGCGCAGCAGGTCTGCGCCAGCCTGAAAGCCAAAGACGCCAAGCAGTATTGCCGCATCATGCCCGCCAAGCCGGCCTCCTGAGGCGCGCGACCCAGCCTCCTTACCCCCTCGTCTCACCCCCTCGTCTCACCCCGGCCGCCTTGCCGCCTCGCCCTACCGCGGCGCCGGCAGGATCTCCGCACTGCTGCCCGACAGATAGTAGGCCAGCAACCCCAGCCATTCGTGCAGCGCCATGGCGGCCAAGCCCAGCGAACTGCCGGTGTCGCGCGGCCACACCAGTTGGGCCGGTTCGGTGTGGTAGTCGACCGGATAGGGCAGCACCGCGAGGCCCGCCGCCCGGAAGCTGGCGACCGACCGCGGCATGTGCCGGGCGGAGGTGATGAGCAGCCAAGGCCGCCCGCCGTCGCCCACCATGGCAGCGGTCAGACGGGCATTCTCGGCAGTGTTGCGCGATTTATCCTCGAACCGCACCTGCGTCATGTCGAGCCCCTGCTGCACGAAGAAACGCTCGGTGATCTCCGCTTCGTTCCAGCCACGCGGGTTCAGGGCGCCGGAAAAGCCGGACACGATGAGCGGCTTGTCGGGCAGCGAGCGGTGCAGCGCCATCGCCGTGGTCAGCCGCTCCGCCGCGCTGTTGAGGCCGGGCTGGTTGCGGGCCTTGGACACGGCGCCGCTGTCGCTCGCCCCGCCCAGCACGATGATACCCGCTATGTCAGCGGGCAGTTCGGCCGGCACCGGAAAACGATTCTCCAAGATGCGCAGGGCGGCCTCCGGCAAAGGAGTCAGCAAGATCCCCCCGCCGTAGAGCAGCAGCACGGCCAGGCAGAGCCCCGCGAGCCGCCGCCATCCCAGGCGCCGCGACGCCAGCCACGCCAGCAGCAGGAACAGCAGGCTGTTCAGTGGCTGGACGAAAAACCAGATAACCTTGGAAAGGAAGAAAAATGCCGTAGCCATTGATCAGACCCGATTTTCTTTCGTCAACGGGCGAGAACCCGATGACGGGACGGCATAAGAAAAGCCGCTCCGGCGGTGGCCGAAGCGGCTTTCCTGTCAAAATGGTCGGAGCGGCAGGATTTGAACCTACGACCCCCACACCCCCAGTGTGGTGCGCTACCAGGCTGCGCTACGCTCCGTAAAGGACCGAGAGCCGCTCCGCGACCCTCGGTGCGGCCCTGTATAACCGGGCTTCCAAAAGAAGGCAATGACTGCCTGAGACGACCCCGGACACCGCCCTGCAAGGCCCACAGAGCCCTCAGGTCGTGCCTTTCCGGGCCGCCTTCAGCATGTCCCTCAACTCGCTCAATTCGTCGATCACGGCCTTGATCTCGCTGGGCGCATCGAGCGCCACGACCTCCACCGGGTCAGCAGGCGCAGCAGCGGCACTGCCATTGTCACCCTGGGCCTCGCCATCCTTGCCGCGGCCCTCGCGCAGCAGGCGCTGCACACCCTTAATGGTGTAGCCCTCGCTATACAGCAGGTCACGGATGCGGCGCAGCAGTTCAATGTCTTCAGGGCGGTAGTAGCGGCGTCCGCCACCGCGCTTTAGCGGCCTGACCTGACTGAACTTGCCTTCCCAAAACCGGAGCACGTGCTGCGGAACGTCGAGCTCGTCACTGACTTCGCTGATCGTCCGAAACGCAGCGGCTGATTTTCCGGCGGGTCGACTTGCAGGCATGCTGACCTGTTGTTGTCCAGCTATCCAAGGGAACTAGGCTTGAGCGTCTTCCGTCGTGGCGCTGAGCGCCCCGTTGATGCGATTCTTCAGCACGTGCGATGCCCGGAACACCAGAACCCGGCGCGGCAGAATCGGCACCTCTTCGCCGGTCTTCGGGTTGCGTCCGATGCGTTCGCCCTTTTCGCGCACGGAGAAACTGCCAAAAGAAGACAGCTTCACCATTTCGCCCCGCACCAGGGCATCGGAAATCTCGTTCAAGACCGACTCGACCAACTCGGCGGATTCATTGCGCGACAAGCCGACTTCTTGATAGACGGCCTCGCTCAGGTCCGCTCTGGTTATCGTCCCACCGGTCATTCCCCCCTCCTCTTGCGTTCGACCAACAGCAGAGCTTAACGCACTGCCGGTAGGCGGTCAATTATCTAGGGAATACCGGGGGATGCGACCTACTTTTGACGCAAATTCCGAAGCACCCCCGCGAAGCGGCGCGCTGGCCCTGGGGATTACCGGGGGTTTATTGAGGCTTTAGCGGCCGATTACCAGCGGACCAGGGCCGAGCCCCAGGTGAACCCGCCGCCCATGGCCTCCATCAGGACGAGGTCGCCCTGCTGGATTCGGCCGTCGCCGACAGCCTCGGACAACGCCAGCGGGATCGAGGCCGCCGAGGTGTTGGCATGGCGGTCGACGGTCACCACCACCCGGTCGCTCGGAAGATTGAGTCGCCGGCCCATGGATTCGATGATTCGGATGTTGGCCTGGTGCGGCACCAACCAGGCGACGTCGCCCGGGGTCAGGCCATTGGCCTCCAGGGCCGTGTCGATGGCTTCGGCCATGCGCACCACGGCATGGCGGAAGACCTCCTTGCCCTCCATGCGCAAGTGACCGACCGTCCGGGTCGACGAGGGCCCGCCGTCGACGTAGAGCGCGTCATGATGGGTACCGTCGGCGTAGAGGTGGGTCGACAGCACGCCACGGCTCTTGGCGCCGTTGGCCGCCGTGACGCCGTTGGTCGCCTGCAGGACGACGGCACCGGCCCCATCGCCGAACAGCACGCAGGTCGAGCGGTCCTCCCAGTCGAGAATCCGCGAGAAGGTCTCCGCCCCGATCACCAGCACCGTCTTGGCCTGGCCGACGCGCAGGAAATTATCCGCCACTGCCATGGCATAGACGAAGCCGCTGCACACCGCCTGCACGTCGAAAGCCGCGCCCTGGCCGATGCCGAGGCGGGTCTGGATGCGGGTCGCGGTCGCCGGAAAAGTCTCGTCCGGAGTCGAGGTCGCGCAGACGATCAGGTCGATATCGGCGGGCCCCACACCGGCCTGTGCCATGGCCTCCCTGGCCGCGGCGGTGCCGAGATCCGAGGTCATCTCGCCATCGGCGGCGATGTGGCGCTGACGGATTCCCGTCCGCTGGCGGATCCACTCGTCGGTGGTGTCGATCTTCTTGGCCAGTTCGGCATTGGTGAGGACCTGGGCCGGCAGATAGGCCCCACAGCCCGTGACGAGGGAACGGTACATATTTATACGACTGCCGCCTGAGCGTTACCGGGATTGCGGTCCAGCAGGGAAAGGTCGGAGCGAATCTTTTCGATAATACCATGGCGGTGCATGTCGACCGCAACGCCGATGGCATTGGCAAAGCCGCGCGCGTCGGTGCCGCCGTGGCTCTTCACCGCAATGCCGTTGAGGCCCAGGAACATGGCGCCGTTGTAGCCGCGCGGATCGACCCGCTCGCGCAGTTTCTTCATCGCCGGACGGGCCAGCATGTAGCCCAGGCCGGCCAGCAGAGAGGACCGGAAGGTGTGGCGCAGGTATTCGTTAATCAGCTTCGCGGTGCCCTCGGCGGTCTTCAGCGCGACGTTGCCGGTGAAGCCGTCGGTGACGATGACGTCGGCTGTCCCCTTGGCGATGTCGTCGCCCTCGACGAAGCCGAGAAAGCGGCCCGGCAGGTTGCTGGCGCGCAGCACGGCGCTGGCTTCCTGCAATGACTCGTGGCCCTTGATCTCTTCCGAGCCAACGTTCAGCAGCGCGTAGGTCGGATCTTTCAGGCCCAGCACCGAACGGGCGAAGGCATTTCCCATGACCGCGAAGTCAATCAGGTTCTCCGCGTCACACTGCACGTTGGCGCCGAGGTCGAGCATGACCGATTCGCCGCGCAGGGTCGGGAAGAAGGACGCGATGGCCGGCCGGTTGATGCCGGGCAGCGTCTTCAGGACGAACTTGGCCATGGCCATCAGGGCGCCGGCGTTGCCGGCCGACACCACGCAATCGGCATCGCCGTCGCGCACCGCATCGATGGCCAGGCGCATGCTCGACTGACGCCCGGCCCGCAGTGCCACCGACGGCTTCGCATCGCTGCTGACCACGTCGTCGGTGTGCCGCAGTTCGGTGGCTTCCAGCAGCAGCTTCTTGCCGTTCAGCAGGGGCGCAACCTCGCGCTCCCGCCCGAACATCACGAAGCGGATGTCGGGAAAGCGTTCCAGCGCGATACTCGCCCCGCGCACTACCATCTTGGGGGCGGCATCACCGCCCATGGCATCCAGTGCGATTGTCAGCGCTTTGGCCATATTAGCCCTCAGGCGAGCCCGCAGCGGCGCAAGGTCCCCCGAACGGGCGACACCCTAGAGACTCTCGGATTCCGTGACTTCCCGGCCGTCATAGTGACCGCAGGCCGGACAGACATGGTGCGGGCGCTTCAGTTCGCCGCAATTGGAGCACTCGTGGTAGCTGTTCGGCGCCAAAGCATCGTGGGCGCGGCGCATGTTGCGGCGCGACTTGGAAATCTTACTCTTGGGAACTGCCATGATCTTCTTCTCTCATCTCAGGCGACGACCGCCTTCACATGCGCCTAATTAGCCAATCCGGGGCCTTGCAGCAAGTAAAGCCGGCTTAAAGTCGCGAACAATCTTAAACCTACTTATCACCTTTCAGCGCCTTCAGCGCAGCGAAAGGGCCTACATCGTCCTCAACTTCCGGTGGCTGGTACTCGGCCGGCACCGCCGCGCCGGGCGCCCGCGGATAGGGGTCGAGCGCCACCGCCAGTTCCTGGACCACCAGTTCCCCCAGGTCGATCCCCTCAGCCGGCAGGACCTCCGCCGGATCGGCGCCTTCCGGGTCGACCTCTACTTCGTCGTCCGCCACTCCGGGCCCATCCACGGCCTCGTAGGTGGCCTCCAAAGTGCCCGACAGGCTGCCGGCCACCGGCGCCAGCGTCACCACACAGGCCTGCTGGACGTCGGCCTGCCAACGGCCCTCAACGCGATACAGCCGGGTACCGAGGACCCTGACCGTCAGATCGGCGGTCAGCCGGTCGACTGCCAGGATATCGAGACGCCGGGCCACGGCAGTCCGTTCAGCCGGCGACGCCTCGATGGATTCGCTCAGCTT
Organism: Kiloniellaceae bacterium; assembly: GCA_050043265.1. Lineage (GTDB taxonomy): Bacteria > Pseudomonadota > Alphaproteobacteria > Kiloniellales > Kiloniellaceae > Pelagibius. Next base: position 5,965 of record JBHJIR010000053.1, read on the forward strand.
CCGCCCGCCCAGGCGTTCCGGCGCGACGATCCGGGAAAACTCGTTGAGTGCCTTATCGGTTGAACCAGGCACGGCAATCCTCCGCTACCGGGGCCGAAAAGCGGCGCACCTTAGGGGCTGGGCGGGCGTGGGTCAATCCCCTTGCGGCGCCGCGTCAGAATCGCCGCGTAAGCCAGGTTTTCCGCCTTTTTTCAACACTGCTGGGGCCGCCGAAAAGGTCACCCGGCCGTGCCGCAGATCGGCGCCGTCCTGAGCGTCCAGGGCGGCCGCCTGGGCCAGTGCGTAGGCTGCCAGCCCCGCCACGTCGCCCTGCCCCTGTGCCAGGGTCCCGAAAACGTTGCGGCGCAGTACGGCCTGCAGCCCTTCCCCACCCTGCAGCGGCACCTCGTTCAGGGCTTCCTCGTAGGCGCCAAGGCGCCCCATGAAGCCCTCTGCCATGCGCTTGACCCGCTTGCCCACGCCGAGATCCCCGGCCCCCATCTCGCGCAGCGAACGGTCCATGTCGGCGAAGAAAGCTTCCTGCAGCGCCTCGGCCAGATCGGTGCCTTCGGGAAAGTCCCGCTTGAGACGGCGCAGCACCAGGACCAGGTGCAGCACGATGGATTCGAAGCGACCGTCGAGGGTGTCGGGCACGCCCAAATCGCGGTAAAGCTCCGGGCTGCGGGCCTGGGCGACAATGGCCTCATACAGTGGCCAAGCGGAGTCGTTGCGCGGCTGGGAGGCGAAGAAGCGCTTCCAAAACATCGGCGGATCACATCTCGATCAGGCTGAAAGGCGGGGCCAAAGGACCCAGTCTCGAATTAGGGTCTTGAAATGACACCGGCCACGGGTTTAATCAAGCTATTCGGGGTCAAATGAGAGGTTTAGCGTGAACGCGACGAACGATCGCCACCCAGGTAATCGGGGGCGGGATAATCGGGTGCGGGGCAATCGGCTGCCGGGCCTGGGTGCCTGCCTGATGCTCGCTTGCGCGGCCATCGCCCTGTCGGCCTGCGGCAATACCGTCCAGCTGCGCGGCAACACCCCCGATCCGGAAGATATCGCCGAGATCAAACCGGGTGTGCACAGCCGCCAGGACATCGTTGACCTGCTGGGCTCGCCCTCCACCGTGTCCACCTTCCAGGACCGCAAGTGGTACTATATCGGCCAGAAGACCGAGGAGATCGCCTTCATGAAGCCGGCCGTCCTCGACCGCAAAGTGCTGGTCGTGACCTTCGACACCAGCGGCTTGGTCGAGGGCACCCAGAGCTACGGAATGGAGGATGCGCAGGCCGTCGACCCGGTCGATCGCGAAACGCCCACTGAGGGCCGCGACCTGACGCTGCTGCAGCAGCTGTTCGGCAACATCGGCAAGTTCTCCGGTCCGTAACCGGCGCACCGCCCCCTCCGTCGGCCGCAACCGCAGACGGAATCGGCACAAAAAAAACGGCCCTGGAAGCAACGCGCTTCCAGGGCCGTTTTCGTTGCGCCGCCTTCCCCCGAAGGGAAAGGCGGCGGCGTTTTTAGTGGGCCAGTGCCGCGAGCAGCAGCAGGGCCACGATGTTGGTGATCTTGATCATCGGGTTGACGGCGGGGCCGGCGGTGTCCTTGTAGGGATCGCCGACGGTGTCGCCGGTCACCGCAGCCTTATGGGCATCCGAACCCTTGCCGCCGTGATTGCCGTCCTCGATGTACTTCTTGGCGTTGTCCCAGGCACCGCCGCCGGCCGTCATGGAGATGGCGACGAAAATGCCCGTCACGATGACGCCGAGCAGCATGGCGCCGACGGCGCTGAACGCCGCACCCTGGCCGCCGATGACCAGGATGACGAAGTAGAGCACCACAGGAGAGAGCACCGGCAGCAGCGAGGGGATGATCATCTCCTTGATCGCCGCCTTGGTCAGCAGGTCGACACACTTGCCGTACTCCGGCTTGCCGGTGCCTTCCATGATGCCCGGGATCTCCTTGAACTGGCGCCGAACCTCGATCACCACCGCGCCGGCCGCACGGCCGACCGCGGTCATGCCCATCGCACCAAAGAGGTACGGCAGCAGGCCACCGATGATCAGGCCGACCACCACGTAGGGGCTGGCCAGGGAGAAGTTCACCACCTCACCCACCTTGAGCTGGATCGCGCCCTCGGCGATGAAGAGGTCGAGGTCCGAGGTGTAGGCCGCGAACAGCACCAGCGCGCCGAGACCGGCCGAGGCGATGGCATAGCCCTTGGTCACCGCCTTGGTCGTGTTGCCGACGGCGTCGAGAGCGTCGGTGGTCTTGCGCACGTCGGCATCCATGTCCGCCATCTCGGCAATGCCACCGGCGTTATCGGTCACCGGGCCATAGGCGTCGAGCGCCACGACCATGCCGGCCAGCGCCAGCATGGTGGACACCGCAATGGCAATGCCGAGCAGGCCGGCCAGCAGGAAGGTGGTGAGGATACCAGCGCAGATGATCAGCGCCGGAACCGCCGTTGCTTCCATGGAGATGGCGAGACCCTGGATCACGTTGGTGCCGTGACCCGTCACCGAGGCCTGAGCGACCGAACGCACCGGGCGGTATTCCGTGCCGGTGTAGTACTCGGTGATCCAGATGATCGCCCCGGTCACCACCAGGCCGACGATGCCGCAGAGGTAAAGATCCAGCCCGCTGAAGGTGATGCGGTTGGTCGTCATCATGGTGTCCATGCCGATCACGTAGTCTGTCACCGGCCAGAGGAAGACGGCCGAGATCACCGCCGAGGCGATAAAGCCATTGTAGAGCGCGCCATGATGTTCTGGCTGGCACCCAGCTTCACGAAGAAGGTACCGATGATGGAGGCGATGATGCAGGCGCCGCCCAGGGTCAGCGGATAGATCACCACCGAAGCGATGTTGGGATCGTTCACCGAGAAGATGGTCGCCAGCACCATGGTGGCGACCACCGTGACCACGTAGGTCTCGAAAAGGTCGGCGGCCATGCCGGCGCAGTCACCCACGTTGTCGCCCACGTTGTCGGCGATCACCGCCGGGTTGCGGGGATCGTCTTCGGGAATGCCGGCTTCGACCTTGCCCACCAGATCGGCGCCGACGTCGGCACCCTTGGTGAAGATGCCGCCGCCCAGACGCGCGAAGATGGAGATCAGCGACGCGCCGAAGCCGAGCGCCACCAGTGCCACCGAGATCTCACGCTCGGGCACCTGCATCGACAGCAGGACCGTGTAGTAGCCGGCGACGGCGAGCAGCGCCAGACCGGCCACCAGCATGCCGGTGATCGCACCGGCGCGGAAGGCGATGGCGAGGCCCTGGGCCAGCCCCGTGCGGGAGGCTTCGGCCGTGCGGACGTTGGCGCGCACCGAGACGTGCATGCCGATGTAGCCGGCCGCGCCCGAAAGGATCGCCCCGATCAGGAAGCCGACGCCCTCTTTCATTCCCAAAAACACGGCCAGCAGGACGAAGATCACGATCCCGACCATGCCAATCGTCCGATACTGCCGGTTCAGGTAGGCTTGCGCGCCTTCCTGCACCGCAGCGGCAATCTCCTGCATCCGCGCGTTCCCGGCAGGCGCCGAGAGGACCGACTGCGATGCCCAAGCTCCATAGAGCAAGGCGAGCACTCCGCAGCCGAGCACCACGTACAACATCACCATTTCCATCTGGAATTCCCTCACGTAAATAGGCCAGCCCATTTACCTTGGGCCGTGCTCAACGATTCGCTGCGGGTTCGCAGCGCCCCAAAATCGCGCGGAAAATGCCAGAATCCCGTTCCGATAGCAACCGTTAGCAGGTAGCCGACAGGCCGGCACTGACGCTCTGACTAGGCGTCGGCCGGGCGCTTGCGGCGGCCGTGCAACCACAGCGCCGCCCCCGTGGCGGCGAATACCGGCACCACGGTCGCCAGATTGACCCACTGCCAACCGAGCGCGTTGAAGATCGCCCCGGACGCCAGGGCGGTGACCGCGGTGGTCCCGAACACCATGAATTCGTTGAAAGCCTGCACCCGCGACTGCTCTTCGACCCGGTAGGTTTCGGTCAGCAGCGCGGTGCCGCCGACGAACATGAAGTTCCAGCCGACGCCCAGCAGCAGCAGTGCCGCCCAGAACTGCAGGACCTCGACACCGGTCAGGTTGATCATCGCGCAGGCGAGGACCAGCAGACCACCGGTGGTGATCACCGGCAGCGCGCCGAAGCGATGGATGATGTGCCCGGTCACAAAGGACGGGGCGTACATGCCGACCACGTGCCACTGAATGACGAAGGCTGCGGTTTCAAAGGGGTGCGCGCAGGCCACCATCGCCAGCGGAGTCGATACCATGATCAGGTTCATCGATCCGTAGGCGACCATGGCGCAGAACACGGCGACGATCAGGCCCGGCTGACGGACGATCTCCCTCAAAGGGCGCCCCTGGCGGCGGTCGTGCGACGACAGCGGCTTGGGCAAGGCGGCGAACTGCACCAGCGCCAGGGTGGCGAAGGCCAGGACCGCAACGGCGGCGTAGCCGCCGGCAAAGAGGATCGGCGCGAAGAGGTCCTTGCTCCACTTGGCCAGTTCCGGCCCCAGGATCGCCGCCGCCACGCCGCCCACCATGACGTAGGAGATGGCGCGGCTGCGGTGTGCCGGCCCGGCCACGTCGGCGGCGGCAAAGCGGTAGAGGGCGACGTGGGTGGCAAAGCCGCCGAGGAAGGCCGCGCCCAGGCAGAACAGCCAGAAATCCGCCACGAAGACGGCAAAGCAGGAGACGACGCCGCCGGTAATCCCGAGCAGGCTGCCGAGGGTAAAGCCGGCACGCCGGCCGTAGCGGCCCATCAGCAGAGAGGCCGGGATGGTGATCGACGCCGTGGCAACGAACTTCAGGGCCAGCGGCAGGGTGGCCAGGCTCGGGCTTAGCGCCAGCGAGCTGCCCACCAACGCCGTGATGGTGATGGAGAGCGCCATACAGCTCATGCCCAGCGCCTGGCAGACCGCCAGGATCGCCACGCTGCCCATACCGGATCTCTCGGGTGCCACGGACTCCATGGCCGCAATCTACGCGATCGTCCTCGGGAAGACAGTCCGTTTGTGCGCCCGCAAGGCAGCTATGCGCCGCCGGCGGCCGTCGCGCTGTTCAGCTTTGGTGGGGCTGGCTGCGTTCGACCTCACGCAGCAGGATCTCGGTAACGACGCCTTTGCCGAGCTGGCGCCCGCAGACCTCCAGCAGGCGCTGCTTCACCAGGCCCGACTCGAAGCCGGCGTTGCGCACCAGGCGCAGGGCAAAGAGGCTGTGCATCTCGGTCAGCAGGGCGTCGCGCAGCAGCGGCATCCGCCGGGTCGTCTCTTCGACCTCCGTATCGTCGCCCAGCAGCAGGGTCACCTGCATGGTCACGTGGTGGGTGACCTCACCACCCTGGATCAGCGAGATGACGAGTGGCGGGTCGACGGGAATGAAGATCGGATCGGGCTTGTTGATCTCGGCGATCAGATCGCTGGTCTGCTCGGCGCCGGGGCCCAGCAGGAACCACCAAGCCGCCCCGCCGCCGCCGAGCAGCAGGATCAACGCGACCACGATGAGAATGATAACCCGCACGGCACCGATCCTAACGCAGGGGCGGCGATTCCAAGCCCCGTCTTCCCCCCGTCTTAGGGCCTCGGGGTAAAGATGGCGTTAAGGATTAAACATTTGTAAAGGCTGCTAGAAATGGGTCCAGCCGCCGCTCTCCAGTGGCACGTCCGAGCCTGCCGCATCGCGCAGTACGAGGCCCGATTCCGCCCGCGCCCGGCCGATGCGGGCGATCGGCAGGCCCAGGCGGCCCGACAGCGCCGCCACGGCGTCGCGCTGGGCGGGTGCCGCGGCGAACAGCAGCTCGTAGTCGTCGCCGCCGCCCAGCAGGGCCTGGCGCGGTGCCCCGAGAAGGCTCAGCGCCGCCTGCGAAGCCGCGCTGACCGGCACGGCGTCGAGCGCGATCTCGGCGCCGACGCCTGAGGCCTCCAGCAGATGGCGGAGGTCGGCAACCAGGCCGTCCGAGACATCCAGCGCCGAACGGGCGACCCCCTCCTCCAGCAGCGCCCGGCCCAGGGCCATTCGGGGCTCCGGCAGGCGGTAACGCTGCACCAGCGCCGCCCGGTTCGCCGTGTCCAGGGCTTCCAGATCGCCGCGCAGCACCCGCAGGCCGAGCCAGGCATCGCCGATAGTGCCGCTGACGTAGAAGTCATCGCCCGGCCGCACCGAGCCGCGGTCGAGCACCGCCTGCCCCGCCACCTTGCCGAAGGCGGTCAGGCTGAGGGTCATCGGCCCTGGCGTACCGGTGGTGTCGCCGCCGTAGAGAGCGATGCCGTAGGTCCGCTGGTCCGCCGCCAGACCTTCGCTGAAAGCCGCGATCCAGGTCTCCGCAATGTCGAGCGGCCAGGCCGAGGCCAACAGATAGCCAAAAGGCACTGCCCCCATCGCTGCGAGATCCGAGAGGTTCACCCGCAGCAGCTTGCGGGCGACCAGGTCGGGCGGGCAGTCGAGGAAGTGACGCCCCTGGATCATGGTGTCGACGGTCGCGATCAGGCGCTCGCCCGCACCGACAGGCAGCACGGCGGCAGCGTTGTGCAGGCCGAAGGTTCCGGCGGCCGGAGCCGCCAGCGGCGCGAAGTAGCGCTCGATGAGTTCGAATTCGCCGGCGCGCGGCTTCGTGCTGGAGGATTTATCGGTCGGGCTCATGGCGGTGCGCCTTCGCCCTGTCTAGCTCAGCTTGGACAGATCCGCCGTGCCGCCGAACTCCTCGGCCCGCAGGACGTGGGCCAGGCGGTCGAGCAGTCCGTTGACGAAAGCGGTTTCGCGGCCGTCGTAGAAGGCGTTGGCGAGGTCGACGTATTCCGAGATGACGACCCGCGCTGGTACGTCGAGCCGCTCCGACAGCTCGAAAGTCGCGGCCTGCAGCAGCACGTGCAGCAGGATCTCCAGGCGTTCGATGGTCCACTCCTCGTCGAGCACCGCCGCCATCATGTCGTCGAGGTCCTCGTGGTGCTTGGCCACGCCTTCAACCAGTTCCGTCAGCAGCTCGCGGTTGACCGCGCCGTGCTTGAGACCCTCGATGCTTTCCCCGACGCGGTGTTCCAGGAACTCGCGCAGCACGTCCTGGGCGTCCTGGTTACCGACGATGCGCTGATAGAGGGCCTGCACGGCAAGCAGGCGGGCGGCGCTGAGGCCGGAAGGCCGGCGCAACTTGGCGCCGGGAGATTTCTGTTTGGGCGTGTCACTCACGGAGTACGGATCCGATCCACGGTGTCGGGGGTTCAACGGGGGAAAAGATGGAAATGGCGCTTTACGTTCAACATCGCCAGGCAAGCCTCGGCCGCATCCTTGCCCTTGTTCTTCTTGTCGACGGCAGCACGCACCCAGGCCTGCTCCTCGTTTTCACAGGTCAGGATACCGTAGCCGAGCGCCAGGGTGTGTTCGCAGGCCAGGTCCTGCAGTTTGCGGGCGCTCTCGCTGCAGACATAGTCGTAGTGCGTGGTTTCGCCGCGGATGACGCAGCCCAGCGCGACATAGCCGTCGAAGCGGCGCCGTCCCGCGAAGAAATCCATCGAGCGCACCGCCATGCGGACCACGGCGGGAATTTCGAAGACTCCCGGCACCGTCACCCGCTCGTGGGTCGCGCCGGCGGCGTCCAGCGCCACGCTGGCGCCTTCGTAAAGGGCATCGGCGATGTCCTCGTAGAAACGCGCCTCAATGATCAGGATATTCGGCGTCGCGTGGTGGTTGGCGTCGCTCATGCTCTTCCCATCATGCTTTTCCCAGCGGTTCGATCGGGCGCTGCCCGACGACCTTCAGGCCGTAGCCTTCCAGGCCGACGATGGTGCGCTTGGTGTTGGACAGCAGGATCATTTCGCGCACGCCGAGATCGAGCAGGATCTGCGCGCCGACGCCGTAGTCGCGCAACTGGCCGCCGGCCTTGGGTTCGCCGTCGCTGCGCTGCTGCAGCGAACTGGACAGCGCATCGGCGGAGGGCTCGCGGATCATCACCACGACGCCCCGCCCCGCCTCGGCGATCATCCGCATTGCCTGCTGCAGGTCGCCCGCCTTGCCGCTGGAGCTGTCGCCCAGCACGTCGTCCAGCACATTGATGGCGTGCATGCGCACCAACACCGGTTGGTCGCTCTTGATGTCGCCCTGCCACAGCACGACATGCTCGGCATAATTCAGCGTGTTGACGTAGATCGCCATTTTGAAATCGCCGCCGTAGCGGCTGGTGAAGCGACTCTCCAGACGGCGCTCGACGAAGTGGTCGTTACGCCGGCGATAGGAGATCAGGTCGGCGATGGTCGCGACCTTCAGGCCGTGGCGCTGGGCAAAGGCGATGAGGTCGTCGCGCCGGGCCATGGTGCCGTCATCGTTCATGATCTCGCAGATCACGCCGGAGGGATTGAGGCCGGCCAGCCGCGCCAGATCGACCGCCGCCTCGGTGTGGCCGGTGCGCACCAGCACGCCGCCGTCGCGCGCCAGCAGCGGGAAGACGTGGCCGGGCGTGGTGATGTCCTCGGGCCCTTTGGTCGGATCGATCGCGGTGGCGACGGTGCGCGCCCGGTCGGGCGCCGAGATGCCGGTGGTGATGCCCTCGCGCGCCTCGATGGAGACGGTGAAGGCCGTCTGGTGGCGCGACTCGTTCTTGCTGGCCATCAGCGGCAGGCCGAGTTCCTCGATGCGCTCACGGGTCATCGCCAGACAGATCAGGCCGCGGCCGTAGCGCGCCATGAAGTTGATGGCGTCGGGCGTGGCCATCTGCGCCGGGATCACGAGGTCGCCCTCGTTCTCACGGGACTCGTCGTCCACCAGAATGAACATGCGCCCGTTGCGCGCTTCCTCGATGATCTCCTCGATGGGAGAGACCATCTCGCTGAAGGTCAGCCGCCAGGGTTCCTCGGTCTTCACCATTCAGGCCCTACAATCCATCCGTCGCTGCCATGAGGCGTTGAACGTAGCGCGCCAGCATGTCGATTTCCAGGTTGACCCGGTCGCCGGGCTGCTTGGCGCCCAGGGTGGTCACGGCGGCCGTGTGGGGGATGATGTTCACCCCGAAGACCGCACCCGAGACCTCGTTGACCGTCAGCGAGACACCGTCTAGCGCCACCGACCCCTTGGAGGCAATAAACTTCGCCAGTTCTGCCGGCGCCTCGATGCTGAGGCGAAGCGAGCCCTGCTCCGGCCGCCGCTCGCGCACCACACCGACGCCGTCGACGTGGCCGGAGACCACATGGCCGCCCAGTTCGTCGCCCATTTTCAGGGGGCGCTCGAAATTGACCGGCGTACCCTCCTGCCAGTCCCCCAGAGTGGTGCACGACAGGGTTTCGGCGGAAACGTCGGCAGCGAACCAACGCCCTGCCTGATCAACCCCCTGGTCCACCAGGGTCAGACAACAGCCTGAGCAGGCGATCGAAGCGCCCTCGGGGATCGCCGCCGTATCGTAGCCGGTGGCGAAGACGAAGCGACTGTCACCCTGCCCCGACGCGCCGGAGCGATCGGGAGTCTCGATCGCCTTTACGGCGCCAAGGTCGGTGATGATGCCGGTAAACATGGGCTGGGCCTTAAGCGTCCAAGCTGAAGATATCGATGCGGTCGCGCCCAAGCTGGGCCATGGCGGCCTGCAGGAACTTAGGCGCCTGGCCCAGGCGATCAACCCCGAAACCGGACACCGCAGCTATGCCGTCACCGCCGATCACCAGGGGCGCCTGGAACCAGGCCAGGCGGTCGACCAGTCCGCCACGCAGCAGGGAGGCCGCCAGATGCCCACCGCCCTCCACCAGCAGGCGGGTGATCCCGCGCTCGCCCAGAACCGAGAGGGCGGCGGCCAGGGAGACGTGACCGTCATCATCGGTTTCGACCTGGATGACCTCGACCCCGGCGGCCTCGTAAGCCTTCAGGCGCTCCCGCGGGTTGCCGTCGTGGGTCACCAGCAGGGTCGGGATCTCCCCCGCCCGGGCCACCAGATCGTGGGTCAGCGGCAGGCGCAGCCGGCCGTCGACCACCACGCGCAGCGGCTTGCGGTCTTCCAGGCCCGGCAGCCGCACATCGAGCCGCGGGTTGTCGAGAACCGCGGTGCCGCTGCCGACCAGGATGGCGTCGGCGCGCGAACGCAGCAGGTGCGCGCGGCGCCGCGCCAGATCACCGGTGATCCACTGGCTGTCGCCGCTGTGGGTGGCGATCCGGCCATCCAGGGACGTCGCCAGCTTCAGGACGACCAGCGGCTGCCCCTTAATCACCCGCTTCAGGAAGCCTGCATTGAGACGTTCGGCCTGCGCCCGGCAGACCCCGGCCTCGACCGTGACCCCGGCTTCGCGCAGGATCGTCAGGCCACGCCCGGCCACCCGGGTATCCGGGTCTTCCAGGGCGGCCACGACGCGGGCCACCCCGGCGGCCACCAGGGCCTCGGCACAGGGCGGTGTCTTGCCGTGATGGGCACAGGGCTCCAGGGTCACGTAGGCGGTGGCGCCGGCGGCCGCCGCGCCGGCCTGGCGCAGCGCCTCGGTTTCCGCATGGGGACGTCCGCCCGGCTGGGTCCAGCCGCGCCCGACGATGCGGCCGTCCTTGACGATGAGGCAACCCACGGCGGGATTCGGCGCGACACGGCCCAACCCGCGCGCCGCCAGAGTCAGGGCGGCGCGCATGAACTGCAGGTCGCCCTGCGGTCCCTGGGGGCTAGTCGTCCCCGTCGCCGAGCTTGCCGATGAACTCTTCGAAATCGCGGGCCTCCCGGAAATTACGGTAGACCGAGGCGAAGCGCACGTAGGCCACCTGGTCCAGTGTTGCCAAGGCGTCCATCACCAACTCGCCGATCAGCTTGGTCGGGATTTCCGACTCGCCGGAAGATTCCAGGCGGCGGACGATGCCGTTCACCACCCGCTCGATGCGCTCCGGATCGACCTGGCGTTTCTGCAGCGCCGTCGTCATGGAGCGCAACAGCTTGTCGCGGTCGAAAGGCTCGCGCTTGCCGGTGGACTTCACCACCGTCAGTTCGCGCAGCTGCACCCGCTCGAAGGTCGTGAAGCGCGCGCCGCAGTTCGGACACTGACGGCGGCGCCGGATCGCCGAGTTATCCTCGGTCGGCCGCGAGTCCTTAACCTGCGTGTCCTCGTTACCGCAAAACGGACAGCGCATGGATCCCCCTCTCGTTGGGCCGCGGCTGCCACCCGGGCGGGCGGCACGCGGGCCCCTGCGTTAAAAACTAGTTCCCCAGCCCGGGATAGATCGGGAAGCGGTGGCACAATGTTTTCACCTCTTCGCGCACTTCCTGCTCGACCTTTTCGTTGGCTTCCGCGCCCTTGGTGAGGCCATCGAGCACCCGGCCGATGAAAGCGCCGACCTGCTTGAACTCGTCGGTGCCGAAGCCGCGCGTGGTCGCCGCCGGCGTGCCGAGGCGGATGCCTGAGGTGACCGTCGGCTTTTCCGGATCGAAGGGAATGCCGTTCTTGTTGCAGGTGATACCGGCGCGGTCGAGGCTTTCCTCGGCGATGTTGCCGGTCAGCTTCTTCGGTCGCAGGTCGACCAGCATCAGGTGGTTGTCGGTGCCGCCGGTGACGATGTCGAAACCTTCATCGACCATGGCCTTGGCCAGGGTCTTGGCGTTGTCGACGACGCGCTGCGAGTAGGCCTTGAACTCCGGCGTCAGGGCCTCACCGAAAGCCGCCGCCTTGGAGGCGATGGCGTGCATCAGCGGGCCACCCTGCAGGCCCGGGAAGGCCGCCGAGTTGATCTTCTTGCCGAGATCCATGTCGTTGGACAGCACCATGCCGCCACGGCCGGCCCGCAGCGTCTTATGGGTCGTCGTGGTGACCACATGGGCGTGCGGCAGCGGGCTCGGGTGGACGCCTGCGGCGACGAGGCCGGCGAAGTGCGCCATGTCCACCATGAAGTAGGCACCGACCTTGTCGGCAATTTCGCGGAAGCGGGCGAAGTCGATGAAGCGCGGATAGGCCGAGCCGCCGGCAATGATCAGCTTCGGCTTGTGTTCCAACGCCAGCTTTTCCAGCTCCTCATAGTCGATGATGCCGTCGTCCTTGCGCACGCCGTACTGCACCGCGTTGAACCACTTACCCGAGAGGTTGGGCTTGGCGCCGTGGGTCAGGTGGCCGCCGGCGGACAACGCCATACCGAGAATGGTGTCGCCGGGCTGCAGCGGCGCCAGCGCCACGCACTGGTTGGCCTGGGGGCCGGAGTGCGGCTGCACGTTCACGAACTCGCAGCCGAACAGCTGCTTGGCGCGGGTGATCGCCAGTTCCTCGACCACGTCAACGTACTCGCAGCCGCCGTAGTAGCGGCGGTGCGGATAGCCCTCGGCGTACTTGTTGGTCAGCACCGAGCCCTGGGCCTCGAGAACCGCCAGGGAGACGATGTTCTCGGAGGCGATCAGCTCGATCTGGTCCTGCTGGCGGCGCAGTTCGCCGTTGATGGCCTCGGCGAGAGCCGGATCGGTCTCACGCAGATGGGCGGAAAAGAAGCCGTCCTGCAGGTGGAGGTTCTTGGCGGCATTCGCAGCAGTCATCTTCGCTTGCTACTCCTAGAAGAAACGGGCCGTCAGCCCAGCTTTTCGACACGACGGACGTGACGATCGCCCGCGAATTCGGTGTTCAGGAAGGCGGCCAGACAGTCCTTGGCGACCACATCGCCGATCAGACGGGCGCCCAGGGCCAGAACGTTGGCGTCATTGTGCTCTCGGCAAAGGCGGGCCGAGGTGATGTCGTGGCAGAGCCCCGCGCGCACCCCGGGAACGCGGTTGGCGGCGATGGAGATGCCGATGCCGGTGCCGCAGACGACCACGCCACCATCGGCCTTGCCTGAGGCCACAGCCTCGGCAACAGCCTTGCCGAAATCGGGATAATCGACCGAATTGGTCGCGTCGTTAGTACCGAGGTCCTGGACCTCGTAACCGGAAGAACGCAACTCCTCCACCAGCTTCGCCTTGAGGTCGAAACCAGCGTGGTCGGAGCCGATAGCGATCGACTTGAATGCCATGACTTTGGGAACGCCTGCCTGTCTCGGGAAAACCGGCGGACCCTACCATATGTCGCAATCTGATGAAAAGGCGCCACAAGGTCTCGCGGCACCCCAAGAGCGGCATAAATTGTCGCGGAGGCGCCGGATCGGCGCCGCAAGGACCCCGCTCTGGGGCCTGGACCTGGGGCCTGGAACTCCTGGCCTAGGCCATCAGGCCGCCGCGCTGGCCGGCGGCGCGCTTGGCCAGGACGTATTCCAGCTTGCGGGCGGCCAGCCGCTCCAACTGCACCTGCCCGGCGGAGGGCGGCCCGACGATGCTGACTTCGGCAGACGTCAGGGTGTCGACAGCGGAGACTTTCACGTATCCGCCGACGCGCTGGAATTCGAAGATGATTTCGCGTGACTGTGGCATGGACCTATTTTAATTCAGCTATGGCAAACAAATCCTTAACAGCACTCTGTGGCGGATTGATGACCGTCCGATGACACCCTCGCGAGGCCCGAGCGCCTGGGAAACTACCGCTTTCCGGCCCCTTGCGGCGTGGCTTTCGGCGCCCCCGGGACTGCGCTATATCTGGTCCAATCCCGCCAGCAAGGCTGATTTTCCGAGAGGTATCGTGACCATGTCCCAGGCCAGCGCCGCATCCGGCCCCGCCACCCCCCCGACCCCCGCTGCCGGGCCCGACGCCCAGAAGGCGCGTTTCGTTTGGGAGGACCCGCTGCTGCTGGAGGAACAGCTCAGCGAAGAGGAGCGCATGGTGCGCGACGCGGCGCGGGACTACTGCCAGGACAAGCTGATGCCGCGGATCCTGGAGGCCAACCGTCACGAAACCTTCGACCGCTCCATCATGACCGAGATGGGTGCCCTGGGCTTCCTCGGCGCGACCATCCCGGAGGACTACGGCTGCGCCGGGGTCAACCACGTCTGCTACGGCCTGATCGCCCGTGAGGTCGAGCGCGTCGATTCCGGCTACCGCTCGGCCATGTCGGTGCAGTCCAGCCTGGTGATGCATCCGATCTACAGCTACGGCAGCGAGGAGCAGCGCCGCAAGTACCTGCCGAAGCTGGCCACCGGCGAGCTGGTCGGCTGCTTCGGCCTGACCGAGCCGGACCACGGCTCCGACCCCGGCGGCATGAAGACCCGCGCCACGGCCGTCGACGGCGGCTACCGCCTGAAGGGCGCCAAGATGTGGATCACCAACTCGCCCATCGCCGACATCTTCATCGTCTGGGCCAAGGACGACACGGATAGCATCCGCGGCTTCATCCTGGAAAAGGGCATGGAAGGGCTCAGCGCCCCCAAGATCGAGGGCAAGTTCTCGCTGCGCGCCTCGATCACCGGCGAGATCGTCATGGACGACGTCTTCGTGCCGGCGGAAAACCTGCTGCCCAACGTCTCTGGCCTGAAGGGCCCCTTCGGCTGCCTCAACAAGGCGCGTTACGGTATTTCCTGGGGCGCCCTCGGCGCCGCCGAGTTCTGCTGGCACGCCGCGCGCAGCTATACCCTGGATCGTAAGCAGTTCGGCCGCCCGCTGGCCGCCAACCAGCTGATCCAGAAGAAGCTGGCCGACATGCAGACCGAGGTCACCATCGGCCTGCAGGCCTGTCTGCAACTCGGCCGCCTGCTCGACCAGGGCAAGGGCGCGCCCGAAGCGATCTCGCTGTGCAAGCGGAACTCCTGCGGCAAGTCGCTGGACATCGCCCGGCAGGCCCGCGACATGCACGGCGGCAACGGCGTGGCCGACGAGTATCACGTCATCCGCCACGTGATGAATCTGGAAGCGGTGAATACCTACGAGGGCACGCACGATGTCCACGCCCTCATCCTGGGCCGCGCCCAGACCGGTATCCAGGCGTTCTTCTAGACGCCGAGTCCTCAGCGAAGGCTTGAATCGAAGCGCCCCGGCCAAGTTGGCCGGGGCTTTTCGTATCGTATGCGAGGGATGCGTGCAGAGCGCGCCCGGGAAGCCCCGGCACGCGCGGTAGAAAACCGGTCAGGCAGCACTCAGGTTGCGCGCCATGCTGGCCGGGGTCGACCAGAACTGCTGCACACGGCGCAGTGCATGATTGGCGGAGTCCAGTCCCTCTTCCGACAGCTGGATATCGCTCAGCTGGGTGGCATGCTGGTCAAACAGCGCCGAAAGGTTGCGATAAACCTCGACGCCCTTTTCCGCCGCCCGAACGTGGAAGGAGCGCCGATCGTGCGGCGACCGCTCCTGGATCAGATAGCCGTTCTCGACCATCTTCTTCACGTTGTAGGAGACGTTGGAGCCCAGGTAGTAGCCGCGCTGAGTCAGCTCGCCGATGGAAAGCTCTTCCTCACCGACGTTAAACAGGATCAGCGCCTGGACGTTGTTCAGGTCGCGGATGCCCTGGCGATCGAGATCGGCCTTGATCACTTCAAGGCACTGGCGGTGGAGCCGCTCGATCAGCCCAATCAGTTCGAGATATTTAGACTTCACGTTACCCTCGCATAAATCATGGTCACAAAACCGATGGCTTTATTGCAAAGACTAGCCGGAAGCCCGTTAAACTTTACTTAATGGATAACTCTTCTAACCACTTGATTTTATTTATATTTCTTGGCGGAGACGCCGAATGTCACAGAATTGGCGCCCGCCGGCCGCCCAATTCGGCACTCTGGGGTGCGCCGTGTAAAACCCACGGTTTTCATAGGCCTGGCAGCCTTCCGCCCCCTTCAGCACCCCTTCGTCAGCGCGCACCTTCGATCAGCTTGATGATGGCCGAATAGTCCAGCCCGCCGTGACCGGCGTTAACGAAGAGGGTGTAGAGCGCTGCGGCCTCCGCCCCCAGCGGGGTCGCGGCTCCGGCGTGGTTGGCTGCCGCCTGGGCCAACTTGAGGTCCTTGTGCATCATCGCTGCCGCAAAACCCGGCTGGAAGTCGCGGTTGGCCGCCGAGGTCTCGACGATACCCGCCACCGGCAAGTGGTTCAGCATCGCCCAGCAGGACCCGGACGCCTTGGAACTGATGTCGAAGAGCACCTTGGGATCCAGCCCCAGCTTCTCGCCCAGGCTGAAGGCCTCCGATACCGCGATCATCGAGATGCCGAGGATCATGTTATTGCAGATCTTCGCCGCCTGGCCGTTGCCGGCGCCGCCGGCATGGACGATGTTGCGGCCCATGATCTCGAACAGCGGCTTACCCATGGCGAAGGCTTCGTCGGGGCCGCCGACCATGAAGGTCAGCGTGCCGGCCTCGGCCCCGGACACACCGCCGGAGACCGGTGCGTCCAGCATCAGCTGGCCCTGCTCCGCCGCCACGGCGTGAACCTCACGTGAGCTCGCCACGTCGATGGTCGAGGAGTCGATGAACAGGGTTCCCTTGGCCGCGGCCGCCAGCAGGCCGTCCCCGCCCAGATAGACCGTGCGCACATGCTCGCCGGCCGGCAGCATGGTCACCACCGCCTCGGCCCCGTCCACCACGCCCTGGGCCGACGCCGCCACCGTCAGACCGGCCGCGGCAGCCGACTGCTGCGCCTGCGGCGACAGATCGAAGCCGATGATCTCATGTCCGGCTTTCGCGAGGTTCTTGGCCATCGGCAACCCCATGTTGCCCAGACCCAGAAATCCAATACGCGCCATGTCCATCCTCCCTGCTTATGCAATTTTGTGTCTTGTTGTCGGCGTGTCAGGCAAACACGAGGTCGCCGTCCCCAAGCGGGCGAAAGTAGCTCTCCACCGCCTCGGGCGTTACCGCAGCGAGATCGCCCGGCGACCATTTCGGCTGGTTGTCCTTGTCGACCAGCACCGCGCGGATGCCCTCGTAGAAGTCGCCGCCGGCCATGAAGGCCTGGCTCATCCGGTATTCCTGGATCATTGCCTGGTCGAAGTCGAGCGCCGCGCCCTTATCGAGCTGGGCGAAGGTCACCTTCAGGCTGGTCGGGGGCTGCTTGCGGATGATGCGGGCGACCTTGGCGCCCCACTCATCACCGGACTCGTCCAGCGCATGCAGAATGGACTCCACCGAGCGCGCGGAGAAGCAGTGCTCGCTGAGATCCTGGTGGGCGCCGCGCTCCGCCGGACCGGGATCGGCCTTGAAGCGATCGATCACCTGATCGACCAAAGTCTCGGCGCCGTCCTTGCTCCAATCCAGTGCGGTCAGCGCCGCCATCAGGTCATCGACCCTGTCGCTTGGAACGTAGTCGGTCGCAACGCCGCAGTGAATCGCATCGGCGGCGTGCAGCCGCCAGCCGGTGAGCGCCAGGAACAGGCCGAGACGACCCGGCAGCCGCGGCAGAAAGTAGGAGCCGCCGACGTCCGGAAACAGGCCGATGCCCACTTCCGGCATGGCCAGCATGGTGCGGTCGCCCGCGATCCGGTGGCTGCCGTGGACCGACAGGCCGACGCCGCCGCCCATGGTGATGCCGTCGATGAGGGCGACATAGGGTTTTGCGAAGGTATGGATCAGCCGGTTGAGCCGGTATTCCTCGCGGAAGAAATCCTCGGTCATGCGATCGCCCTGGCGCCCCGCCTCCCACACCGCGCGCACGTCGCCGCCGGCGCAGAAGGCCCGCTCACCCGCACCGCGAATCACCACCGCCTTGACGGTGGAATCTTCCTGCCAGGCAGCGAGCTGCGGGCTGATCCGGTGGATCATGTCCAGGGTCAGCGCGTTCAATGCCTTCGGCCGGTTCAGGGTAATAGTTCCGACGCCGTGCTGCGCCTCGAAGAGAACGTCCTCGGTTTCGCTCATTGCTTCTCGCTTACGATAAAAAAGGGTCCACTTGCCGCTCCAGGGCGCCGCTCCGGCGTACCGTTATTGAGACAGCAGCTTGCGGGCGATGATCACGCGCATGATCTCGTTGGTGCCTTCGAGGAGCTGGTGAACGCGCAGATCCCGGAAGTAACGCTCGATGGGATATTCCTTGATATAGCCGTAGCCGCCGTGCAGTTGCAGCGCCTCGTCGGTCACCTTGAAACCGACGTCGGTGGCGAAGCGCTTCGCCATGGCGCAAAACTGTGTCTTGTCCGGCGCGTTGTCGTCGAGCGCCTGGGCAGCGCGCCAGACCATCAAGCGGGCAGCATCCAGTTCCGTAGCCATGTCGGCCAGCTTGAACTGCAGCGCCTGGAAATCGGCCAGGGGGCGGCCGAACTGCTGGCGCTCCTTCACGTGCGCCAGCGCCGCCGCCAGGCAGGCGCGCGCACCGCCCAGGGAGCAGGCCGCGATATTCACCCGGCCCCCGTCCAGGCCCTGCATCGCAAACCGGAATCCGGCGCCTTCGGAGCCGAGCAGGTTGGCCACAGGTACACGGGCGTCTTCAAAGATCACCGCCGCGGTCGGCTGGCTGTTCCAGCCCAGCTTCTTCTCCTTCTTGCCGAAGGAAAGGCCCGCCGTGTCCTTGGGCACGATAAGCGCGGACACGCCCTCGGCACCCGGACCGCCGGTACGGCACATCACCAGGTAGACGTCGCTGGAGCCGCCGCCGGAGATGAAGGCCTTCGAGCCGTTGAGCACGTAGTGATCACCGTCGCGCTCTGCCTTGGTCTTCAGCGACGCCGCGTCGGAGCCGGCACCCGGCTCGGTCAGGCAATAGCTGGCGAAGTGATCCATGCTCAGCAGCTTGGGCAGAAAAGCCGCGCGCTGGGCGTCGCTGCCGAAGCTGTCGATCATCCAGGCGACCATGTTGTGGATGGAAATGTAGGCGGCCGTCGAGGGGCAGGCCGCCGCCAACTCCTCGAAAATCACCGCCGCGTCGAAGCGCGTGAGCCCGCTGCCGCCGGAGCTCTCTCGCACGTAGATGCCGGCCAGGCCGAGGGCCGCGGCCTTGCGCAGCGAGTCGACAGGAAACGTCGTCGCCTCGTCCCAGGCCGCCGCATGAGGGGCGATTTCTTCGCCGGCGAATTGGCGCGCCATGTCCTGGAAGGCGCGCTGCTCGTCATTCAGGTCGAAACTCATCAGGGAAGCGTCCGCACGGGGCCCGGAACCGGCAGGGCCAGAAGAAATGGTCCTACGACGAGCCGCGATGATAGTTGGCCGCCCCAGGGTGTCAATCCAGGCATGGCCGTAGCCGCCGGGGGGCCGCCAAGGCGGCCTGCCGGGACGCGTCTGGCGGCATAACGCTATGCGATGAACTGGAGGCCGCCGAGGACCATGTTCGGCCTCTCGCCAGGGGACCCAAGCGGCAACAGAAGCCCGTGCAGGCGCCGGTCGCCATCCGAAGTGACCGAGCGATAGCTCAGGTCGATGAAGACTGGCGCCTGTGTGCCTGCAACCTCCTCGCAGGCCAGCATGGCCTTCTCCTGCAGCGCCTGCTCCTGCGGATTACCTTTGGCCATCAGGCTGCGCAGCGTAAGCCCCTGTACGTTACGCCCGGCATGCTCCACGATATGACCGCCGACCAGCCGATAGCGGAAATCCGGCGGGTCGCGCAGCACATCGATCAGCAGCAGATGCTCGAGCAGGGAGGGAATATCAACCGGGTCGATGTCCGCGCGGGCGGGAAACGCCCTGCCCCGGCACCGAGACTGCCAATAGGCGTGCAGGTCCGAGAGGACAGCCGGCAGTTCAGGAACAGCCTTGCCATCCTGGTCGCGAAATTCCGCGCCCTGCAACCTGTAGACGGTCAGCCCTGCTAAACAGCCATCCGACGACATTGAATACCCATCTCTAAGAATACCAATCTCTAACGTAGAGTGGAGCCGAAAATATCCCGCCCCGATTGAAAAAATTCAACATTTTAAATCGCACTAGTTGTCGGCGAATTTCGCCTTGCGGTCAATATACAATCCATCCGCAGATTGAATTTTACCGCCCCCGGTCATCCACCAGAACGCGCTTGACAAGGGCCGCCCATCGGGGCTTTCATCTGGGTCTGCGCCGATTTGTTCTCAGCTTGCGGGCGCGTTAAAAATGCGGCTAAACGAGTGGTTCGAAACCGCCCGGCATGCCGTGGCGGTTTTTTTGTTTTTTCGGTCTGATCCTCCTGATACGGGTCCGCGGTGATTTGAGGGGTAGCTTGCTCCGCGTCAACAAAGGCTAAAAAACCAGTCCCTGGTGGGGCCCCTCGGGCAAAGACAACGACCGACACGCTCAATCGAAAGGGCCCGAACCATGACGAAGACACCGAAGCAGACCATCCATCCGGAAACCCTCGCCCTGCATGCAGGCTACCGCAGCGATCCGCACACCGGCGCCGTCGCGGTGCCGATCTACCAGACCACGTCGTACGAGTTTCACGACACCGGCCATGCGGCGAACCTCTTCGCGCTGAAAGAACTCGGCAACATCTATTCGCGGATCATGAATCCGACCTGCGATGTGCTGGAGCAGCGGATCACCGCGCTGGAGGGCGGCGCCGCCGCGCTGGCCGTGTCCTCCGGCCAGGCGGCCTCGGCGATCTCGATTCAGAATATCGCCGGCACCGGCGACAATATCGTCAGTTCGACCGACCTGTACGGCGGCTCCTGGAACCTCTTCGCCAACTCCTTCAAGAACTTCGGCATCGAAGTCCGCTTCGTCGATCCGAGCGACCCGGAAAACTTCCGCCGCGCCACCGACGACCGCACCCGGGCCTATTACGCCGAGACGCTGCCGAACCCTAAACTGAAGGTGTTCCCGATCAGCGAGGTCGCGGCCATCGGCGAGGAACTGGGCGTGCCCCTGATCGTCGACAACACCGCGGCCCCGGTTATCTGCAAGCCGCTGAAGCACGGCGCACACATCGTGGTCTACTCGACCACCAAGTACATCGGCGGCCACGGCACCTCGATCGGCGGCATCATCGTCGACGGCGGCACTTTCGATTGGGAGAAAAATGCCGCGCGCTTCCCCGGCCTGAACCAGCCGGACCCCAGCTACCACGTCGCGGTATGGACCGAGGCGGTGAAGCCGCTGGGCCCCATCGCCTACATCCTGAAGGCGCGGGTCACGCTGCAGCGCGATCTCGGCTACGCACTCAGCCCCTTCAATGCCTTTCTCTTCCTGCAAGGCCTGGAGACGCTGCCCTTGCGCATCCGCGAGCACAGCCGCAACGCCGCGGCGGTCGCAAAATTCCTGGAAGGGCATCCGGATGTCACCACCGTCATCCATCCGTCACTGCAGGACGGCGAGACGCGACGGCGGGCAGACAACTACCTGACCGGCGGCTACGGCGGCCTGGTCGGCTTCGAGCTGGCCGGCGGCCTGCAGGCGGGGCGCCGCTTCATCGATGCCCTGCAGCTGCTCTACCACGTCGCCAACATCGGCGACGCGCGCAGCCTGGCAATCCATCCGGCCTCCACCACCCACTCGCAGCTGACACCGGACGAACAGCAAGCGACCGGGGTCACCGACGGCTACGTGCGCCTGTCGATCGGCCTGGAACACATCGACGACATCCTGGCCGATCTCGATCAGGCGCTGACCGCGTCGCGCGCCGCCGTCGCCGCCGAGTGACCGGCCAACGCTAGGGCTTGGGAGGGCGCGGGCGAACGGCCACGCCCTCCCCCCCTTGAGCGGTCGAAAACCGATGCTGAAAGAATCCATAGAGCACGCCGCCCTGGTGATCGTCGACTTCCAGAAGGCCATCGACGATCCCAAATGGGGGCCCCGCAACAACCCGGATGCCGAAGCGCGGACGGCGGAGTTGCTCGCCACCTGGCGCGCGGCCGGGCGGCCGGTCGTTCACGTCCAGCACCTGTCCCGCGAAGCCGACTCGCCCTACCGGCCGGGCCAACCAGGCTGCGACTTCAAGGAGGCCCTGGCCCCCGGGCCCGGCGAGATGCTGGTGCAGAAGCGCACCAATAACGCCTTCATCGATACCGGCCTGGAGGCCGCCCTGCGCGACCGCGGCGTCGAGGCCGTGGTGATCGCCGGGGTGCTGCTGCACAACTCCGTCGACGCCACGGTACGCATGGCCGCCAACCTGGGCTTTGCCACCTGGGTGGTGGCGGACGCCACGGCCAGTGTCGACATCGTCGATCTGACGGGCCGCCGCTGGCCGGCGGAGGACGTCCATGCCCTGAGCCTCGCCCAGCTCAGCGGCGAATACGCCCGGATCGTCACGACCGAAGCCCTGCTGCGGGTAGCCAGGACCCTTGTTGTCCCCCAAGCCTGCGCCTAAACTTGCCGCCGGGTATCAGTGCACCTGGGAAGCGATTCCGGGTATTGCCCGCCGGCACGGCCGGACCGGGACGCGGGAGAGAGAATGACCGACATGATCCGAAAGGGCGCCACTCCCTTGCGCCCGGTGGCGCCGCGCAAGACGGAGACGGCCAAGGCCTCTGGGGCCCGAGCGCCCGAGGCGCTGGGCGCTTTCCCGCAGGTACGCCTGCGGCGCAACCGCAGCGCCGCGTGGGTGCGCCGGATGGTGGCGGAAAACAGCCTGGGCACCCAGGACCTGATCTGGCCGGTCTTCGTTCACGACGGCCACGGCAAGCAGGCCATCGAATCGATGCCCGGCGTCGACCGTCTCGGCCTCGACTGCCTGATCGACAGCATTGGGGCCGCCGGAGAACTCGGCATCAGCGCCATTGCCGTCTTCCCCTACACCGAACAGCACATCAAATCGCCCGACGCGCGCGAGGCGATCAACGCGGAAAACCTGGTCTGCCGCGCCGTGCGCGAGATGAAGCGGGCCTTCCCGGAAGTTGGCGTGATCTGCGACGTCGCCCTGGATCCCTACAACAGCGACGGGCATGACGGCCTGCTGCGGGACGGCCGCATCGTCAACGACGAGACGGTCGAAATGCTGTGCCAGCAGGCCCTGGTGCAGGCCCAGGCCGGCTGCGACGTGGTCGCCCCTTCCGACATGATGGACGGCCGCATCGGCGCCATCCGTGAGACGCTGGACGGCGCGGGCTTCGACGACGTGAAAATCGTCGCCTATGCGGCAAAGTACGCGAGCTGCTTCTACGGCCCGTTCCGCGATGCCGTCGGTTCCGGCACCCGCCTGACCGGCGACAAGAAGACCTACCAGATGGATCCGGCCAACAGCGACGAAGCCCTGCGCGAGGTCGCCCTCGACCTGCAGGAGGGCGCCGACATGGTGATGATCAA
This sequence comes from Kiloniellaceae bacterium, assembly GCA_050043265.1. Taxonomy (GTDB): domain Bacteria; phylum Pseudomonadota; class Alphaproteobacteria; order Kiloniellales; family Kiloniellaceae; genus Pelagibius. The sequence continues at coordinate 28,869 of JBHJIR010000053.1, forward strand.
GCCGGGACTGCCCTACCTCGACATCATCCGCCGGGTAAAAGATACCTTCGCCGTGCCGACGCTGGCCTATCAGGTGAGCGGCGAGTACGCCATGCTGCAGGCGGCGGCCCTGAACGGCTGGCTCGACAACGATCGCGCGCTGCTGGAAAGCCTGATGGCCTTCAAGCGGGCCGGCGCCAACGCGGTGCTGACCTATGCCGCGGTGGAAGCCGCGCGGTTGCTGAAAGAGGCCTGAGGGCGACAGCATCTTCGCTGCTGGCCCACGGTGCAGCCCCCCTGCCCCTTGCGGCGGACGTGCGACACCCCATTTCTCGATGAGGCAAAGCACCGAACCACAGCACAACGAGGAGGAGCCTAAAATGGCGTTACAACTGGGTGATACCGCGCCGGATTTCACGGCGGAATCCACTGAAGGTGAAATCTCGCTGCACAGCTATGGCAGCGGTAGCTGGGTGGTACTGTTCTCCCACCCCAAGGATTTTACGCCCGTATGCACCACCGAACTGGGCGCAGTCGCTAAGCTGAAACCCGAGTTCGACTAACGCAACGTCAAGGTTCTGGGTCTTTCGGTCGACCCCCTGAAAGATCACAACGCCTGGGTTGGCGATATCGCGGAAACCCAGGGCACCGCTTTGAACTTTCCTCTGCTGGCAGATCCGGAACGGAAGGTCGCCGGTCTCTACGGCATGATCCATCCCAATGCCAACGATACCCTGACCGTTCGCTCGGTATTCGTGATCGATCCCAACAAGAAGATCCGCCTGACCCTCACCTACCCGGCGAGCACCGGTCGCAACTTCGATGAACTGCTGCGCGTCATCGACTCGTTGCAGCTGACCGACAAGCACAAGGTCGCCACACCGGTAAACTGGAAGCACGGCGATGATTGCATCATCGTCCCCTCGGTGAACAACGAGGATGCCAAGAAGATGTATCCCGGCGGCTGGGATGAGAAGAAACCTTATCTGCGTCTGGTAAAGCAACCGGGTTTGTGAAACGGCCCGGCGCCTGACGCTGCGGCGGCGAATTGTTGACATAAAAAAAACAGGCCGGCCCGATCCCGGGCCGGCCTGTTCATGAGTGGCCTGAAAGCCACCTTATATCAGGAGAAAAACGCTTCGGCGGCAAGGTCGTGCCAGGCCGCCGCCCGGTCCCGGCCGTGGAACCCGACATGTCCACCCGCCGCCGTGAGCCGCAGGCAGAGCGCCGGATTGGCCGGCCAATCGAAACTCTCGTAGGTCTCGGCCGGAATCCAGGGATCGTCCCCGGCATGCACCAGCAGGGTCGGCGTCTTGATCGCCGGCAGGAACCTCAACCCTGAACACTGACGATAGTAGTCGTCCGCCCCGGCAAAGCTGTTGCGTGGGGCGATCACCTGCTCGTCGTAAGCGTAGACGCTGTCGGCGCTGACGATGGCGGCGCGCTCAGCCGGAGAGAGGTCGCGGGGCGTGGCCAGCGCCTCGGCGCGCATCTGGCCCAGCAGGTAGCGGTGATAGACCCAGTTGCGCGGCTGCATGAGGCAGACCTGCGCAGCCTTCAGGTCAATGGGCGCCGAGACGCTGACCGCAGCGGTCACCGGGAATGCCGTCCCCTCCTCCGCCAGGAAACGCAGCAGCAGGTTGGCGCCAAGGGAATAGCCCATCAGGTAGAGACCGGCGCCGAAGTCGACGCCCGCTTCACGCAGTTCCAGCAGCGCGTCGCGCAGGTCGCCACTGCGCCCGGCGTGATACTGATCACCGCAGAGCGGGCGTGACTCGCCCGCCCCACGCAGATTGAGGCGGACCACCGAATAGCCCCGGGCCAGAAAGAAGGCGGCGGAGGCCCGAACATAGAGGCTGTCGGCGCTGCCGGTCAGGCCGTGCAGCAGCACGACCAGCCCGCGCGCCGATGGGGCGGAGCGGTGAAGACTCGCCACCAGCCGGTCGCCGCTGCCGTCGTCGAGGGCAAGTTCCAACCGCTCCGCCGGCCAAGGGTCGAGGTCGTGGTTCGGTCGAATCAGGAAATTGCGCAGGGTCTGCAGGTCACCGCCGAGCCAGGGAAAGCGGGGCCGGAAAGACGCCGTATGCGGCAACCGACCATCCGCCGGGACGCTCACGCAGCGGCCAGCCATCGGCGGATGGGATCGGTCTGGTTCGGGTCCAGCAATGCCGGGGCATGGCCGCAGCCGGCGAACTCGATGACCTCGGCGCGCGGGCCGCGGTGCTGCATCCCGGCCGCCGTTTCCGGCAACAGCAGGTCGGACTCCGCCCCGCGTAGAACCAGAGTCGGGCGCTGGATCGCATCCCACAATGGCCAGAGGTCGATGTCGGCCAACTCGCCCTGACGCAGCGGCTCGACGATCCGCGGATCGTAGTGCAGGCGCCAGCTGTCGCCGTCGCGGCGCAGCGAGGTCTCCGTGAGGTGGCGCCACTGGACATCGCTGAGAGCGCCGAAGCTGCTGTAGGTCTTGCGAAGATAGGCCTCGGCGGCGGCAAGGTCGGTGAATTGAGGGTTGTTGCCGAAGTAGGCCAGAATGCGCGCCAGCGCCGCCTTGGGGATGAAGGGGCCGACGTCGTTCATCACCAGGCGGCGCACGGGATTATCGGGCTGCGCGGCCAACATCATGCCGATCAGCCCACCCATGGAGGTGCCGACGATATCCACCTGCCCGCAACCGAGCCGCGCGATCAGCGTCACGGTGTCGGCCAGATACTGCGGGTAGCCGTAGTCCAGCGGGTCGCGCAGCCAACCGCTGTCGCCGCGGCCGACGACATCGGCGCAGATCACCCGGCGGCCATCGCCGGCCAGGGCCGCGGCCAGGCTGTCAAAATCCCGCGCATTGCGCCCCAGACCATGCAGGCAGAGCACCGGCACCGGATGCGTCGGGCCGCTTTCCCGGTAGGCGACCTTGTGAAAACCGGTCTTCGAAAGGCAGTCAACGCCGTTGGTGCGCACCGCATCCATGGCGGGTCAGGCCGCCGCCAAGGCCGGCGGCGCGTCGAAGACCTGCACGAAGGTCTCCGGATAGAATCCGTTGAAGCGCGTCGCCAGGGCGTTCGAGTAGGCGCCGACCTGGTCGATCTCGATCCAATCGCCCTCGCGCACGTCGTCCGGCAAGGCAAAGGTACCGGGCAGCACGTCGAGAGAATCGCAGGTCGGCCCATTGAGGGCGAACTCGGCCAAGGTTTCCGAGACCGGACCGTCGAGCCGGATCAGCCGCGCCGGCAGGCGGATCGCCACCTGGGACATCTCCGACAGGCTGCCGTAAATACCATCGTTGATGTAGAGGCGCTCGCCCTTGCGCAACTGGACCTGGGTCAGCAGCGAACAGCCATGCGCCACCAGCGCGCGTCCCGGCTCGGCGAAAATCTCGGTGTTCGGATTCAACCTCAACTGCTTCAGGCCGCGGCGGATCGCATCCATGAAGGTCGCCAATTCCGGCACCGGGCGATCGCCGTAGGCCGCCGGAAAGCCGCCGCCGACGTCGATGCAGACCGGCTCGACCCCGGCCTGACGGATAATCCCGCCGAGCCGCTCCAAAGCGGAAGAATAAGCCTCCGGACTGCGGCACTGGGAACCGACGTGGAAGGCCAGCCCCACGGCGCAGCCCTGCGTGCTGGCGGCCTTCATCAGCTCGGCCGCCTCGTCCGGCGCCGCGCCGAACTTGGCCGCCAGGTGATAGAGCGCATCATCGGCGGGCGGCGTGCTCACCCGCACGATGATCGTGATGCCCGACGCGCCCACCTCATCGATCACCTTGTTCAGCTCATCGAGGTGGTCGACGACGAAGTGATGGACGCCATAGACCTTGAATGCCGAGGTAATGACGGCGCGCGCCTTCACCGGGTGCATGAAGTAGGTGTGGGCGTCGTCGTAGCTGTCACAGATCTGGGCGATTTCGGTCAGCGAGGCCGTGTCGAAGTGGCGGATGCCACCCTTGTACAACGCATTCAGCACCAGAGGGTGCGGATTGCACTTCACGGCATAGAGCACGGTGCCGGGAAACTGGCTGACGAAACGCCTGGCGCTGGCCGCCAGGACATCCGGGCGCAGACAGTAAACCGGGTAACTCGGCCGCAGCGCCTCGGCGACGGCCGTTACGTCCGCGAACTTGCCTTTATCAACCGCCACTGCGAATGCCCTCTGCCTGCAATGGGCGCCCCGGGGACAACCCAGATGCATCATCTATAAGAAGCAACGGGCGCGGCCACAAGAGGAAGTGTCGCAGCAGGGGCCTCCGCCGGCCTCAACCGATGCCCAGGAGCCGCATCCGCGCGCCGGAAGCATCGCGCAGATTGCGCAGTAAACCGCGCATCTCCTGCCCCAAGGCGATATGGCCGTCTTTCATGTAGGCTTCGTGGTTGCCTTCGATCTCGTCGACCACGTAGCGGTAGTTGACCATCAGGCCGCAGGATTGGGCCATGCCGTTGGCCGAGGCATCGCCGAGCCAGTTGAGCCGTTCCAGCCGGGCGCCGTTGCGCAGGTGGAAGCGGGCCACGGCGTCGAGCGGCTGGCCATCGTCGCGTTTCGAGACCAGATAGCGGGCGGCCAAAACCATCAAAGGGCGCTGCAGCGCCCCGGCGACCGCCGGATCCGCGGCCCAGGCACCCTTGCTGAGCACCCCGTTGAGCATCTGCTTCAAACCCTCTTCCTGGGTCAGCGCCGGCAGTCCGGCAAGATCCTCGGCCGTGAAAACCGCCGCCAGGTCGTCTTCCGGCAAGGCCATCAACCAACGGCGGAAACCGGGGATAGGCGACAGCGTGGCAAAGATCTTGAGCTTGGGAAATTCGCGCGACAGGGCCTGAACCGCCCGCTTGATCAGGAAATCGCCGAAGGAAATCTGCTTCAGCCCCTTCTGGGTGTTCGAGATGGAATAGAAGATCGCCGCGTCGGCCAGGGTCGGATCCATCCGCGGCGCCTTTTCGTCGAGCAACGCCTGGATGGAGCTGGCCATACCCTGGACCAGGGCAACCTCGACAAAGGCCAGCGGCTCCTCCGGCATACGCGGATGAAACAAGGCATAGCAGCGGCGGTCGGAATCCAGCCGGTTGCGCAGATCCTGCCAGGAGGTGATCTGGTGCACCGCCTCGTAGGCGACCAGCCTTTCGAGCAGCGAGGCCGGCGAATCCCAGTCGATGGCCTGCAGATCGAGAAAGCCGGTGTCGAACCACGACAGCAGCAGTTCGCGCAGGTCGTTATCGAGCCCCTTCAGATAGGGATCTGCGCTGCGCAGGGCCAGCAGGTCAGCCCGCAGCTCGACCAGGAACTTCACACCCTCGGGCAGCGCATTGACCTGGGTCAGCAGGCGCAGCCGCGGCGGCTGCAACGCCCGGCGCAGGGCGTTCTCGGCCTGCAAGCGCTCTTCGTCGCTGGCTGCGGCGTGATAGACGGCGATCGCCTTATCCACCGCCTCGGCCGGAACGGCGAATTCCCGGGCCAGCACGCTCAGAAAACGCTGCCGCCCCTCGGCGTCCTGCTCCAGGTAGATGCGGCCCAGGGCGGCGGCCCGCATGCGCGCCGACACTTCGCCGCCACGGGCCTCCAGGCAGTCCAGCATCAGATGCTTCAGGGATTCCGGCCTCGTGGATGCCGGCGCCTTGGACAGACCGACGGTGCGCGCCGCCGACTGGGCAATGTCGCGCCAGGCCGAGGCCAGATTCGACAGCGTACGTTCGACCAGGTTTTCCTGCGGCATCTCGGACATCCGGCTTCCTTTCTAGATCCCCAGACCTAAATCCCCAGGCCCAACATGGCGTTCGGCAGCCAGGTGGCAATTGACGGAAAGATGCACAAAAGGACAATTCCCAACACCATCATCAACATGAACGGCAGGGCCCCTTTGAGGATAGTCGGCAACGAGACGTCCGGCACTATCCCGTTGATGACATAGAGATTTAGGCCCACCGGCGGGGTAATCAATCCAATTTCCATGTTGATCGTGAAGATCACCGCGAACCAATAGGGATCGAAACCCGCAGAAGTGACGATGGGCAGCAGGATCGGCGCCGTCATGAGAATCACGGCGACCGGCGGCAGGAAGAAGCCGCAGACCAGCAGGAAGACGTTGATCATCGCCATCAACACCCAGCGGTTCACGTCCAGGGCGGCAATCCACTCGGCGATCGACTGGGTGACGAAGAGGCTGGACAGCATGTAGCTGAACAAGGCCGAAGAGCCGATGATCATCAGGATCATCACCGACTCGCGCATGGAATCGCCGAGGATCTCCCAGACCCTCAGCGGCGACCAGTTGCGCATGAAGAGGCCGTAGACCACCACCACCAGCAGGATGCAGAACAGCGCGCCGACGCCGGCGGCCTCCGACGGCGTGGCAATCCCGCCGTAAAGGACATACAGCACACCGGCGATGATCATGAAGAACGGCAACACCCGCGGCAGCACCACCAGCTTCTCGCGCAAGGTGAAACCGGCTTCGTTCAAGCTGAAGCGGTAACCGCCACGCCAGGCGGCAAACAGCGACCAGGCCATGAACAGGCAGGTCAGCATGAAGCCGGGCACGAGCCCGGCAACGAACAGCCGGCCAATCGACGTCTCGGTCGAAATGCCATAAACGATCATGGTGACCGACGGCGGGATCAGGATACCGAGGGTGCCGCCGGCGGCAATCGCACCGGTCGCCAGACCGTCGGGATAGCCGCGCTGGCGCATCTCCGGAATGCCCATCCGGCCGATGGCCGCGCAGGTCGCCGGCGAAGAACCGGAGAGCGCCGCGAAAATCGAGCAGGCCCCGAGGTTGGAAATGATGAGCCCGCCCGGCACCCGGTGAAGCCAGCGATCCAGCGCCTCGTAGAGATCCTTGCCCGCCGGCGAGGACGCCACCGCAGCCCCCATCAGAACGAACATCGGGATCGACACCAGGGAGAATTCCGACAGGCCGCCAAAGAAGGTGTCGGCGACGATACCGAGGCTGCCCCAGCCATCGAAGACGACCAGGAAGCCGAGGGCAACGACCCCCAGGCCGAAGGCAATCGGCGTTCCGGTCGCCAGGACAACGATGGTCACCACGCCGATGATAACGCCGATCTGCAGCGGGCGCATGGCTGGTCTCCCGGTTCAAGCCCGAACGGCATCTCCCGTCCGGTCGCCAAGCAAAGGATGTCCGCGACGTACTGCAGGCACAAGAGACCGATACCGACGGGAATGGGCGCATAGGCGATCCACAGCGGCAAGGCCCAGATGGAATCGGTCGTCCAGCCGCCTGTCCAGGCCTCGAGCCAGAGCTCCGCCCCCGAGAAAGCCAGAACCGCGCAGAAAATCAACGCAAGCGCCGAGGCGAGAAACGCGAGGACCATGCGGGCCCGATGCGGCAGGTAGACCGGCAACAAGTCGACGTTCACATGACCCTTGCGCAGCAGCACATAGGGGCTGCCGATCAGCGTGGCGCCCACGATGCTGTAGGTCGTGAACTCGGTCTGCCATACCGTCGACTCGTTGAGCAGATAGCGCATCACGACCATCTGGCACACCACGAGCACGGCGGCGGCGAGGGTCAGCGCCGAGACAATCCCGCAGATCTGCGACAGCCGGCGGACGAAGGTAACGAATAGATCCAAGGCGGCCTCAAGCATTCTCATCGCTTCGGAATAACAACCTTCAGAATACGAGGGGCGCCGGCAGCACTCCGCACCGGCGCCCCAACGAAAGAAAGCAGCGGCTATTCGACGGCCAGCGCCTCACCGATCAGCTCTTTGCCACCGGGAACTTCCTCAGCGAAGATCTTGTAGGACGTCTCGTTGGCGATATCGCGCCAGGCTTTGGCCTGCTCGGCGTTCATGGTGACGATCTCGACGCCGGCCTTCTTGTAGACCTCGACCAGCTTGTCATCCAGGCCCTTGGCCTCCGTCGTCATGTATGCCTCGGCATTCTTGCCGGCCGCCATCAGCGCCTTCTGCTGCTCTTCGTTCAAGCTGTCCCAGCTGCGCTTGGACATCAGAACCGGCTCATACATGAACCACAGCGCATAGTCGCCCGGTGCGGTCAAGCATTTCACCTGTTCGTAGATACGGTAGGACACGAAGCTGCCGGAGCTGGTGTTGGCGGCGTCCAGAACGCCGGTCTGCATCGCCGTGTAGATCTCCGACGACGGCATGGAGGCGATCGACGCGCCGGCACCGGCCAACATCTGTTCGAAGGCCGGCCCTGCCGCACGTGTCACCTGGCCCTTCATGGTTTCGGGCCCCAGGATGCACTCTTTCGTCGATGCAAAGCCGCCGGCCAGCCAGGCGTCAGCCAGCACGACGACACCGGCGTCGTTGATGATCTTCTTGATATCCGCCATGAACGGCGAGCTGTTGAGCCGCAGGGCGTGGTCGTGGTTCTTCACCAGGCCGGGCATCAACGTCGCGCTGAACTGCGGATGGCGTCCGCTGGCATAGTCCAGCGGGAAAGCGGAAATATCGAGTTGGCCCTTCACCATGGCGTTCCACTGTTCCTTGGGCTTGAACAGCGAGGCGCCGGGATAGACCTGAATTTCCAGGCCGACATCGGCGGCGGCGACTTCCTTGGCGATCATCTGCACCATCTCGTCGCGCACGTCGCCCTTGCCGCCCGGCCACTGGTGCGACGCCTTCAGTTTCACGTCGGCGGCCATGGCGGAGCCCGCCACGGCAAAAGCCATGGCGATTGCCGTCGTGGAAATGAGGGCACGCGCCGTCTTCGATTTTACATGGATCTTGGACATTACTGGGTTCCTCCCGGTTGCTCGTTACACGACAGCTACCCGCATTGCGCAGGTCTGCCTTTTATTCTGGCTGAAACACTAGCGCCGTGCCCGGAGCCTGTCCAGCATTGTATACAACTAAGATGAAAGTGCATGCTTGCTGGATTCTTTTGCATGCGCATATACTCTTCTCCATGAAAGCTAAAGCCGCCCCTCTGGCCCAAGATCTGCGCGACCGCCTGGAGCAGGAGATCCTCTCCGGGCAGCGGGCGCCCGGCTCCCGCTTGGACGAAAGCAAGCTGGCACAGCATTTCGGTGTGTCCCGGACCCCGGTGCGCGAGGCCCTGCGGGAACTGGCGGCAGCCGATCTGATCGTGCTGCGGCCGCGCCAGGGCGCCGTGGTGGCGACGGTGACGGTGACCCAGTTGCTGCACATGTTCGAGGTCATGGCCGAGCTGGAATCCTTCTGCGCCAAACTGGCGGCCCGGCGGATGTCGACCGAAGAGCGCACCCACCTCGCCAAAGCCCATGACAGCTGCCGGATGCTGGCCGAACGCGGCGAAGCCCACGCCTACTACGATGCCAACCGAAGCTTCCACGAGGTGGTCTATGCGGGCTCGCACAACACCTTCCTGGAAGAGACCACCCGCAACATGCGCAACCGGCTGTCGCCTTACCGGCGTTTCCAGCTGCACCATCCCGGGCGCACCTTGAAATCCTGGAAAGAGCATCAGGCCGTGGTCGATGCCATCGTCAGCGGCAATGCCGAAGCCGCCGCGGCGGCAATGTCCCACCACGTGACCATCCAGGGCGACGTCTTCACCGATCTGATCTCCGCCCTGCCCGCCTCCTATGTCCACGCAATGACCGCCTAACAGCCGCTGCCGGCGGCGGAAGCCGATAGAACCGATGACCAATCTCTACGACCTGCTGAGCCAGAATTTCCCCGCCGACCGCGATCAGACCGTTCTGGAAACCCCGGACGGCGAGAGCATGAGCTATGCCGACCTGGAGGCCGGTTCCGGGCGCATCGCGCGCCTGCTGATGGACTGCGGCGTCCAGCCGGGCGACCGGGTCGCCGCCCAGATCGAGAAATCGCCGCAGGCGATCCTGCTGTACCTCGCGGTGCTGCGCTGCGGCGGCGTCTATCTGCCGCTCAACACCGCCTACAAGGGTGGCGAGGTCGCTTACTTCCTGGAGGATGCCGAACCGCGGGTCCTGGTCTGCGATCCGACCAGCGAGAGCATTCTGCAGGCCACGGCGGACAAGGCCGGGGTCGGCACGGTGCTGACTCTGGGCGAGGACGGCAACGGCAGCCTGATGGAACGCAGCCGCGACCTCGACCCGGACGCCGGCATCGTTGCCCGCGACACGGACGATCTCGCAGCGATCCTCTATACCAGCGGCACCACCGGCCGCTCCAAGGGCGCCATGCTGAGCCACGGCAACCTCGGCTCCAATACCCTGACCCTGCGCGACGCCTGGGGCTTCACCGCTGATGACGTCCTGATCCATGCGCTGCCGGTGTTCCATACCCACGGCCTCTTCGTCGCCACGCACTGCGTGCTGCTGAGCGGCAGCCGCATGCTGTTCCTCAACCGCTTCGACGCGGATACGGTGATCGACCTGCTGCCGCGCGCCACGGCGATGATGGGCGTTCCGACCTTCTACACCCGCCTGCTGGCGAGCCCGCGCCTGACCAAGGAGGTCTGCGCCGGCATTCGTCTTTTCGTCTCCGGGTCGGCACCGCTGCTGTCGGAGACCTTCAAGGAATTCGAGGCGCGCACGGGCCACCGTATCCTCGAGCGCTACGGCATGACCGAGACGACGATGAACACCTCGAACCCGCTGAACGGCGAGCGCATTGCCGGCACGGTGGGGTTCCCCTTGACCGGCATCGAGGTGCGCATCACCGACGAGGACGGCAAAGCCTTGCCCCAGGGCGAAGTGGGCGTGCTGGAAGTGAAGGGCCCGAACGTATTCCGCGGCTATTGGCGCCAGCCCGACAAGACCGCCGCCGAGATCCGCCCGGACGGCTGCTTCATCACCGGCGATCTGTCGATGATCGACGAGCGCGGCTACATCCACATCGTCGGTCGCTCGAAAGATCTGATCATCTCCGGCGGCTTCAACGTCTATCCCAAGGAAGTCGAACTCTGCATCGACGAGATCGACGGCGTCCAGGAATCGGCGGTGATCGGCGTACCGCATCCGGATTTCGGCGAGGCCGTGGTCGCCGTGGTGAAACGCCAGGGCGGCGGCCCGGATGTGAGCGCCGATACCATCCAATCGACCGCCAAGGCCGCGCTGGCCAACTTCAAGGTGCCCAAGAAGGTCTTCTTCGTGGAGGACCTGCCGCGCAACACCATGGGCAAGGTGCAGAAGAACCTGCTGCGCGACCGCTTCAAAGACAGTTTCAGCTCAGCGGCCTGAGAGGCGACCGTGCCGGCCCTTTAGGCGGCTGATCCCTGAGCTGCAGCGTCGGAAAGACAGGCTTTCACCTCGGCGGCGCTGAGCGTCTCCCGCTCCTCCAGGCGCTGGACCAGACGCTTCATGCCAGCCTCGTGGCTGACCATGATCTCCGCGGCCCGCGCCTCCGCTTCGCGCAGCAGATTCGACACCGCGGCGTCGACGTCGTGGGCCGTCGTCTCGCTGAAGCGGCGCGGCTGGGCCATTTCCCGACCGAGGAAGGGATGGTCCTCGCTCTGGCGCAGGTCGACCGGACCGATCTCCTCCGACATGCCCCAGCGCGCCACCATGGCGCGCGCCGTCTGGGTCGCGTTCTTGATGTCGTCGTCGGCCCCCGAGCTGACGTTGCCGAGCAGCGTCTTCTCGGCGGTGCGCCCGCCCAGCATCACCGCCAGGCGGTCTTTCAGGTAATCTTCCGGCAGCGTATGGCGTTCTTCCGACGGCAGCATGTGGGTGCCGCCCAGCGCGCGCCCGCGCGGGATGATGGTCACCTTGTAGATCGGGTCTGCCGTCGGCAGGAAATGCGCCACCACGGTGTGCCCGGCCTCGTGCACCGCCAGACGATGCTTCTCTTCCGGGCGAATCGCCAAGCTACGCACCGTGCCCATCATGACCTTATCGCGCATTTCCTCGAAGTCGCGCATCTGGATGGCGGATTTGCCGTCCCGGGCCGCCGCCATCGCCGCCTCGTTCACCAGGTTCTTCAGGTCGGCGCCGGAAAAGCCCGGCGTCGCGCTGGCCAGGGTCTCCAGATCAACATCGGACGCCACCGGCATCTTCCGGGTGTGCACCTTCAGGATCGCCTGGCGGGCCTCGCGGTCCGGCAGCTCCAGGGTAACATGGCGGTCGAAGCGGCCGGGACGCAGCAGCGCCGGATCGAGCACGTCGGGCCGGTTGGTGGCCGCCAGCACGATGACCGCCTCGTGTCCGCCAAAACCGTCCATCTCCGAGAGAATCTGGTTCAGCGTCTGCTCGCGCTCGTCGTTGCCGCCGCCCATGCCGGTTCCCCGCACCCGGCCCACGGCGTCCAGTTCGTCGATGAAAATGATGCTGGGTGCCCGCTTCTTGGCTTCCTCGAACATCTTGCGCACGCGCGAGGCGCCAACGCCCACGAACATCTCGATGAATTCGGAGGCCGAGGTGTGGTAGAAGTTGACATCCGCCTCACCCGCCAGTGCCCGCGCCAGCAGCGTCTTGCCGGTCCCCGGCGGCCCCATCAGCAGGACACCGCGCGGCGGTTCCGCCCCCAGGCGCCGATAGCGTTCCGGATCGCGCAGGAAATCGACCAGTTCGGCGACCTCATGCTTGGCGGCTTCCTGACCCGCCACGTCGGCGAAGGTGATGCGCTGCTGCCGCTTCACCTCGCGGTTGGCCGAGCCGGCGAGGAAGTCCGACGGGTCGCGCCCGCCAAAGCGCCCCGACAGGTTGCTCTGCATGCGGTTCCAGAACCACAGATAGATGCCGAGGAAGATCAGCCATGGCAGCAGGCTGAGCCACCAGCTTCCGCCGCTCTCCTTCGGCGGATCGACGGTGAGCACGGCCCCGCTGGACTCGATGAGCGGCATCAATTCCGCATCGGCCAGATCCGGCAAGATGACCCGGATCTTCTTAACCGAGGCGCTGTCACCGCCAGACGGTTTCACCAGCGCCACCGCGCTGCGCTCGGCAAGACGGATGTCGCCGATGCGGTTGTCGCGCAGCAACTGCTTGAATTCGCTGTAAGCCACTTCGGAAGGTGCCGAGCCCGGCGGCGGCGCCTCCCGCATGCTGAACAGGAAGGCGAACAGCAGCAGGCCGACCAGAAGTATGGGCCACCACTTCGACAGATCTTTCAACAGGCGCCTCCGGCAACCGAACCAGACGTCATTCCAGACATTATGCCACAATAGCGACTAACAGGCCCGGCGCGGCACAGGAATGATCCATCTCAAGATGCCGGCCCGGATCCGCAGGGACGTCGGGCGTCTGCGCGTTCATCCGCCCCGCCCTAGTAGCGCCGGGCATCGGCGTTGTGGCTCCGCCAGGACTGCGCCTCGATGAAAACCCGCCGAACCACGGGGTCCGCCTGTTTCATGCGGCGTTCCAGCTCGGAGATCGCCTCCTCCACATCGTTTGCGTCGAGCTGGGGGTGAAAATCGATGCTCACCGTCACCAAAAGGTCCAGGGGTCCCTGGTGCAGGGTCAGGAGCTCGTTGATGCGGAAGACGGCCCTGTGGCTCTGAACGATCCCCTTGAGACGATCGGCGAGCAGGGGATCGGCGCCCTCGCCGATCAGCAAGCCCTTGGTTTCGTAGGCCAACAGGATGGCGGCGAGGGCCAGGATACCGCCGATGATCATGGAAGCCACGCCATCCAGCGCCGGCATCCCGAGCAGCTCACCCAGCAGGATGCCGGCGAAAGCCACCACGAGGCCCATCATGGCCGCGGTATCCTCCAGCAGCACGGTGAAGATCGACGGGTCCTTGCTGGCCTGGATGGCCTGCAGATAGCCGTCGTGTTTGCTTCTGGCCGCCCTGAACTCGCGGTAGGCCACCCACCAGGCACCGGCTTCGAAGACCATGGCGGTCCCGAGCACGAGGTAGTTCACATAGGCATCGGAGATCGGGTGCGGATCCCGCAGCTTCATGACCCCTTCGTAGAAGGAAACACCGGCACCGACGGCGAAGATCAGGATGGCCACCACGAAGGCCCAGAAATAAATCTCCCGGCCATAGCCGAAGGGGTGCCGGTCATCGGCCGGGCGGGCCGCCCGCTTCAAGCCATAGAGCAGCAGGGCCTGGTTGCCGGTATCCACCGCTGAGTGGATACCCGCGGAGAACATCGCCGAACTGCCGGTAAAGGCCGCCGCGGCGAATTTGGTGAAGGCGATCATGGCATTTCCGGCCAAGGCCGCAATGATGACCTTCTTCGATCCTGCTGCCATGACTTTCCTTTCCAGAGCGACTGCGCCAAACTCGATCGCCGCCGCCTGTGACAGCCTGCCGCAGCCCCACGAGAATATCCGAGGGGAATAGCCGGTGGGAAATGTTCTATCAAGGTTTTAGCTGGCATTCTCGCCCCGGCGCCCCTGAGAAAGGGCACAAGCTTCCAACGGGGCAAAGGCGGTATAAGAAGGCATGAGAGCGATTCGGCGCGTTTTACTGATCGTCGTGGGGACATTGCTCGTCCTCGCCCTGCTCGTCGTCGGCGGCGCGTACCTGTGGATACACAACTCCCTGCCGCAGACCGAGGGCGAAGCCCGCATTGCTGCCCTGGAAGCGCCGGTTACGGTGCGCCGCAATGACGACGGCATGGTGCGCATCCAGTCGGCCAACGAAGCAGACCTCTACCGGGCTCTCGGTTTCGTCCATGCGCAGGAACGCCTGTGGCAGATGGATTTCATGCGGCGGACCGCTTCCGGCCGCCTCTCCGAGGTCATGGGCGAGGCCACCCTCGGCCTCGACCGGTTTTTCCGGACGCTCGGTTTCCGCCAGCTGGCCGAGGCGAACCTTGCTGTCCTGTCCGAAGAGACCAAAACCGCCCTGCAGGCCTACAGCGAGGGCGTCAATGCATTCCTGGCCAACCGCTCCGGCCCCCTGCCCCTGGAATTCCAGATCCTGCGCTACGAACCGGAACCCTGGAGCCCGACCGATTCCCTGCTGTGGGGCCGCCTGATGGCGCTGCGCCTGTCAGAGTACTGGCGTGACGAATTGAGCCGGGCCCGCCTGGCCGGGCGCTTCAGTCCCGAGCAGATTGCCGAGCTGTGGCCCGCCTATCCAGCCGATGCGCCCGTGACGATCGCCCAGGCACGCGATCTGATCGACCATTCGGTGACCACGCAGTTGGCCCATCTGCTGCCGCCGTCCCTGGAGCCGTCCGGCGCTTCAAATATCTGGGCCCTCAATGGCAAGCACACCGCCAATGGCAGCCCGATTCTCGCCAACGACCCACACCTGTCGCTCGATGCCCCCGGCACCTGGTTCCTGGCGCGCCTGGAGGCCCCCGGTATCACCCTGGTCGGCGCCACCACGCCGGGCGTGCCGTTTATCCTGCTCGGGCACAACCAGACGGTCGCCTGGGGCCTCACTACCACCCACAGCGACACCCAGGACTTCTTCATCGAACGGATCGCCGCAGACGACCCCAACGCCTACGAGACCCCGGAAGGCTCGGAGCCGTTCAGGGTGCGCGACGAGTTCATCCGCCTCAGTGGGGGCGAGTCCGTGCGCCTGATCGTGCGCGAGACCCGCCACGGGCCGGTGATGAGCGATGTCGTTCCGGAGGGGTCCAGCGGCGACTCCAATGCCGTCCTCGCCCTGGCATGGCCCGCGTTGCGCGCCGACGATGCGACGCCCGATGCATTGTACCAGATGAACCACGCGGACAGCCTGATCGCTTTTCGGGAGTCGCTCCGCCAGTTCCACTCGCCACAGCAGAACATCGTCTTCGCCGATACGGCGGGAAATATCGGCTTCATGGCGCCGGCCCGCGTTCCGGTGCGGCGTACCGGCAACGGTCAGCTCCCGGTTCCCGGATGGACCGGCGAATTCGACTGGATCGGCTACGTCCCCTTCGAGGAGCTGCCGTCGACCAACAATCCGCGCAGCGGAATCATCATCAACGCCAACAACCGGATCGTCGCGGACAAGTACCCCCACCTGATCGCCGTCGATTGGCCGCCGCCCTACCGGGCCGAGCGCATCGAGGCCGTTCTGGCCGGCACCGCCAGCAATCATCAGGTCACCGACTCACTGATCCTGCAGCAGGACATCGTCGCCAATGCGGCTGACCGGATCCTGCCCCGGCTGCTGGCCGTCTCTCCGACGGAAGCGCGCGCCCGCGAGGCCATAGCCCGCCTGCGTGGCTGGGACCGGCAGATGCACCGCAACGCGCCGGAGCCGCTGATTCTGCAGGCCTGGATCTGGGCCCTCGGCCAGGCCATCCTCGCCGACGAACTCGGCCCCAACTACCTGGAGTTTCTCGACGGCGGCGTCTACACGGTCGACCGCCTGATCGAGACCGACAGCATGTGGTGCGACGATACCGCCACGACCGAGGTCGAGGACTGCAATGCCCAGATCATCCGGGCCCTCGACATGGCCCTCGACCACCTGAGCGACCGCTTCGGCAGCGATATGGCGTCATGGCGCTGGGGTAAGGCCCACCTCGCCCGCTTCGACCATCCGCTGCTGAGCCGCCTGCCGGTGCTGCGCGACCTGTTCGGCTACAGCGTCGAAGCCGACGGCGGCAACGATACGGTCAACCGGGCCTCCCCCCGCCTCGGCGGCAAGCCGGAGACCCTCTTCGAGGATGTCCACGGCGCCGGGTTCCGGGCGGTCTACGACCTCGAAGATCTCGACCGGTCCCGCTTCATGATCGCCACCGGTCAGTCCGGCAATCCGCTGTCCCCTCTGTACGGAAATATGGCCCTGCGCTGGCGCGATGGCCAGTCGGTGTCGCTGGCTCCGGAATCTTGGACGTTGGCAGAACAGCTAAGCTTGCTGCCATCCCAAAAATAACCAAGCATTGCGATCGACGGCGCCGCGACAGGCGCCTCATTCCGGGGAGACGGCCTTGACGACGACCATCGACGACATTCGCGCGGCAGCAGAACGCCTTAAGGGACAGGTGATCCGCACGCCTCTGGTCCAGGCCGCCCGCATGTCCGAGGTTCTCGGCTGCGAGCTCTACCTGAAGCTGGAGAACCTGCAGCGAACCGGATCCTTCAAGGACCGCGGCGCCTACATCAGGCTGTCCAACCTGACGGCCGACGAAGCCAAGCGTGGCGTCATTGCCATGTCGGCGGGGAACCATGCCCAGGGCGTCGCCTACCACGCCCAGCGCCTCGGAATCCCCGCCACCATCGTGATGCCGGAATTCGCCCCCTTCTCCAAGGTCGAGCGCACCAAGTCCTTCGGGGCTCGGGTCGTGCTGACCGGCGACACCCTGGACGCCTCGGCCCAGGCCGCCCGCCAGATCGCGGGGGAGGAAGGGCTGACCTTCGTCCATCCCTACGACGACCCTGCCGTCATTGCCGGCCAGGGCACCATCGGGCTGGAAATCATGGAGGACCTGCCGGACGTCGACACCATCGTGGTGCCGATCGGCGGCGGCGGCATCATTTCGGGCATTTCCCTGGCGGCCAAGGATATCAACCCGGCGGTCCGCATGATCGGCGTCGAGACGGAACTTTACCCTTCCATGGCCAACGCCCTGAAGGGACGCGGCGAACTGCCCGGCGGCAGCAGCCTGGCCGATGGCATCGCGGTGAAAAATCCCGGCACGTTGACCCGGGAGATCATCTCCCGTCTCGTCGACGACATCGCCATCGTGCCGGAGAGCATCATCGAGATCGCCATCACGCGCCTGGTGGAGGAGCAGAAGATCGTCGCCGAAGGCGCTGGCGCCGCCGGCGTTGCCGCCATCCTGAACGATCCCCAGCACTTTGCGGGTCGCAAGGTCGCCACGGTGATCTGCGGCGGCAACATCGACGTGCGGCTGCTTTCCGGCGTGCTGACGCGCGGCCTGGTGCGCGACGGCCGCATGGTGCGCCTGCGCATCGGCATTGTCGACCAGCCGGGCACCCTGGCGAAGATCGCCGACGTCATCGGCCGGAGCAGCGCCAATATCATCGAGGTCTATCACCAGCGGTTGTTCTACGACGTCCCGGCCAAGCGCGCCGATATCGATGTGGTGCTGGAGACGCGGAACGCCGACCATGTGAAGGAAATCATCAGCGTCCTGGAGCAGCACGGCTTCCCGACCCGGGTGCTGTCCGCCCATTCCGCCGACGGTTCCTGACACCGAGACCGCTCTATCCACTTATTGTGCTGGCGGTCTATATCCCTTAGGGGATATCCAATGAAATTGCCGCGCACGAATGGAGGAGCTCCCAATGGCCCCGACCGGCGCCGTCTTTCACAACGTCATGGAACGCATCGGCAATACGCCGATGGTCGAGGTGTCGCGCCTGGATACCGGACCCTGCCGTCTGTTTCTGAAGCTCGAAAGCGAAAATCCGGGCGGCTCCATCAAGGACCGCATCGGTAAATCGATGATCGAAGCTGCCGAGAAGGACGGTCGCCTGAAACCCGGTGGCCGCCTGATCGAGGCTACGGCGGGCAATACCGGACTGGGCCTCGCCCTGGTGGCGGCCCAGAAGGGCTACCGCCTGACCCTGGTGGTGCCGGACAAGATGGCGCAGGAGAAGATCTTTCACCTGCGCGCCCTGGGCGCCGAGGTCATCCTGACGCGCTCCGACGTCGGCAAGGGCCATCCGGACTACTACCAGGACATTGCGCAGCGCCTCTCCGATGAGACCGGCGCGATTTTCATCAACCAGTTCGGCAATCCGGCCAACCCGCTGGCCCACGAGACGACGACCGGGCCGGAAATCTGGGCGCAGATGGACCACGACGTCGATGCCATGATCTGCGGCGTCGGCTCCGGCGGCACCATCACCGGCCTCGCCCGCTTCTTCGCCGGGGTCTCCGACAAGACGGAAATGGTGCTGGCCGACCCCGCGGGCTCGATTCTCGCCGAGTACGTCGAGACCGGCCACCTGAGCAAGGACGTCGGCAGCTGGATCGTGGAAGGCATCGGCGAGGACTTCCTGCCCGACGTCGCCGACCTCTCGCGGGTGCGCAAGGCCTATGTCGTCTCCGACAAGGAGGCCCTGCTGACCGCCCGGGACCTGCTGCTGCGCGAAGGCATTCTCGCCGGCTCCTCTTCCGGCACCCTGATCGCCGCCGCCCTGCGCTACTGCCGCGAACAGACCACGCCCAAGCGGGTCGTCACCCTGGTCTGCGACAGCGGCAACAAGTACCTCTCCAAGATGTTCAACGACTACTGGATGATCGACCAGGGGTTCATCGAGCGCGAACACAAGGGCGACCTGCGCGACCTCATCAGCCGGCGTCACGACGAACACGGCACGGTCACCGTCAGTGCCGACGACAACCTGCTGATAGCCTACGGCCGGATGAAACTCTACGACATCTCCCAGCTGCCGGTGATCGACAAGCGCGGCAAGGTGGCCGGCATCATCGACGAGAGCGACATCCTGCTGAAGGTCTTCAAAGACGACACCCGCTTCAAGGACTCGGTCTCCAGCGCAATGACCGCCAAGCTGGAAACCATTGCGCCGGACCAGCCGATGGACGCGCTGTTACCCATCTTCGCCAAGGACCACGTCGCCATTGTCACCGATGGCGACAGCTTCCTGGGCCTGATCACCCGCATCGACCTGCTCAATCACCTTCGCCGAAGGATGCGATAGACGCCATGCCCGATTCCCCGCGGACCCGCAACCGCTCGGCTTTCGCCACCCGCGCCATTCATGCCGGCCAGTCCCCGGACCCTTCGACGGGCGCGATCATGCAGCCGATCTATGCGACGTCGACCTATGTCCAGGACAGCCCCGGCGTTCACAAAGGCTACGAGTACAGCCGCTCGCAAAACCCGACCCGCATGGCCTACGAGCGCTGCATCGCCGACCTGGAGAGCGGCGAACACGGCTACGCCTTCGCCTCCGGGCTGTCGGCCATCGCGACGCTGCTCGACTGCCTCGACAGCGGCAGCCACGTGATCGCGATGGACGACCTCTACGGCGGCTCCTACCGGTTGTTCGAAGGCGTGCGGCGGCGCTCGGCCGGCCTCGACTTCTCCTTCGTCGACATGGGCGACCTCGCAAAGCTGGAAGCGGCGATCCGTCCGGAAACCCGGCTGATCTGGGTCGAGACCCCGACCAATCCCCTGCTGAAGCTGGTCGATCTGGAAGCCGTCGCCCAACTGGCCAAACGGCACGGCATCGTGGCCGCCTGCGACAATACTTTCGCCACGCCCTGGGTGCAGCGGCCGCTGGAACTCGGCTTCGACGTCGTCATGCATTCCGCCACCAAGTACCTGAACGGGCACTCAGACATGGTGGGCGGCGTGCTGGTCGTCGGCGGCAATGCCGAACTGGCCGAACAACTGACCTTCCTGCAGAACGCGGTCGGCGCCGTGCAGGGGCCCTTCGACAGCTTTCTGGCCCTGCGCGGGCTGAAGACCCTGGCCCTGCGCATGGAACGGCACTGCACCAATGCCCAGGAAGTCGCCGAGTACCTGGAAGGCCACCCCAAGATCGAGAAAGTGATCTACCCGGGGTTGCCCAGTCATCCGCAATATACTCTCGCCGAACAGCAGATGGACGCGCCGGGCGGCATGGTCACGGCCTTTCTCAAAGGCGGCCTGGACAAAGCCCGGCACTTCCTGGAGCGGGTCGAGGTCTTCGCCCTGGCCGAAAGCCTGGGCGGCGTCGAGAGCCTGATCGAGCACCCGGCGATCATGACCCACGCTTCTATTCCGCCCGAAAACAGGGCGGCGCTGGGCATAAGCGACGGACTGGTGCGCCTCTCCGTCGGCGTCGAAGGGGCCGACGATCTGATCGCCGATCTGGAGAATGCCCTGGCGTAGCATCCGGGCCGGAGAAGCCGAGCCGGAGAACCTGGGGCGTAATTCCCTGAGTACAGGTCCCCCGGCCTGGCAGCCGGCGGCGGGGCGTCTAGACGCCGGGGCCGATTGAGCGGTATGCGCTCTGAAAATAGATCAGGGGATCGCCCTCGCCCGCCACCTGCAGCCGCTCGACCCGGCCCACGATGATGATGTGGTCGCCGCCCTCGTAGAGGGTTTCGCGGCGACAGGCCATATTGGCCAGGCAGCCGTGCAGCACCGGCACGTCGCCGGGCCAGAGATCGTAGCCGACCCCCTCCCATTTGTCGGGCGCCGCTGTCGAGAAGCGCACCGACAGGTCATGCTGATCTTCCCGCAGCACATTGACCGCGAACCGCTCGGCAGCGCGCAGGCTGTCGAAGCTGAGCGCCGCCTTGTCGAGGCAAAACAGGATCAGGGGCGGATCGAGGGAGACCGACGAGAAGGAATTCACGGTAATTCCCCTGTTGGCCCCCGAAGCCTCCCGCGCTGTCACCACGGTGACCCCCGTGGCGAAGTTGCCCAGGGCGCGGCGGAAGGTAAAGGAATCAAATGTCATGCTGGGTCCAGGTCTCCGGCTGGCTTCGCTGGCGGCCGGATCTTAATGCCAGCCAGTGCCCAAAAGCCACTACAAACCAATTATTTCCGTCCATTGCGGGGCACAACTAAACCACTTCTTAACTTAAGTCAGCCACCTTGAGTGGCCGCTTTTGGCAAGCGGCATTCATAACGGCGACCGTCTCGCGGACTGGGGCTCCATGGGCTTAATTGTAGGCATTTTGATCGTTCTCGGCTGCGTCCTCGGCGGATACGCCGCCATGGGTGGCAAGCTTGGCGTGCTTTGGCAGCCTTTTGAAGCCGTGATCATCGTCGGCGCCGCCATCGGTGCCTTTGTCATCGGCAACTCCGCCGACGTCATCAAGGCGACTGCCGGCGGCTTCGGCAAGATCTTCAAAGGCTCCAAATACAAGAAAGAACATTACGTCGAGCTCATATGCCTGCTGTACCAGATCCTCAAGGTTGCCAAAACCAAGGGCAACCTGGGCTTGGAGCAGCATATCGAAAACCCCCAGGATTCGGCCCTCTTCCAACAGTTCCCCGGCGTCATGGCGAACGAATCCGCCGTTGTCTTCATGTGCGACTATCTGCGGATGCTGACCCTCGGGTCGGACGATCCGAACGAGATGGAAACCCTGATGGACGCGGAAATCGAGATCGTCCATCACGAACATTCAGAAGTCGCTCATGCCATCCAGGCCATGGCTGACGGCATGCCGGCCCTGGGAATCGTGGCGGCGGTGCTGGGCGTCATCAAGACTATGGGTTCGATTACCGAGCCGCCTGAGATCCTCGGCAAACTGATCGGTGGCGCTCTTGTCGGCACCTTCCTCGGCGTCTTTGTGTCCTACGGATTCCTCGCCCCGATGGCGACCAAAGCCCAAGCGGTCTATGACGCCGAGATCAAGTATCTTTACTGCATCAAGGCCGCCCTGCTGGCGCACATGCACGGCTCGCCCCCCGCGGTTTCGGTTGAATTCGCGCGCAAGGCCCTGATGGTCCACGACCGTCCGACCTTCTATGAAGTCGAAGAAGCGGTCGGCGCCCTGCCACCTCCGGCGTAAGGGGGTTTTGCATCATGGCAGCGACCGACGGTGAAGCCCCAGTCATCATCATCAAGCGGATCAAGAAGGTTGCCGGTGGTCACCACGGTGGCGCCTGGAAGGTCGCCTACGCCGATTTCGTCACCGCCATGATGGCGTTCTTCCTGTTGCTCTGGCTGCTGAACTCGACGACGAAGGAACAGCGCGAGGGCATCGCCGAATACTTCTCCCCCATCGCCACCTTCAACCCCGACAGCGTCTCGCAGAGCCCTAGCGGCTCTGACGGCGTCATGGGCGGGCGCAGCATGACGACCGATGGCGCCCTCGCAAGCGACACGTCCCCTATCGGCATTACCGTGTCGCTGCCCGGCGCCAAGGATGACACCGAAGAACAGGCTGAGGAACCGGCCGACGGCACCCAGTCCGGACAGCGTCTCGCCAAGGCGAATGAAGACCCCAGCCAGGCGGTGGACCAGGCGGAAGTGGACCGCCTCGCCCGCGAGCTTGAGGAAGAGCGCTTTGCCGAGGCCGAAGCCGATCTGCGGCAGGCACTGGAATCCGTCCCCGACCTCAGCGACTTTGCCAAGAACCTGGTCATCGACCAAACGCCCGAGGGACTTCGTATCCAGATCATCGACCAGGAAGGCCGCTCCATGTTCCCGTCGGGATCGGCGGACATGCTCCCCCATACCCAGCGCCTGCTGGCGCTGGTGGCCGATGCCGTCCAGAAGCTCGACAATCCGGTCGCCATCAAGGGGCACACGGACTCGACGCCCTACACGAGTAAGAAGGACTACTCCAACTGGGAACTGTCGACCGATCGCGCCAACTCCAGCCGCCGCGCCCTGATCGCCGCCGGACTGCCGGCCCCGCGGGTCGCCTCGGTCGTCGGACGTGCCGACCAGGAGCCTTTCGTCCCCGAGGACCCGGCTTCACCGCGCAACCGACGCATTTCGATCGTACTGTTGCGCCAGGCCCCGGGGATCGAAGTTCCCCGCTACGAGTCGGACAACTAACGCTCGTTGCCCTAACGCTCGTTGCCCGGCCGTTCCGGCCAAACCTCGATCCGGCCAAATCTCACGCCGACCAGATCTTGCTCCGGCCAGGGTGGACGGCCTAGGCTGGCCCCATGATGGCGGAAGACAGGCCCAGTTCCGACAGACAGCGCCTTTGGAGCGGTGAGCCGCCACGGCCTTCGACGGCGCCGGAGCTCTACGGCGGCGTCGTGCCCCGCCGCTGCCTCGCCTATCTGCTCGATATCCTGGTCATCGCCCTACTCGGCCTCTGCCTCGGCTTCGTTCTCTCGGTCGCCGGCATTTTGAGCTTCGGGCTGTTGAGCCCCCTTGCCGTCATCATCATGGCGCTATGGCCGCTGGCTTATCACTGCGGCTTTATTGCCAGCCGCGGCGCCACTCCTGGCATGCGCTTGTTTGGCTTGGAACTGCGGGACTGGAGCGGGCGGCCGGTCGAGCCGGCCCAGGCCGTGCTCTTCGTCCTGCTGTTTTATGTCTCGGTGAGCCTGACGGCGTGGTTGGTTCTGCTCGTGGTCCTGTTCAACGACCGCGGACGCGCACTGCACGACATCCTCGCCAATACCATAGTCGTACGCCGGCAAAGCTAGTTCCATGACATTTGCAGGCAAATAAATTGGAACAATCTGGACCTTTTCGCATTGAATACTGGTCAGGTGCCCTAAATCCTTGCCATAATTGATTTGAAGAGAATTTCTCTAGCAAAAACAATCAAACTTCCAAGCTGGGGATACTAGAAACAGGGAGCGTTTCTCTTGGTAAGCATGGCCCAAACGGCGCCGGGGCCTCTTTCTGCCTACGAGCCGGATGGCTTTTTCTGCGAGATGGTGGGCGGTTCCGGGAACCCCGCCGAGCATACGAAGTCCATCCGTCAAAGGCTGAATAGCCTCGACCTAGAAGAACTGCGCGGCCGCGCCCGCGACGCGGAGCTGGAACTCTACAGCTTCGGCATCACCTTTACCGTCTATACCCAGAAAGACGTCATCGACCGCATCCTGCCGTTCGATGTCATCCCCCGTGTCATTTCGGCACAGGAATGGGAGACCATCGAGCGCGGTGTGACCCAGCGTGTCACCGCCATCAACCAGTTCCTGGGGGATATCTACCACGACCAGAAGATCCTGAAGGACGGGATCATTCCCCGCGACCTGGTGCTGGGAAACAAGAACTACTGTCCCCAGATGGAAGGCGTTGATGTGCCCTTTGGCACCTACGTCCATATCAACGGAACCGATCTGGTCCGCGGCGACGATGGCCAGTTTCTGGTTCTCGAAGACAACGCGCGCTGCCCCTCCGGTGTGTCTTACGTGGTCGAGAACCGCCACCTGATGCAGCGCAGCTTTCCGGACCTGATGAGCAACATCGGTATCCGCTCCGTTTCAAACTACGGCCAGAAGCTCCATGAGGCCCTGGTCGAGACGGCTCCGGCGGGGGTCTCCCAGCCGCAGGTGGTCCTGCTCTCTCCCGGCACCTACAACTCGGCATATTTCGAGCACATCTTCCTGGCCCGTGAAATGGGCGTGCCCCTGGTCGAAGGCAGCGACCTCGTTGTGGAAGACGACAAGGTCTACATGAAGACCATCGCCGGCCTCGATCCGGTGCACGTGATCTATCGCCGCGTGAGCGACGATTTCCTCGATCCTGACGCCTTCAACCCCGACAGTGCCCTGGGATCCCGCGGTCTGATGCAAGCCTATGCCAAGGGCAACGTCTCCTTGGCCAATGCCATCGGAACCGGTGTAGCCGACGACAAGGCGGTCTATGCTTACCTGCCCCGGATCATCAAATACTACATGGACGAAGATGCGATCCTGGCAAACGTCGAAACGCACATTTGCCGTGAACCCGAAGGCTTGGCCTACACCCTTGAGCACCTCAAAGATCTAGTGGTTAAGCCTGTCGGAGAGTCGGGAGGCTACGGCATTACCATTGGGCCGCATGCCAGTGCGCAGGAGCTTGAAAAGTGCCGCACCGACCTGCTCGCGGATCCGGCGAACTATATCGCGCAACCGATGATCAATCTGTCTGTGAGCCCGACCCTGACCGACGACGGCATCAAAGCACGTCACGTCGATCTGCGGCCTTTCGCCGTTACCGGCAAGTCGACCTGGGTCCTACCGGGAGGCCTCTCCCGTGTCGCGCTCACCAAGGGATCGATCGTCGTCAACTCCTCCCAAGGCGGGGGCTCGAAGGATACCTGGGTCCTTGAGTAGGCTTCTCTCACGCTACGCCGAATCTATTTACTGGCTGGCACGCTATGTCGAGCGTGCGGAAAATCTCGCGCGCATCCTGGACGTCAACGAGACCTTCAGCCGCGACAGCCGCGGCTGGCAGAACTGGCAATCGATCCTGGAGATCAACCGCGACGAAGAGCGCTTCTTCAAGGACCATGATCAGGCTGATGCCGAGGCGGTGATCTATTTCTACACGCTGGATCAGCGCAACTTCACCTCCATCATCTCCGCGGTCAATCAGGCACGCGGCAACGCCCGCACGCTGCGCCCGCTGATCTCCACCGAAATGTGGATCCAGCTCAATATGTTCTCGAATATTCTGAAGAGCATGCAGCGCGAGGACCTGAGCGAACCCCGACTGGCGCGCTTTTGCAATCAGGTGAAGGAAGCCTGCCAGACCCATACCGGGATCACCGAAGGAACCTTCTATCGCGACGAGAGCTGGTTCTTCTACCAGATCGGCCGTGCGATCGAACGCGCTGACCAGACGACACGCCTGCTGGACGTGAAATATCACCTTCTGCTTCCCAACGACGAAGAGGTCGGTTCGCCGCTCGATGTCAGTCACTGGAATGCCGTGCTGCGCTCGGCCGCCGGCTACCACGCCTTCCGACGGGTACAGCCGAGCGGCATGATGCCGGGAGACGTTGCTGGCTTCCTGCTGTTCCACAGCCGCTTTCCGCGCTCGGTCCGCGCCTGTGTGCACGACATCTCGAACCGCCTCTCCCAGTTGCGATCCGCCTACAGCCTGATTGGCGGATCGGACGCCCTGGAGGAACTCGATGAGTTGCGGAGCGTGCTGGATGACATCACCATCGACCAGGTGATCAGGAAGGGATTGCACGAGTTTATCGACTGGGTTCAATTGAAGCTGATTCGTATCCACGGGGAGTTGGGTGCCGCCTACTTCGGATACGCCGAGCCGACGGATGTCGCCCAAAGCGCCGAATAGGCGGGGACCGGCCTGGCGGCCGGCGGCATTGCCCGGCAAACCGCGATACGGAAGGACTGGACGTCCCGGTCCGGGCCGCGCAAATTACTGCCATGAAGCCTGAGCGAACCACGGACCGGCTTTTGGCGAACGAGCCGCCATCCTTTGGGCCCTTGCAGAACTACTACGTTCTCGAGCCCAACCTCTGCCCTTATTTGCCTGGCCGAACCGAGCGCAAGCTGCTGACGGAGATCAGCGGCCCGGATGCACAACAGCGCTACGACCTGCTCACCCTGGCCGGATTCCGGCGCAGCCATCGCTTTGCCTATCGGCCGGCCTGCAACCGCTGCAATGCCTGCACGCCCGTTCGCGTCGTCGCCGCCCGCTTTGTGCCGGGGCGATCTCTCCGCCGCATCCAGCGGGCAAACGCGGACCTCACCGTGCGGATGGTTCCCGCGCGGGCGAGCAGTGAGCAGTTTTCCCTCTTTCGCCGCTATATCGAATCCCGCCACGGGGACGGCGAAATGGCGGGAATGAGCGAACAGGAATATCGCGCAATGGTAGAAGCCAGTGATATCGATACGCGACTGGCGGAATTTCGTGACCCTGAGGGGACGTTGATTGCCGCCTGCCTGCTGGATTGGCTCGCCGATGGACCCTCCGCCGTCTACAGCTTTTTCGAACCCGACGCCGCCCAACGCTCGCTCGGAACCTACGTCGTTCTCTGGCTCATCGAAGCCGCAAAGCAAGCCGGCGCGAATCATGTCTATCTCGGCTACTGGATCGAAGGCAGCCGCAAGATGGCATACAAAACCCGCTTTCGGCCGCTGGAAGGTTTGGCGGCGGCGGGCTGGCAACCGCTCCAGGACCAGTAATGTCCGCCTGTCCATTGCCCACAAATCCAGCGTTCCAATTGAACGCCCCAGTTGCACGAAAGATCAGTGGCGCCTATTCTCGCCTCTGATCTTTTGGGGTACCGCATTAGGTCCGAGTAGGGCTGACAAATACCATCGTCGCCTTAGATTTATTCAGTACCGCTACTTCGGGGAGGAACAGAATGAAACGTCGTCAATTTATGAAGCGGGCAGCAACCGCTGCCGCGGCCACCACGGTTGCCGCCTCAAGCTTTCCGGCACCGGCGATCTCGCAGGGCCTGATGCAATGGCGTATGCAAACAACCTGGCCTAAAAATTTCCCGGGCCTTGGCACCGGGGCCAACAAGCTGGCCGAATACATCGGCGCCGCGTCAGGCGGCAAGCTGACAGTCGAAGTCTATGGCGGCGGCGAGATCGTCCCCGCCTTCGAGACCATGGACGCCGTCGCCAGCGGCACCATCGAAATGGGCCACGGCGCCCCCTACTACTGGAAGGGCAAACTTGCCGCCACCCAGTACATCGCGGCGGTGCCTTTCGGACTCAATGCCCAGGAGCAGAACGCCTGGCTGCAGTTCGGCGGCGGCCAGGAGATTGCCGACAAGATCTACAAGCAACTGGGCTGCAAGTTCTTTGCCTCCGGCAACACCGGCGTTCAGGCCGGTGGGTGGTTCAACAAGGAAATAAATTCCTTGGAAGACTACAAAGGCCTGAAGATGCGGATCACCGGACTGGGCGGCGAGGTCGTCAAAGCGGCCGGCGGCAACGTCGTCACCCTGCCGGGTGGCGAGATTCCGCCGGCCCTGCAGTCCGGCGCGATCGACGCCACCGAATGGGTCGGCCCCTACAACGACTTGGCCTTCGGCCTCTATAAGAGCGCCAAGTTCTACTACTACCCCGGTTGGCACGAGCCGGCGACGCTGCTCGACAACTTCATCAACATGAATGCCTGGGAAAGCCTCTCGGATGACCTGAAGGCGGTCGTGGCGGCTGCCAACGGCTACGTCAACGGATACGTCCTCAACGAGTTTGTGGCCAAGAACAACGGCGCCCTGAACACCCTGGTCAGCGAACACGGCGTTATTCTGAAGAAGTTCCCGGACGAGGTTCTGAACGCGCTTGGGGCCCTCTCCGGCAAGGTGATCGGGGATCTCGCCGCAGCCGATCCGCTGAGCCGTGAGGTCATGGACTCCATCGCATCCTTCCGCAAGCAAGCCATCGCTTATGCCAAGGTATCGGAACAGGCGTTCTACAACGCCCGTGGCCTGCCTTTTAAGTGGGTCGAATAGGCCTAACGGAAACTCCCTGCGCGCCGGAGCGCAGGCACAAAAAAAGAGGCCGGCGGGTTACCCCGCCGGCCTTTCTTGTAGATATGAAACCTAACCTTTAACGCCGGGACGCAAGCCCGCCGACGGTTCCTGTTTGCTGTCGGTCAGTTGAACAGGAACTTCGGCAGGAAAGTGGCCATCGCCGGGAACGCGGCAATCAAGACCAGGCCGACGATCTGGATCAAGACGAACGGCATGATGCCACGGTAAATATCCATCGTCGTGATCGACGGTGGCGCCACGCCGCGCAGATAGAACAAGGCAAAGCCGAACGGCGGCGTCAGGAAAGACGTCTGCAGATTCACTGCGATCATCACGCCGAGCCAGATTGGATCGAGCCCCATGGCCAGAAGCACAGGTCCGACGATCGGAACCACTACGAAGACGATCTCGATAAAGTCGAGAAAGAAGCCCATCACGAACATCAGGGCCATGACCACGAGCATCGCACCGAAGGCGCCGCCCGGCATCGACTTCAACACATCTTCAACGATCTGGTCGCCGTGAAGCCCGCGGAACACCAGGGAAAACACCGACGCGCCGAGCAGGATCACAAAGACCATGGCGGAGATCTTGACCGTCGATTGGGTCACTTCGGTGAGAATACCGGCGCGATAGACGCGCCCCAATGAGACAGCGAGGCCGAAGACCATCGCCAGAATGCAGCCCCCCGCCACGATCGCCGCGACAAGGTCCTGTAACGGCACTTCATCACGCTGCATGCGAAGGTCGAACAGGGTGACCAGCGGCACCAACGCCACCATACACCCGGCAGCCACATAGACAGGCCACGCCTGCCGCTCCCCCTCCGCCACGGCCCGCCCTGCCAACAGGAAGGCGCCGACGCATCCGCTCGCCGCGGCTTCGGTCGGCGTCGCGACACCGAACAGGATCGATCCCAGGACCAAAACGATCAGGGTTGCCGGTGGCAACAGATCGCGCAAGGCGCGCAGAGCGAGCCCTTCGGTATCGCCGGCATCACGCTCGATGGCCGGGCAGGAATCGGGCTTCAACCAGGCCGTAAAGATGATCCACAGCATGTAGAGACCGACGAGCATCATGCCGGGTAGAAAGGCGCCGGCGAAAAGATCGATGACAGAGACCGGCTCTGGGGCAAAGTTACCTAGCGCCAACTGCGCCTCTGTATTCGCGCCCTGCAAGATGTCGCCCAGCAGAACCAGGACGATGGACGGTGGAATAATCTGCCCCAACGTTCCGGCAGCGCAGATGGTGCCGCAGGCGATCTTGGGGTCGTATCCGGCCTTCAGCATGGACGGCAAAGACAGCAAACCCATGGTGACGACGGTAGCGCCGACGATACCCGTCGACGCGGCCAGCAGCATTCCTACGAAGACGACGGACAAACCAAGCCCGCCGCGCAGCTTGCCGAACATGAACCCCATGGTTTCAAGGAGCTGCTCGGCGATCTTGGAACGCTCAAGCATGACTCCCATGAAAACGAACAGCGGCACGGCAACGAAAAGCTCATTCGTCATGACGCCAAAATAGCGGCTGGCGAGCCCTCCCAGCAGGCGCAGGTCGAAGATGCCGAGGGCCACTCCGATAAAGGCGAAAGCCAAAGCGACACCGCCGAGCGTGAAGGCCACCGGATAGCCCAGCAGCAGCACGACGCAGGCGGTCGCGAACATAACGAGGGATAGGCCTTCCCCGAGGAGAGCGGAATCCATGTCTTAAATCGGTCCCGTTTCTTCTTCTTCGGGCTGGAACTCCGGGTGTCCGACCAGAACCAGATAGCTCCTGGCGGCCAACGAGAGCCCCTGCAGGCCAATCAGGACGCAGAACATCACAATGACCGACTTCAACAGAAACAATGCCGGCAACCCGCCTGCTTCGCGGGACTCTTCCAAGCCCTG
The DNA here is from genome assembly GCA_050043265.1 of Kiloniellaceae bacterium. Taxonomy (GTDB): domain Bacteria; phylum Pseudomonadota; class Alphaproteobacteria; order Kiloniellales; family Kiloniellaceae; genus Pelagibius. The sequence goes on from JBHJIR010000053.1 coordinate 59,318, forward strand.
CCAGGATTTCAGCACGTAGTCGTGACTGACGAAGAGGACGATCCCTATGACCGGCAAAAGCAGCAGGAAGGTGCCGAACAGGTCGATAATCGCCTTATAGCGGGCACTGTTCGGCCGATAGAAAATGTCCACCCTGACATGCGCATTGTGCAGCAGCGTGTAGCCTGCCCCCAGCATGAAGACGGTGCCATGGAGCCAGACATAGGATTCCTGAAGCCAGACCCAGCCGATGGCGTAGACATAGCGCAGGATCACGACCGCAAAAGTGATCAAGACCATCAGAAGCGTGAGCCAGGCGACTCCGCGCCCAATCCGCTCGTTCATGCGGTCGATCAGATTTACAAAGACGACGAGCCCGGTCACGTTGCAGTCACAGCCTCAATGTCAAAGATCCATCTCGTCCGCAACCATGCCCTTCAGACGCGCGCCCCTAAATCCGGGAGCGCAAAATCAACTCACGAGGGATGAACCTGCCGACGACAACCCACCAGTTCGTTGGGATCCATCGGCTCCCCGCCGATTTCCAGGGTCCCAGTGCGACGCTTTTCTGCGCTCATTATCGTCGCGCTTATAGGCTGTGGCGAGGCTGACGACAACGAAGAAATGCCGAAAATCAACCGAATCTATTGGAGCTGGGGAAGCCGTGCGGGGGCAAACGACCGGCCTGCGCGCGCGTGCCGAGCCAGGCCCTGAGATCGGTTTCGGTACGGGTGCGTCCCGCGCCCGCCGCCCAGCTGAGCCCTTCTTTTCGGCTAAACGTCTTGGCATCAGACAAGCCGCCATCCTTGTATTTCTGCAGGATAACGCCCCGGCCCCGGGTCATTTCAGGCATTTCGGAGAGCGGGAACAACAACAGCCGACGGTTGTCTCCCATGACCGCAACATGATCACCCACGACCGGACGACAGACCGCCGCCTCCACACCATCGCTCGGATTGATAACCTGTTTGCCATTCTTGGTCTGGGCGATCACCTCATCCTCGGGCACGACAAAGCCCCGCCCGTCTGAGGTCGCCACCAGCAGCTTCCGGCCAGGCTCATGGACGAATACCGATACGATATCCTGATCGTTGGGCAGCCCCATCATCAGGCGCAACGGCTCGCCGAAACCACGTCCGCCGGGCAACTTATCCACCCCCAAGGTGTAGAAGCGGCCGTTGGTGGCAAAGACCAGCAGCTTATCGGTGGTCTGGGTATGAACGACGAAACGCTCCCGGTCACCTTCCTTGTACTTGGCATCGGAAACATCTTCCTGATGGCCTTTCAGGGTCCGGACCCAGCCTTTGGCCGAACAGAGGACGGTAACCGGCTCCCGCTCGACCACGGCCTCAAGCGGGATCACGACATCCGCCGGCGGCGCGCCAACTTCGGTCCGCCGCTTACCCAACGGCGTCTTTGGCCCGAAGCGCGCCTTGATGTCCTTGACCTGATCGCCGATCACCGCCCAGCGGCGATCCTCGTCCTTCATCAGACGCTTGAGCTCTTTCTGCTCCTTCGACAGGGTCGAATGCTCTTCGCGGATGGTGATTTCCTCCAGCTTGCGCAGGGCGCGCAGCCGCATGTTGAGGATGGCCTCGGCCTGAACGTCGGTCAGCTTCCAACGCTTCATCATCTTTGCCTTCGGATCATCCTCTTCTCGGATGATCCGGATCACCTCATCGAGATTGAGGTAGGCGATCAGGTAGCCCTCGAGCACCTCGAGACGGTGTTCGATCTTATCGAGCCGGTGCTGGGTCTGGCGCTTCAGAACCTCGTGGCGGTGGTCGAGGAAGGCGCGCAGCACTTCGCGCAGGTTCATCACCCGCGGCGTGTTGTCCGCATCCAGCACGTTCATGTTGAGACCGACACGGACTTCCAGGTCGGTCTGGCGGAACAGCGATTCCATAAGCACTTCAGGATCGACGTTCCGGCTCTTCGGTTCCAGAACCAGGCGGACGTCGTCGGTCGACTCGTCGCGAACATCGCCCAGCATGGCCAGCTTCTTGGCCAGCAGCAGTTCGGCGATCTTTTCGATCAGGCGCGACTTCGGAACCTGAAACGGGATCTCCGTCACCACGATCTGGAAACCGCCGCCCTTGATCTTTTCCGCCTCCCAGCGCGCACGCAGTCGGAAGGACCCTTTCCCGGTCTTATAGGCTTCGACGATATTGCCCCGGGATTCCACCAGGATACCGCCGGTTGGAAAATCCGGCCCTGGCATCAGGTCGGCAAGCTTTTCGATCGTCGCGTTGGGCGTCTTGACGACGTGCAGCAAGGCGTCGCAGATTTCGCCGACATTGTGCGGCGGGATCGAGGTCGCCATGCCCACGGCGATCCCCTGTGCGCCGTTGGCTAGCAGGTTGGGGAAGCCGCCCGGCAGTACAACCGGTTCTTCCGCTTCGCCGTCATAGGTCTGACGGAAATCGACGGCATCCTCATCGATACCATCCAGCAAGGCCCCGGCGCCCTCGGTCAGGCGCGCTTCGGTGTACCGCATCGCTGCGGCATTATCGCCGTCGATATTGCCGAAATTCCCCTGCCCGTCGATCAACGGAAAACGCAGGGAGAAATCTTGCGCCAGCCGCACCAGGGCATCGTAAATCGACTGGTCGCCGTGGGGATGGAACTTACCGATCACATCACCGACGACGCGGGCAGACTTCTTGTAGCCCGACCCCGGATCGAGGCGCAGCTGCCGCATGGCGAAGAGCAGGCGCCGCTGCACCGGTTTCAGGCCGTCGCGCACGTCAGGCAGCGAGCGCGCCATGATGGTCGACAGGGCGTAAGAGAGATAGCGCTCCGACAGGGCGTCGGCGAGCTTCACATCACGAATTTCACCAGCTGGCAAAGCGGCCATAGGAAACGTCACGACTCCGGAAAAAAGCTACCAGATATAGTATCCATCATCCCCGGGATGGCAACAGATTGCCAAGGAAATCCGGGGATCTTCAGAAACGATCGACCCTATAGGGGTTCATGTCGATCCCCGGATCGCGCCCCGCCACGAGGGCGGCGACGAGGTCACCGGTGCGCGCCGCCAGGCTAAGCCCGATGTGGCCGTGGCCGAAGGCGAAGACCGCATTGCGATGCTGCGGCGACCGGCTGATCACCGGCACGGAGTCCGGCATCGAAGGCCGGTAGCCCATCCAGCGGCTCTCGTCGCGCCGGTCGAGACCCGGGAACCACCGGCTGGCATTCTGGTACAATACCTCGGCCCGTTTCCAGTTGGGGGCCGCGTCGAGCCCCCCCAATTCTACCGTTCCGGCAATCCGCAGTCCCTGCTCCAGCGGTGTGCAGACGAACCCCCGCTCGGTCGAATAGACCGGGATACGGGGACTGACACCGGGATCCGGCAAAGTCAGGTGGTACCCCCGCTCGGTGTCCAGCGGTGGCCGGCTACCGAGCATTGCCGTCAGGGCCTTGGACCAGGCGCCGGCGGCAACCACGACGCCGCTGCAGGCGATGCTGCCGGCCTGGGTCATCACCGCGGTGACCCGACCGTCTCCCTGCTCAAAGCCGGTCACGGCCTGGCGGCGGATCTCTCCACCCAGCCGCACGAAAGAAGCCGCCAATTCCTGGACGAAGCGGAAGTTGTTCACCGTGTGCCCGACATCCGGATAGAAGACGCCATAGCGGAAAATCGGCGCCAGACTCGGCTCCAGTTGTCGCAGTTCCTCGGCTTCCAAAACGTCGAAGTTCACCCCGCGGCGGCGCTGCAGTTCCAGCTTGGACTGATAACTGCGAAATCCCGCTTCAGTCTCATAGACTGACAACCAGCCACTCCGGCGGATCATGCCCTGGATCCCGGCCGCTTCCAGCAGCGGGTCATAGGCGGCCAAGGCGCCCTTCAGCAGGTGGCGCAGGGAGATCGAAACCTCCTCCACGCGCTCCGGCGTGCTGGCCTTGACGAAATGAAGCAGCCAGGGCGCGATCCGGGGCAGGTAGGACCAGCGAATCGCCAAGGGTCCCAGCGGGTCGGCCAGCATACCCGGCACCTTGCGGGCGATACCCGGGGACTGCACCGGCACCACAGCTTCCTCAGTGACGATCGAGCCGTTGCCGAAGGACGTCCCCTCGCCCGGTTCGCCCCGGTCAACCAGGACCACGCGGTGGCCTTCTCGCAACAGGTAAAGCGCGCAGCAGACACCGACGATGCCGGCTCCCACCACGACAACAGGATCTTTCTCGTTCATAGGCATTGGAAGATGGACCAGGAAGAAATTGCGTTCGGGAAGCGCCCGATGGATGCCGGAGAACCCTACACCGCCGCGAAACGCTGCTCCAGACGCTGTCGGGCGGCTGGTAGCGGTTTATCATGAGGATGGAAAAGGTGGCGCTCAAGGAAAAAGCCGGTGAGTGCCAGACCTTCAGCCACGGCACGCCGTCCCCCCTCCCCACGCCCGACCAGGAACCCGGGCAGCGACAGCAGCTTTTCCTTGTAGGGCGCGCCGCCCGACAGGGAAACCGCCCGACCGGACCGCGGGCTGACATAAGCAAGCTGATCGTTGTCTCCGCCGGCGGCACAAGCCGACAGGTCCAGCCCGAATCCCAACTCGGCCAGAAAGGCCAGTTCCCAGCGCACATAGACCTCCGCCCAGTGCTCCCCCTCCAGGGCCTCCAGCAATACCAGAAGCCCCTCGAAGCACGCGGGATGCGGCTCACGCTCGGGCATCGCTCCCTCGCACACCGCGGCCGCCGCACTCAATGCCGCAAGCCGGTCGGAATCGTCCAGCACGCGCGCCGCGTAGGAACATTCCAACTCACAGTCCAGCGACCCGAGGTGCTCGGGCAGACGTCCGCTCCAGGAGGCCACCACTCGATTGCCCGCCTGATAGACGCCGCGCTGGCGCGCGCCCTGTCCACCGCGGACCAGACCGGCGTGGCGGCCATGCGTCCGGGTCAGCAACTGAACAATTGTGGAGGCCTCACCATGGGGGCGGACGGAGAGGACAACGGCGTCGTCATCCCATTTCATGGCAGAGGAGCCCGGTCGGCTGTGAGCCTAGGCATCGAACTCCAGGCCGAGATTGCGATAGCGCTCCGGATCATTGATCCAGTTTTCACGCACTTTCACGAAGAGGAACAGATGGACCGGCTGGCCGAAGGCCTCCTCCATCTCTTTCTGCGCGGCCTGGCGGACCGCACGGATGGTATTACCCCCCTTGCCCAGACACATCGCCTTGTGCGAGTCGCGACCGACGTAAATGGTCTGTTCGACCCGGGCCGATCCGTCTTTGAATTCTTCCCAATTGTCGGTTTCGACCGTCAGCGCGTAGGGAATTTCCTGGTGCAGGTTCAAGAAGAGCTTCTCGCGCGTGATCTCGGCGGCCAGCACCCGCAAAGAGACATCGGACAGCTGGTCTTCCGGAAACAGCCAGGGGCTCTTCGGCATCCGCGATGCCAAATAACCGACCAGGTCGTCAACCCCGTCTCCGTTCAGCGCGGAGATCATGAAGACCTTCGAGAATTTTCCCATGGCGGACAGCTCCGCCGTCAAGTCCAGCAGCCGTTCGCGTTTGACCAGATCAACCTTGTTTAGAACAAGGACGAGCTCGCAGCGCACCTTCGCCAGCCCCTCGATCACCTGGCGGCTGTCGGCCGAGATCTGTCTGCGGCTGGCGTCGTGGATGACCAGCGCGATGTCGGCATCCTCGACGCCGGCCCAGGCCGCCTGCACCATTGCCCGCTCGAGGCGGCGCTTCGCGGTAAAGATACCGGGCGTATCGATGAAAACGATCTGGCTGTCGCCATGGATCGCGATACCGCGAACGCGCGTGCGCGTCGTCTGGACCTTGTGGGTGACAATGGAAACCTTCGCTCCCACGAGTTGATTGACCAACGTCGACTTTCCGGCGTTGGGAGCGCCGATGACGGCAACGAAGCCACAGTGCTGATCGCTCTCGGCTGCGGTCACCGGTTTTTCTCCTTCACGACTTTAAGCAGTTGCGTCGCGGCATCCTGTTCGGCCATGCGCTTTGAGCGCCCTTTTCCCGAGCGCAGCGGCAAGCCTTCGACCGCCACACTGATTGTAAACACCGGATCATGCGGTGGACCTTGGCGATCGACCTCGTTATAGGACGGCAACGGCAGACTGCGGGCCTGCGCCCATTCCTGCAACTCGGTCTTGGGATCAGATGGCGCTTCGCGGTCTTCCTCAATCCGCGCGGTCCAGGCAGCATCGATAAACTGCTTGGCCGCCGGCAAGCCGCCATCAAGGTACAGCGCTGCGATCACCGCTTCGCAGACATTGGACAACAGGCCAGGGTTCGTTCGCCCCTGTTGCTCGTCCTCCCCCATCGCCAAGCGCATAAAGCTGCCAAGGTCGAGGCCCTCGGCGACGGACGCCAAGGTCTCCTTACCAACGAGCTTGGCCAGGCGACGGGCAAGCAGGCCTTCGGCCTCCTGCGGAAACCGGACGAACAGATTTTCGGCAACGACGAGGCCAAGCACGCGATCGCCCAGGAACTCCAGACGCTCGTAGTCTCCCCCCCGGTGCTCCCGGTCGGACGAAACCGATGGATGCGTGAGCGCCCGTTCCAGCAACGCCGAATTGACAAATCGGTGGCCGAGCCGTTCCTGCAATTGCAGCAGCGTTCTGTCCCGGCCGTCTTCGAGGCCGGACCCCATTTGCTGCTTACTTGATTGCATCGCCAATCCGGCTGAAACGGATCGTGCTAGGCCAGGTCCAGAACTCCCACCAGGCACTTGAGCCTTCGTGAGAGAAGAAGAGGACCTCGGCGCGCCCAACCAGATTCTCGAAGGGCACGTAGCCGACATCGGCCCGGCTATCCAGGCTGTTGTCCCGGTTGTCACCCATGGCGAAAAAATGGCCTTCCGGCACCACTTCAGGACCCCAGGTGTCCAGCGGTTAGCTGTCGCTGCATTCCCGGATCAGGTGGCGTCGACCGTAGGGCAGAGTCTCGTAGTAGAGAAAGCCCATCGGGTTCTCGTAGCCGATTTCGGCGACTTCGGAGGCCGTGAGCAACTCGCGCTTGGTCGCCACGTCATTGATGTAGAGGATACCGTCGCGCAACTCAATCTTGTCACCCGGCAAACCGACGCTACGTTTGAAGTAATCGGTCTTGTTGTCGCCCGGATAGGCAAACACGGCAACATCGCCGGGTTCGGGCTCACTGAACAGGATGCGCCCGGAGAACAGCGGCAGGCCGAAGGGCAGCGAATGGCGGCTGTAGCCGTACGACAGCTTGGACACAAAGAGATAGTCGCCAACCAGCAGCGTGGGCTCCATAGAGCTGGACGGAATGTTGAACGGCTCGTAGGCGAAAGTCCGCACGCCAACCGCAATCAAGACGGCGATGACGATGGTCCGCAGCGTCTCCAGCCAGGCGCTGCCGCCCTGCTCGCTTTCCTTCACACCATTCTCCTGCGCCTTGTTTTTCGGGTCGACGTCCGGCTGATCTTCAAGCATCGAGTTGTCCAATATCTTCGGTCCTGCCGGTCGGACCATCATCCCAAGGAAGGCCTCCCCCTGCCCCCAGGGGCACTCTAGCCGTCATTTGGCAGGGCTGAGATGATGACAATGACCTGGGCCAGGGGATAGTCGTCCGTAATGGTGACGTCAATCTGGGCCTTCATACCCGCTGGCGTCATTTCAGCCAAGCGTTCTGCCGCACCCCGCGTCAGCGCCATGGTCGGCTTTCCGCTCGGCAGATTAACAACGCCCAGGTCCCGCCAATGAACGCCACGCCGGGGCACCCCCGTCCCCAACGCCTTGGCGCAGGCTTCCTTGGCGGCGAAGCGCTTGGCATAGCTCGCCGCTCTCTGGGCCCGCCGGTCGGATTTCTGGCGCTCGATGGGGGTGAAGACGCGCTCGATAAAGCGGTCGCCGAAACGCTCCAAGGTCTTCTCGATACGCCTGATATCGATAAGGTCGCTACCCAGCCCGAGGATCACGACCCGCTCTCCGCTACAGGGCTGCGCATCAGGCGCTACGCACGCCGCCGGCCTCGGCGCGGGCCTTGTTCATGAGCGCCCGCATGCGCCGAATAGCGCTATCCAGACCGCTGAAAATCGCCTCGCCGATCAGGAAATGACCGATGTTCAACTCGGCGATGGTCGGAATGACTGCCACCGCCCCTACCGTATCGAAAGTCAGGCCATGGCCGGCATGGCATTCCAGGCCGAGTTCCGCGGCAACGGCGGCGGCATTCTGGATCCGCTCCAGGCAATGTCTCGTGCGCTGGCCCTCCGGCTCTTCCTGGTAGGCATCGCAGAATGCACCCGTATGCAGCTCGACAACCGGCGCGCCCAACCGGGCAGCAGCCTCCAGCTGTCGCCGGTCTGGCTCGATGAACAGGGAGACGCGGGATCCGGCATCGCGCAGCCGGGCGACAAAAGTCTGCAGGTGGTCGTAGCCTCCCGCAGCATCCAGGCCGCCTTCTGTCGTCCGCTCCTCCCGGCGCTCCGGGACGATACAGGCCGCGTGCGGGCGATGGCGCAGGGCGATGGCCAGCATCTCCTCCGTGGCCGCCATCTCCAGATTGAGCGGCAGATCGATCTCTGCGGTCAACCTGGCGATATCGTCGTCTGAGATATGTCGGCGGTCTTCCCGCAGATGGGCGGTAATACCATCGGCGCCGGCAGTGGCAGCCAGACGGGCAGCCTTGACCGGGTCCGGATGTCCGCCGCCGCGGGCGTTGCGGATCGTGGCTACGTGGTCGATGTTGACGCCGAGGCGCAGGTATCCGGTCATTTCTGGCTTTCGATCTTCCTAGCTTCCACCCGCCTAGCTTCTGCTCTCGCGGCGTCCGGGGCCAGCCCAGCGGGCATCTTGTGGCCACGGGCCATCCGGGTCCGCTTCAGCCGCTTGCTGAGGCGGCGCCTTCTGACCGCCTGATATCCGGCCACGGTCCGCTGCAACGGCCAGAAGAACACGAACCACGCCACCGCAGCCGTAGGAATGCTGCCAACAATCATCGGCAGCAGCACTTCTAAGGGATGATCGATCAAATGCTGAAATGAAAGGTTTTCAGGCAGACCTGTCAAGCCGTCGTCGCTGCCGAGCACCCAGCGCCCAAGAGTGTAGGTCCACAACCATATGAATGGGAAGGTCCAGGGATTGCCAACCATCGTGCCGATGGCTGAGGCGATGATATTGCCCCTGACCAGCAGGGCCAGTCCGGCCGCCAGCACGAAATGCAAACCGATGAAGGGCGTGAACGAAACCGCCGCACCACTGGCGAAGCCGGCCGCGATCCGGTAGGGCGTGCCCGGCAGCCGGCGCAGTCGGTGGGCCACGTAGACGCCAGACCGTCGCCACCCACTACGGGGCCAGAAAAAGGCGCTGACACGCTGGTGAAATGACAGTCGATTTCGACGCTTGAACATCTTCGCAGACTACCGAAGAAAGGTGGCTGCAGCCTTAACCACGCGCACGCTCTACCGACGTGATCACCGGCATTGCACGCAAGGCGGCTATAATATTCGATAAATGCTTTACGCTGGTCACCTCAACATCGATCAACATCTCGAAGAAATCAACTGAACGGTTTGTAATCTTCAGGTTGCTGATATTTCCATGACTCTTTCCGATGATTGTCGACAGGCTGCCGAGACTTCCAGGTTCATTGGCGACCACCACGTGCAATCGCCCGATCCTTTGCTCCAGTCCCTCATCGACATCCCACGACAGGTCAACCCAGCGCTCCGGGGTTGCCTGAAAGCTCTCCAGGGTATCGCAGTCGATGGTGTGGACCGTGACCCCCTTGCCCGTGGTCACGATCCCGACGATGCGGTCGCCGGGCAGCGGATGGCAGCAGTGGGCATAGTGCACCGCCATGCCCGGGATAAGGCCCTTGATGGGAACCGAGGTTTCCTGGCCCCGCCCCTGCCTTGCCCGCGCCCGGGCGATGGGTACGATCTTCTGGGCTTTGGCATCGTCCTTGGCGCCGGGATAGCCCGCGGTGACAATGTCCCGCCCGGTGAAATGCCCCTGGCCGACGGCAGCGCAAAGATCGCCGACAGACTCGCACTTAAAGCGCTTGATGACCGAGTCCAAGCCTTTCTCGGTCATTTCGTAACCTTCCTGGCGGAAGGATTTCTGCAGGATCTGCCGCCCCAGTTCCATGTATTGCTCGCGCTGCTTGAGGCGCACGAAGCGACGCACCCGCGCCTTGGCCTTGCCGCTGACGACAAACTGTTCCCAGTCCGGCGACGGGGTCTGAGCCCTGGACGTGATGATCTCGACCTGGTCGCCGTTCTGCAGCGGCGCGCGAAGCTGCACCATGCGGCCATTGACCTTGGCGCCGACGCAGGTATCTCCGACCTCCGAGTGAACCGCATAGGCGAAGTCGATCGGCGTCGCCCCGCTGGGCAGCGCGATCACAGCGCCCTTCGGGGTAAAACAGAAAACCTGGTCCTGGAACATTTCCAACTTGGTGTGTTCGAGGAACTCCTCCGGATTGTCCGCGTGTTCCAGAATGTCGAGCAGCTCGCGCATCCAGCGGTATTGCCGCCCTTCAACCTGCGGATTGTCCTGTTTGTACTGCCAGTGGGCAGCAACGCCGTACTCAGCGACCTCGTGCATGTCGCGAGTACGGATCTGCACTTCGATGCGATGGCGCTCGGGCCCGATGATCGTGGTGTGGAGGGAGCGGTAGCCGTTGGGCTTGGGCGTCGAGATGTAGTCCTTGAAGCGGCCAGGCACCACCGGGTAGCGGCTGTGCAGCAGGCCCAGGGCGTGATAGCAATCGCCCAGGGAGTCGACCACCACACGAAACGCCATGATGTCGGACAGCTGCTCGAAGGTGATGTTCTTGCGCTGCATCTTGCGCCAGACCGAATAGGGGGTCTTCATGCGGCCGGAAACCGACGCACTGATCCCATCCTCAGCCAACCGATGGCGAAGCTCGCCGATGATGCGCTCCGACAGGTCCTGCCCCTGGCCGCGCAGGAAATCCAGGCGGGCGAGAACGGAATCCCGGCCGTCTTTGTTCAGTTCGGCAAAAGAGAGATCTTCCAGCTGGTCCTTGAATCCGTGCATGCCGATGCGCTCGGCCAGCGGCGCATAGATATCCATGGTTTCACGGGCGATCCGCCGGCGCTTTTCCGGCGAGGCAATAAAATGCAGGGTATGCATGTTGTGCAGCCGGTCGGCCAGCTTGACCAGCAGCACCCGGATGTCCTCGGACATGGCGACCAGCAATTTGCGGAAATTCTCCGCATGCTTGGTCTCTTCCGACTGTAGTTCCAGCCGCCCCAGCTTGGTCACGCCGTCGACCAGCCGCGCGATCTCCTTGCCGAACATCGCCTCGACGTCTTCCAGGGTCGAGTCAGTGTCCTCGACCACGTCGTGCAGCAGCGCTGTAATGATCGATGAGTCGTCGAGCTTGAGGTCGGTAAGGATCCCCGCGACCTCTATCGGATGGGAAAAATAAGGGTCCCCCGAGGCACGCTTCTGCGAGCCATGTGCCTTCATGGCAATGACATAGGCGCGGTTGAGGGCATCCTCATCCGCGCCCGGGTCGTAGGATTTGACCCGTTCGACCAGTTCAAACTGCCGGATCATGCTGTGCCCGACTGAGGGCTTCCGCCCGTACCCAGATTAAAACGATTCCAATCATACGCGCCCGGGCACAGGGCGCCAAGTACATGTTTTCCGGTATGAAATCTGGCCTCGTGGCCCCCAGGGCCGGCGCAGGTCAGCCCGCGGTCATTCCACCGCGTCGGTATCGAGATCGTCGTCTTCAGCCGGAGCCGGCAGGGCTTCTTCCTGGGCCATCGCCTGGTCTGCCGCGGCAGGCATCACGGGAGCATCGAATTCGACGATGTCGTCCTCCGGTTCATCCTGCTCATTCTGCTTCTGAAGGCTCGTGACGAGTGCGTTTCCAAGGGCATCGAGGCTGACGGTTTCGTCAGCGATTTCCCTCAGGGCAACGACCGGGTTCTTGTCGTTGTCGCGGTCGACCGTCAGCGACGCGCCGGAAGAGATATCCCGAGCCCGCTGGGCAGCCATCATGACCAGCTCAAAGCGGTTGGGAACCTTGAGTACGCAATCTTCAACGGTAACGCGCGCCATTGCAACACTTCTCCACAAATGCGTGTAGCCGGTCCGCGAGGGGCCCGGCAGCGCTGGAATATATGGGCCGGCCCGCCCCTTCGCAACCCCAAAGGGAGGCCCCGGCGCCGTGCCTTAGTCCAAACGCTCCACATCCTGTCCCGGCGGCAGGATTTCGAGCATTTCCGCCGCCGTTCTTCCCGTGATTGGATGGCGCCATTCGGGCGCCAGGTCGGCCAGCGGCATGAGCACGAAGGCCCTGTCCTGAAGGCGCGGGTGCGGCAACACCGCCCCCTCCGCCGCAGTCTGCACCCGTTCATCATAAGCCAGCAGATCGAGATCCAGCGTACGGCTCCCATTCCGCTCGACCCGCACACGTCCGAATTCATGCTCTATAGCATGCAATACCTGCAGGAGATCATTGGGGGACAGATCCGTACTGACGGCAACCACACCATTGATGAACCATGGCAGGTCGGAAACCGGTATCGGCGCACTTCGATACCAGGGCGACCGGCCCACAACCTTAACTTCTTTTTCAACCAAAGATTTAATCGCCGCTTCTAAGACATCTCCCGAAGTCTTGAAGCCCCCCATCACCAGATTTGATCCAAGGCCCAAAAGAATCATGTTTCCCCCACCGTTCCCCCAAAGGATAATACTGCCCTTGCGAAGGCAGCTTAATGGTACAAACTTGGTCGATTGAATTACCGCCTCACATACAGACCAACTGCTTTTAAGCCCTGTATTTCCGCAAAATAAGTTGAACCGTAATTCGAGAATCTGTTTAGGCTGGCGGCGCCGTTTGCTTGTCGCTTTGTCGAAGGGGTGAATATGAAATTCTATAGTCAGGAACGGGTCGCGCTGTTCATTGACGGGGCAAATCTTTATGCAACGGCCCGGGCCCTGGGTTTTGATATAGATTACAAACGCTTATTGGATATTTTTTCCAGCCGCTGCAACCTTGTGCGAGCGCTTTACTATACAGCCCTGGTCGAAGATCAAGAATATTCACCTATCCGGCCCCTGGTCGATTGGCTCGACTATAACGGCTATACGATGGTGACCAAGCCGACCAAGGAGTTCACCGACGCCACCGGCCGGCGTAAGGTGAAAGGGAACATGGACATCGAACTGGCGGTCGATGTCATGGAGATGATGGATCATCTCGACCACATCGTTCTGTTCTCTGGTGATGGCGACTTCCGCCGGCTGGTCGAGTGCGTCCAGCGCCGCGGCCGCCGTACGACGGTCGTGTCGACGCTGCGCTCTCAGCCCCCGATGATCGCCGACGAGTTACGCCGCCAGGCCGACGTGTTCATCGATCTGGCCGATCTGCAGTCGCTGATCGCCCGCCAGCTGCCCGCCGACCGGTCCCGTAGCGGAGAGCGCCTGCGCCAGGATGGTTTTGACGAAGATCATGTCGTCGACGACGACGATTATTACGAGGACGAGGCTGTCTAGACGATCAGCACCATGATGTCTGTCGAGCCTCCTCCCGATTGCACTCTCTGTCCGCGTCTGGTCGCGTTCCGGGAGGCCAACCGCGTCGCCTTTCCCACTTTTCACAACGCCCCCGTGCCCGCCTTTGGGTCTCCCGATGCACGTCTTCTCGTGGTTGGTCTCGCTCCGGGCCTGAAGGGCGCCAACCAGACCGGCCGTCCCTTCACAGGGGACTACGCCGGTGACCTGCTTTACCAGACCTTCAAGAAATTCGGCTTTGCCGAGGGCAATTACGCCAAGCATGCCGGCGACGGCCTGCAGCTGATCGATTGCCGGGTCACTAATGCGGTGCGTTGCGTGCCGCCGGAAAACAAGCCGATCGGGGCCGAAGCGAAAAACTGCCGCCCCTTCCTGGTCCGCGAAATAGCTGCCATGGCCCGGCTGAAAATTATTCTCTGTCTCGGCGGGCTCTCCCACGGGGCCGTTTTGACCACGATGGGGGCGCGCAAGAGCCTTTATCCTTTCAAGCACGGCGCGCTGCATCAGGTCGACGGCCTGATGGTCGCGGACAGCTATCACTGCTCGCGCTACAACACGAACACTGGCCGCCTGACCGAAGCCATGTTTGAATCCGTCTTCACGCAGATCCGGAAAGTGTTAGCTGCGCTCCCGCAGGATGCGTGATTTGCGCCGCTCCCAATCGCGCGCCTTTATGTCTTCGCGCTTGTCCACTTTACGCTTACCACGGGCCAGACCGACCTCGAGCTTGGCGATCCCCCGGGCATTGAAATAGATCGCCAGCGGGATCAGCGTATAGCCTTCGCGCCGTACTTGGCCGACCAGCTTTCCCAGTTCGCGCCGATGGATCAGCAGCTTGCGCAGCCGCCGCGGCTCATGATTGTTGTGTGTGGCCGCCGTGTATTCAGGGATATGCGCGCCCTGCAGGTACAACTCGCCCCGCCGTTCGGTCACATAAGCTTCGCCGATTGATGCCCGTCCGCCGCGCAGGGACTTGACCTCGCTGCCGGTCAGGACCAGTCCAGCCTCGAAACGCTCCTCGATCTGATAATCGTGGCGCGCGCGGCGGTTCTGGGCCGCGATCTGCTTGGCGCCCGCATTCATGGTGACAGTCTCGCTGGCTTAGTTGAGCAGTCCGGCGTGGACCATGGCCGAGCGTACTTTGACCTGCGTTTCCGGCTGAGTGCGCACCATCGGCAAACGCACCTCGTCGTCGCAGTGCCCAAGCAGCTTCGCCGCATACTTCACAGGCGCCGGGTTCGATTCCACGAACACAGCCTGGTGCAGCGGCATCAGACGATCGTTCAACTCGGACACCTGGTCGAAATCGCGGCGCTTCCACGCCGCGTGCAGTTCGGCACAAAGGCGCGGCGCGACGTTCGCGGTGACGGAAATGCAGCCGTGACCGCCCTGGGCGAGGAACGGAACGATCGTCGCGTCCTCCCCGGAAAGCTGCGCAAAATCCTTACCGATGGCCGCCCGTGTGCGTGCCGGGCGGGTCAAATCCGCCGTCGAATCCTTGACACCCACAATATTCGGCAATTCCGCCAGTCGAGCCATGGTGGCGACCGACATGTCGACAATGCAGCGGCCGGGGAGGTAGTAGATGATGATCGGGATCTCGACAGCGTCGTGAATCGCCTTGTAATGCTGATACAGGCCTTCCTGCATCGGCTTGTTGTAGTAGGGCGTCACGACCAAGGCGGCATCCGCACCGGCTTCCTTGGCGTGCCTGGTCAGCAGGCTCGCCTCTTCCGTGGAATTCGCGCCCGTCCCGGCGATTACCGGCACCCTCCCTTTAACGGCCTCGATGCACAGCGCCGTAACACGCATGTCTTCCTCGTGGGACAAGGTCGGCGATTCGCCTGTCGTCCCACAGGACACCAGCGCGCTCGTACCCTCTTCGATCTGCCACTCCACAAATCGCTGAAAGGCTTCTTCATCCAGTTGCCCTTCACGAAAAGGTGTGATGAGCGCTGTGATGGAGCCCGAAAACATAGGGCCGGACATATTCGAAATCCCTGAATCGGTATGTTTTCCGCGGCCTACGGCAGGCCCGGTGACCGGGGACCATAGCTCCTGAGTAGTTCAGGGGCAAGCTGCCGAAAACACCCGCAGCCCTTGCGGGCTACCGGCTGCTCACATTACCCTCGGCGCATCTTTGGAAGGCAGACGGAGCCCCTCGTGTCCCTGCAGGCTGGCAAGCGCGTTTTGGTCTTTCTTGTAATCCTTTTCGCTGTCTTGGCCGCTTCCATTCCAGGACGCCTGGGGCAGGCCGCGCCGGCGGCCGCCTTGTCGGACGCGGATCGCCAACTCTATACCTCTGTCCTGACACTCCTCGAGAGCGGTCAATATAACCGCGGTCTCGCCCTCGCCCAGCCGGGTTCACACCCCCTGGCTGGTAAAATCGTTACTTGGCTGACCCTGAGCTGGCGAGATTCTGGCAGAGATTTCAAAGAGATATCTGACTTCATTCGAGACAACCCCGGCTGGCCAGGCCTGTTCTCGCTCTATCGCAATGCCGAACTGCAGATGCCGAAAAGCCTGCCGGCCGCAGCGGTGCTGGCGTGGTTCGGCGACCGGCTGCCGATTACCGGCAAAGGCGCCCTGCGGCATGTAATCGCCCTGTGGGATAGCGGCCAGAACGATCGGGCCCGGTCGGCGGCGCGCCAGTACTGGGCCTCTGTCGATTTCTCTTCTGACGAAGAAGCTGCCTTCCACAGCCTTTTCAAAACGCTGCTTACCGCCGAAGACGAACTCTTGCGCCTTGCTCGGTTGCTCTGGGATCAGAGAACCGCCGCTGCCCGTCGTCAGATCCAACGGGTATCCTCCGGCCCTGCCGCCGTCGCCCGGGCGCGCCTGGCGCTGATCGACAACCGTCCTGGAGTAGATGCCCTCATCGAGCGCGTGCCGGCGGAACTACAGAACGACCCCGGTCTTCTCTACGACCGGGCTGTCTGGCGCCAAAAACGCGGCCGCCTGGAAGGCGTGGTTGAGCTCCTGGACGCTCTGCCGCCTCAGGTGCCGGAGGCGTCCGCTTGGTGGCGTTTGCGCAATTGGGTCGTCTGGCGTGCCCTGGACCGCAAAGACCACGCCCTCGCCTATCGGATAAGTGCCGGGCATGGCAACACCGAGGGGATCCCCTTCGCCGACGGTGAATGGCAGGCCGGGTGGATGGCGTTACGGTACGTCGATCGCCCGGAGGTCGCCTATGAGCATTTCGTGCGCCTGCACGACGGCGTGTCCTCGGATATCAGCAAGTCGCGTGGCGCCTTCTGGGCAGGCGAGGCGGCCAGCAAATTGGGGCGCCCGACAGAGGCGCGCCAGTGGTACGCGACGGCAGCCGCCTACCCGACGACCTTTTACGGCCAATTGGCGGCCCAGCGGATCAGCATTGAGCGTACGGCTGCCGCCACCCCCCTCTTGATAATTCCCGCCGACCGACGCTCGGCGTTCGAGGCCATGGAAACCGTACAGGCCGTCCGCCTGCTGGGAGCCCTCGAGCAGACCCGCCTGCAGGATCTCTTCATCGCCAGGCTGCGTCAGGACGCCGAAGATTTGGTCGGCTATCGCCTGGTCATCGAACTCGCCAGCGAACAGGGACGGCATGATCTGGCACTGCGAACAGCCAAGGCCGCCCGGCGCGACGGCCTCGACCTCGATCCACTGCTCTATCCGCGGCGGGCCCTGCCAATCGGCCCGGCGCCGGAGCCGGCTCTGGTTCTCGCGGTCATGCGGCAGGAAAGCGAATTTTATCCTGGAGCCCAAAGTCCCGTCGGTGCCCTGGGGCTGATGCAGCTTATGCCGGCGACCGCTCGGCATTCGGCCCGCAAAATTGGAATACCTTTCAGTCGCAACCGGCTGACAAGCGACCCGGACTACAACGTCAGGCTTGGCCAAGCATACTTGAAGGAACTCCTCGAGCAATTCGACGGCTCCTATATTCTCGCATTGGCCGCCTACAACGCCGGGCCGTCACGGGCACAAAGCTGGATCGATCTCTTCGGTGATCCCCGGGACCCTGCCGTCGATCCAATCAATTGGATCGAGCGGATACCCTTTAGCGAGACCCGCAACTATGTTCAGCGCATTCTGGAAAGCCTTGTCGTCTATCGTGACGGCCAACCCCATAGCGAAACGCGCTGGACTTTGCAGGTTCCCCCCGTCGGATTCTAAAGGCCATCAAAGGGCAGTACCCGGCGTAGGCTGAAAGAAAAACAAGAAAGGAAAAGCCCGTCATGGCGAACAGCCGGCTTCCCGCATTCGAGAATGTGAAGGCCTGCGTCTTCGATGCTTATGGGACACTTTTCGACGTTCACTCGGCCGTGCGCAAAGGCGGCGAAGCGCTCGGCGACAAAGCGGTGGTGGTTTCCGAACTCTGGCGGCAGAAGCAACTCGAGTACACTTGGCTGCGCAGCTTGATGGGCGCGCATGTCGACTTCTGGCAGGTCACATCCGACGGCCTCGATTACGCGCTTTCGGCGTCCGGCGTGTCGGACCGGCGGCTGCACGACAAGCTGATGGACTTGTATCTCACACTCGACGCCTACGACGAAGTCGCAAGTACCCTCTCCACCCTCAATGCTGCGGGACTGACGACCGCGATCCTTTCCAACGGTAGTCCCCGCATGCTCGATGCCGCGGTTCAATCGGCCGGCCTGCAGGCCCTGCTGGATGCCAGCTTCTCGGTTGAGGACGTCGGGATCTACAAGCCGGACGCGCGGGTCT
The DNA here is from genome assembly GCA_050043265.1 of Kiloniellaceae bacterium. Taxonomy (GTDB): domain Bacteria; phylum Pseudomonadota; class Alphaproteobacteria; order Kiloniellales; family Kiloniellaceae; genus Pelagibius. Next base: position 77,502 of record JBHJIR010000053.1, read on the forward strand.
ATCAGTTGACCGTCGACCGTCTGGCAGTGAAGAGAGAAGAGGTTTGTTTTCTCTCGAGCAATTGCTGGGACGCGAAGGGGGCCGCTCATTTCGGCTTCAAGGTGGCCTGGATCAATCGGTTCAAGAGAGAGACCGACCGCCTGCCCGGCGACTTTGCGGCCACCATCCATCGTCTCGATGAACTACCGCCCCTGCTGGGTTTAACGACCTGATCGGCAAAAACAGTTTCTCGCCTCCATCACCATCGACCACAATACAACCATCATCAGTGCCAAGCTCAGGATCCCAATGCTTCAGACCGATAAGAGTATCGCAACGGCAACCCTGCCGACCTTCGACAACGTCATGGCCGCTGCAAAGCGCCTGGACGGCCTTGCCATCAAGACCCCGCTCATCGAATCCCCTGCTCTCAACGAGCGGGTCGGTGGCACCGTCCTCTTGAAGGCCGAAACCCTGCAACGCACCGGCTCCTTCAAGTTCCGCGGCGCCTTCAACCGGATCAGTCAGATCCCCAAAGATGACCGCCCCGGCGGGGTGGTCGCCTACTCATCCGGCAATCACGCACAAGGCGTGGCTGCGGCGGCCGCCATGTTGGATCTGCCGGCCGTGATCGTCATGCCGTCCGACGCCCCGGCGATGAAAGTCGAGAACACCCGCGGATATGGAGCGGAGGTCGTTTTCTACGACCGCTTCACCGAAGCCCGGGAAGAAATTGGCCAGGCCATCGCTGCCGAGCGGAAGGCAACCCTGGTGCGCCCCTATGACGATCCGGAAATCATTGCCGGCCAGGGCACTTGCGGCCTGGAAATCGCGGAGCAGGCTAAGGCAAGGGGATTCAATCTGGATGCGCTGCTGGTGTGCTGTGGCGGTGGCGGCCTGACGGCCGGCTGCGCCCTTGCTCTGGAAGCCTTGTCACCGCAAACAAGTCTCTATTCCGTGGAACCTGCCGGCTACGACGACACCAAGTTGTCGCTTGAAGCAGGCCACCCGGTGCCGCATGCAAAAGCGCGACCCTCGATCTGCGACGCTCTGCTTACGCCCCAGCCGGGCATTCTCACCTTCGCCCTCAACCGGACACACCTCAGGGGTGGGCTCACCGTCACCGATGCGGAGGTCAAAGCGGCCATGCGCTTTGCGTTCCGTACATTGAAATTGGTGGTGGAACCAGGCGGCGCCGTCTGCCTCGCCGCCATTCTGGCAGGCAAAATCGATGCCGCCGGTCGGGTAATCGCTATTACCCTCTCCGGCGGCAACGTGGATGCCGAACTATTCCGCAGCGTCCTCGCAGAAGACGACTGATCGGATTTCTCAGCTGGCGAGAGGCTTCGCTGCGGTGGCCGCGGCCGTCCCGCCGGCAGTGCTTGAACTACTGCTCGGCGTGGTGGAGCTGCTGCCGCTGGAGACGGTGGATGTGCGCCCCACGCCCTCCAGGCGCTTGATGTTGCCTTCGATGAAAGCACCAGCCTCGATCGCCAGGCTGTCGTGGATAATGTCGCCGATAACGCGTGCTGTCTTCGCCATCACCACCGACTTGGCCTTCACTGCGCCATCGATCGTGCCGCAGATCCGAACGCTCTCGCAGCTGATATGACCCTTCACGTGAGCACCTTCGCCCACGGTGAGAGTGGCGCTGTCGATGTCGCCTTCGATGTGACCATCCACTTGGATGTCGCCATCGCTCTTCAGATTGCCGGTAATGCGCAAATCCGCACTAATGATCGACGGAACGCCGCTTTGCGTTGCACCACGCTTCGCTTCCGAAGAAGTCGACGAAGTATGCGGCTCTGAGGTGCTTGAGCTGTCTTTAGTCTTTGAAAACATGCTTACCTGCCGTGACGAACTTCTGGGGGTTTAACGGAACGCCCTTGTAACGCACTTCATAGTGCAAATGCGGACCGGTACTACGGCCGGACGAGCCGACATGTCCGATCTTCTCACGATTAGCTACCGCCTGCCCGGTTTTGACAAGAATCTTTTTGAGGTGCGCGTAGCGGGTTCGGATGCCGTGGCCGTGGTCGATTTCCACCATGCGCCCGAAAGGGCCGCTCCAGCCGGCGTAGGTCACCTTGCCGGGGGCCGTGGCATAAACGGTGGAGCCGATCGGGGATCGAAAATCGAGGCCGCGGTGCATGGCCTTACGACCGTTGAGAGGGTCGGTTCTCGCCCCGAAGCCGCTGCTCAACTGGAATTGTTCAAGGGGTGCGCTCAACGGCAGAGTCTGCATGACCCGCTGCAGCGCCGACCAACGGCTTAGCCTGAGATCCAGCAGCGACAGCGCGACCTCCAGCTCAGCATCACCGTCAAAGTCGCCACTATAGTCACCGGCAACGAAGGGCCCGCCCTTCGAGGTTCCGGACTCACCGATAGAGGCGAGAAGCTCATCCAGCTTCAGCCCCGTCATCGCGACCGTACGCTCGATCGTATCGACACTCGTCTCCGTCCGCTCGCGCAGCCGCTGCACGATGTTTTGTTGCGCATGACGCATGTCCACCATGCGCTGGCGCAGATCAGCGACTTCCGTACGAAGATCTTCGCCATCGCTCTGCAGGCCATCACCACGGTGAACCGCGTTGTCGAGCGACTCCTGCAGACCGGCAATCTGCCGCTCCAAGCCGTCACGCCGTTTGTCGCCGTTGGCCAACTGGCCATCCAGCGTGGCAATTTCCCCTTTGAGGTCTGCCTGAATGGATTGAGCCGCTGTCAATTCCTGGCGCGACTGGGCGATATCTCCGCGCAGATCTGCGCCCGTCAGTTCCAGTTGACGCTTCTCGTCGGATACCTGGGACAGTGCGTCCTCGACTTGCTGCAGTCGCGCGCCGAGCATCTCCCGCGCCTGGGCGACCCTATCCTTCTCGGCTTCTGTATCGGACAGAACCGAGCGCATGGATTCCACCTGAGCGCGAAGCTCGAGATTGCGGCCGACGATGTCATGCAGATCGCTCTCGAAGCGCTGCAATTTCTCACGCAGACCTCCGCTGGCGACCGCCACACGGTTCTCTTCGGTCTTGCTGTCCTTCAGACGCTTCTCGATGGCCGCAATGTCGGCTTCGGCCTCAGCGCCGTTCTCCAGCATCGAGAGAAGGAACGCCTGATTGCTTTCGAGGTTCTGAGTGATCTGGGCAAATTGGTTATGATACTCGGAAACTTCGCTAAGAAGCTCGAAGTAAGCCAGTTTGTGCTCTTCGATTTCCTGGTTCTTGCCGGCAATAATCAGTTCCTGGACGACGAAAGAACCCGTCATCACCAGAGTCCAACCCAGCAGCGCGACAGCGGCCAGAGCAACGGCCTTTTGCGTGCGGACCGGCAGCCGAATAACCGTCACCCGGTCATTCGCGCGCAAGATCATCTCGCGCTGCACAAATGCCTGCTCTAGAAGGTCAGAGACCCTGGCCTTCACGCCTGTCCACATGTCTTGGCACGCCCTCCGTTCCACACGTACCGGACGCCTGACATCCGGAACTCCCGGGCGGTCAAGGCTGGGCTCGTGCTTGCACGCGCTTCCGCCAATTCAATGCCGAAGCAATAGCGAACAGCGCTTATCGGTGCCTGAGTGAGTTCCCCCTAAAACCGCTCCCTCAGATGGGAGGATTTCAACAACTGAAACTGCGCCCTTAAGCCACCGCTAACGTATCCGCACGGTAAATCTGAAGCAAGTATGAACGCCGTTTCCTAAGACATCATGAACTAGAGAAGAAATGGCTGTGTCATCAAGAGGTAACAACCTTAACCCTGCATTAACGCAGCCATCTTTGTCTCAGCGGCCAGCCTCGATTCGGAGGCAGGGTGCCGCCTTGACCGCTAAAGCCAGGCGGATTTGTCTGCCTGTAGCTAAGCATCTAATTCGCTTGGGATTTTTTCTGAGGAAATGGCGGACAGGGAGGGATTCGAACCCTCGAGGCGGGTTACCCCGCCTAACGGCTTAGCAAGCCGCCGCCTTCAGCCACTCGGCCACCTGTCCACACCCGGAAACGGGCTGATTTCCTAGCGTCTAGCGGGGGGCCGACGCAAGCCCAAACTGCATGATCCACCAGAAATCAGCGGGAGGCGTTGAAAAACGGCAGCCTGGCTTGCTTTTTGTCGGGCAGTATCAGCCGGCCCGTGGCCCTCCCCGGCCCCGGTTCGGGCCTTTGGGCAAGCCAGTGGGGCGGACAAACCAATAGGGCGTACAAGCCGCTGGGGCCGGTCAGCCGCAAGGCGCCTTGGTGACGAAGAGGCAAACCGCGTCGACCAGGCCGGTTTTGATCTCTGGGGCCACATTCTGCCATAGTTCCGAAAGCTCCCCGGCCAAGGCCTTCTCCACATCGGCTCGGGCAATCTGCCCTTCGAAGGCCCTGAGACCACCGGCGTTGTAGGTGATGATGTTCCCGTCCGGCGTGGCGAAGGTGATCGTCGCGCTTTCCGCCTCCTTGCCGGAGAGCCATTCGGCCACCACCGGGGCGCCACCGGCGACCCCGGGATAGATGATTCGCCCGGCGGTCATCCCGGCATAGTTGGGAGGCGACCAGTTGAACGGCGAGTATGAAGCCTCGGTGCCTTCCTTGCGGTCCTCCATCTCCAGGCTCTGCTGGCCGGTCGGCCCGAAGGTGCTGCAACCAGCGAGCAGCAGTCCGCACGCCGCGGCGGCCGCCGGGCCATATATCTTTGACTTCGCCATCACGACTGCTCCTGGCGCTGCTTGTTGGGAACCAGCCACACGAGGCCAGCGGTGACCAGCGTACCGATGGCGCCGACCACTTCCGGGTCGATGCTGGTCAGGGCGGCAATGACTGTGGTGACGGCCGTACCGATAGCGGCCGCCGCCGCCTTGTCGTAAGCGGTGAACATGAGTCACTCCGTTGTTGTGTCGGGGGAGAAGGTGTTCTTGCTTTTACAGCGTCTTCGACAGCAGGAAGCCGGTGAGCAGCAGGATGACACTGCCCTGCCCGCCGATGATCCAGCCGGTCAGCCGGCGGTGCCCCTGCTCCATGGCGACGCGGGTTTCGAAGATGCGCTGGCGCAGGTCTTTCATCTCGTCGCGCGCCTCGCGCCAGCGCTCACTGCAGCGGTCCTCGTGCGAATCGATCTTCTGGTTGGCGACAGTCGCCTGTTCTCGGGCAATGCGATCCTCCGCCATGCTATGCCGCCGGGTCGTCATCGCCGATCGCCGGCGCATCGCGCCAGCCCTCACCGGATGCCACCGGACAAGTCAGGCCATCCGGGAAGGTGAAGAACGCCGTCCAGGCGCCGTCGGGACTTACCAGCACCTCGAACAGCGATCCGGTCGCGGCCACCCCGACATGCGCCGGCACCTCGCCATTGGCCGCCTTCAGGCTCTCGAAGATCGTGTCGCGCGGCACGCATTGCAGCGTGAAAGCCCCCGCAGGATCGGGCCAACAAAGCCCGCCCAGAATCAAAAAGGGCGCCGCCAAAAGCAGCACCCAGGATTTCCCGGCCATCGGCCAACTCCTTCTCAGTCGGTTGGAGGTTAGGATATCTAGATTCTTATGCCGATTGCAGGTAACTAATGGCCACTGGCAGTATCGGGGGCTGAAAGAAACCGCTGTATGTCCAAACGTTCTTTTGCACCAACTAAGAAAGCCTCCCCTCCAGTCGGAGCCGTTTACGAGCCTAATTGCTCGGGACTTTGCTAAACACCTGAAGGTCGAGTCGACCGCGCCAGGTTTCCACCTGACCCTGCTGCTAGCGCCGAAAATTCGCGAAATGCTGCTTCATACCTTCAAGCATGCGCTGCAGATTGCCGCAGCTGTCCTTACAGAGAGCGGCGACACCGAGCGAGCACAGCAGATCCTCGCTATCAACCGCCACCCTATCTACGCCCTTGGCGCCCTACCCTCCCCAGCTGAGCAGAACGTAGCCGTCCTGTCCGGCGATGCCGTCGACACCTTGTGCTGATTGTCCCGCACCGCCATTGCCAACGCCTCCAGGGTAATCGAGATCGCCCGCATTGGCGGCATCAGCATTGCTCCCCGATAGGATCGTAATATCGCTGCCGGTCGCATAGGCCGAGCCGCCACCGCCTCCGCATGCCGAGTCTTGGGGTTGATTCGCTGCTGAGCCGCCACTACCGCCGAATAGACCGCCGCCGCCGCCACCGCCGCCACCGCGGACACTGTTGCTGCCCCCGCCCGCACCACCGCCGTTGATACCGCCGCCACCCCCAGGCTCTTCCTCCACCGTATGGCGCCCGCCAGCGCCACCTTGCAGGCTGGAGCCGGGCGAAGGCCCCTCACCACTGGAAACTGTGCCAGCGGAACCGCCCTCGCTTTGCGTCCCACCTAAGCCACCAGACGAAGTAGGCGATGCCGTCGACTCGCCGGTTGCGCCACCACCGCCGGTCGCACCGCCACCAGGACCGCCGGCACCGACAAGCAACCCTTCTGCGGCATCGTCGTCACCGCCACCCCCGCCGCCGCCAGGAGCTATCACCAACGGCATCGACCCGCGGAAGACACCTGACCAGCCACCACCGCCACCGCCCGAGCCGGTATCTGGCCCGGCGACACCGGCCGCGCCGCCACCCGCCACGAAGACGAGCAGCGTCTCTTCGGGAGTGACCGCGATAGTGCATCCTGCGAAACCGCACCCTGCCCCGACTCCGCTCGCTCCATTGGAGCCTCCCCCGCCAGAGGCGCCACCGCCGCCCCAAGTTTTCACGTCAAGGGAAAGGATACCGATGGGAACGATGAACTCGTGGACACCAGACGTAGAGAAAGCGGTGAAACCTGGTTCAGCCTCCACCGAGGAAAACCGATACGGGTTCAACAAAATACTCATATCCACCTCCTCACGTCGTCGTCTTGAAGCCGATGAGCGTCACCTTGGCGCCGGCCGCATCGGTGCCGGCTGCGTCCACGTCGATGGTGATCTCCGCATCGTCGGCCAGGTCCGTATCGCTGATCGCAGCCGGCGTCGCCGCCGTGGTGCTGGTCTTTTCGCCGGCGTCGATCGACAGCTTGGTGGAGAGGATCGTGGCGCCGCCCGCATTGATGTCGAAGGTCGGGTTGCCCGATGCCGACTGCGTTGTCAGCGACGCGCGCACCGCGATCAGCGTCATCGCATGCGGCAGGCGGAAGGTGACCTTCGCCGTCCCGGTGGTCAGCACGGTAGTCTCGTCCCCGAGGGCGACGATAAGCGACACCGGCACCGCGTCCTTGGCCGCCTGGTGGACCCGCTGCGGCGTCCAGGAATATGCCGTGGTGCTGGCCCCGTCCTCGGCCTGAACCTGCGACAGCACCGCCGGGTTCACCTCGGCGCCGGCGGCGACGCCGGCCAGCTTGGTCCGCTCGGCTGCCGTCAGGATCTTGTTGCCCGCCGTCTCGCTGATCTGGTCGGCGGTGTAGTCGCCTACGTTCGCCACTACCACGCCCTGGCGCCCGTGCACCGACACCACCTGATCGGTGTTGTCGATCTTCTCCCAGGCCGCGCCGTTGTTGACCACGTAGTCGCCCACGGCCCACTCGGCCACGCCGTCCAGGTTCGTGGCGCCCGCGGTCGCCACCCGGTAGTAGTGGCCCATGTCGCCACCGCCGCCGTTGCCGGAGAGCACCGGCGTGTTGGTGGCGGCATTCCAGGTGCCTTGGTAGACCAGCGCGCCCACCAGGGCGTCGGGCAGTTGCCCGGTCGGCACCTTGCCGCCGCTGTCCAACCCGGCATAGCCGTTGGCCGCGCCCTTGTTCGCGGTCCGCTCAAAGGCGCTCGCCTGGTTGCCGTCCAACAGGTCCGCATCCAGGCCGGAGCCGGCGCCGTCGCCCCCGGCGAGCTCGGCGAGGATCGCCGCCCCCGCCTGCCCGGCTTCCAGAGCATCGAGCGCGTCGGCCACCGTGGCCCCCGCAACGCCGCTGTCGTTGTCGAGCTGGCTGGCCTCGTAGTCGCCTAGCGCTGCCGTCACGGCACCGATCCGCCCGAACACGCTGGCGACCTGCGCGCCCGGTCCGTAGGCCCACTCCAGCCCGTCGCCGGCACCGTTCACCGCCAGATAGCGCGAGGCCACCGGCTCCGGAAATTCGACCTCCGCGAGGGCCGTCGTCTCCTTGAACTTCACCGCCCGGCTCAGCGCTTCCGCCACCTGCTGGTCGCGCAGCGCGGCCAGGTCGGCCATGCCTTCGACGGCGGTGGAAGGAAAAGCACCGCCCAGTGGCAGCGAGGTTTCCTGGCGCGGCGGCACGGCCAGCTTCACCACCAGCGTTTCGCCCACGGCGGGCGTGTAGTCGGTCGGACTGGTGTTGACCGTGACGGTGCCGCCGCCAGGCGCGCTGGCACCGCTCAGGGCGTACTCGCTGCCCTCGGTCCACACGGTTTCGCCACCCTCTGCGGCGCGCAGGATTACCTTCACGTGGTCGTTGTCGAGGAATTTGAACCCGGTTGGAAAGCTGGTCGTCGTGCCGTCGCCGGGATAGCGGCTCTTGGCCGTTGTTGTGGAGATGGTCATGCGCTGCTCCTGGCAGAACTCATGGGGGAAGTGCTCAGCTGCGAGCTGATGAAGGGAGATCGAATAGTGCAGGGGACAGGCTGGATGCTGACGCCAAGCGCCCGGCCACCGCATCGGGCAGCAGCACGGGTGCGGTAGCCGCAAAGATAGCGCCGCATCGCAAGAACAAATGTTGAACAAAGAAACAATCAGCGGTAGAGTTAGCCGCTGTTCAGGAACGGAACTTCAGGCCGCGTCCCTTTCCGGCCAAAGGAGATTTTATATGCCGTCACACATCTGCATCAGAAGGACGCTGCGCGTTTTGAGTGCTTTGCCCGCCGCGCTGCGCTGGCTCACGACGCTTCCCGCAGCGGCGGCAGATATCAACGCCGCAGCTCGCGCCCTTGAGAAAGGCGACTTCGAAACTGCCTATCGGGAAGCGCAGCCCCTGGCTGAGCAAGGCGACGAATACGCTCGCAAGATTGCTGGCTTCGCCAAGTACATGATGGACCTGAAGCAGAAAATCGAACAACAAGAGAAGGAGCGGCTCGCCGCCACCGGCCCAATAGACCTGCGCGATTACGACGGCCGCTACAAACCCCAAAGGTCAACAGCCGATCAGGCCCAATTTAAAAGAGGAAGAAGCCTCTACAGGTCCAAAGATTTCGAAGCGGCGTTTCGTACATGGCTCCCGCTGGCTAATGCCGGTGATGCGGAGGCGCAATATGAGATTGGGCAGATCTACTTACTTGGTAAAGGCATAGAGAAGGATGAAGAACGTGGGCACACCTACGTCCGGAAGTCAGCGGAGCAGGGCTACGGGCCTGCCCAAGGTGATTTAGCCTCGTCCATCAACCCATTCGGTTTTTCGAAAGACGAAAATATTCAGCGCGAAGCTTTCTATTGGGGAACTAGAGCCGCTGCAAATGGCAATACCTGGGGTTACCATGTTCTCGCAAGTGCCTACTGTGGTGGCAAAGGTGTAGACAGAAATCCTGTTCTGGCAGACATCTGGCTTTACCTCATTTTTTCGGAAAAAGATCACTTTTTAAGCCTCGCCTGCAACAGGGATATCGACCTTCCCATACCGTACTATGAGGCGATTGCGGTAAGGGCGGAAGCCATGCGGAAGGCCTACGATATTCCGTTGGTGCCGCAAAACTGAGACACTTGATCCGCTGCATGCGCTCGTAATGGATCTACGGTTGAAACCTCCAGGATGGCAAGGCTTGGCCTTTCCAAGGATGGGTATCCAAGGCCTACAGCCCGGCGCCCTTAGCAGCCTCGGGATTGACGATCAGAATCTTGCGACGGATCGCCTCGTTGACGAGGTGCCAAAACTCCTTGTGCGACGTAGCGGTGTCGATTGAATCGGAGAGGCCGACGGCATTGAGGGCGACTCCGATGCCCTGCTTGATCTTTCCGACGGGCACGAAGAGCTCTGCGATCGTACTGAAGAGCTCAAATCCTACGCTTTGATTTGCAGAGTCTCGTAGCCTCTCGGCTAACGCGCCAATCGACGATGTCAGTTCGATATTAGTCAAGGACCAAGGGTAGATATAGGGCTTGTCAAGCACAAGATCGGCAAGGGTCCAGATCTGTTGGTCGAGAGTGTTTCCCATCGCCGGCGCGCCGATACTCTCTCGAATCGCGCTTGCCCTTTCTACAAGTCCGTTAACCCCATGCTGGCCATGGAGTTCGAATATTTCCCGAACGTTCAAGAAGTCACGAAGCAGCGGCAGGAAATCCGGCTGCCCGTAATATCGGAACAATCCCTCGGGCACATCGAACTCCAATCCCGTGGCGTCGATTAACTGACGGGCCTGCTCTTCCGGCGTTCCCACGAGCTTGGGAATGTGCAATCTCCCCTCAATGCTCTCGTCCTCACGCAATGGATTTGGCTTCGGCCGGGATGAAGGCAGGCTGAATTCCATATCTTCCGGCAACTCTTGGTTTCCGCGTTGGTTGCCGGCTTCCTTCCCTTCCACGATCAGCTTCTCCGCCGCCTCCTGGATCACGCCTGTCTCAGGCGCCTTCGCCTCGCCCCGGCTTTCCGCCGCCTGTACGAGTTGTCCCGCAACCTCCGGGCCGCCGCTGGGGTCGCCCGCCAGCAGCTCGTTCACCGACAGCCCCGCCTCCGCCAGATCCGTTGCGACGGCACCGCTCTGGTCGCCATAAAGATTGCCCAGTTCCATCAGGGCGGCGATGCGCTGCTCGGGCGCCAGGCGCATAAGCCCGCTCCATATCTGCGCCCGCTCTTCCTTCGTCAGAACGTTCTGCCCCTCCGGCGTCAACCCCAGGGCCGCCTGCGCCGCCAGCCGCCCGGCCACCGCATCGGGCAGCAGTGCCGGGTGCTTCTCCGCCGCCGCAAAGGCCGCCGCCACTGCCGGCAGGCCCATCACGTAGGCCGCCGGATCGGCGCGGCGCTCGCGCAGCATGATCTGGCTCTGGTTCCACACCTCCTGCTGGACTTTCTGGCGCTCTGCCGCGTCCACCGCATCGGCCGTCGGCGCCAGAGCCGCAATGCCCGCGGCAACTTCCGCTTCCGGGGCATAGCGCAGCTTCTGAAGTTCTGAACGCACCCGCAGGGCCCGCTCGTTCTGCAACGCCGCGTCAGCCATGTCGCCGGCCTGGAGAATGCGCTGCGTCGCCGCGGTGAGTTCACCGGGCACCGCTTCGCCGCGCCGCAGCCGCGCCATCTGCCCTTCGGCGCCCGCTGCGCCCTGCGCTGTTTCGCTTTGCAGACGCCACGCCGTCTCCGTCTGCAAAAACTGTTTCAGTTCCGGATCTCCCAGGGCCTGGTCGTAAACCCCCTCCTCCAGGTCCGCCAGCGCATCGGCTGCCGGCTGTGACCGCACCACCTTGGTGTAGAGGCTGCGCCGGAAGGCGGCGCTCTGCCCGGCAAACTGTTCCGCCGTCAGGGCGCCACTCTCCAGAAGCCCCTGAAGCAGCGCCGTCCCTTCCATGACATAGTGCTCGGCTGATTGGGGCTCCTGCAGTGCCAGATTCTCCAAGGAACCCAGGACGCCGTCCGTCTCCTGAATCAGCTTCTGCACCCTGATATTGTTGTCGCTTTGCAGAGCGCGAACCTGATGCCCCTCGCGCACCGGCGTGATAGCTGCCTTGACCGCCTCCCGCTGCGGCGCCGGCAAGGTTCCCAGGTTTTCCTCGACGCTGCGATCGAACTGCTTGATGGCTTCTTCAGCCGTCAGGCCGGTCGACGCATCTCCGCCCTTCATGTCATTGATCAACGTGTTGCTCTCGGCGCGTTGCGTCACCACCGCTTTCGCAGCCGCAACCTGCTTTTCGCTGGCCTCGCGTTTTTCCTTTTTCTTTTTCAGAAGCTCCCTGCGCTTGGTTTCCCTGAAAGCGTAGACCGCTGCCTGTCCGAACTCTGTAAGGCTCGTAACGACATCGACGCCGAAGTCCTCGGCCTCAGCACGCACGGTCGGGAGACGGGAGACAGCGGCACCGACTGGATTCACGTCAGCGGCGGAAGGAATACGCGGCATGGCCACACCTCAGAATGAGAATTTGAGTTTTTTGCTTTTCAAACTGCTTTGTGGATCCGCTGCTTTACGGATCCTCGTTTTCCCCGAAAAGCTTGTCGAAGTCCGTGTTTCCGGCCGCGGTCAGAAGTGTACTCCCCGCCGTCAAGAACCCACTGGTCCTCGCATTGCTGGCACGAGAGCGGGACAAGGCCGCCTGGCTCTTGTAGCCCCAGGCATTGGCCGCGCCGCCGGAGAGAATGTTCTGAGCGCCCAATTCGATTTCCGCCGCTGTTGCTTCATCGACCAGCAACGGGGATCCTTGGGATGTCACACCGCTGCTGGCCCGCCGCGCCCTCGATGCCGCTTGCACGCGGCTGTTCTGCCGCCGATGTGCCGCGGCATCGCGCTCGGCAATCTGCCGCTCGCGCTCCGCCTGCTGCTGCGCCATATCAGCGTTGTACTCGGCCGCATTTGCCTCGGCTTGCCCTGCCGCGATGGAGCCTGCGGCGCTGATGGCAGCGCCGGCAAGACCCGCCACCAGAATCGCAGTTTCAATTCCAGTCATAGACGATACCTCGCATAGTCTTCAGTGGTTCCCGCAAAACGGGGACAGATCTGCTCGAAGCGGAAGCCGAGCCGCTCCAGCCAGCGCCGCCCCGTGGCGAACTCCGCATGGGCCCCCGCACGCACGGTTCGGAGCTCGTAGTGACGCGCCAAGGCCGGCAGCGCCCGCTTCACCGTGCGGTGCAGCAGCACGGGCCGCCGCCGCAAGGCCTCGGAGAGGAAGGCCCAGGCCCGCGCCTCGCCGCCCTCGATCAACAGGCCCCCGCAACCCAGGGCCCGGCCGCCTTCCATCAGGGTGAAGGCGGGACCGGCCGGCCGGTACGCGGCGGCGAAGCGCTGCATCTGCGCCGGGTCGAACACCGGCGGATCGAGATCGGCCAGGTGCGCCGGTTCGAAGGGAACAACGCGGACCCCGCCCATCAGATCAGCTCGTTGGTCTTGCGCTCCGGCGCGGCGGCCAGCAGCGTGAAGGGCAAGGGCGCGTCGCCGCTGATGACGATACGCGCGTCGCGCTCGAAATCACCGTCGAAGCTGACGAAGCGCTCGCCGGTGAACAACGGTACCGCCGTATCCATGGCATCCCCTACCTCGCGTAGTGGCACGTCTTCCAGATGGGAGAGCGAGGGGCCAATCCGCAGCCCCAGGGAATGCAGCAGTACCAGGGCAATACCGTGCACCCGCTTCACCTTGCCGACCGCCGTGCCCGCGGCAGCTCCCGCCTCCAGCTTCAGGGACGTGAAGACATGGCGGTACGGCAGCCCCACGTGGATCTTGCCGGCCGGTACCTGCAAAGAAATAGCACCGCCTGCGACGATGCGATCGGGGTGCAGTGCGCCGTCCGCCAGAATGGCCACAGTCTCCCCCTCCAGATGATCGAGCCCGGAAAGCATCTGCGTCAGCGGGCCGTCGTAGGTGAGCCCGCAGTCGACGTAGAAAGCGTCTTTCTGACGTGCCAGCACTTCCGAGTCGAAACCCGCGGCGTCGTCGAAGGATTCGGGGTTCGGCCCCTCGAAGGAGGCTTCAAAGACCTCGATACTGCGAAAGGTCGCGCCATCGATGGTCCGTTTGACGGCAATCCAGGCCTCGTCGCGGTTCTCGCTGCCGGCTGCCGCACGGCCGGGTATCGTCGCCATGCTCTCGACGACCGGGGTGCGGCTGCCGAAGCGGCCGCCCAGGAGATGCCTTGACCAGCCCGCGACATCCTGCTCCCGCCGATAGGTCAGGGTCGCGAGGACCCCGTCCTCTCGAACGCAATGCACCTGGCTGTCCGGCTCCTGCTGATACACGATCTCGCGCAGGCCGCTCTCGGTGATGTGGTCCGCCAGGATGGTCAGGTCCGGCGTCCGGAAGCCGTCGGTCTCCAGGCTGAACACGAGTTCGCGCAGCTTGCGCTTGGCTCGCTGCACAAACAGCACGATGGAGCCGATCCGCAGCGGCTGGATATTGGCACTGCCGTTGGTCGACTCGCGTTTGACGGCAATATCCGTCGGGGTCACCACCGGACCGTCTGCCGCCACCGACCACTCGCCGCCCGACGTGCCCAGGATCAGTTGGCGGCCCGGCGACAGCCAGCGGATGGCGTTCACCTCGTCGGCGGCGATGGTGAAGTCCAAGCCGTCGTCGTCCTGCACCTCGACGGCTCCGCCCTCAAAACTGTCCGGCCTCATGTTTTCCAGGTCGCTCGACTGCGACATCCAGAAACTTTGCGGTTGCGCGCGGGTGCTGGCCCAGACCAGCCGCTGCTCGAAGAAGGTGACCACCGACGGGAACCCTCGCTCGGCCGACCACGCGCCTAACCGCCAGTTGGGCGTCGCCGTCGCCGCGGCAAAGGCACGCTTCACGTCGGCCTTGACCTGCTCGGGGCCGGTGTACTCCGTGATAACCGCCCAGCCGGGCTCGCCGGACGGCGCCAGCCGGATGGATCGCCCTACATCGCCCGGCAGGAAGGGGGCATGCCCCTCCGCCGTGATACTGATCCCGTTGCCGCTGGTCGCGCTGGGCTGCAGCGTCTTCGCGACGGTCGTATTCTGGTCCTGATAGGGACCATCCTCGAAGGCCACCCGGACCAACGACCACGACGCGTTGCCCCGGCGCTCCAACTTGTGCGGCGGGTAATCCGAATGGGCGAAATACATCACGTCCGCCGACTGCGCCCATTTAAGGGCCGTCAAGTCGGCCTCGCCGTAGGGCGCGCCCAATTCCAGCGGCAGGGGGCCGCCCGCGCCATTGCCAAGAAAGGCCACGTCATCGATACGGACGGTCTTATTGGCCTCGTTCCGGAACCCGACGTAAAACGGGCTGGCCCCTGGCGTAAAGGCGATGGCGTGGTAACCCACTTCCAACTCGGTATCGGCCAGAACCTGGTCGCCGCCGGCGGTGTTGCCGACCCGCAGCGTCGCCTTGTCGCCCGCCACACCAAGGATACGGAATTTCAGGACATGCTCCTGGCCCGTATGGCTGGTCGTCACCGCCTGCTCGGCGGCAGCCACATCGCTGCCATTGCCGTTCAGATTCAAAGTACCGTTTGTCGAAATTGTCGACATCCGGACTCTGATTCTGACGTCCTGTGAACCCGGAAAACCACCCGACCCCACCGAGATGGCTTCAGGTGTCGCCCCCCAGCCACCGGCCACCTCCGGGCGTCCGGAACAGAAGGCCAACCCGATGCGGCCTGCCGTCACGGACGTAAGAACGGCCCAATAGGTCTGCCCCGCCGACACGACCGGTGGCACGGCAAAAGATGCGGTGCGGGTTGCAATCGCGTTGGGAAAGGTCACCACGGGCGAATCCGTTCCCACCTGAACCCCCACCGCGCCGGCAACGTCGGTGTAAATCCCGGCTTTGAAATTCATCGCGATCGTACCGCCATTCAGCGATGCGTTTGTGATCGACAGATCGAGAATTTCCGAGTTCTCGGCCACCGTGAACCGCACGCCGACACAAGGGCGGCTGGGCGATGCGGAAATACCCCACCCAGGGGCCCCCACCGTCGAATACTTCAGCGTATTCACTTCCGTGAATTCCAGTTGGCCGGGCGAGATCGACGCACCTCCTGTCGAGATATCGGCCCAATCCGTCAGGTCGCTGTCAAAGCTGCCGTTGCTGATCGCCGCGTCGGTCGGCTGGACCACGATCTGGCCCTTGTTGCGGAAAAACCGGAGGCAGCCATCACAGGCTTCCAGTACGTAGGCCTGTTCGGTCGAGAATTCGAAGGGGATTAGCCGCGGGCGTTTGTGCGCATCCGCGGCGGCAGCGACAAATCGGGTACCGGGCCGGCGGGTCAGGCCACCCTGCGGCAGCGGCGTCAGATTCTCGACCCGGGCGCCGGCGCTGCGGTACTTGGCAAAATCCACCCGGCCCGACATGCGGGGGCCGAGTTCGCCGGCATTGAAGGCGGCTTGCAGGGGATTGGCGCGGGTCATGGCTTAGCGGACCTCCGCCCAGGCGCCGAGCGGCATCGGCTCAACTTGATCTTCCAGGCCGTCAGTGGTGCGGGCCCGCCGCAGCCTCGTCCGGAAACGCGCCTCCAGCTTTTCTTCCAGGGTGTTGGACTGGGCAATCGGCAGCGCCAGCTCCCGCGCCAGCAGGCAGGCCAGGGCCTCGCGGAAGTCGGCCGGCATCAGGTTGGCGTCCCCGACCTGTCGGATGTAGCGCAGGTAGACATCCTCCGCATCGCTCAACAGCCGGGCGCCCTCGATGCGGTAAACCAGCTCCGGACCGCCGCTCTCGCTGCCCTGTGCCGCGACACAGCGGATCCAGTCCGCCGGCAGGGCGTAGGCGTAGGCATAGCCGAACACCGGCACCTCTGCCGTGCGGGCCAGCTTGGCGCGGGCCGTGGCGAAGTTCCAGCTATGCGCCCGCAGCAGGTCGTCGCGGCAGCGCTCGTAGAGGTCGGCACAGAGGCTGGCGTTCTTGCTGCCCTCCTCCAGCGCCGTGATACGCGCCGCGCCGATTTTGGCGAGCGCGGAATTGCAGATTCCCGTGACGTCGGCCATGGCGTATCTCCTTAAGCGGCCGCGGCGGCCGCACGGCGCGTTCGGCCCTGTTTGGCGTCCCGCAGCACCTTGCCAGCCGGCAGCGGCGCCCGTGGGCTGCGCAGAAAGGTCAGACCGTTGATGGTGTCCGGCGTCAGCCCGGCGACGTTCTCCAGGACGACCCCCTCGGGCCCCACGCGGCTGACCAGGAACAGGCCCCAGGCCGGATCCTGTTCGGCATCGGCGCAGACCAGGATCAGGTCGTTGGCCATCAGACGCGAGGCGCAGCTGACGAAATAGTCCGCCGTCGCCACCGCCGGCAGTGGGTCCTCGGTCTGGTAGCCGAAGACGCAGAAGCTCTGCAGCGCGGCGATGGTCTCAAGATTCTGCGACAAGGCCTTGGGCATGGAACGCTCCCTTTTTTGGGATGGATGGAAAAAGCAGCGGGCGGCCCCAAAACGAGGCCGCCCGCGGAAGTCACCGATTGGAGCTACTCAGTCGGTATCGCGTCAGTCGGCGTCGGTGATCGCCACCGCGGTGGCGTTGGAGACGTCCACCGTGGTGCCGTCGTTGGACAACACCAGGTGCCAGCCCGCCGCCGTGACGCTGGACGGCGCCGCCGGATTGTCGACCTGCTGGACGAAGACCAGGTCGCCGACCTTCAGCATGCCGACAGCCTCGTTCGTGAAGTAGCCGGCGGTGTCCACCATGGCCGGCGTGTCCGCCGTGCGGTAGGACCACCACTGCTGGCCCGCACCATGGGCCATGAGGGTCAGGTACTTTGCGTTATATGCCATGGGTCAGTCTCCTCAGGCCGGGATGGTGGCGGTGTCGTCGAGACGGATCTCGATGACGCCTTCCGGATCGATCAGGCAGGCCCCCTGGCTCATCATGTTGTTGACGAAGTGGGCCGCCCGGTCGCCGTGCCAGGTGATGTCGCTGGTCACATCGGCACCGCAGCCGTGGCCCAGGGCGTTCTTGTGATAGGTGAAGCACACCGCGTTGGCCGTGCCCTTGCCGGGCAGGCCGGTGTGCCGCATCCAATTCACGCCCAGCCACGACCTTGTGCGGTTGCGCTGCATGAACGGCAGGTCGTCGCCCACGAAGTCCGCGCTGGCGAACTCCGCGATGGTCAGCGCGATGGACCACTGCCGCGGGGTGAGCAGGCCCCAGCGGTTGCCGTCGTCCGGCACATCGTTGTCGTCCAGGGCTTCCACCGCCTGCAGCAGCAGGGTCCGGTTCAGACCGCTGGCATAGCTGCCGACGAAGGAGGTGGTCTGGTCCGCCTGGGCGATGATCAGTTCGTCGGTCTTGCGGCCCAGGCCCCAGGCACCGGCGTTGGCGATCACCATGCGCTCGTCATGGTTCACCTTCGCCTCGTCCAGCTTGTCGACGTAGTCGCCGGCATAGAAGTCCTGCAGCGTGCACTCGATCGGCGTGTGATCGACGTTCATCGGCGTGACCTTGCCGTGCCGGGCCTTGGTCGAGGCGACGCCCTTGCCGATCTTCTGGAAGGTCGTCGAGGCGCCCTTCACGTTGTTCTTGGAACGCACCGTGGCCCGCAGCAGCGAGCCCTGGCGCTGGTAGGCTTCGTGAACCTCGCGTTCGAATTGCTTCACGAAGGAAAGGTCGATGGAAGTGCTCAACGCACATCTCCTTTGAACAAGGGAATGGGAATGAGCGCTCCGAGAGGGTGTCCGCTTGGGACGGCCGGGCACGCGGGTCCCTGCCCCGCGCCCGCAAGGGCACGACGGTCAGGCCGCGTCGGGCCGCTTAGGGGCCTTACGGATTGCGGAAAAAGGCCGCGGGCACGGAGGCCGGCAGGGTATCCCCGCGCCCGCGGCAAACTCGAAAACGGAAAGAAAGAGCGTCGGCGGCGGCGCGCAAGCGCCGGTTGAACCACCCCGCCGCAGCACCTACATTACTCAGGCGCCTCGCTCCCACGGTGGGACGAAGATGTGTAGGCCCATCGTGCGTAGGCTCAACGGAGTCTTGGTCCTCCCTGGGTTCACCGGGGCACACCTTAATCTCTTCTAGTTTGATTTGAAGAACAGCGGCCCCGTGAGCTGGCTGAGATCGAAGTTGATGTCGGTGTCGCCCTTCTCATAGCCGGTCAACAGCCACGAGCCTCTTTTCCCCGCTCGCGCTTCCACGAGGACCAGCACCGCTGTGTGGTCACCATATTTGATGACCATTTTGCGACCTACTCCACGCTCAACGAACGTATGCGTTCCCTTCGAGATGGTCTCGATGACCTCCGGCATCACCTCGGGACCGTGCTTGGCGATGATGTGGGCGATGCCGCTGCCGCCCCTGTACTTCTTCGCTGCATTGCCAGCCTCGCCGACATAGAACGTGATGGAACCGGCCCCGTGCCGGTACATGGCATCACGCACCACGCCTTTCTCGCCCCGCAGCACCTGCGAAAGCGCCATGTCCGTCGCCGCCAGGCCGCGCCGCTCGTTGGCGATGGCGTTGCGGGGCGGAAAGCGCGTGCCCTTGAAGGCGCGCTCGGCGGTCTGCTCGAAGAAGAACGGTTCGAAAAGCTGGCTGACGCTTTTTACTGGTGGTAGAATGACTTCGCCGTCTCGCAGCGGAAAAATTGCAGTCCGCTGGGCAACCGCTGGCCCTGCGCGTCCTTCGGTCAGCGCGAGACGGTTTCCGCTAAATCGAAACACAGGTCCGATGCTTCCCGATCCCATCGGGGAAGGACCCCTCATCGCACTATTTTGGCGCACCTTTTGGCGTCAGCTCGAAAAGAGTGCCCCGCTCGTCAGTGGACCTGTCGAACCACCTTCGGCGGACCTTCACGAACCCGAGCGCCAGCAAGGGCTGCTCAAGATCATCCAGGAGAGATAGGTCTTCCGTACTGGCATCAAGAATAATGGTGAGTTCCTTGAAGTCCTCCTCCTCCCAAGACACCTCTCGCTGGCGGAAAAGCTGGACGAAGTTGTAGGAGAGGTCCAACTGCGGATCGTCAGGGAAGTCATTCTTATAGAAGTAACCTCCGCGCATACCGTTGTTGAACCTCTCCATGGGCTCGTCCCCGCGCGCGCGCAGGATACCGTTGATCTCTTCGGCGACCCGATGAATCTCCTCCGGCTCGACCGCAATGCCATAGATGTCAACAAAGGTCTTCACTGAATTTCTCCAAGTTCCCTGCCCAGGGTCATCATCGTGCCCTTCGCCTGCAAGCCGTCAAGAGACTCGTAGATCACCAGGGACACATCGCGGCCACCGGCGATCCGCTTCATATGTTCGAACTCCTCTTGCAGTCCCACCACCTTTAGAGTTTCACTATTCATGACCCGGGTATTCCCGGCTTCCCGGTACACTTTTATTCCCTCCTTTTCCACCAACTTGAAAAGCTTCGAGCTGACGATCGCGATGTCATAGTCGCTCGCCTCGACGCCGCTATCGAAGAAGCCGTTCGTATAGGTCCCCTTCACCTTGTCGAAACCCTGGCCGGTCACGGCACTGCCCTTGATGGCGATCACAGCGTCGGGATCGAGTTCACGGACCTTTTCCTGCACCGGTTGGATGAAAGATTTGTAGTGCCCGCTGCTGCGAAATCCAAGAGGATAGCCGCGCGCCAGCACCCGATCCGCAACTGGCTCGCCGGGCACGCGGTACAGTCTTGTTCCGGTTTCCGGAAAGCTCTTCCAGATCGGCGTCGTCGCACCCTCCAATACGGTGATGGACTTCTGGTTCTCCGGAAGGACAAAACGCTCGTTCGGCCCCTTCTGCGCTTGACCGCGCCCAACGCCCGGAAGCTCTTCGAAAACACCGCGCCCCTTGCCGGCACCTCCGGCCGCGGCCATTGCCAGCACGCGCGGCTCGACGTCGATCCTGCGTCCCAAACGCAGCAGCAGGTTGGCGACTTTCACTGCGCCCTTGCCCAGGCGCATGAGGTCGCCGATGGCCGGCACCGCGCCGGCCAGGTCTAGCAACGCCTCGCCGCCCTTCAGCAGGGCCTCTTCCCAGTCGCCGTCTTCCATTGCGGCGGCGGCCGCCTGGAAGGCAACGTAGGCCTCGCGGGCACTGAGAACGTGCCCGGTGCCGGGCAGGATCTCCGCCACTAGGCGCGCCAGTTGCTGCCACAGCGGATCGTCCGGCCCGCTGCCGGCATCCAGCACGGCAAGGAAGCCGTCGGCCACATGCTCCAGTGCCTCTGGCTGCAGCTTGCGGCGTTGTGGCTCCTGCGGTTGTCTACCGCCGGCAAGCTGCAGGAAGCCGTCCGCATCGTCGGCCTGCCCGACGATGACCAGTCCCCCGTTCTCGGCGTCTTCCTCGACGTCGTAGAAGCCGGCGGGATCGTAAACCTCCGGGACGATGTCCAGGACGGAGCGCGTGATCCCGCCCGGATCGGCCATGCCGATGACGCTGTCGTCCCCTTCACCGGCGACCAGGCTGTCTTCAGCCGGCGCATTCGGATCGGGATTGGGGACAACGTAGATGAGGCCGTTGTTCTTGCGGTCGCGCACCCAGAAGCCGCCGACGGCTTTGAGGTCCTCAGCCTGCAGCTTGCGGCCTTCTTCCTCCGCCACCGCGGCGATGCGCCCCGTTTCGATAATGTCGCGCCCGAAGCGCCGGGGCACCGTGAAGCTGTCCCAGACATGCTCGTAGCGCCAGATGGCGTCATAGAGCCCGCGCTCGGCCGCGCCCTCCACGCTGCGGCCCTCGCGGTGGTAGATCACGCCCAGCCGCTTGCCGAGTTCGATCTGGTCTTCCGGATGCCAGACCATCTGCCCGGCAGCCTTACGGGCGTACTGGGTGCGGCGGTAGCCGCGCTTGGCCTCGCGGTCACGCTTCCAGGCTTCGACCGGCGCGTTGTTGGCCTCGCGGAAAGACACGTAGCGTGCCTTGCCCTCGGCATCCCGGTAAGGCGCCGCGCCGAACTTGATCGCACTTTCCATGGCGTCGCGCCGCGTCTGGCGTTCCTGCGCCGTCGGCGGCGCCACCTTGCGGATTTCGAAGGCCGGCACGGCCGGCGTCGCTTCGGGCACAAGCGGGGGCGCGCCGCCGGCGCTCGCGCCGGCAGCCTCTGATGAGGCATCATCTGTCATGGAAAGCTCCGCTAGTCGGCAGGAGAAAGTTGAGGGATGTCGGCGACGCCCACCCAATTGGGGCTTACAGCCGCCGCCCCTCACTGCCCACCAGCGGCTGGCCGCCGTAGAGACGCCCATAGAGCGACTGCAGTTCGCTCTGCACGGCGCGGGAGGCATACTTCTGCGGATCGCTGTCCTGCAGGGCGTGCAGCGCGTCGATGCGGGCGTGCAGGCTGCTGCCGCCGCCGCTCTCGCCCGCCCCGCTCAGGGGGACGTCCTCGCCCATGCTGCGGCCGATGGCGGCAAAGGCGCGCACGAAGGCCGGATGGTCGCCCAGCTTCACCCCGCCAACCTCCTGGCTCTCCAGAAACGCGACAAAGGCATCATCACCGAAAGTCTGCACCGCGCGCTGGGCAAAGGTCAGGTTGCGGTCGTGGTCGCCGCCCCATTCCTGGCGCAGGCTGGCCTCGGCTTCGGCGCGGCGTTCGGCTGCCGTCTTCTCCTGCTGCGCCAGGCCCTGCGCGGCATTGCCGTAGTACCAGTCCAGCGCCTTCTGCACGACGGCGTTGCTGGCACCGGCCTCGTGCATCGCCTTCAGGAAATCCTGCTGCAGCGCCTCCCCGCCCGGGTCGGCCCGCAGCGCCGCCGGCAGGTCCTCCGGCAGGCGGACCTCATAACCCTCCGCGCTCTCCGGCACGCCGAGTTGGCGGCGGTAGCTGGCCAGTTCCTCCGGGCCCGCGTCGGGGCCCGGCTTCACCACCGAGCGGCCGAGCCGGCTCTGCAGGGCGGCGTAGGACTTCACCACCTCCGCCGGCGAGGTGAACTTCTCCGCCACGCGCCGCAGCCCGGGCTCCGCGATGCCGCTGCGCCAATCGCCTGCCGCTGCCGGGGCGCCGCCTTCGCCGCCCGCTGCGGGTGCCGTCTCGCTTCCTGCCGTTGCCGGATTGTCGCTCATTGGGTCCGTCCTCACTGTGATTGAAAGGGTCGAAAGCAGCGATCCGCCGGCCCAGCCCTCCTGGACGCTACAACCTAGGGATCGCTAAGAAGTCCATGATTTAGCGGACGACATATTTCCGCCTCATTGCCCATCCAACCTTGGGTAGAGGCATGGGAGAGGGGACCTGAGAACCTGCCGCGCGAGGAGGAAAGCAATGCAGATGACGGCAAGCCTGGCCCAACCACGCCCTCAAGAACGCCGCCGGTCACGCCCTGAAGATCGCCGCCCGGGCACCACCGGCACCGCCGGCGGCACAACGCCGCCCGGCCTGCTGCCCTTCGATCTCGCGCATCTGGCAGACCTCGAGCCGCCGCCCTTGCTGCGCGGCTCCTTGCGTCTCTTCGCCATCGGCTACCGGGCGGCGGGACCGGCCCTCACCTTCGTCGAGCGAGACCGGATTATCGGCTGCGCCGGTTTAACGATCGAGGGAAGCGAGGCGCGGGCCTGGGGCTTCTTCTCGGCGCCGCTCAGCCGCCGCGCCTTGAAGCGGCTGCACCGTTCCTTCCGCCGCAGCCTGCCGAAGCTGAAGCGCCTGCACAGCCTCACCGGTATCCGCGCGGAGGTCCATCCCGACGACATCTTCGGGCGCCGCTGGCTCGTCTATCTGGGCTTCCGTTTCGACGGCGTCGCCGCGCCCTGCCCCTTCCTGGGCGAGCGCATGCTGCGCTACCTCTATCGCTAGGTCGACATGACCTAGCCAGCGGCAGGTTCCGGCTTCATTGAATAGGTAACAATCGGCGGACCGCCACGAGGCCCCAGATCCTTGTCATAGGTCGAGCGAATCAACGTCAGGTCCAAATCCTTTGCAGCCGCGATTACCTTTCGCGTCTCTTTGATGCGGTCTTCGCTACTCGACCCGACGGACAGAAGCCAGGCGAACTCCTGGTAATCCTCTTCGAGCCAATAGTCATCATCCGGTTCGATGATTCGGTTCGGGTGAAGACTAACAACAAGCTGGAAATGGCGTTCTTCCGCAGTCCTATCGTCATCCGCTTCTTCGGGAGGCAGGTCGATGTCCCAGCAGATGCCACCACGGCTGCCACTGAGCGTACTGTGCATGTCGATATCCAGCACCTCCATCACACGTTCGGCGACGCGGTCGATGACTTCCTCCTCCCGCTTGATAAAGGTATCCTGGTCGGCACGCACGCCGTAAAGGTCGTCAAAATACTCCATGGCCATACTCCTACCGCAGCAGCATCATGGTGCCGCGGCGCTCAAGCTGTTCTACGGACTCATATATCATGAAGCTGACATCCCGGTTTCCCGACATTCCTTTCAATTCGTTCCGTAGGCTCCACAACCCCAATTCCTTGAGCGACTTATCGTTCAACGGTCCTGTCCTCCACCCGCCATTCCGGGGCGATACCTGTATTCCCTTTTGCCGCGCCAGCTTCAGAAACTCCGGGCTGACGATGGCGATATCGAAATCGCTCGCGCTTTCCACCTTCATGTCGAAAAAATCGCGGGAGAAACCACCACCGCCCTTCTTGTAGCTCAGCCCGTTGATGGCGCTGCCCCGCATGGCGATCCGAGCCCTGGGATCGAGCTCTGTCACTTTTGCGCCCAAGAGGTCGATGAAACCCTGATAGTCTTCTTTGGTCTTAAAGCCCAGAGGCCGGCCAGTCCTCTGAACCCATTCTGCCACAGGTTGATTGGGCACGCTATAGAGGGTGGTCCCCGTGCCGGGAAAGCTGCGCCGTTCCGGTGCGGCGAGTTCCTTGTTCCAGTTGATTTTCCGCTCCTGCGCCGGCAAGACAAAGCGATCTTCCAACCGCAACCCGGCCTTGCGGCTCTTCTTGCGACCGGCGTTCCCTCCGGGCTTTCCCTTACCGCCGCCTTTGCCGGCGATGAGCGCCATTCCAATGGCAGCACCGACCTCTGCGCCCGGATCGACTGGCCGTGCAAACTTCACGGTGTCTTGAATCAGCTTCTTCCGGAGTTCCAGGTCGTCGGTCTGCGCAACTTGTCCCATAACCGACTGAACAGGCCGGTAGCCGCTGTCACCCGAGAAGATCGCAAGGGCGCGATCTTTCAATTCATCGCGCGTTTCCGACGTCATCGCCAGAAGGTCACGGAAGAACTCGGCCCGTTCCGGATCGAGACCAGACTCAAAAGCAGCCTGCCGGAACGCTGCCGGCGAGAGCTCCATGCGCTCGGCGATAAAGTCGACGATCTGCCGGTTACCGACAGGTTCCGGCACATCGCTTGGATCGATATATTCCTGGACCGATGGCAAGTCTTCGCTCTGCACTTCGTCGCCGCTGCCTTCTCCTTCAGCCGCAGTTCGCACCGGCAACGGTTTTCGATCCGACATACCGGCTACGCTGTCCTGCCCCGCATCGGCGCCCAGCAAGCCTTCCTCCGGCGCATTCGGATCGGAATTCGGCACCACGTAGATGAGGCCGTTGTTCTTGCGGTCGCGCACCCAGAAGCCGCCGAGGGCTTTCGGGTCCTCGGCCTGCAGCTTGCGGGCCTCCTCCTCCGCCACCGCGGCGATGCGGCCGGTCTCGAGGGTGTCGCGCCCGAAGCGCCGGGGCACCGTGAAGCTGTCCCAGATGTGCTCGTAGCGCCAGATGGCG
>JBHJIR010000054.1:0-17022 GCA_050043265.1 Kiloniellaceae bacterium
GGTCGCAGCGGTCCGGGTCCCCTATACCCGGGCCACTGACTGGCAAATAACAAAAAAACACCACCCCAACCGCAAGGCGAATATATCCATGCGTCATCTTCCCTATATCGTGGGCGGCATCCTGCTGCTGCCCCTGGTCATCTGGCTTGGCCTGGACCTCACCATCCTGCCGCGCTCGACCACCAGCCTGGCCCTGCCGCTGGTGGCCGTGATGACGGCGACCTGCCTGCCGGTGCTGGCCTGGTTCTTCCTGGTCATCCTGGGCTTCATCGCCAACTCCATGAGCGGCGCCGACGAGTTCGCCCGGCCGCAGGCCCGCCCGGTGCGGCTGCTCATCGCCGCGCTGCCGTGGATCTCCCTGCTGGGCAGCCTGGCCAGCGTGCCCTACCTGGCGGCCGAAGGCTATCCGGCGCCGCTGCTGGCGCTGCCGCCGATCGTCGGTGCCGTCATCTTCTGCGCCATCCACTTCGGCGAGAGGGCCCGCGCGGGCGACCGCAACCGCCTGCGCGATGCCGATGCCGCGCGCGCCTCCCGCGCCGCCCGCTCCCCCGGGCGCGGCAGCGCGCTGAGGGAAGCCGGCGCGATGCTGCTCGGCGCCGTCTACGCCGTGCCGGTGATCGGCTGGCTGATCCGCGATGCGGTGCAGGGCCGCGACAGCGCCAAGCTGTTCCTGGCGCTGAACGTCTTCCTGGTGCTGGCGGCGGCCATCGCCCTGGTCGGCTACCCGGTCCTCATCGTCGCCGCCCTGACCATGGTGCCGGTGGTCTTCGCCGGGATCTTCGTGCTCACCTGGAGCTGAAAGCCGGGAGCTGAAAGCCGGGAGTTAAGCGCCGGGAGTTAAGCGCCGGGGCCGAATGCAAAAGAGCCTGCCGGGCACTCCCCCGGCAGGCTCTTGCGCGGGCGTACCGCTGAAGGCGGCTCAGGCGGCCCGAACGGACTGCAGGAAATCCTGCACCTCGCGCTGCAGCTCGTCGGCCTGGGACGACAGCGCATCGGCGGCGCTTTGCACCTGGCCGGCGGCGGCGCCGGTCTGGGCCGCCCCCTCGTTCACACCGCCGATGTTGGCGGAGACGTCCGAGGTGCCGGCCGCAGCCTGCTGCACGTTGCGGGCGATCTCGTTGGTCGCCGCGTTCTGCTGCTCGACCGCCGCGGCAATGGCCGAGGCGTTCTGGTTGATGCTGGCGATGATGGTGCGGATTCCCTCGATGGCCGAAACCGCATCGCCGGTGGCACCCTGCATGCCGACGATCTGGCTGGAGATCTCCTCCGTCGCCTTGGCGGTCTGGGTGGCGAGGCTCTTCACCTCGCCGGCCACCACGGCAAATCCCTTGCCCATCTCGCCGGCACGCGCCGCCTCAATGGTGGCGTTCAAGGCCAGCAGGTTGGTCTGCTCGGCGATGTCGGAGATCAGGCCGATCACCTCGCCGATCTTCTGGGCCGCGTCGTCCAGGCCCTTCACCCGCGCGGTGATATTCTCGGTCTCGCTGACCGCCTTGCCGGTGTAGTCGTTCGACTGGGCGACCTGGCGCGAGATCTCGCCGATGGACGACGACAGCTCCTCGGCACCCGACGCCACGGTCTGCACGTTGGAGGAAGCTTCCTCCGCCGCGCCGGTCACCAGCTTTGCCTGGGTCGCCGTTTCCTCGGCGACGCCGGTCATCTTCTGCGCCACCGCGCGCATTTCCTCGCAGGAGCTCGACACGGCACCCAGCACGCGGGTCGCCTTCTCGTCAAAGCCCTTGCAGAAGGCTTCGATCTGCTTGCCGCGCGCCTCGCGGGCAGCCTGCTCCTTCTGCTGCGTCGCCGTCAGCTCGCGCGCCTCGATGCCGTTCCGCTTGAAGACCTCGACGGTGCCGGCCATCACACCGATTTCGTCTTTGTCGGCGACGTAGGGGATCGTGACCGAGAAATCGTCCTGCGCCAGCTTTTTCATGGTCACCGAAAGCGACGACAGGCGGCCTGACACATTGCGGCCGATGACAAAGGCCAGGCCCATGGCAATAACGAAGGATGTCCCGGCGAGAATGACGATCAGGGTGACGCCGGCGGCCTTGGCGGCCCGGAAGTCACTCAGGCCGGTGTCCATGGCATCATGGATCGCTTCCTCG
This sequence comes from Kiloniellaceae bacterium, assembly GCA_050043265.1. Taxonomy (GTDB): domain Bacteria; phylum Pseudomonadota; class Alphaproteobacteria; order Kiloniellales; family Kiloniellaceae; genus Pelagibius. The sequence goes on from JBHJIR010000054.1 coordinate 2,109, forward strand.
GCAACATCGGCCTTTTCGACCAGAACGTCGAAGGCGGCGTCAAAGACGACGTCCGCCTGGCTGCCGGCGGCCGCCACATTCTGGCCGGAGTCCTGGCGCGCAACCGCAAGGTCGCTGAGTTCCTGAATGCGGGTCAGCAGGTCGGAAGCACCCGGCATGCCGTAAACATCACCGAGCTGGGCCACCATGGCCTGGGCCTCGGCGAAGTTCTCCGTCGCCTCGGACATCGACTCGCCCTCGTCGCCGCCCAGCACCTCCTCCACCATCAGGTGGCCGTGGGCCAGGCGGTAGCGTGCGTCGCCGGCCAGGCGCTGCGCCTCGGCACTGGAGGCCAGAAACCCGCTGCGGGCCGCCTCGGCGACGCCCGCGATCAATCCGTCATAGAGTTCGTCGAAGCGCTCGTCGGCGCCCGTGCCGACGCCCTGGCGCTCGGCCAGCGAGGCATAGCGCTGCTTGGTCACCTCGACAAAGCTGTCGAGGCTGGTCAGAACCTCCTCGACGTTGGCACGCACAACCGGATCATCGCTGGCGATGAACCGGCCCTCCGCGTTCTCAGCGCCGCTCAGAATGGCATTGGCGTAAAAACGCGCCTCGTCCAGCAGGGCCCACACGGCCTCAATGTCCTCACCGCCATCGCCGGCCATGATCTCCTCGAAGATCAGATGGGCCGTGGTGGCCGACAGTTTGATCTCCATGGCGGCATCGCCCAGCGGCGCCAGCCGCTCGGCCACCAGGACGCCGTCGGTGCCCAGCTTATTGGCCGTCCAGCCGCCGATCAGGCCGACCGCCCCGGCCAGCAGCGCCATAGCCACGAAGGCGGAGAAGATTTTCGCCCTGACGCTCAGACCCCGGGAAAAACTGATGCCGTTCAAAGCTTTCATGGCTTGCTCACTCCAATCAGCCGCAGGTCCACGTCGCGGCATCAATCTAATCGTAATCACTATTTTTATCATCGAGGCGTTAATAAAATTTGAGCCGAATGCCCGGGAACCGCGGTTTTCCGGTTGGACGACGGCCCCCCCGGATCAACCCGGGATATCGCGGCCGGCGGCGGCATGCAGCCCGCGCGGGGAAGACCGTTGCGCCGGACGGCACGGGGCGCTACCTCTCAACCACCCGTCGGGAGAACGGGGACACAGGGGTGAGGAACGGGTCAGCGGGCATGGGCGGCAAGACGAACCCCTTCGAAACCGACCTGGCACAAGGCCCGGCCAACCATGTGCCGCTCAGCCCCTTGAGCTTTCTGCCGCGTGCTGCGGCGGTTTACCCGGAGCGCTGCGCCGTCATCCACGGCGAGCTGCGTTACACCTGGTCACAGGTCTACGACCGCTGCCGCCGCCTCGCCTCGGCTCTGTCGAAGCGCGGCATCGGCAAGGGCGACACCGTGGCGGTGATGGCGCCCAACACGCCGCCCTGCCTGGAGGCCCACTTCGGCGTGGCCGCCGCCGGCGCGGTGCTGAACGCGCTCAACGTGCGCCTGGACGCCGCCACCATCGCCTTCAGCCTGAACCACGGCGAAGCCAAGGTGCTGATCACCGACCGCGAATTCTCGCCGGTCATCAAAGAAGCGTTGAAGAGCGTTGAGCGTGAGTTGCTGGTCATCGACATCGACGACCCGCTGGGTGATGGCGGCGAGCTGTTGGGCGAGACCGACTACGAAAGCTTCCTCGCCTCCGGCGATGCGGACTTCCCCTGGCACCTGCCATCGGATGAGTGGGACTCGCTGTCCCTGCTCTACACCTCCGGCACCACCGGCAATCCCAAAGGCGTGGTCTACCACCACCGCGGCGCCTATCTGAACGCCATCGGCAACATGCAGGTCTGGGGCATGGGGCCGCACCCGGTCTACCTCTGGACCCTGCCGATGTTCCATTGCAACGGCTGGTGCTTTCCCTGGACGATCACCGCCCTGGCCGGCACCCACGTCTGCCTGCGCCAGGTGCGCGCCGCGGCGATCTACGACGCCATCGCCGACCACGGGGTGACGCACCTTTGCGGCGCGCCCATCGTCATGCAGTTGCTGCTCGGCGCGACCGACGACGAAAAACGCCGCTTCGATCATCAGGTGAAGTTCATGACCGCCGCGGCACCGCCGCCGGCCGCGGTGCTGGCCGCCATGCAGGACAGCGGCATCGAAGTGACGCACGTCTACGGCCTGACCGAGGTCTACGGCCCCGCCGTCGTCTGTGCCTGGCACGGCGAATGGGACGACCTGGACATCGCGCTGCAGGCGGCGATGAAGTCGCGCCAGGGCGTGAACTATCCGGTGCTGGAAGGCCTGATGGTCGCCGACGCGGAAACCCTGGAGCCCGTACCGCGCGACGGCGAAACCCTGGGCGAGGTTTTCATGCGCGGCAACGTGGTGATGAAGGGCTACCTGAAGAATCCCGACGCCACCGGCAAGGCCTTCGCCGGCGGCTGGTTCCATACCGGCGACCTGGGCGTGTGGCATCCCGACGGCTACATCGAGCTGAAGGACCGCTCCAAGGACATCATCATCTCCGGCGGCGAGAACATCTCCTCCATCGAGATCGAGAATGCGCTCTACGCGCACCCGGCGGTGGCCGGCGTCGCGGTGGTCGCCCGGCCCGACGACAAGTGGGGCGAGACCCCTTGCGCCTTCGTCGAACTGAAGCCGGGCGCGACGACCGACGAGCCGGAGATCATCGCCTTCTGCCGCGAGCGCCTCGCCCACTTCAAGGCACCGCGCAAGGTGATCTTCGGCCCCTTGCCAAAAACCTCCACCGGCAAGATCCAGAAGTTCGTGCTGCGCGCGCAGGCCCGCGGACTTTAGAGGGGAGTTATAGCGGGGGAGCGGCAAGCAGCGGCGCCGTCAGCAATTCCGAATGCGCAACAGCCCGATTCTCCATTGCTGTCATTGCCGGACTTGACCCGGCAATCCATTCCTCCGTGGCACGCGCTCGTGCAGGCCGCACCCTGGGCCCTCGGGGCAAGCCCGAGGGTGACAGGCGAGAGGGTACAAACACAAAACCGCGTCCCTCGGTCCCTCCTGAAGCGGAGGGCGGGGGACGCGGTTGAAGCGTCAAATGCCTGCTGGTCTTCTTTCGCGCCGTCGATTGTCCGAGTGTTACTCTCCCAGTTTCCAATACTGGGGCGGACTGCCTCCCCCGGCACGAGCCTGCCCGGCTGCCGCTTTGACCGGCGCCGGCGCTTCAGGCTTTGCCCAGTTGGGCTTTGCTTTGGGAGCTTAAGTCTCTAGATGACCCGCGATTTGGTCCTTGATCCGGAGCTTTTCGCGTTTAAGTTCGACGATACGGAGATCGTCGGGATGCGGCCTATGCTCTTCGTCTTCAAGGGCGTTGTCGATGGCCGCGTGCTTGGTACGCAATGAAGCGATACGCTCACCTGCTGGCATTCGGGACCTCCAATGAGCTTTAGGTACCCCCGGATGCTAGACCACGAATCGCTTCATTGCAATTAAGTGACGCCGAAAAGTCGTGGAAAATCTTGGGTTAAGCTGGGTTAATACTGTGACGCAAAATCAACGGTTGATCGTCGGCATCAGCGGGGCCAGCGGGGTGCGATACGGCGTGCGGCTTTTGCAGATCCTGCGCGACCTGCCGGTTGAAAGTCACCTGGTACTGTCCAAGGCGGCGGAAATCACCTTGGCCTATGAAACCGACCTGAAGGTGGCCGAGGTGACCGCCCTGGCCGACGTGGTCTATCCCGCCGGCGACGTCGGCGCGGCGATTTCCAGCGGTTCCTTCCAGACCCTCGGCATGGTCATCGCGCCCTGCTCCGTGCGTTCCATGTCGGAGATCGCCACCGGGGTCACCTCCAACCTGCTGACCCGCGCCGCCGATGTGGTGCTGAAGGAGCGCCGCCGCCTGGTCCTCATGCTGCGCGAGACGCCACTGCACACAGGCCACCTGCGCTCCATGCTGGCGCTGTCGGAAATGGGTGCGATCATCGCCCCCCTGTGCCCGGCTTCTACGCCAACCCACAGTCGATCGACGAGATGGTCGACCATACCGTCGGCCGCGTACTGGACCTCTTCGGCCTCGACGCCGGCACCGTGAAGCGCTGGGGTGAAGAGTCGGGAAAGGTGCGGCCGCTGCGGCAATAGCACGATGTCTTCCCTGTGACGGTCCCCTTTCACGACAGGTTCAATTAGCGTCGCGGCGCTAGCCGAGGTCCTCCAGCATGCGGATGGCGTGCACCGGCGCCACCTCGGGACAGGTGCCGTGCAGCACCGCCGCCAGATCGGCGAGGTCGTCGGCAGTGGGCAGCGGCTTGAAGCGGGTGAGGTAGAGGCGCAGGTTCGCCGCCACCGCTTGCGGATCGCCATCGCCCGCGGCGATCTCAATTTCCTGATACAGCACCAACTGCTCCAGCATCTCAGCCTGCAGCTCCAGGGCCTTAACCTCTTCACGGAAGGCCTCGCCGAGATCGTCGGGCACGCTGCTCTGCTGCTTCAGCCAGCGCCGCGCCGCGCGCAGGGGCGCCACCACCTCGTCCTGCCAGGGCCGCGAGGCCGAGCGCAGCAGGCCGATGTCGCCGCCGTCGAACACGCGCCCCTGCATGCCGGCCCAGGCGCAGAACAGCAACAGGTTCACGTCAAGGCCGTGACGGTCCTGCAGGTCGAGGCAGGCCTCGGCAACGCCGGGGCCGGCATAGACGGTGCCGGAGAACTGCCAGAAGGGTGTTTCTTCCGGCACCATGAAGCCGCGGCCCTTCGACGTGTTGCTGGTCATGCTGCGAAATCTCCCAGATAGACGCCCAGGCCGCGTGCGGTATGCACCAGCGGCCCGTCCAGATCGACCGCCTTGTAGCCGGCGATGGCCTCGCTGATCGGAATATCGATAACCTGGCGGCCGCTCCAGGCGACCATGCGGTCGTAGCGCCCCTCGGCAATCAGGTCGACCGCGTGGACCCCGAAGATCGAGGCCATCAGGCGGTCGCGGTCTGTCGGCAAGCCGCCGCGCTGCAGGTGGCCCAGCACCGTCACCCGGGTTTCCGAGCCGGTGACCTCGGCGATGCGGGCGGCCAGGTAGTGGCCGACACCGCCGTAAGTCTCCGCGCCGCTGGCCTGGGTCTGCTTGACCAGTTCGCCGGCCTCGGTCTTCACCGCCTCGGCGACGATCACCAGGGCGAAGTTGCGCCCGCCGGCCTTCAGCGCTTCGATCTTCGCGGCAATGCCGTCCAGGCTGTAGGGGATCTCCGGGATCAGAATGACATCGGCACCGCCGGCGATGCCGGCGCCGATGGCGATGTGGCCGGCGTCACGGCCCATCACCTCCAGCACCATGACGCGGGAATGGCTGGCCGCCGTCGGCTGCAACTGGTCCAGAGCGTCGGTGGCCACCTTTACCGCCGTGGCATAGCCGATCGACAGTTCGGTGTGGCCGAGGTCGTTGTCGATGGTCTTGGGAATGGTGACCAGGTCGATGCCGCCCTGCTGGGCCAGCCGCCTGAGGATCGCCTGGCTGCCGTCGCCGCCGATGCCGATCAGGGCGTCCAGACCGAGTTCACGAAAACCCTCTATGACCTCCGCCGAGCGGTCCAGACGGCTGCCGTCGGGCATCGGGTAGTCGAAGGGATCGCCCTTGTTGGTGGTGCCCAGGATGGTGCCGCCGCGGCGCAGCAGGGTGCCGTCCAGCAGGTCCAGGTTCAGCGTCATGGTTTGCGCCTCCACCGGACGGGCCAGCAGCCCGGCCGTGCCGTTGCGGATACCCACGACCTCCCAGCCGTAATGCCCGGTGGCGCGCAGCACCACGGCTCTCAGCGCCGCATTGAGGCCGGCACAATCGCCGCCGCTGGTTAAAACCCCGATCCGTTTCGGCTTACCCATGATCCCCCGCTGCCTGTCAAACCCGCTATCGGTGCAAAATGCTTTTAGGGGCAGACTTTAGCAGCATAGAGGACTAGAAATCTCCCCTTCCGGGCCGCTTTGGCCGGGCGGCTTTGGCCGGGCGGCTTGGTCGGGCGGCTTGGTCGGGCGGGCCGGCCGGGGACCCCCGGGCCGCAAGACTCCCATCCGGCGCGCCGAATGGGGTATACTCCCGCCGCGCCACCCACCCTCGCATGAGTGCAATGGATCAACCGGATTTCGAGCAGCTGCGCCGTAAACTCGCCGAGCTCAAGTCGGAGCACCGCGATCTCGACGACGTCATCAGCCATTTGGCGGAAACCCGCCCCTTCGACCAGCTTCAGCTGCAGCGCCTGAAAAAGCGCAAGCTGTCGCTGAAAGACCAGATTCTGAAACTGGAAGACGCCCTGCTGCCCGATATCATCGCCTAGAGCGTCTTGCCCAGAGCGTTCTCGCCCAGAGCGTTCTCGCCGAGGGCATCATCGCCGGGGGCATCCCCGCCGGGGGCGGCATCATCGCATCCGGATTCGGATAGGACGTTCTATCCAGAAGAAACGGTCAGTCTATCTAGAAGAGAGGCTCAGCCTTCACCGCGGCCGCGGCGCTTCTGCTCGTACATCGCCCGGTCGGCAGCCTGCAGCGCATCGTCGGCGTGCTGGCCACTGCTGAGGGTGTGGACGCCGTAGGCAACGCTGACATGCAGCCCGCTGCCCTCCCAGACCACCTCTTCTCCGCCGATGGACGCGGCCAGCTGGGCCGCCTTGGTCGCCGCCGGCTCCAGGCCCGACTGGGCGAGAATGACGCCGAACTCGTCGCCCCCCAGGCGGCCGACCACGTCGGAGGCGCGGGTGTCGCGCAGCAGCACTTCGCAGACCCGTTTCAGCACCGCATCACCGGCCGCATGGCCGTGGGTATCGTTGATGACCTTCAGGTCGTTCACATCGAAATAGAGCACCGCACCGGCGGCGCCGTAGCGTTCCTCGAAGGCCGCCATGCGGCTCAACTCGCGCACGAAGGCCCGGCGGTTGAGCACCGGAGCGAGGGTGTCCTGGTCGGCCAGTTGCTCCAGGTAACCGACGCGCTGGCGCGACTCCTCCAGATCCTGGCGCAGGGAGTAGACCTCGGCCATCAGCTGCTGCAGGGCCTTGCGGACCTTCGGCGTCAGCTCGGATTCGGGGATGCCCATAACGGTCGCCACGTCCTCGGGCGGCGGCAGGGGCCGCGCCTGGGTCGAGTCGGCAGAGCGATAGGCGGCCTCGGCCCTGGCGACATTGCCGGGTGAAACCGGGGTCGATCCACCTGTCTTACTTACCTTCATCCTGGCTTCCATCGCTTGCGGGCCCTCACGGGCCCTTTCGGGCGCTTTCGAACCGGGGCGTTAAGGACCTGTTACCCTAATCGCCACGTCCCGCGATTCTAGCATGAAGCTTAGCGGGCGAGGGTAAACGCTTCCTTGCGGCCACCCAACGGCCAGAACCCGGCAGTTGCCCCCGAATTTCCCCTAAGATCCCCGCGAAATCCGGGCTTTTCGCCGGGTGCTGCTGGTGGGTTGCACGCCCCCGGGCTTGCCCGGATAATGCGCCCCCTTTAACGCAGCAACTCGTTGCAGCATTTGGTTTCGGGGGCACGGAACACCATGGCGGAGCAAAAGCCGCAAGTCGGGATCATCATGGGCAGCCAGTCCGACTGGCCGACCATGAAGCATGCCGCCGATGTGCTGGAGAAGCTGGGCGTCGCCCACGAGGTGCGCATCGTCTCCGCCCACCGCACGCCCCAGCGGCTCTACGACTACGCGGCAGGCGCGCGCGAACGCGGCCTGAAAGTCATTGTCGCCGGAGCCGGCGGCGCCGCCCACCTGCCGGGCATGGCAGCCGCCATGACGCCGCTGCCGGTGTTCGGCGTGCCGATCGAGAGCAAGGCGCTGAAGGGCCAGGACTCACTGCTGTCCATCGTGCAGATGCCCGGCGGCATACCGGTCGGCACCCTGGCCATCGGCAAGGCCGGCGCGATCAACGCCGGCCTGCTGGCGGCCGCCGTGCTGGCGCTGAGCGATCCCGCCATTGCCACGGCGCTCGACGCCTGGCGGGCGCAGCAGACCGATGCGGTGGGCGAGCGCCCCGAAGACGACGCCTGACCCGGGCCCCCACCCGCCCCCCCGGCCCTTAAGGAACTCACCTTGTCCGATCGCCCCGTCCCCGATTTGAGCGGCCCTCTCGCGCCCGGCGCCACCATCGGCATCCTCGGCAGCGGCCAACTGGGCCGCATGGCCGCCCTGGCCGCCGCACGCCTCGGCTATCGCTGCCACGTCTACGGGCCGGAAGAAGGCGCCCCGGCCAACCAGGTGAGCGACGCCGCCACCGTGGCGGCCTACGACGACATCGCCGCCCTCACCCGCTTCGCCAAAGCGGTCGACGCGGTGACCTTCGAGTTCGAGAATATTCCGCTGGCCACCGTCGAGGTACTGGAGAAGCTGGCGCCGCTGAGGCCCAGCGCCGCGGTGCTGTCGATCTGCCAGCACCGGCTGCGCGAGAAGGAGTTCTGCAACGGCGTTTCGGTCCCGACGACCGACTACCGCGCCGCCGAGGACGTCGACAGCCTGCGCCGCGCCGTCGAGGCGATCGGCCGGCCTTGCATCCTGAAAAGCGCCGAGCTGGGCTACGACGGCAAGGGCCAGGTCCGCATCACGGCGGAGACCGACCTGGAAGAAGCCTGGGCCGCCATGCGCGGCCACGCCGCCCAGGCAACCGGCATCGTCGAGGCCATCGTCCCGTTCCGCGTCGAAATCTCGGTCATCGTCGCGCGCAGTGCCGACGGCAGCATCGGGACCTACGTGCCGGTGGAGAACCGCCACAAGAACCACATCCTGGACGAAACCATCGCCCCGGCCAACCTGCCGGCCGAGCTGTCCGACCGCGCCGAGGCCATCGCCCGCCACCTGGCCAAGGAGATGGGCCTGATCGGGCTGCTGGCTGTCGAAATGTTCGTGACCCACGACAACAAGGTGCTGGTCAACGAGATGGCGCCGCGGCCGCACAACTCCGGCCACTGGACCATCGACGCCTGCGTCACCTCGCAGTTCGAACAGTTCATCCGTGCCGTCGCCGGCCTGCCGCTCGGCTCCACCGAACGGCTGTGCGACGCGGTGATGAAGAACCTGCTGGGCAATGAGGTCGACGACTGGCTGAAGATCCTCGGCGATCCGGGCAACAAGCTGCATCTCTACGGCAAGGCCACCGCCAAGCCCGGCCGCAAGATGGGCCACGTCACCCGCCTGATCCGGCGCTAGAGCCTTTCCTGGGATCCGGGCGGTCCCTGCCGCAGCGTCACTGGCAGAACTGCTGCAGCGCGTCCTTCAACTGCGCTTCCAGCACCGGTTTGATCAGAATGGCCGACGGGTGATCGGCCTTGATCCGTTCGATCGTCTCCGGCTCCTGCGAGCCGGTCACATAGACCGTCGGCACCGGCTTGTGGCGATAGATCTCGATGGCCGCATCGATGCCGTCACGTTCCCCGGCCAGACGGACATCCATGAAGATCATCGCCGGATCCTCCTCGAGCGCCATGCGGACGGCCTCCTCGGCGGTCATGGCGATACCGCAGACCGGATAGCCGAGATTCTCCACGATGATCTTGAAGTACTCCGCGATCATCTGCTCGTCCTCGACGATCAGGACTTTGCGTCGGTCGTCCATCGGCCCTCTCAAACTGTAGTCAAAGGAATGGTAAGTTCGACCCGCATCCCGTTGCGGTCATCAATGTTCATGACGGCACCAAGCTGGGCCGCCAGAGAACGCAGGATCATGCTGCCCACCCTGCCCTCGCCTTCGGCAAACTCTTCGATGCCGGCGCTGCCCGCTATGGCGGAGTCGCCACCGACACCGTCATCGCTGATCGACAGGGAGATCGCGTTCTCCGAGAGCGGGGCCGCCGACACCAGGATCGAACCGGCGCGGCCGTCGGGAAAGCCGTGCTTGGCCGCGTTCGACAGCAATTCCGTCACCATCAGCCCGATGGGGATGGCGCGGTCCAGGTCGACCTTAATCGGTGCGATCTTGGTTTCGACGCGCAGGGCGCGCTTGTCGAAACCGGCCCCTTTCGCCTGGTTGGCACAGAGCTCGTCCAGGAAGCCCTTCAAGTTCAGGGTGGCAAGGTCGCGCGCCGCAATGAGGTGCTGGTGAACCAGGCCGAGCGCGTGAACCCGCGCACGTATCCTGGCGAGACGGTTTGCCAATTCTTGCTGGATGCTCTCGCTGGCGCCAACCTCGCCGGTGACACGGTCTTCGCATTCCAGGGCCAGCATCGCGTCGATGAATTGAAGATTGTTCTTCACCCGGTGATAGACCTCCTTCAGCAGGATGTCGCGATCGCTCAGGGCCTGGCGCAACTGCCGGTTCGTTTCCACGAGATGCCTGGCATCGGCGTTCTCGCGCAGCGCGCTCCAGAACAGCAGCACCGAGAGGCCGGCCGCGGCGGAGATCGCCAGGATGCTGAGCCGGAAGTTGGCATTGATGAGCCCGGCATCGACCGCGAACAGGGTGAGCCCGCAGCAAACGAAGGGGCCGACGCTCACGAAGGGCAGCGTGCGCCGCAGCGTGCCGCTGCCCGCCCCCGGTCCCCCCACGACCCGCATCCAGCCCGCACTCGGACGCGACAGCAGCAGGCCGAGGAACACCAGAAAGAACCCTGCCGCCGTGTGCAATGCCATCGCGGAATAGGCGAAGACTTCATAAAGCGCGGCGCTGTCGAAGGCATAGCCCGTCAGGGCGAGCACCGTGAGGAACAGGCCCGACAGCGCCAGCACACCGTACAGATTGCCGCCGACAAACCGCCCGCCGTAGCGCGCCGCCAACAGGCACCCGGCCGCCAGCGCCAGGCAGATCGCCGTGGCCGGCGACATGTAGATATTTCCCCTCCTGCCGGCAAAGTCGAACAACACCTGATCCAGGCCCCGTCCGGGGCTGAACGACAGGACAATCAGGTCGGCGAGCGCAATGCCGAGCAGGAACAGTGCCACGGGGCCGTGAAAGCGGCGGCGGAGACCCGGGCGCAAGGCCGGGGGGAAGACCGTATCGCTCAGGATGCACAGGGCACAGCCGAGCAGCCCGACAGAGGTGGAAACCGCCATGCCCGCCAGGTTGGGATCCCGCCGCAGGGCGGCCGAAAAGCCGAAGATCCAACCGAACACCAGCACGCCCGCCGCAAGCAGGATCACGAGGACGGAAAAGACGCCGGCCAGCCGCCGCAGGAACCGGACCCGGGTTCGCCAGGAAGACAGCTTCAGTTCAATATCACCCACTCCCTGAATACGGAGTTCGACAGGGCCGTGGCCCGCACTCTGCCATACAACCCTGACACAAACGGAAAACCCTAAGTCAGAACAATAGCTATAATAAGCTATTTGATTAGCATTCTTGCACTATATAGAGCGCTTCCGCTTGCTGAAAAGCGCTGGAGCGGCGTCGCAACCGAAACACCGCCGGGCGGCGCAGCCGCTGTGACATCTGTCGCCGCGGGTTAATCCTTTGTGGTCATCGCGGCCGCAATAATGACAATCCGAGAGACCGGCGGTTTACAATGCCGCTTTACGGGTCAAGTTCATGCAACAGGTCACCGGCGCGGATCAGATCGAAAGTACCCTTATCCGGCAACTCTACGTCTATTGGCGAAGCAAGTGCCGCGAGGGGGCGATTCCGCGCCGTGCCGACATCGACCCGGCCGAGATCCCCAGGCTGATGCCGAACCTGCTGATCGCCGACATCGAATACCACCCGTTTCGCATCAAATACCGCCTGGTCGGCACCAAGGTCGTCGAAACCACCGGCTTCGAGTTCACCGGCAAGTACCTCGACGAGATCATCCTGTCGGACTACGAGGGGCCTTTCCTGGAATGCTATCAGACCGCCTGCGCGACGAAGCTGCCGATGATGGGACGCATCAAGTGGCACATCGACAGCGAAACCACCGGCGAATACGACATCTGCATCCTGCCGCTGTCCGACGACGGCAAAATCGTCAACAAGGCGATCTCGATCGAATGCTATGAAAACCTCGAGCGGGATTACACCTTCCTCAGCCGCAACCGCTACCTGCCCGGCCTGAGGAAAACCTGAGCCCTGAAGCCGCCGCCTGACCGCCGCCTGGCCGCCGCCTAGCCGCCGCCTGGCATCAGCGCCGCGCGCTTCTGAGCGGGCCGCGCCCCGAGGCGCGATGGGACGGGCGGCGGCGCCCGCCGTCCTGGCGCAGCGAGGCGACCTTCTCGACCAGGCGCTCCGGCAATCCCATCGCCGCGGTCACGCCCTTGCCCAGCCGGCCGGCGACCTTCAGCACCTCGCCGATGCGGCGGTCGAGGAAGGCCCAGGTGGCGGCATAGTCCTCCGACTTGTCGTTCAGCCAGAACAGCAGCGTCGAGGAATAGACGCCGGCCAGCAGCGCCCGCTTGGTATAGAAGTTGTAGTCGGTCGCCGTGTCGCCGGCGGCGTACCAGATGGCATCCACCGTGCGGTAGAGACAGGCGAGGCCAGTGGCCGCATTGGGCGGCAGGGCGAAGTAACCCAGGCCGCTGCGCACCGCCTCGCGGTGGGCAGACACCGCTTCCAGGCGCGCCCGCACGCCCGCGGCGATCTTCTCGCGCACCTTCATGGCGCCAAGATCGAGGCCCTCCAGGGTCTCCAGCATGCGGCGGTCGGCGGCGGCACTGAAGGCGCGGATCAGTTCCTGCGGGCCGCCGGGAAACAGGCGCTGGGCCTCGCCGGGCGGCAGCGCCAGGTCGCGCGCGCCGGCGTCGATGGCGGTCATCGTCCAACCGTCGAAGGGCACGTGGCGCAGGGCCGCATCGAGCAGGCTGGCCCGCTGACGGACAAGCCGCTCCGCCGCCGCCTGCCGGTCGCCGTCGGTTTCCTTGGGATCACCCATGGCTCTCTGCCCTTTCGTCATCAAAACTGTCCGCCGCTTCCGGATCGTCGCTATCCAGGCCGTCGCTCTCCTGGCTGCGGCCCACCTCGCTGGTAAAGGCGAGCAGGGAGAGATCGGTCATCCGCTGCGGATAGAGGATACCGTCGAGATGGTCGCATTCGTGTTGCACGACCCGGGCGTGGAAGCCGCTGGCCTCGCGCTGGATCGTCCCGCCGTCCAGGTCGAGGCCGCGATAGCGGATTCGGGTCCAGCGCGGCACCTGGCCGACCAGGCCCGGTACCGAGAGACAGGCCTCCGGGCCCAGGGCCGTCCGGTCGTCCAGCGGCTCGATTTCCGGATTGATGAGCACCGTCAGCGGCACTTCCCCGCCGGCGGTACCGTCCTCCAGTCCATCCCCCGGGCCATCCCCCGGACCATCCTCCAGAACGGCGCGGCGGCCGGCGACGAAGAAAATCACCAGGCGCAGGGGCACGTGGACCTGGGGCGCGGCCAAGCCGGTGCCGCCAGCGGCCTCCATGGTCTCCAGCATGTCCCGCACCAGGCGGCGGATCTCCGGGGCCGTCGGATCGTCGACCGGCATCGCCGGGCGGCGCAGCACCGGGTGACCCATGCGTGCGATCTTGAGAATTGCCATAGGCGAAATATGGCCCTGCCCCGGCCCCGGGTAAAGGTATCCCCGCAGGCGCCCCCGTTCAGTGGTAACATATGAATATATTCTCTTATTTTTGGGCGGATTTCCGGCCTTTCGGGACGCTGCGGGCGGCAATCCAGCCCCCTCCGGGAAAGCGGGAACCGATAGAAAAACCCTTCCTTTTTCCCCAACCCTGTGATACCAAGCGCCCTGTTTCCGCAGCAGAGGTGCCGCGGAAACAATTGTTTTGCCCCAATTGTCGAGCAATCGGCCCGAAGGCTTGTCGGGAGACAGGCTTTTGTCGGCCAAAGAAAGGAGCACGGAGCGTCTGTGCAAGTCCAGGTTCGAGACAACAACGTCGATCAAGCCCTCCGCGCGCTGAAGAAGAAGCTGCAGCGCGAGGGTGTCTTCCGGGAAATGAAACTGCGCCGCAACTTCGAGAAGCCCTCCGCGCGCAAGAAGCGTGAGCGGGCCGAGGCTGTGCGCCGCTACCGCAAGCTGCTGCGCAAGCGGATGGAACGCGAAGGCTTCTAGGCGTCTCTGCCAGATCCCGGCACGCGCCCGCTTCGGGGCGCGCCCGCCGGGAGGTTCCATGAAGCGCGATCAGCACGATCTCGAAGCCGGGCCGGCATCGCTGCCGCCCGGTTTGTGATTCCCAGCCCATGAAATGACGTCAGGCCGCCACCCCCGGTGTTTGCGGCCTTTGTTTATGCCTGCGTTTCAGGACATAGGGCGTAGCGCCTAGGCGACCTCGGGGCGTAGCGCCTAGGCGACCTCGGCCTCGGACAGTGCCACCAGCTTGGCCATATGCACGGCGGGCACGGTGATACCGGTGCCGCCCGGAATGGCGAGGCGGCCCAGCGCCTGGTAGCCGAGCTTGCGGTAGAGCGGCAGCCCCGTCAGCGACGCCCAGAGTTCCAGCAGCCGGTAGCCGGCAGCGACGGCATCGGCCTCCGCATGGCGCACCAGGCGCGATCCCAGGCCCAGGCGGGCGTATTTCGGGTGCACGAAGATCGAGCGGAGCTTCGCCGAGTTCGGCGACAGGCTAAAAGACTGTTCCGCCATCCCCGCGCCCGGCGAGTCCGCATGCGGCAGCCGCCGCGACCAGCCGCCGCTGGCGACCACCCTCCCCGCATTTTCCAGCCGAGCATCCTCCAGAACGAAGTAGGTGCCCTCGTCGATCATCACCGGATCGTAGGTGCCGTGGCAGATGAAGGCCTCGATCTGTGCCGGCGTGTAGTCGGCCGCGCCGAGCGCCTGGACGGAAAGGAAATGCATCGCGTCGATGGCGGGGATGTCTTCCCGCCGGGCCGCGCGCAGGGTGATCGCCTGCAGGTCGAGGGGCGCGGTTCTGAAGGAGCGTGAGTTCATCGGGAGCACCAGAGTCGTGGAGAACGCCGAAGAGTCCTGCGGTCCGCTCTCACCCCCGCCGGGAAGGAAGCAGGCCAGGCGAACCGATGAAAACGGGTGCGTGCGGGGCCGGGGACCCGGACGGGGAGGTTAGGGCGCCAACCCCTGCAACGGAGTCGCCGCATGAACCG
>JBHJIR010000055.1:0-28313 GCA_050043265.1 Kiloniellaceae bacterium
CGCGTCGGCCAGCAGCAGCGCCTCGTCGCCGACGCGGGCGGCGTCGTGGCGGGCCGGGTCGACGCGCAGCGGCCCGGGGGCGCTGCCGCCGTAACCGCGGGTGAGGGCAACGGGCTTCAGACCGCGGTCGGCGAGGATATCCAGCAGGGCCAGTACCACCGGCGTCTTGCCGGCACCGCCGGCCACCAGGTTGCCGACGCAGATGACCGGCGCCGGGGCCGACCAGGGGGTGGTCAGCGCGCGGCGCAGCAGACCGGCCAGATGGTAGGCCTGGCCAAGCGGGTTCAGCAGGCGCGCCGGCAGTCCGTCGTGGTGCCAGAAGTCAGGCGCGCGCATGGCGGCGATCGGGTTTTTCAGGGGCGTCCTCCGGGGCCGCGGCCTGGATTTCCTCCTGCCCCAGGGTGCGCTCGGCGGCGTTGGTCAGATCGTTGAGGCTGTCCTCGGCGGCCTGGCGGCAGCGCTCCAGGGTTTCCGCAGCGGCCTCTCGGGGCACGTAGACGGGCGGGCCGAAGTGGATCTCGCCGCGGGCAAAGGGCAGCGGCAGGCAGAAGCGGTCCCAGGTGGCGAAGACCTTGCGCGGCCGCGCGCTGCCGGTCAGTGCGACCAGCGGCACGCCGGCCAGCTGCGCGGCCTGCACCGCGCCGGGTTTCAGGCGCATGCGCGGGCCCTTGGGGCCGTCGGGGGTAATCGTCATGGTGACGCCCTGGCTCAGCAAGCGGTTCATGCCACGCAGCGCGGTGGCGCCGCCGCGGCGGCTGGAGCCGAGCACGGTCTCGTAGCCAAAGGCCTTGGCGCCGCGCGCCACCAGTTGGCCGTCGCGGTGTGCCGAGGTCAGCACGCCGAGGCGCTTGGGCGGCCTGGCCCAGCCGCCGGAGAGGAAGAACATGCGGCCATGCCACAGGCAGAGGATCATCGGCTTGCCGGCATCGAGGAGCGCCTGGGTTTCCGGCGCGGCGTGGCGGCGCCATCGCACCGTCAGGTGAAACAACCACATGAGGCCGGCGACGCCGTAACCGAGCAGCTGCTGCGCTGCTTCCGACTTGATCCATGTGGTGAGGAACTTCACCGGATGGCGCTCCTGGCCTCTCGCTAAGGGTGGGTGGTTGCCGGGGATGTCTCGGTCGGGGGGATCCGGCTCAGGCCCGGGCCCGCAGGTCTTTCGGGCGTCCGTCCGGGCGTCCATCCGGATAGTCTTTGGGGGCGCCCTGTTCCTGCTCGGCGAACTGCAGGGCGTAAAGCCGTGCATAGTGGCCGCCGCGGGCCAGCAGCTCGGCATGATTGCCACGTTCGATGATCTTGCCGTCCTCGATCACGTAGATCAGGTCGGCATCGACCACGGTGGACAGTCGGTGGGCGATGACGAAGGTGGTGCGCCCGGTCATCAGGTGGTTGAGGGCGCGCTGCACGTGGCGCTCCGACTCGCTGTCCAGGGCGGAGGTCGCTTCGTCGAGCAGCAGGATCGGCGCGTCCTTCAGCATGGCGCGGGCGATGGCGATGCGCTGGCGCTGGCCGCCGGACAGATTGCTGCCGCGCGGGCCCACCAGGGTCTCGAAACCGTCGGGGAAGCCGGCGATGAAGTCGTGGGCGCCGGCCATGCGCGCCGCTTCCTCGATTTCCGCCTCGCTCGCGCCGGGCCGGCCGTAGGCGATGTTGGCGCGGACGGTGTCGTCGAACAGCAGGATCTCCTGGCTGACCAGGGCGATGGCGCCGCGCAGCGAGTCCAGTGTCACGCCGCGCAGGTCCTGGCCGTCGATGGTGACGCTGCCGTGCTCGGGATCGTAGAAGCGCGGGATCAGGTTCAGGATGGTCGACTTGCCGGCGCCCGAGGGGCCGACCAGGGCGACGGTCTTGCCGCCGGGGGCCTCCAGGCTGACGCCGTGCAGCGCCGCCTTGGCCCCGTCGTAGGAGAAATGCACGCCGGAAAAGCGCACCTCGCCGACGTCGATCTGCAACGCCTTGGCGTCCGGCGCGTCGACGATCTGCGGCGGCAGGTCGAGCAGCGCGAAGACCCGCTGCGCGGCGGCCAGGCCGTTCTGCAGCATGGCGTTCAGCTTGCTCAGGCGCTTCAGCGGCTCGTAGGCCAGCAGCAGCGCGAAGATGAAGGTGAACAGCGAGCCGGCGTCGCGCGACCCGTTGATAACCTGGCTGCCGCCGTACAGGATCACCGCGGCGATGGCGAAGCCGCCCAGCGCCTCCATCACCGGATGGATGATGTTGCTGACCCGCGCCGACTTCTGGTTCAGCCGGAAGACTTCTTCGATGGCCTCGTCGGCGCGCTTGGACTCATAGCGCTCCATGACGTAGGCCTTCACGTGCCGGATGCCCTGGAAGGCCTCGTCCAGCAGGGTGGTCAGGCGGCCGACCTGGATCTGGTTCTTGCCGGAGACCTTGCGCATGGACCGGCCGATGCGCACCGACGGCAGGATCGCCAGCGGCAGGATCACCGTGGTGATCAGCGCCAGGAACCAATCTTCGGCGAACATCACCCCGATCAGGAAGACCGCCGTCAGGCTGTCCTTGCCGATGGCGGTCAGAGTGTTGGACGCCATGTTGCGCAGCAGGTTCACGTCGTTGATGAAGTGGGAGATCAGCGTGCCCGGCGAATTGTGATGAAAGAACGCCAGGTCGGCGCCGATCAGCTTGTCGAACAGCTGCTGCTGGATGCGCGCCACCACGCGGTGGCCGACGTAGCTCATCAGCACGGCCTGGCTGTAGGCGGCGAAGCCGCGCAGGGTGAAGACCGCGATGGTGGCCAGCGCGATGGGCAGCAGCAGGTCGGCCTGCTTGGCGATGAAGATCTCGTTCACCACCGGCTTGATCAGCTGGGTGAAGGCGGCGGTGGTGCCGGCGACGATGCCCATACCGGCCAGGGCCAGCAGGATGCGCCCCTTGTGCGCGGCCACGTAGTCGCGAATCAGCCGGCGGACCAGCACCTTGGTGTGCTCGTCGCGCAGGTCCACCTTCTTTTTGGAAGCGCGGGGCTTCTTGGAAGCTTTGGGTTTGTCCGACAAATCGTCCGGGAGGCCTGATCAGGCGCCGTCAGCCGTTGATGAGGAAGGCAGTTTACCATGGCGCCGGGCGCGGCGTCACGCGGCCAAACGCCGCCGTTCCGGGCCTCTCGGCCGGGCCAGCGGCGCAATCCGGGCTTAGACTTCGCCGCCGAAAGCCCTATGATCCCGCCCGTCATGCCCGATTCGCACGCCCCGTCCGGCGCCCCGCGGCGCCTCCTGGTGATCTACAATCCGACCGCCGGCGGCAGCCGGCGGCGGCGGTTCGAGGCCGTGCTGGCGGATCTCGCCGATCTGGGCTGTCCGATGGACGTGCGCCCCACCACCGGGCCCGGCGACGCCGCGGTCTTTGCCCGTCAGGCCGATCCGGCGCTGCACGACCTGGTGGTTGCCGCCGGTGGCGACGGCACCATCAACGAAGTGGTGAACGGCCTGATCGCCCTGGCCGACAAGGCGCCGCCCCTGGCGGTCTTGCCGCTGGGCACCGCCAACGTTCTGGCCGCCGAACTGGGCCTCGACCTGGAGCCCGCGCACATCGCCCGGGTGATCGCCGAGGGCCGGATCCAGCCGGTCAGCCTGGGCCGCGCCGATGCGTCGACCGGCGAGGGCCGGGCGTTTTCGCTGATGGCGGGGGCCGGCTTCGACGCCCGCGTGGTGGCGGGCATCGACCTGCGGGTGAAGCGCCTGCTGGGCAAGGGCGCCTACGTCATCGGCGGGCTCTGCCAGATGGCCCGTCAGCAGCCGCCGCCGCTGAAGGTCACGGTCGACGGCCGGGTCTACGAGGCGGCTTCGGTGGTGGTCTCCAACGCCCGCTTCTATGGCGGGCGCTACCTGCTGGCGCCGCAGGCCAGCCTGGCGGACCCGCTGCTGCACGTCTGCCTGTTCCGCTACGGCGACGTGCTGCACATCCTGCGCTACGCCATGGCGCTGCAGCGCGGCGTTTTGCTGCGCGAGAAGAGCTTCCAGATCGTCACCGGCCACGACATCCGCATCGAGGGCGATCCCGGCGCGCCGCTGCAGGCCGATGGCGACATCATCGCCCACCTGCCGGTGCGCATCTCGGCGCTGCCGCACGCCCTCAAGATGGTGACGGCGGGCTAACGACCCGCCGGTTCAGGCGACGGAAACCTGGGCGTCCAGAGCCGCGCGGGTGAAGGATTCGATGTAGTCGAGCAGCGCGTCGGAGGCGTTCATGGCGCCTTCCGCATCGCCCTTCGCGATGGCCGCGGCCAGGGCCGCGTGCAGCGTGGCGCAACGCGGCAGATCCAGCACTTCCTTGTAATGCATGTACCAGAAACGCCGGGACAGACCGTGGGTCAGGCCCATGGCGCGCTGGGCGTATTCGTTGCGGCAGGCGCGTGACACCAGCTGGTTGAGGTCGCGGTCCAGGCGCATGAACCCGACGTCGTCATCCTCGCTGGCGCAGGCGGCCATGCCCTCGGCGATGGTGCGGAACTCGGCACGCTCCTCGGCATTGGCTCGTTTCGAGGCAAGCTGCGCCATCAGGCGCTCCAGTTCGCGGCGGACCCGCAGCAGCTCCAGCTGGTTGCGGACGTTGATCTCCGACACCATCACGCCGCGCCGCGGCAGGATCGCGATCAGCCCCTCCCGGGACAGCCGCTGCAGGGCCTCGCGAATCGGCGTGCGACCGAACCCCAGGGAGGCGGCGAGGGCGTTTTCCGACAGCACCTGCCCCGGCGGCAGGGCCAGGGTGACGATGCGTTCTTCGAGTTCGGCGTAGGCCTTGTCGGTCAGAGACGGCGGGAGTCCGCTGATCATGCGCACCTTGCTTAGCGAGCGGCCCCCGGTGTCAGGCGCCTTGTTACGGGTCTGTGGGTTACGGGTATTCGGGCCGAAAAGTCAGCTTTAACTTGCCCCATACATCCTGGCTTGACAACAGAGCTACATATAATCTTCAATTGATATATCAGAAGTCGACGCAAGATCGATTCTCATGGGGACTGGGAGGAGCGCAAAAGTGGAGCGCAAGAAGCGGACGATTGCCGAGATCCGCGATTCGAAGACATCCGGCGAAAAAATGGTCTACACCTCGGTGCCCGACTACACCTCCGCCCAATGGGCCGAGGCGGCGGGGGTCGATGTCTGCGTCGTCGGCGACAGCCTGTCGATGATCGCCCACGGGCACAAAAGCACCATCCCGGCGACCATGGACATGATGGTGATGCATGCCCTGGCGGTGCGCCGCGGCGCACCAAACACCTTCGTGCTGGGCTGCATGCCATACCAGAGCTACCACACGGTGGACAGGGCGCTGACCAATGCAACGCGCTTCATGCAGGACGCCGACTGCGACGCGGTAAAGCCCCAGGGGGGCAAGTCGCAGGCGCACATCCTGAAGGCGCTGGTCGACGCCGGCATCCCGACCGCCTCGCACATCGGCCTGACGCCCCACACCATCGCCATGTTCGGCGGCTTCCGCATCCAGGGAAAGACTGCCGAGGCGGCGATGAAGATCCTGGAAGACGCTCTGGCGATCCAGGATGCCGGTTGCTTCATGCTGGAGTTCGAGGCGGTGCCGGCGAAGATCGCCGCCGTCATCTCGCAGCAGCTGGAGATTCCGACCATCGGCATCGGCGCGGGTGCGGGCACAGATGGGCAGATCCTGCTGTCGTACGATCTGCTGGGCGTCTTCACCGACTTCAAGCCGAAGTTCACCAAACGCTATGCCAATCTGACAGAGGTCGCGGTGGACGGGCTCTCGCGCTACGTCCGGGACGTGAAGTCCGGCAGCTTTCCCGACGACGACCACAGTTACACGGTCGCCGACGGCGAGTACGAGCGCTTCCTGAATCTCCTCGAAAACCGTCGGCAGATCTGAGCCATGAAAATCTATACCGGTACCCGCGCCTTCGACGGCCTGGACGTGCGTGTCGACGGCGTGCCGCTGAGCCCGTATTTCCAGCTCGAGACCTTCTCCAAGAACGGCTTCGAATGGAGCTTCGAAGGCGCCGAGCCCCGGCAGTTGGCGCTCGCCATCCTCGCCGCCGCGGTCGGCGCGGCGACGGCTCTGCGCCTCTCCGCCCCCTTCATGGCGGCCGTCGTCGCCAACTTCGACAACGACTGGGAGATGACGGAGGACGATGTGCGCGACGCCGTCCGCGCCCTAGACAAAACTTAAGAAGACAAAACTTAAGACGCCAAACGATGAGTCATAAGACTGGCCATAAATCATAAAAATGGGAGGAAATGCAGTGACACCATCGATCTTCAGGTCGGCCGCCGCCGCAAGGGCGCTGGCGGCCTCGCTTGTCTTCGCCGCCGGGGTCTTCGCCACCGGGGCCTTCACGGCCGGCGCTTTAGCTGCCGACAAGCAAACCCACAGCTTCCAGATGGCGACCGGCTGGGCCGGCGGCCCGTTGATGGACATCGGCGCCAAGGCTTTTGCCGATAAAGTGTCGGAATTGTCCGACGGGCGCATCGCCATCGAGGTCTTTCCCGCCGGCACGCTGGGCCCAGGCCTCAAGGTGTCGGAGACCGTGAAGAACGGCGTCGCCGACATGGGCCATACCTGGGCCGGCTACGATTGGGGCGCCGACCCGACGGCGGTGCTGTTCGGCGGCTACGCCGGCTCCTTCGATACCGAGAAGATGCTGCACTGGCTCTATCGGGCCGGCGGCGCCGAGCTGCAGGCCGAATGGCGTATGGAAAAGTTCGACCTGGTTTCCATGCCGCTGTTCATCCGCACCGCCGAGGTGTTCCTGCATTCGCGCAAGCCGGTGAAGACGCTGGACGACCTGGCCGGCCTGAAGCTGCGCACCGCCGGCGCCTGGCTCGAGATTTCCCGCAACATGGGCGCCGCACCGGTCACCATGCCCGGCGGCGACGTCTACACCGCGCTGGAGCGCGGCGCCATCGACGCCACCGAGTGGGGCACTCTGTGGGAGGACATCACCCCCGGCTTCCACCGTATCACCAAGTACCTCGTCATCCCCGGCGTTCACCAGCCGACCGCGCCTTTCGAGCTGGTCATCAACAAGGACGCCTGGGCGTCCCTGTCGGAGGAAGATCAGCAGGTCGTCCGCAACGCCGCCTTCATGACCACGATGAATTCCTGGCTCACCATCGGGCAGGAAGACGCCAAAGCGCTGGCCTTCTATCGCGAGCAGGGCAACGAGATCGTCGAGCTCGATCCCGAGGTTCAGTACGCGGCTCACGAGGCCGGCCTGAAGTGGGCCGAGGGCATTGCCGCCGACAATGCCTGGTTCAAGCGCGTGCTCGATGATCAGGCGGCCTTCGCCACCCTGTGGTCGGGCGCCAACCGCTACCGCACGGTCAAGGTCCGCGGCGAGTAGCCTTTCACTTTCCTGCCCTGTGCCTTCCCCCGGCGCGTCGTCTGCGCCGGGGGATTTTTCCGGAAGAGGGTCATGCGCGGCATCATCAAATTCATCGAGGGCCTCAGTGAAGGCATTGGCGGCCTGGCGGCCCTGGTAGTCATTCCGCTGGTCCTCGCCAGTTGCTACGAAGTCTTCGCGCGCTACGTCTTCGGCGCCCCGACAATCTGGGCCTTCGAGCTGGGCTATATCCTGATGGGCATTCACTTTCTGCTGGGCGGTGCGATCACCCTGAAGCGCGAGGCCCATGTCCGCATCGACCTGATCTATGCCCAACTCAGCGCCGGGCGCCGCGCCGTGATCGACCTGGTGCTCTACACCGGCCTGGTGCTGCCGGCCCTTACCCTGATCTTCCTGCGTCTGGCCGATTACGCGGGCGAAGCCTACCGTTCCGGCGAGACCACGGGGCAGTCGGCTTGGAATCCGCCGATCTGGCCGCTGCGCATGATCATCGCATTCAGCTTCCTGCTGCTGACCCTGCAGGTGGTCGCCGAAATCCTGAAGTGCATCGCCATCCTGCGCGATCGCGGCGCCGCCGCAGAGAGGACCTGATCCGTGATCGCGCTTTTGATGTTTCCCGCGCTGTTCCTGCTGATCTTCCTCGGCTTTCCGGTCGCCTTCTCGCTGTTGAGCGTTGCCTTCGTGTTCGGCGTCATCAACTTCGGCGATGCCGCCTTCTTCCAGTTCACCCAGAAGATCGAAGACGTTGCCACCAACTTCGTGCTGGCGGCGGTGCCGCGGTTCGTCTTCATGGGCTCGATGCTGGAGCGCTCCGGCATCGCCGAGCAGCTGTTCAGCGCGGTGCACCTATGGACCAAGCGGCTGCCGGGTGGCCTTGCCGTCGGCACCATCGTCATGTGCATCATCTTCGCCGCCTCGACCGGCGTGATCGGCGCGACCGAAACCGTGGTCGGCCTGCTGGCGATCCCGGCGATGATGAAGTACTCCTACTCGAATTCGCTGATCTCCGGCACCATCTGCGCCGGCGGCTCGCTGGGCACCATCATTCCGCCTTCGGTTGTGGTGGTGGTGCTGGGGCCGCTCGCCAACGTGTCGATCGGCGACCTCATGGTCGGGATGATCTTTCCCGGCCTCATCCTTTCCGCGCTCTACATCGTCTACATCGTCGGGCTTTGTCTCATCAGACCGGAGGCCGGGCCGCGGGTACGCGACGACGGCGACGATATGCCGCTGGGCGAGAAACTGGTGATGACGGCAAAGGCGCTGCTGCCGCCGCTGCTGATGATCTTCGCCGTCCTCGGCTCCATCATGATGGGCTGGGCGGCGCCGACGGAGGCTGCTGCCATCGGTGCAGCCGGTGCCTTCCTGCTGACCATCGTCTACGGCCGTTTCAGCGCGAAGACTTTTCGCGAGGCGTTGGTCAAGACCATCATCGTCACATCGATGATCATGTTCATCCTGCTGGCCGGCAGTCTGTTTACCGGCGTGTTCGTTGCCAGCGGCGGCATGGGCGTGATGCGCGCCATGATCAACAGCCTCGACATCGCGCCTTGGGGCCTGATCGCCATCTTCCTGGCGCTGGTCTTCATCGCCGGCTTCTTCCTGGAATGGATATCCATCCTGCTGATCTTCGTGCCGCTGTTCATGCCGTTCGTTCTGCAGGGCGGTTTCGAGCCGGTATGGTTCTGCATGCTGATCCTGGTGATGATCCAGACCAGCTACCTGACGCCGCCGATGGCGCCGGCAATCTTCTATCTGCGCGGCGTGGCGCCCGGGTCGATCACCCTGATGCAGATGTACAAGGGTGTGCTGCCGTTCATCGTGATCCAGATCATCACCCTGGTTATCATCGCGGCCTTCCCGCAGATCGCGCTATGGCTGCCGCAACAGGTTCTCGGTTTCCGATGAGGGAGTCCCACGAGGGAGTAAAGCCAGATGACACCAGAAGAAATTTGCCGTAATGCCCCGCGTCTGCTGTCGCCGCAGGCGCGCCGAAAGTATTTCGACGAGGGTGGCCTTGTCGTACCCGACGTCGTCGGTGCGGATTGGCTGGCGCGCTGCCGGGATGCCGTCGCGCGGCTGAAGACAGAGAGCGCGGCGCTCAGCCGTTCGTCCGCCGTGTTCGACCTGGAGCCCGGCCATTCCGCCGCCAATCCACGGCTGCGCCGCATCTCCAGCCCCTGCGACCAGGACCCGGTGTTCTGGGAACTGCTGACCGAGGGGCCGCTTGGCGATCTTGCCGTGGACCTGCTCGGGCCGGACGTGAAGTTCTACCAGGCCAAGCTGAATTTCAAGTCGCCCAAGGGCGGTACCGAAGTGCGCTGGCATCAGGATGCGCCGTTCTTCCCGCATACCAACCACGCGGTCCTCACCATGGGCGTCTACCTGGACGACTGCAGCCTGGAACACGGCCCGCTGGAGATCGTTCCCGGCAGCCACCAGGGTGAGATCTTCGACCATTACGACGCCGCCGGCGACTGGCGCGGTGAGATCCGCCCGGCGGACTCCGGGCGTTTCGATGCCACGACGTCCAGGGTGTTCGATGGCGCCGCCGGGGCCGTCACGGTGCACAACTACCGCACAGTCCACGGCTCCAAGCCGAACGTCTCGGAGGGGCCGCGGCCCCTGCTGCTCTATGTGCTGAGTGCTGCCGACGCGATGCCCTATACGTCACAGCCGCTGAAGTCGCGCTACGAGCAGGCCATCGTGCGCGGGCAGGCGGCCAGCCACGCTCACCACGAGCCGGGCCGCTTCCGCCTGCCGCCGGACTGGAGCGGCGGCTACAGCTCGATCTTCGTGCTGCAGCAGAAGGAAACAGCCCCGGCGGCCATGTAAGGGCAGCGATAGAGGGGCGGAAATCCGGCGCGAACCCTGGGGTTTACGCCTCTTGCCAGGTAAAATTATCTGATCTATCATTGATATATCACACGACGGGTTAAGGCGGACAGCGCGTCCGTCGCCCGGATGCGAGGAGGACAAGCCGATGGAACTCAATCAGAGTCCGATGACGCCACGCCAGCACAGCTACCGTGAGGTTTACCGGTCGCGCATCGACGGCTGGTACAACGGCTTCCTGCATGTCGCCATCATCTATGCGATCGGCGGGCTGGCCCTATGGTACTACAGCGCACACATCGCCGCGGTGCAGTGGTGGGAGTGGGCGATCGTCCCGCTCACTTTCCTGGCCTGCAACATCTTCGAATGGGCGCTGCATAAGTACGTCATGCACCGGCCGATCCGCCTGCCGGGGCTGCGCGCGGTCTACCAGCGCCATACGTTGCAGCACCATCAGTTCTTCACCGAAGAGGAGATGCGCTTCGCCGGCCAGCACGACTGGCGGGTGACCTTCTTCCCGCCTTATGCGCTGGTGGTCTTCATCCTGATGTCGGCGCCGGGTGTCGTGGTGCTGTCGTGGCTGTTCAGCGCCAACGTCGGCTGGCTGTTCATCTCCACCACCACGGGGATGTATCTGCTGTACGAGTTCATGCACTCTGCTGCCACGTCGAGGAC
The DNA here is from genome assembly GCA_050043265.1 of Kiloniellaceae bacterium. Taxonomy (GTDB): domain Bacteria; phylum Pseudomonadota; class Alphaproteobacteria; order Kiloniellales; family Kiloniellaceae; genus Pelagibius. The sequence goes on from JBHJIR010000055.1 coordinate 10,832, forward strand.
AATTTCTTCGTGCGCAACATGCCCTTCGTGAACACTCTGCGGCGCCACCACACAGCCCATCATGATCAGTCGATCATGATGGAGCGCAATATGAATCTGACCTTCCCGATCGCCGATTGGCTGTTCGGCACGTCGGACCTGAACCGCGGCCTGCTGGGCCATCTGTTCAACGGCTACAGCACGAAGTATGTGAAGACCGACATGCGCAAGGTGTCGCGCACGCCCCGGGTCGATCAGTCGGCGGCGCAGCCGGCGGTGCCGTCCGGCGCCCAGGCCACCTGAGGCAGAGGAGCGCACGATGCCGCTTCCATACAAAATCCTGCTGTCGCTGATCGTGGTCGTGCTGGCCGGACTGATCGGCTGGATGGAACTGCAGGGCGGCCAGGACCGCTTGGCATGGATCGTCGGTGCGATTGCCGCGATCATGGTCTTCGGACTCTGGGTTTTCCCGGAGGCCGGCGGTGGCAAGCCCGAGCCGACCCCAAAGGGCTAAGCCAGCAGGGCCTCTTCGAAGGGGAAGTTGGAGAGCAGGTCGACGCCGGTTTCGGTGACCACGACCTGCTGCTCCAGCTTCACCCCTTCGCTGCCGTTTTCCTCACCGATATAGGACTCGACGCAGAGCGTCATGCCTGGCTCGATGCCGCCGTCGTAGCCGGCCTCGGCATAGTCGGCGTGGTGGTAGAGGTAGGGATATTCACCGGTCATGCCGACGCCGTGGGCCGAGAGGTAGTAGCGGTTGGCGAAGAAGCGCTCGGGGACCGTCCAGGCGCGCTCGGAATATTCCCTGAAGGTCAGCCCGGGTTTCAGCAGCGCCATGTTGTGGTGCACCTGCTCGTGGGCGGTCTTGTAGAGATCGCGCTGCGCCGGCGTCGGCCTGTCCGGCCCGGCATGGAAGGTGCGCGAGAAATCGGCGTAGTAGCCGTGCCGCCCCACCACGTCGGTGTCGAGCAGCACCAGTTCGTTGTCCTGGACGATCCTGGCGCTGGATTCCTGGAACCAGGGATTGCCGCGCGGCCCGCTGTTCAGGAGGCGGGTTTCCACGTAGTCGCCGTCCTGGGCGATGACGCCCTGATGCAGCAGCGACCACAGCTGGTTCTCGCTGATCCCGGGCCGCAGCGCAGCGCGCAGCGCGGCCACCGCGCGCTCCGTGGCGCGCAGCGAGGCGACCACGCATTTTATTTCCTCGGGTGACTTGATGGCGCGGGCGCGTTCGATCGGCGCCTGGGCATCGGCCAGCGTGAAGCCCTCCTCAGCCAGGGCCAGCGCCGCGCCGGCATTCACGCGCTCCAGGCCGATGCGCGCGCCCGGGCCGACGGTCTCGCGCAGCATTGCGGCGGTCTCCCGCGCCCACAGTTTCTCGCGCTCGGCGATGGCCTCGCCGGCGGCGACGTAGGAAGCGGTGATGGCCGGACGCACCGCGTCGACGGTCTCCAGGCCGTCGGCCAGATGCATGCAGCCGGTGAACTCGAACAGGATGACCGGGCCCGCAGCCGGCAGGAAGAGGTAGCGCGCCGGGTTGCGCTGGTGGAACACCTGCATGTTGCGGGCCCCGGTGGCATAGCGGATGTTCACCGGGTCGAACAGCAGGCAGGCGGCGAGATCGTGCGCGGCGATCTGCTGCCGGGCGCGCGCCAGGCGGTGGCCACGCACCGCGGCCAGGTCGATATCGTCATCCTCGGGTGCCGCGTCGAAGGCCGCGGCGGCGCCGTGCTCGCCGTGCCAATCCAATTGCATCAGCGCTGCTCCTTGTTTCTCTCAGCCAGCATGGATGCGGCGCCAGGCCCGGCGCGCCCGGAAACGCGACAAAAAAGGCCACAGATGCGAAGCGCGGCCGGCTATCCCCTGTTCGTTATCGGGCAACCGGGACCGGGAAAGCCCGGGCCGTCATCTTGCGGCAATGGTCGCGGACGGCGGGCGGCCAGGCGGCGATCAGCGTGTCGAAGCGTTCGCCGTCGCCGGCAAACAGCGCCCGGGTCGCCGCCTCGAAGCCGGGCAGGTCGCCGGCCAAGGCGGACATGAAATGGTAGGCCGCGTCGCGCGCCTGGCGGGGCGAGTCCCGGTCGCGGCGTCTTGCCTCTTCGACCAGCTTCCGCAGGGTCGCCGAAGCGCCGCCCGGCTGGCTTTGCAGCCATTCCCAGTGGCGCGGCAGCAAGGTCACTTCCCGGGCGGTCACGCCCAGCTTGGGCCGGCCACGGCCGCGCGGTGCGGCTGGCGCCTCGACCTGCGCTTTGACCGGGGCTGCCGGCTCTGCCGGGGCGGCGAGGCGGGCGAGAATGTCCTCGGCGCTGCCGCGGGTGTCGACGTCGACGACGTGCCCGGTCGCGTCGTCGAACACCAGCAAGGCCCCGGCAACGCCCTGCTCCTCCGCTGCCTTCACCGCCAGGGTGACCTCGCTCAGCGGGCCCGCGGCCAGATGGTCATGGCCTTCGAAGGCGGTGTAACGGCGATCAGGTGACGGCGGCATGGCTCAGATCCTCGGAACATCAGGGCCCGAGGATTTTATCCGGGTAAAATAGAAGAGTCAATAGTATCCGGGTAAAAATGTTAGTTGCCGGCCAACATCATGCCGTCGATGCGCAGGGTCGGGGCGTTGGCGCCGTATTTGAACACCAGGTCGTTGGCCGGGGTCAGGTTCAGGAACATGTCCTTCAGGTTGCCGGCCACCGTTGCCTCGCTGATCGGTGTGGTCAGCACGCCCTTTTCGATGCGGAAGCCCGAGGCGCCGCGGGAGTAATCGCCGGTCACCCCGTTGATGCCCATACCCATCATGCCGGTGATGTAAAAGCCGTCGTCGATCTCGCCAATCAGCTGTTCCGGGGTCAGCGTGCCGGGCTCCATGTAGAGGTTGGAGGTGCTGGGCGAGGGCGGGCTGGAGGTGCCGCGCGCCGCATGGCCGGTCGACTGCAGGCCGAGCTGGCGGGCGGAGCTGAGGTCCAGCACCCAGGTGGTCAGGCGGCCCTGGTCGACGATGTTCATGCGCCGGTTGGGCAGCCCCTCGCCGTCGAAGGGCTTGGAGGCGAGGCCGTGGGACCTGTGCGGGTCGTCGACGATGGTGATTCCCTTGGCAAAGATCTGGCTGTTCAGCTTGTCCTTCAGGAAGGAGGTGCCGCGCGCGATGGACGGGCCGGAGATGGCGCCGGCCAGATGGCGCAGCAGGCTGTTGGACACGCGCGGGTCGAACACCACGGGCAGGCGCTTGGTCTGCGGCTTCTTGGCGCCCAGGCGCTGCACCGCCCGTTCGCCGGCGCGCCGGCCGACCGCCGCGGCGTCTTCCAGTTCCCGGCCATAGACGGCGGAAGCGAACTCGTAGTCGCTTTCCATGCCCAGCCCCTCGCCGGCGATCACCGAGACGCCGACCGAGTGGCCGGAGCGGGCGTAGCCCTGGGCGAAGCCGTTGGAGGTGACCAGGGCGATATCGACGCGGCTCCAGCTCGCCTCGGCGCCTTCGGAGTTGGTCACGCCGGCAACCGCGCGGGCTGCTTCCTCGCAGGCGCGGGCGCGCTCGATCAGCGCTTCGGGCGCTGGCTCCTCGGTATCCAGGATGTCGAGCGCCGGCACGGAGGTGGCAATCTGGTCTGCCGCGGCGAGACCGCAGTAGGGATCTTCCGGTACCACCTTGGCCATCGCGAGGGCCCGTTCGACCAGCCCTTCCAGGCTGTCGGCGGCGAGATCGGTGGAGGACACGATGGCTTGGCGTTTGCCCAACATGACCCGCAGGCCGACGTCGTGGCTTTCCTCGCGCTCCAGGCGCTCCGGCGCGCCCAGGCGCTGGGCGTGGGACAGGCCGGTCGAGCTGAAGTGCACGGCATCGGCGGCGTCGGCGCCAGCCTTCTTGGCCTTGGCGACGAGGTCGCCCAGCAGGGAAAGCGGATCGTCCAATGCGGTCATAATGCCTCTCTTAGGGGGAAGGGCCTGAGGGTTCGTCTGGTTCCTTGGGGAATATAGGGCCTCAAGGCCGCCGTTGCACCCGCCGCGCGGCGCCCTTCGCCCCCTGCCGCTTCGCCAACCTGCCGGAGGAGGAACCCGTTGGCCGGCAAAGCGTTGACGTTGGCGGCAGGGTGCGCCTGATGCGGCACGGCGGCGGCCGGCGCAGCGATCCTATCGGGAGGGAAGCCAAGACGATGGAAGCCGACAAGAGTGGCCCGGACGACGAACCCGGGATTTCCCGTGAGGAACGGGAGGATGTCGAAGAACACCAGAAGCTGCGCGCGCCGCTGGTCTACGAGATCATTCGCGCCGAAGGCGAAAAGGAACTGCGCCGCCCCGTGGCATCGCTCTGGTGGTCGGGGGTTGCCGCCGGCCTGGGCATTTCCTTCTCGGTCGTTGCCGAGGGCCTTCTTCACCGCCATCTTCCGGACGCGCCCTGGCGGCCGCTGGTCGAGAACTTGGGCTACTGCTTCGGCTTCCTGATCGTGGTGCTCGGCCGCCTGCAGCTTTTTACCGAGAACACGATAACCGCCGTTTTGCCTCTGGCGAAGACGCGCACCGCGCGGAACTTCCTGCTGACGGGGCGCCTCTGGGGCGTCGTCTTTGCGGCCAACATGGTCGGCACGATGCTGTTTGCCCTCTCCGCGGTCTTCGTCGGCCTCTACACGGCCGATCAACTCGGCGGCTTGTTCGCCATCGCGCACCACCTGATGGCCAAGACCCCGATGGAGATGCTGTGGCACGCCGTGCCGGCGGGTTTTCTGGTCGCTGCCATGGTGTGGATGATGCCCAGCGCCGAAGGCAGCGAGTTCTGGGTCATCCTTTCCATCACCTATCTGATCGCGCTGGGTGACTTCGCCCACGTGATCGCCGGGTCCGCCGAGTCTTTCCTGCTGCTGCTCAGCGGTGAGATCGGCGTGGTGAAAACCCTGTTCGGCTTCCTGGTGCCGACCTTCGTCGGCAACGTGCTGGGCGGGACGCTCCTCTTCGCCTTGCTGGCCTATGGGCAGGTGAAGGAGGAGCTATAAGCCCTTCGAGCTTCACCAGGGGGCGTGCGAAGGCGAAAAGAAAGGGCCGGGATCGCGATGATCCCGGCCCTTGCCGCAAGTCTGCGAGAAAAACGGTTACGCGGCCTTGCCGGCGCTGTCGGGTTCGGCGGCGGCGGCCATCTGGTTGGCGGCGCTGACCACCGCCTGCAGGCAGGCGACCACAATGTTGGGGTGCTGGCCGACGCCCCAGAAGATGGTGCCGTCGGCGGCTTCCGCCTCGACGTAGGCGACGGCCTTGGCGTCGGCGCCGGCCCCGACCGCGTGCTCGTGATAGTCGTGCACCTTGATATCAACGCCGCAGTCCTTGCGCAGGGCGTTCACGAAGGCGGCGATGGGGCCGTTGCCACTGCCCTGGATCTCGCGGCGCCCCCCGTTCTCCTCGATCACCGCGGTCAGCTGGCGCATCTCGGTGGCGTGGGTGTCGGGCACCGAGCGGTGCTCGACGAAGGCGTAGGGTACGCGCGGCGTCAGGTAGGTCGCCTCGAAGAGATCCCAGATCTGCTGCGCGGAAATCTCCTTGCCGCTGGTATCGGCCTGATTCTGGACCTTCTGGCTGAAAGAGGCCTGCAGCTTGCGCGGCAGTTCCAAGCCATATTCGGCCTGCAGGATGTAGGCGATGCCGCCCTTGCCCGACTGGCTGTTGATGCGCACCACGGCTTCGTAGGAGCGCCCGACGTCGCGCGGGTCGATCGGCAGGTAAGGCACTTCCCACTGGCCGGAATTGCTCTGCTTCATCGACGCCATGCCCTTCTTGATGGCGTCCTGGTGGGAGCCGGAGAAGGCGGTGAACACCAGGTCGCCGGCGTAGGGGTGCCGCTCGGGCACCGGCAGCTGGTTGCAGTATTCGGCCGTCTCGCGGACCTTGTCGATGTCGGAGAAGTCGATGCCCGGATCGACGCCCTGGGTAAAGAGGTTCAGGCCCAGGGTCACCAGGTCGACGTTGCCGGTGCGCTCGCCGTTGCCGAACAGCGTGCCCTCGATGCGGTCGGCGCCGGCCATGACGCCCAGCTCGGCCGCCGCCACGCCGGTGCCGCGGTCGTTGTGCGGATGCAGCGACAGCACGATGGACTCGCGGTCCCTGATGTTGCGGTGGAACCACTCGATCTGGTCGGCATAGATGTTCGGCGGCGACATCTCCACCGTGGCCGGCAGGTTCAGGATCGTCTTCTTCTGCGGTGTCGGCTGCCAGACGTCCATCACCGCCTCGCAGATCTCCTTGGCGAAGTCCATCTCGGTGCCGGTGAAGCTCTCCGGCGAGTACTGGTAGACGACCTCGGTCGCGCTTTCCGCTTCCATCTTCGCCGCCAGGTCGCGCACGCGCTGGGCGCCCTTCACCGCGATATCGACGATGCCGGCGCGATCCAGGCCGAAGACCACGCGGCGCTGAAGGGTGGAGGTCGAGTTGTACAGATGGACGATGACGCGCCGCGCGCCCCGAATGGACTCGAAGGTGCGGTCGATCAGGTGGTCGCGCGACTGGGTCAGCACCTGGATGGTGACGTCGTCGGGGATCATGTCCTTTTCGATGAGCTCGCGCACGAAGTCGAAGTCGGTCTGCGAGGCCGAGGGGAAGCCGACTTCGATCTCCTTGTAGCCCATCTCGACCAGCAGCTTGAACATGCGCCGCTTGCGCGCGCCGTCCATCGGCTCGATCAGGGCCTGGTTGCCGTCGCGCAGATCGACCGAGCACCACACCGGCGGCTCGGTGATGACCCGGCCCGGCCACTGCCGATCCGGCAGGTCGATGGGCTTGAAGGCGGTGTACTTGTCGGCGGGGTTGACGCCCGCCTTGCTGGGGGATCGCTCGTTACTCATGGTTCTGGCTCCTTCTCGCCGGGCGGGGCGGCACCTCTGTCTCGAGGGCTCTGCCGCCGCCGGGCCTCTGTTTTCGTGAATTCCGGGGTCGGTGTGGCCAGGCTACAGCCGCTGCGGCGCCATCGAGGCGCAGCGGCCGCGGCTAAGTCGCCGCGCGGAAATGCCTGGAGCCAGGGCGCGATTCAAGCAGGCGTGAAACGGCTGAGAAGGGCGGAAATGCGGGTTTTTTCGCGGACTGTCGCTCATCGGAGCGAACCTCTTTCTGGGACTGCGGATGTCGGACGACGGCTTTACCCGGCGCGCTGTTCAGGCGGCCGGGGCAATAAGTCGTAGCGACAGAGGTCCGTGAAAGAGTGTCATAGCCCAGGAAAAGTAGGGGCCAGAGCGGGAACGGTCAAGGATTTTGGCTAGTCTGTAGAGGGCTGCAAAAGGGGCTGGCTAGAACTCAATCTCCAATTGCCGAGAGCTTGCATCGCCGATGCCATCCGTGTTGCCTCTCCAGGGCATGCCGGTCTCCAGCAAATTGACTACTTTCGCAGCATCAAAATTTAGTAATATAGGTCTGCTGAACGCTGCTGACTCGAGATGGAGGATATCCACCCAACCATAAATACCAATTACATTGAGCAGGTACTCAGAGAGTCTCTCAGATGGGCTCAGTTGCCATTGAGCTAGGCGACGCAATGCGCGTACTGCAGATCCGCGCGGATTCGGATTTTCTGGCAAATTGATGTCTAGTGTCTGAGAGTTTATCTTCTCAAAATAGTCAATATTACAAGTAATTTTTCTAGTTATTGGTGAGTATAGTATTGCGTCCCAGTCAAAGAAGGTGCACTTTAGCAAGTCTTCAAAATTCTTCACTTCTACATGTCCTGCAGTGTGCGCCCAGGTGTCTTGCAGCGCCCAAATGTCAATTTTCCATGCATGTAATCCAAGGCGATAGCCCCCAAACCGATTCTTAATACCACCTAGACTGCTTGCCCAAGTGTGGAATGTGTAATAATCATCTGGGTCGATTACTATATCGATGTCCGACTGGAAGGCCGCCGTTCCGCGGTGAGCAATATCGCGTGCCCAGCCACCAATTATACAATGTTCGCCGAGTAGGCTGATCTCTGAGAGGACGCGTGACCTCAGAATCATGCGATCACGCATCCGGCTCCCCTCCATAAAGCGGCGTAATCGCTTGTAGAGTTGGCGCTTGTTTTGTGCGGGACTAACGAACATAGAGTCGACCTAGGTGGCTATGCATCTCAACTGCAAACCCGTCGGTCATACCGCTGATCATGTCTGCTAGCAATCTCATCTCTCGATACCTAAGCGGTACCTCCTTCCCTCCCAAGTAGGAAGGCAGGTCGTTCTCGAAAATTCGCCGGTAGTTCTCCGACATTATGCCATAGGCATAGCTGGCAAACGGTGAAGATCTAGCTGATGCTGGGTTCTGGTATTCAACTCTCTCTGATATTCCGATCCAGAACCAATCCATAAGATCTTGGATTACATTGTAACCTTCAAGTTCAATTTTAAGAACAGATGGGTGGTTGAACGCATGGGTTCTAGCAAAAATCTTAAGGGTGTTACAAAGAACTTTACCGTTTCCGGAGTCTAGCAATCCAATGCTGTGTGTTCCGGCGATGATGGCATCGTAATTATCAATGAATTCTTTAACTGTCGCATCGACAAGTGGCGAGATGCAGCGTACTCGAAAGAGTTCTGTCAGAATGCTATTTTCTTCAGTTGGGGTTAGCTTCAGTCCTTCGAGGCTCTGCGCGTCTTGTTCCAATTTCGCTCGCGCTGAGGCCACTGTTGGGTCAGACTCTTCTCTTCGCAATGCAGCAAGTATGTCGTGGAAGGAAACGATCCGCTTCTTAACGCTGTCTTCAATGTCAAGTACTGAATAAGCGATGTCGTCACAAGCTTCCATCAGCCATGTGAGTGGATGTCGAGCGCCAGCTCGTAAGCCTGTCTGCTCCCAAATATTATTCGTTACTGCCGATTCGGTCGCGAAGTAGCCGAATTTCTTGCAGGACGCCTTTTTCTTGTCAATATTTTCACTATCTACCGTGTATTTCATCAGCGCCGCCAGAGTGCCGCAGGTCAAGTTAAGCCCTGAATGCTCACGAGATACTTGAAGGCGCGTGAGAAGTCGTAAGGTTTGTGCGTTCCCTTCGAACTTCAAAAAGTCATTTCGAAACCTGGTGACGGGCTCGCTTAATTTCGGCGAGTTCTTGTGGCGGGCTAGGTGTGAGAAAAGCTTGTCATTTCTCTCGAACCACTCCCGGATTGCAGCTTCACCCTGATGACCGAAGGGGGGGTTACCCAAATCGTGTGCTAGACCCACACTTGCCAACACATTTGGAATTGCTGTGACTAGTTCCTCTTGTTGGATGCCCAGAACGCTGCGGTGCTTGCGCACCAAGCGGATGCCTACTGATCTGGCAAGCGTGGAAACTTCTGTGGAATGGGTCAGGCGGGTGCGGACGCTGTCATTTTTCTCTAGAGGGAATACCTGAGTCTTGTCGGCCAGCCGCCGCACCGGAGCCGAAAATACAAGGCGGTCATAGTCTCGCTCCCAGGCAGTTCGGTGGTCTTCCGATGAGGGATTGTCAGAATCTCCAGATAGGCGAAATTTCGATAAGAGCTTTTTCCATTCAAACGCTTGGGGCGCTTTCTTCGGCACCCTCTTGCTGAGACCGCTAGGCGGCTTCTTGCTGTTCTTGTTAGCCAATGAAGAGCCTCCCAATATCTCATTATTAGCGTAGGTGAACTGCGAGGCAGCGCTAACTTAGCCTCACCAAGTGAAAATTAGAGAATAAGGTAGTTTTATTCGGAATGAAATTCAACCAAGGCTAAGTCAAGGCTGCGTCCATTGGCTTCGCTCAACATGCTAAGGACATCATCTGCTGGATGCGTCTCAGTGCGAGTTTTCGGGCTCTGGCAGAAGACTTTAATAATCTACACGAACCCTACGGTGACGAACAGCATGTCGACCGTGCGGACGTCGTCGCCGAGCGGCATGATGAGGTCTTCGGTGGTGAGGAATTCCTTGTTCTTGCCGACGTAGGGGGTGTTGCCGCTGATCGGCCGACCCTCCAGCGCCACCGTCCGGCAGTTGGACCAGATGCGGCTGGGCGCTTTCTGATGCGCGATCTGGCTCATCCACAGGCCGGTGTAGGGGCTCAGCATGTGCTCGTCCATCTTGGTGCCGACCAGGCGGTAGCGGAAGTCGAGCGGGTTTTGGCGCACGTCCAGCAGAAAGACGTGGGGCAGGATGGCGACGATCTCGGCGGGGTCGATGTCGCCGCGCGCCGGCATCGGGCGGTTGCTCCGTTTCAGCTTCCAATAGTCGTACCCGATCCGGTTGACCGGGGAGCGCAGCGCCAAAAGGGGCGCGGGGGGACTGGCGGGCAGGCTGGGAGTCACGATGTTCACGGCACTTCTGTGTCTGTTGAAACAGGACGGCTGTCACGGGAACAGCGATGCCACCCGCGAGGGCGGCCAGAATGTGCGGCGACTTGTGAAACGTTATCTACACTAGAGTTTAGCGCGGCCGGCGCGGCTTTCCAAATGGAACGATGTAACGAAATGCTTCAATCCCGGCGCGGTATGGCGGCCGGCTGAAACATTTCACCAGGATCGCGGGAGAAACCGGCGGCTGTTTTCAGGCCCTGCTTTCAGGCCCTTATTTCCAGATACTTTTGCCGCTGCCGGGCAGGCCGAGGTCCGGCCACAGCTTGTCGATACGGTCGATGACCGACTGGTCCATGCGGATCTCGCGGCCCCATTCGCGCTTGGTCTCCGGCGGCCACTTGTCGGTGGCGTCCAGGCCGATCTTGGAGCCCAGGCCGTCTTCCGGCGAGGCGAAGTCCAGGTAGTCGATGGGGGTATTCTCGATGACGGTGATGTCGCGCGCCGGATCCATCTTGGTGGAGATCGCCCACATGACCTCCTTCCAGTCCCGTGCGTTCACCGTGTCGTCCACCACGATGACCCACTTGGTGTACATGAACTGGCGCAGGTAGGACCACACGCCCAGCATCACCCGCTTGGCGTGGCCGGGATAGGCCTTCTTCATGGAGACCACGGCGATGCGGTAGCTGCAGCCTTCCGGCGGCAGCCAGAAGTCGACGATCTCCGGGAACTGCTGCTGCAGCAGCGGGATGAAGACCTCGTTCAGGCCCTCGCCCAGCACCGACGGCTCGTCGGGCGGCCGCCCGGTGAAGGTCGAGAGGTAGATCGGATCGCGCCGCATGGTGATCGCCGTCACCTTGAAAACCGGGAAGCGCTCGACGGCGTTGTAGTAGCCGGTGTGGTCGCCGTAGGGGCCTTCCTCGGCGGTCTCCTCCAGGGAGACCTCGCCTTCGATGACGATCTCGGCTTCCGCCGGCACCTTCAGCGGTTGGGTCTTGCAGTCGACCAGCTCCACCTTGCGGCCGCGCAGCAGCCCGGCGAAGTGATACTCAGACAGGGTGTCGGGCACCGGGGTTACGGCGGCCAGAATGGTGCCGGGGTCAGCGCCGATCACCGCCGCGACCGGCAGGGGCTCCGGCTTTTCGGCCTTCCAGCGGCGATGGTGCTGGGCGCCGCCGCGGTGCGTCAGCCAGCGCATGATGGTGGTGTCGCGCCCGGTCACCTGCATGCGGTAGATGCCCAGATTGAAGTCGTCGGTCTTGTCGCCCCCGGGGTTGGGGCCGCGCGTCACCACCAGCGGCCAGGTGATCAGCGGCGCCGGTTCGCCGGGCCAGCAGGTCTGCACCGGCAGGCGGCTGAGGTCGATGTCGTCGCCGGTCCACACCACCTCCTGGCAGGGCGCGGTGGCGACGGTCTTTGGCTTCATCGCCATCACCGTCTTCAGCAGCGGCAGATGCTCCCAGGCCTCGCGCAGGCTGCCCGGCGGCTCCGGCTGGCGCAGGAAGGCCAGGGTCTCGCCGACCTCGCGCAGCTGGTGCGGCTCGCGGTCCATGCCCCAGGCGACCCGCTCGACGGTGCCGAAAAGGTTCACCAGCACCGGCATCTCCGCCTTGCGGCCGTCGCTGTAGACCACGTTTTCGAACAGCACCGCCGGGCCGCCCTCGGCCAGCAGGCGGGTCTGGATCTCGGTCATCTCCAGCTCCGGCGACACCGGCGCGGCGACCCGTTTCAGCCGCCCGGCCCGCTCCAGGCGGTCGACGAAATCACGCAGCGACGAGAAGGGCATCAGGCGCGCTCGACCTTCAGGACGGTGCCGTCGATGCCGGTGACCTTTACCTTGGTGCCGGCGGGCAGGTCTTCGCCTTCCACCTTCCAGCGCGAATCGTCGACGTGCAGCAAGCCGTTGCCGTCGACGATAGGTTCCTTCAGCGTGAAGGTGCGGCCGACATAGCTGGCGCCACGGCGGTTCAGCACGCGGCCGGGCAGCGGCGCCGGGAAACGGTCGCGCAGCACATAGCGCCACACCAGAATCGACACCAGCGACAGCACGGCGAAGATCAGCATCTGGATCTGCCAGGTCATCTCCGGGACCAGCATCAGGACCACGCCGACGATGGCGGCGGCGATGCCCATCCACAAGAACACCGCGCCGGGGGCGAAGATCTCGATGCCGATCAGGAAGACGGCGACGATCCACCAGTTCCAGAACTCGATCTGCTCGAAACTGATCATGAGCGTGCGCCTCCGCCGCCCGCGGAGCTGCCGCCGGCGGAACTGCCGCCGGCCGTGCTGCCGCCCGCACTGCCGCCGCCAGGGGCACGGCCCGGGGCGCCGCCGCCATCCCAGGGGCCCTTGGTGGCCTGCCGCTGTTCCATGGAATCGCGCGCGATCTCGGCAATGCCGCCGATCGCCCCGATGATCCCGGCGGCATCCACCGGCAGGAAGAAGGTCTTCTGGTTGGGGGAATCGGCGAACTTGCCCAGCGCGTCGATATAGCGCTGCGCCACGAAGTAGTTCACCGCGTTCACGTCGCCTCGGGCGATGGCCTCCGACACCATGGTGGTCGCCTTGGCTTCCGCCTCGGCCTCGCGCTCGCGTGCCTCGGCGTCGCGGAAGGCCGACTCGCGGCGGCCCTCGGCGGCCAGGATCTGCGCCTGCTTTTCGCCCTCGGCGCGCAGCACCGCGGCCTGGCGGTCGCCCTCGGCGACCAGCACGGTGGCGCGCTTGTCGCGCGCGGCCTTCATCTGGCGGGCCATCGAGTCCACCAGGTCGGTCGGCGGCGTGATATCCAGGATCTCGATGCGGGTCACCTTGACGCCCCAGGGCTCGGTGGCGTCGTCGACCACCTGCAGCAGGCGGGTGTTGATGTCGTCGCGCCGCGACAGCAGTTCGTCCAGGTCCATCGATCCCATCACCGTGCGGATGTTGGTCATGGTCAGGTTCAGGATGGCGCGTTCCAGGTTGCGAACCTCATAGGCCGCGGCGGCGGCGTCCAGCACCTGGTAGAAGACCACGCCGTCGACCTGCACCAGGGCGTTGTCGCGGGTGATGACCTCCTGCTGAGGGACGTCCAGCACGGTTTCCATCATGTTCAGTTTGGCGCCGATGCGGTCGACGATCGGCAGGATCATGCCCAGGCCGGGGGACAGGGTCTTGATATAGCGCCCGAAGCGCTCGATCGTGTACTCATACCCCTGCGGGACCGTCTTGACGCTCATGGTGACGATGATGATCGCCAGCACGACAATGGCGATGACCAGCAGGCTGAAGCCGGAAATCTCGATATCCATCGGTTTTGCTACTCCCCTTGCGTGTCTCGGCGCGACGCGGGGGACCTATGACAGGTTCCCGGGACGGTACAAGACGGCAGGCGCCAATCTATCCTGTGTTGAGGATTCGGCAAATGCCCCGACTCGCTGAGGCTCCCGTCCCGGTCAGAAGGGGCCAGGATGGCCAATTCTGGCAAGAAAATGACGCAGATGACACAATGGGCCTCTGCGGGATTAACCAACTTGAAACGACGCATTGGCACTATACATTGCGTTCGACCTTTCCCTATCCTTACAGGGATCTTCGCTGAATTTGCGCAGATTCGCGTTCAACAGCGAAGGCTGGTGACAGAAGCTTTCAAGTTGAGAGGCGGCAGCCTGATGATTCAGTACTATGTTGTTGGCGGCGAGTACAAAGACACGCACTTTGTCGAGGCCGTCGGCGGTGACGAGCAGTGGTTCGGTCCCTTCGCCGATTACGACGCGGCGATGAAGGAGTGGGCCAAGCATGCTTGGCAGACTGTGGACGAGTGCACGACCCGCTTTCGGATCGAGTGCATCGACAACGACGCCCCGCCCCCCTGCACCGATTAGGCCCCGTGGCTGATCCGGTGTCGTTTCCCAGCCGCTGAGGGCTCCGTTCCCATGCCCTGGGCACTTCCAGAGACCGACGACGCTTTGCTTCGCCTGGCCAAGGGCTATCCCTATGCCGCGCCCGGCGGCTCCTATCTCTACCGCAACGGCACCTCGGTGCCGCTTTCCGGCCCGCTCGACCCGGCGCTGACCGCCGGCCGGGTGCCGATCATCGCCCATGGCTCCAACCGGGCGCCGGAGCAGGTCCACCGCAAATTCGGCCATCTGAGTGGCGCGGAGTCGGAAATCCCGGTGACCCGGACCTGGCTACACGACCACGACGTGGTGTTTTCCGCCCATATGACCCGCTACGGCTCGGTCTCCTCCACCCTGCACGAGGCGCCGGGCACCCGGGTGCAGGTCTACGTCACCTGGCTGACCGACGCGCAGGTCGAGCGCATGCACGAGACCGAGATCGGCGCCGGCAATTACGGCTACGGCCGCATCGGTGGGCTTTCGCTGACGGTCGAGGGCGGCGACGTGCTGACCGAGGCCTTCTGCTACCTCTCGGTCCACGGCTGCCTTGCCGATCCCGACAAAGCCGACGCGCCGCTGGCTCTCGCCGCGGTGCCGGCGGAGGACCGCGTCCACCGCGCCGTCGACCAGGAGGCCGCGCTGGCCGTCCTCCACCAAGCCCACCATCCGGAACTCGACTTCGACGGCATGATCCTGGCCAACATCAAGAACCTGGAACAGCGCCGCCGCCTGGTCGACGCGCTGCAGGCGACCGCCGTGCCATGGTCGGTGCCGGGGTTCGAACTGATCGTGAAGTAGCGCCGCCCCCCTTTGGGTGCTGTTTTCTCTTCCGTCGCCTTCGCTATAGTGCCGGCATGATCATTTCAGCGCTTCGCGGCGGCTTGGCCGCGCTCACCCTCGGTTTCCTCGCCGCCTGCGCAGCGCAGCCGCAGGTGGCCCGCGAAGGCAGCTACGACCGCCAGGACGTTCTGTTCGATCCGGCGCTGGCCATCGAGCAGGGCTGGCTGGCGATGTCGCTGTCGGACAACGGGCGGCTTACCGACTACCGTGTCGACAGCTATCAGGACCGCCTGTCGATCCGCGCCGAGGGGATGCGCGCGGCCTCCGGCCTGGTGCTGCCGGTGAACATCGACGCCGAGGCCTGTCCCTACCTGGAATGGGACTGGCGGGTCGAGACGATGCCGGAGAGCGCCAGCCTGTTCGAAGCGGACCTGGAAGACACCGCCGCCTCGATCTGGGTGATGTTCGGCGATCCCGAGCCGGGCCCCTGGGGCGCGATCACCGCGCCCAAGCCGGTGCCGACCCTGCGCTACGTCTGGACCACGGCAAAGGTGCAGGACGAGACCATCATCGATTCACCGTCGCAGCCCGGGGTGATCCGCTCCATCGTCGTGCAGGGCGGGGTGGAGAGCCCGCTGGCTTGGGAATCCGAGACGCGCGACGTGGTGGCCGACTACCAGGCCGCCTTCGGCAGCCTGCCGAAGAGCAACATCCTGGCGGTCGCCCTGGTCACCGGCAATGACCATACCCAGGAGCCGGTGATCGCCCACTACGGTGCCGCACGGCTGCGCTGCAGGAGCGGCGACTAGTCTGCTGACGCCGCGACTTTCCACACCACGGCATTGCGCAGGTCGCTGTCCTCCAGCTCGCGGCTGGTCTTCACGCCGTAGGCGATGATCCGCTCCAGGCCCTGTTTGGGCAGGTAGGTCCGTCCCGGGTCGCCCATCAGCACCAGGCAATCGTCCGTTGCCAGGCTGCGCAGCCAGGCGGTGATCCGCGCGGCGGCCGGACCCTCGTAACAGACGTCGCCGGCCAGCACGACATCCCACCCCGCGTTGGGGCAGCCGACGACATCCGCCTCGCGCACGGTGATCTCGATGTCGTTGGCTGTGGCGTTCAGCCGGCAGGCGGCACAGGCGAAGGCGTCGATGTCGACCGCCTCGACACTGGCGGCGCCGGCCAGCTTCGCGGCGATGCCCTGCAGGCCGGAGCCGGCGGCGAAATCCAGCACCCGCTTGCCGCGCACCACCTCCGGGTGATCCAGCAGGTAGCGCGCCAACGCCTGGCCGCCGGCCCAGGCGAAAGCCCAGAACGGCGGCGGCAGACCCTGTTCGGCCATCTCTGTTTCCGTCGCTTCCCACAGCGGCACCACTTCACTGGCGAGATAAAGCGTCACCTCGGGCACCAGCGGTGGCGGCTCCCGGCGGGTGTTGGCGCGGATGAAGTCTTCGGGGTCCTGGCGCAGGGCCGCTGTCACGTCAGGGCGGCCCAGGGGCTGCCGGCGACGATGCCGGCCAGCAGCAGCCCGCCGGCGTAGCGGTTGGACTTGAACTTGGTCAGGCAGTTCACCGGGTCGTCCAGGTCGACGTCGATGACCTGCCAGGCGAATTGCGCCGCGGTGGCGGCGAGCCCGATCCAGAACGGCCAGGCGAGGCCCGCGGTCCAGCCGGCCGCGCCGAACAGCGCGATGGCGATTGTGTAGAACGCCGTGAACCAGGGTTTACTGCCGTCGCCCAGCCGCAGCGCCAGGGACTTCACGCCGATCAGGGCGTCGTCTTCCTTGTCCTGGTGGGCATAGATGGTGTCGTAACCGAGGGTCCAGGCGATGCCGCCGACATAGAGCAGCACCGGCGGCCAGCCGAAGACGCCGGTCGCCGCGGTCCAGCCGACCAGCGCGCCCCAGTTGAAGGTGAGGCCGAGCCAGGCCTGCGGCCAGTAGGTGATGCGCTTCATCAGCGGGTAGGGGAACACCAGCAGCAGCGAGGCACAGCCGAGCAGAATGGTGAGGCCGTTCATCTGCAGCAGAATGGCGAAGGAGATCAGCAGCAGGGCGAGCAGGAAGAGTCCCGCCTGGGTGAGGCTGATCTCGCCGGAGGGGATCGGCCGCGTCGCGGTGCGCGCCACCCGCCCGTCGATGTCGCGGTCCAGGATGTCGTTCACGGTGCAGCCGGCGCCGCGCATCAGTACCGCGCCGATGCCGAAATACAGGTAGAGCCACCACGACGGTCCGGCGTTGGCTGCCGCATCGCCGAGCGCGATGGACCACCAGCCGGGAAACAACAGCAGCCAGGTGCCGATCGGCCGGTCGAGCCGGGCGAGGCGCAGGTAGGGGCGCAGCGGCCCCGGTGCGGCCCGCAGCACCCAGGCGTCGGCGCGGATGTCGCTGGCCGACCCGGCAGATGCCCGTGAACTGGAAGATGTCTGGCTCATGGCCTAATCTTTAACGGCGAATCCGGCCCAGCGAAAGCACCAGTGGAAAGCCGCGCCTCGCAAAGCCGCTGCGAACAATCCGGGAATTTCATGAGCACAACAGCCAAACCGGCGACCCGCCTTTATGTCGAAGCCGATCTGGCGGCGGGCCAGGTGGTCGGCCTCGACCACGCCCAGGCGCACTTTCTGCGC
>JBHJIR010000056.1:0-42288 GCA_050043265.1 Kiloniellaceae bacterium
GAAGATGGTCAGATGCGGCATTCCGGCCCCCCCCCGATCGCTCGACTCGGGAATTTGGTTAACGCGTGTCCAGCGCCAGGCCGGCCTTGGACCGCGGCTCCGCCGCGCCCTCGGAGCCCAGGCTGGTGCGCCCCAGGGTCATCGCCACCCCGTCCTGCGAATTGAACAGGATCATGTGGCAGAACACCACCATGCCCGGCTCGAAGGGCACCGGATTGGCGTGGTAGAGCATCGGCCAGTCCATCCAGTTGGGCGCGAAGGTGGTGCCCAGGGAATAGCCGCAGGCGTTCAGGCGGTGGGCCTGGTAGCCGGCGGCGTCCATCACCCGGCCGTGGGCGTCGAAGGCCTCGCCATAGGTCTTGCCGGGCCGCAGGCAGGCTTCCACGGCCAACAGGGCGTCCTGGGCCACCTGGTGCATTTCCCGGTGCAGCGGCTGTGCCGCGCCGATGGGGACCGTGCGCATCATGGCGGCGTGGTAGTGGCGGTAGGTGCCGGCCCACTCCAGGGTAAGCTGATCTCTGGGATCAAGAATACGCCGCCCGCTGAAGTAGCGGCACAGCAGCGCACCCTTGCCGGAGCCGATGATGAACTCGTTGGCCGGGTCGTCGCCGCCACCGGAAAAGATCGCCCCGTGCATGGCGGCCAGGATGTCGCCCTCGAAGGCGCCCGGCCCGGGCCGGTCGAGCGCGGCCCGCCAGGCGGCGGCGGCCAGGCCCGCGGCTTCGCGCACGTAGGCGATCTCCGCCGGGCTTTTGACCACCCGCAGCCTGCTCACCAGCCCCGAGGCGTCCTCCAGGCTGCAGAAGCCGTCCAGTGCCGCGTCCAGGCGCTTGCCGTTGGCGGCGGTCAGGCCATAGGCCTCGTACTCGACCCCCAGCCGCTTTCCGGCGCAGCCGAATTCCCGCAGGATTTCACGCAGCTCGGCGGCGGGGTTGGCGTTGGGGCCGTCGACCCAGATGCGGATGTCGACGATCATCGAGGTCTGCTGCGCCTGGCGCAGGTCGGCCGAACGGGTCAGCAGCATCAGCCGCCCGTCGGCGCCCAGGTAGAGACACTGGAAGAACACGTAGCCGAAGGTGTCGTAGCCGGTCAGGTAGTAGAGGCTTTCCTGGCGGAACATCAGCAGGCCGTCCAGGCCCGCCTCTGCCATCAGGCCGCAGGCGCGGGCGCGCCGGTCGGCCAACTCGGCGTCGCTGAAGTGCAGGGGCATGGGGCTCAGGCTTTTCGGATCAAGGTTCCAGATAGATGGCGGAGAGGCCGCGGCCGTAGTCCGGCTCCTTGCGGTGGCAGGAGCGCCGGTAGCTGAAGAAGCGGGATTCCTCGGCGCAGGTGTCGCAGGGCAGGGCCTGGACGGTCTTCAGGCCGGCGCCGACCAGCCGCCGGGCGACATATCCCTTGATGTCGAAGTGGAAATGCCCGTCGCGCGGGGCGGGGCAGAAGAAGTCCCTGTTGCCCGGGTCCTGGGCCAGAAAGGGCGCCGGGAACTCGGGCCCCACTTCGTAGGAGCGCTGGGAGATCGCCGGGCCGATGCCGGCGATGATGCGCTTGGGGTCGGCACCCAGTGCCGCCATGGCCGCCACCGTCGCTTCGATCACGCCGGTCAGCGCGCCCTTCCAGCCGGCATGGGCGGCGCCGACCACGCCGGCCTCCGCCTCGGCGAACAGCACCGGCACGCAGTCGGCGGTCAGAATGCCGAGCGCCACGCCGCGTTCGCGCGTCACCATGGCATCGGCCTTGGGGGCGTCCTCGCGGGCCCAGGGCGTCAGCACCTCCACCACGTCGGGCGAGTGCACCTGATAGGCGGTGACCAGGCGGCCGCCCTCCAGGTCCATCTCGGCCAGGGCGCGGCGCCGGTTCTCGGTCACGTTCTCGGCCGTGTCGCCGGAGCCGTAGCCGCAGTTGAGGCTGGTGTAGAGCCCCTCGCTCACACCGCCGGTGCGGCAGAAAAAGCCGTGGCGCACGGCGGTCAGGTCGTTCAGGGCTCCGGTGGTCAGCATGGGGCGAACTCTAGCGGCCTTCGCTTATTGAAGATAGGGCCGGCGACAGGGGCTCGAAGCCGGCCGCGGGCGGCAACTCGCGCGGGGTGAGCGCGAGGGCCTTGAACAGGCTGCCCATCTCCGCCGGGTCGGGCAGGCGGCGGCGGGCGGCGGTCAGCGCCGTGGCGGCGGCGGGGGCCGACTCGGCAAGCTGGGCCGCGCGCACCTCGATGCCCAGCGCGGTCAGGAAGGCGCCCTGGGTTACCGGCCCGTGCGCCGCGCAGCCGGCGGCCACGGCGCTCTGGGCCAGGCTCTGGAAGTCGACGTGGGCGGTCAGGTCCGCAGTGCCCGGGGCATCCAGCACCTCGTGGCGCCGGTGGCGGCGCAGCGCCTGCAGGGTCGGGCCCGGTGTCGATTCAGCGGGGCCGTAGTCGATGATCAGGGCGGCGCCCGGCTGGCGCGCCAACCGGTGGCCCAGGAAGGCGGCGATGTTGAGGGCGGCCGGGCAGATCTCCACCACTGCGCCCTTGGCGGCCCCGCGCAGCGGTGCCGGGATCAGCGCCCGGTTCGCCGGGCTCGGCGCTGCCAGGGCGAAGGCCAGCTTGCCGTCGTCCTTCTTGCCCACATTCGCCTTGGCCGTATCGGCCAGTACGACGACGCGCGCGGCCCAGTCCCCGGCGCCGTCGCTGCCGGTCTGCTCGAACTGGCGCACCGGCAGGGCGTCGAAGAACTCGTTGGCGCTCACCAGCAGCGGTGCCTCGGGGATCTGCCCGACGTTATCCAGCCAGGTGACGTCGTGGGCGCCGAGGGCCTCGCGCTGGCGCTCGCGCAGCGCCGGGCTGATCTCGACCAGATGAACCTGCAGGGCGGCGTGGAACCCCGGCACCTGGCGGGTCGCGCGCAGGGCGTCAGCCATCAGGGTGCCGCGCCCGGGGCCCAGCTCGACCAGCAGGCAGGGGTCCGGGCGGCCGAGGCGAACCCAGGTGTCGACGCACCAGATGCCGATCAGCTCGCCGAACATCTGGCTGATCTCGGGTGAGGTGACGAAGTCGCCGCCCACCGGGCCCGGCGCGCCGAAGGGATCGCCGTGCATGTAGTAGCCGGCCGCGGGATGGGTCAGCGCCTCGCCCATGAAATCGGCAACGGTCATGGCGCCTTCGCGGCCCAGGCGCGTGAGCAGGTGGTGGAGCAGGCTTTGCGGCATGGCTGGCTGTATGGCTTTAGGCCTTGCGGCGCAGCGCCCAGAGGGTGATGCCGATACCGATCAGCACCATCGGCAGCGACAGCACCTGGCCCATGGTGGTGCCGGGCAGCACGAAGTTCAGGAAATCGTCGGGCTGGCGGAAGAACTCGGCGACGATGCGCGCCAGGCCGTAACCGATCATGAAGACGCCCGAGATCAGGCCGGTGCGCTGCAGCGCGCCCTTGCGCACCAGCACGTGCAGCACCAGGAACAGCACCACGCCTTCCAGCAGCGCCTCGTAAAGCTGGCTCGGGTGGCGCGCGATGGGGCCGCCCTGGGGGAACACCATGGCCCAGGGCACCACGGTGGAATCGGTGGTGCGGCCGAACAGTTCGCCGTTGATGAAGTTGGCGATGCGGCCGAGGCACAGGCCGATGGGCGTCGCGGCGCCGACGATGTCCGACAGGGTGAAGTAGCTGACGCCGCGGCTGCGCGCGAACAGGCCGATGGCGGCCAGCACGCCCAGCAGGCCGCCGTGGAACGACATGCCGCCGCGCCAGATGTAGACCACCTCCAGCGGGTTCGCCAGGTAGTAGTCGGGCTTGTAGAACAGCACATAGCCCAGGCGCCCGCCCAGCACCACGCCCAGCGTCGCCCACAGCAAGAAGTCGTCGAAGTCGACCGGCTTCAGGCGGTGCGGCGGCAGCTTGGTCATCCAGCGGCAGTACAGCCAGGCCAGGATCAGCCCGGTGATGTAGGCCAGCGCGTACCAGCGCACATCGAAGATCCAGATGGAAAATGCCACCGGGCTGAAGTTGGGATACTGCAGCGTCATCACCAGGGGGTTGGACAGCATGGAGCCTCAGCGATAGGGGTCGGGCTGGGACAGGAAGTCCCTTACGTAGCGGGCGACGCCGTCCTCCAGCTCGGTGAAGGGCTTGTCGTAGCCGGCGGTGCGAAGGCGCGCCATCTTCGCCTCGGTGAAATACTGGTACTTGTCGCGGATCGCCTCGGGCGTCGGAACGTAGCTGATGTTCTCCGGCCGCTCCACGGCGGCGAAAACGGCGCGCGCCAGGTCGGCGAAGCTGCGCGCCTTGCCGGTGCCGACGTTGAACAGGCCGCTGACCTTGGGGTTGTCGAACAGCCACAGCATGACCTCGACGCAGTCGCCGACCCAGATAAAGTCGCGCAGCTGGCCGCCGTCGGCATAGTCCGGGTGGTGCGACCGGAACAGCTTGGCCGGCTCGCCGCGGGTCAGCTGGTTGAACAGATGCCAGGCGACGCTGGCCTGGCCGCCCTTGTGGTACTCGTTGGGGCCGTAGACGTTGAAGAACTTCAGGCCGGCCCACTGCGGCGGTGCCAGCGGTTCGTCGGGCGACGCGTCCTTGGCCAGGCGGCGCATGACCCAGCGGTCGAACAGGTGCTTGCTCCAGCCGTAGCCGTTCATCGGCCGCAGGCCGGCGAGGTAGTCGGCTGAAGCGTCGTCGTCGAAGCCGTGCGTGCCGTCGCCGTAGGTCGCCGCCGAGGAGGCGTAGATCAGCGGAATGCCCTCGCGCGCGCAGTGGTCCCAGAACACTTTGGACAGGCGGAAGTTGTTGGCCAGCAGGGCGTCGCCGTCGGTTTCCGTGGTCGCCGAGATGGCGCCCATGTGGAATACGCCGGAAAGGCGCCCTTCGGCCCAGCGCAGGAACTGCGGCAGTTCCTCCGGCGGGATTACGTCTTCGAGGGTGTGGTGCGCCAGATTGCGCCACTTGTCGCCGTCGCCCAGGCGGTCGCAGACCACGACGTCGTGGCCGCGTTCGGCGAGGGCGGCCACGAGGTTCGAGCCGATGAAGCCGGCGCCGCCGGTGACGAGAAGCATCTTGCAGGCGATTCCCTGGATAAGGTGCGCATAAGGGGCGCCTCCTTATAGAGGGGCGGCGGAAGGCTCCGCAACCCCGGCCCCGGTTTGGGCGGCCCCGACCTGGGCGGCGGCCCCGACGGCTCCAGGCGCCCCCCCCGGCGGACCGGCGGAAGGGAGGTGCACGGTTGCAGCCGCCCCGTTGAAGTTGCGGGGAGCGGTGGTCATATTAGCCGGGAGAACCCGAGAGAGACCCCCAGAGTCGCGGCGGAAGGACCCCCGATGCAGAGCCAGAACAAGATCCTGGAAGATATGGCCAAGGTGGCGAGCAGCGCGATGGGCGTGGCCGCCGGCATGCGCACGGAGGTCGAGGCGCGCTTCCGCGAGCAGATGGAGCGGCTGCTGGCCCAGATGGACCTGGTGCCGCGCGAGGAGTTCGACGCCATGGCCGCGGTCGCCGGCGCCGCCCGCGAGGGCCAGGAAGCCCTGGCCGCCCAGGCGGCGGCCCTGGAACGGCGCCTCGCCGATCTGGAAGCCGCCGGGCGAAAGGCGCCGCAGAAAGCCACCCCGCCCGCCACCCCGCCCAAGGGCGGCGGCGAAGAGGGCGACGGCTGACGCGGCGGGGCTGACGGCGCCGCTGCCCTTTTTCATGGCGCTCGTCCACAGCTTTCTCCGGATATGGCGGATTTCCGCCCAATCGCATGTTGCACAGCGGAATCTTTTGAGGCTACGCTACATTTGGTAGCGGCAGCGTCGCCTTATTCCATATATCGGGCTCAAGCGGGACGCTAGACCCTGCCACCGCTAACCGAAGAGGCTGTATCGCAATGGTCGAACTGGTTTCCGAATGCCACCATCCGATCAGCCCCCTCGACGTCCTGGAAGAACTCGGCGCCGCCAACGACTGGACCCTCGACCGCCACAGCGAATCCGAGCTGTTGATCGAGATGGGCGGCCACTGGTGCGAGTACCACATGTATTCCGTCTGGCAGGCGGATGTCAGTTCCATGTTCTTTTCCTGCCACTTCGACATGAAAGTGCCGGAGGCGCGCCGCCAGGAGGTCTGCGACCTGCTGGCCCACGCCAACGAGCGGCTGTGGCTCGGCCACTTCGACCTGATGGCGGACGAAGGGGCGGTGATGTTCCGCCACACCATCCCGCTGCGCGGGGTGGCAGGGGCGTCGGTGGAACAGTTGGAAGACCTGGTGGAGGCGGGCCTGACCGAATGCGACCGCATCTATCCGGCGCTGCAGATGGTGGTGTGGGGCGGCTCGCCGGTACGCGAAGCCCTCGACGCCGCGATCATGGAGACCGCGGGCGAAGCCTGATCCCATGCTGACCCCATCATGAAGCCCGTAAAGTCATGAAATCCGTAACGTTATGAATCTGGGTGGACCGCTGCTGCCGGTCGGCTGCGGCAAGATGGGCGGGGCGCTGCTGGAAGGCTGGCTGAGCCGGGACCTTCCCCCCGCCGACGTCTGGATCGTCGAGCCCAACGCCGCGCCCTTGCAGGGCTTCATCGCCCGCGGCGTTCATCACGTCGCCGATGCCGGCGGCCTTCCTGCCGATTTCAAACCCGCCCTTATCGTCTTCGCGGTGAAGCCGCAGGTGCTGGCCGCCGCCTTGCCGGCGTACAAGGCCTATGCGGAAAAGGGCGCGGCGGCGCTTTCCATCGCCGCCGGATGGCGCATCGCCGGCTTCGAAGATGCGCTCGGAAAATCCACTCCCGTGGTGCGCGCGATGCCCAACACCCCGGCCGCGGTCGGGCGCGGCATGACGGTGCTCTGCGCCAATGCCCAGGCCGGCGCCAAACTGCGCGAGATCTGCGGCGAACTGCTGGCCGCCGTGGGCGAGACCGCCTGGGTCGACGACGAGGGCCTGATCGACGCGGTGACCGCCGTCTCCGGCGGCGGACCGGCCTATGTCTTCCTGCTGATCGAATGCCTCGCCAAGGCCGGGGTCGCCGCGGGCCTGCCGGAAGACATCGCCATGCAGTGCGCCCGCGTGACCGTCGCCGGTGCCGGCGAACTGGTGCACAGCGCCAGCGAGCCCGCCTCCACCCTGCGCGAGAACGTCACCTCGCCCGGCGGCACCACCCTGGAGGCCCTGAAGATCCTCATGGCCGACGACGGCCTGCAACCCCTGATGACCCGCGCCATCGCCGCCGCCACCGCCCGCAGCAAAGAGCTGGGGTAAGAAGGGCTTCCGGCGGTCCGCTAGGCTTGTCCCGAGGGGCCAGGGGCATCTTCTCAGGCTTTTGACATTGCGTCGAAAGGGGCCATGTCTGACTCATGAGCAAGTTTTGGAAACCCACACGGCGTGCGGTGCTGGGCGGCCTCGCGGCCTTACCCTTTGCTTCCCGTCTGGTGCGTGCGCAAGACGCGCCGATCACCCGCGCCATCCCCTCGACCGGCGAGGCACTGCCGGTCATCGGCATGGGGTCCTGGATCACCTTCAACGTCGGCGACAACGAGCGGCTGCGCGCCGAGCGTGCCGAGGTGCTGCGCGAATTCTTCGCGCGCGGCGCCAGGGTGATCGATTGCTCGCCCATGTACGGCACCTCGGCGGCGGTCATCGGCGACTGCCTTGAAAAGCTTGGCCGCCCGCCGCAGCTCTTCGCCGCCAGCAAGGTCTGGACCTGGCTGCAGGGTGACGGACCGGAGCAGATGGCCGAACAACGTGATGCCTGGGGCGTCGACCGCTTCGACCTCATGCAGGTGCACAACCTGCTGAACTGGGATGGGCACCTGGAAACGCTGAAGGCGGACAAGGAAGCCGGCCGCCTCCGTTACCTCGGCGTCACCACCTCGCACGGCAGCCGTCATGAAGAGCTGGAGGCGGTGATGAAAAGTCAGCCGCTCGATTTCGTGCAGTTCACCTACAACATCCTGGACCGCGAGGCGGAGGACCGCCTGCTGCCGTTGGCCGCCGAGCGCGGTCAGGCGGTGCTGGTGAACCGGCCCTTCCGGCGCAAGGCACTGATCCGACGGTTCGAGGACTATCCCCTGCCGGACTGGGCCGCGGAATTCGACGCAGCCACCTGGCCGCAGTTCCTGTTGAAGTTCATTGCCTCCCACCCTGCCGTGACCTGCGTCATCCCCGCCACCTCGCGCGCCGACCACATGGCGGAGAACATGGCCGTGCTGTACGGACGCCTGCCGGATGCCGACCTGCGTCGCCGCATGGTCGCCTACGTCGAGGGTCTGTAGCCTGGACCGCCTGTTCCCCTTCGATGCGGAAGTGCTGAGCGCCCTCCACGCCCAGTACAACGAGATGATCTGGCCGGCACAGCCGATCGCCCTGCTGCTGGCGCTGATTGTCGTTTGGCTCGTCGTGTCGCCGCGTCGCGGTGGGATGCGGGTAACCGGCGCGATCCTCGCCGCCGCCTGGCTGTGGTGTGCCTTGGTTTTCTTTCTGCAGCATTTCGCTGCCTATGACTTCATGGCCCCGGTCTACGGCTGGACCTTCGTGGTACAGGCGGCCTTGCTGCTCTGGGCGCTGACGGGACGGCAGACGCCACTGCGGTCTCGCCCAGCGGGGCACCTCGGGATCGTTCTTGGCGTGATCGCGGCGGCACTCTTCGGGCTGCCGTTGGTTTCCGTCGCTGGCGACTTCGGCTGGGCCGCCGCGCGGCTGGTCGGCGTGGCGCCGGGACCCACGGCGCTTTTCACCCTTGGCCTGCTGCTGCTGGCCGAAGGCCGCATGCGGTGGTTGCTCATGGTGATCCCCCTGGCCTGGTGCGCCGTCGCGGGCGTCACCGGCTGGGCGCTCGGCGTCCCCGAAAATCTGGCGCTGGCCGGGGTTGCCCTGGCTGCGCTGGTTCTGGCCGTCGCCGGGAATTGGCGCGCCAACTGAGCGTGCTATTCTGGAGCCGGCAAGAGCGTGATCGGAAAGCGGGACCGGATGAGCGACGCGCCCCTGAAAGACAGCGCCCGGCGGGTGCAGCAGGCGATCGAGGCGGCGGGCTTCGCTTTCCAGGTGCGCCAGTTCCCGGCCTCGACCCGCACCTCCGAAGAGGCGGCGGCGGCCATCGGCTGCGATGTGGCGCAGATCGCCAAGTCGCTGATCTTCCGTGCCAGGGAAACCGACCGTCCGGTGCTGGTGATGGCCAGCGGCGCCAACCGGGTCGACGAGAAGGCGGTGGGACGGCTGCTGGGCGAAAAGCTGGGCCGGGCCGATGCCGACTTCGTACGGGCCAGGACCGGATTTGCCATCGGCGGTGTTCCGCCGGTCGGCCTCCGCGAGGCGCCGGTCGCCTTCATCGATGAAGACCTCATGGCGCTGGAGGAGATCTGGGCTGCTGCCGGCACGCCCAACGCGGTGTTCCGCCTGACGCCCGGCGATCTGGTCGCGCTGACCGGCGGCACGGTCGCAACCGTGAAGAAGGGCTAGCCAGCGGGCTTCACCCCCTGGGCTTCACAGGGGGCCCTCCGCGCCCTAGGTTAGAGGGAACAGGAGGAGTCTCTGACATGGTTAAGAAACCCGCCAAAAAGCCGTCGGGAAAGCCCGCGAGCAAGAAAGCCTCCGCCAGCAAGGGCGCTGCGAAAACCGCAACCGGCGACCTGCCGCGGCACATCATCGACACCGCCTTCGACCTGGCGCTGGAGCGCGGCTGGCGCGACCTCTCCCTGGCTGAGATTGCCGAGGCCGCCGATCTGCCGCTGTCCACGGTCTATCCGCTGTTTCCCTCCAAGCAGGCGATTCTCGACGGCTTCGCGCGCCAGGTCGACGCCGCCATGCTGGCCGAGGGCAGCGAAGGCCTCGATACCCCCGCGCGCGACCGCCTGTTCGACATGCTGATGCGCCGCTTCGACGCCCTGCAGCCCTACCGCGAGGCCCTCGGCGTCGTTCTGCAGGACCAGCTGCGCGATCCTCTGGGGGCCTGCTGCGGGCTCGGCCGCCTTGGCCGGTCGATGGCCGCGACCCTGGAGGCCGCCGGCTTCTCGACCACCGGCTGCCGCGGTGCGCTCAGGATGAAAGGGCTCTCGGCGATCTATCTGGCCACCGTGCGGACCTGGCTGCGCGACGACAGCGAAGACATGGCCGCGACCATGGCCCAACTCGACAAGCAGCTGACCCGGGCCGATGCCCTGATCGGGCGCCTCTCCAGCTATCGGGCCCGCTACCGCCCGGGCCGCGCCGCCGCCTGAGCGGTGCCTCCTCGTTGGCCTGGGGGTGGCCCGCATCCACAAGTGCCTCTTATGGTTAACGAATTTTGCAGTTGCACGCGCCGCTGCCGCGACTCCTAGGGTTTCCTGGAGAAAGTTTATTGTGCAGTGCAATAAAATCTCCTTGACCGTCTACGAACGTGGGCCTATATCAGGGTCACGCACGGTTTTGTGCGATGCAACATTTTCTCCGCGGGGCTAAACCCGCCAGAGATGAGGAGCCCAGATCATGGCCGTTTCCGGTAACCCGTTTTTGAGCGGTGACTTCGCCAAGTTCGATTTCGCTGCGTTGATGGATCCCAGCAAGCTCACCGAGCAGTGGGAAAAGTTCGATTTCACCAAGATGTCCGACCAGTTCAAGATGCCGGGCCTCGATGCCCAGTCTCTGGTCGAGTATCAGAAGCGCAATCTCGAAGCTTTCACCTCCGCCAACAAGATCGCGATGGAAGGCGTCCAGGCTCTGGTCCGCCGTCAGGCCGAGATCGTTCGCAAGAGCGTCGAGGATGCCTCCAAGGCGCTGTCCGAGCTGAACGCCGCCGAGACCCCGCAGGACAAGTTCGCCAAGCAGGCTGAGCTGGCCAAGGAAGCCTACGAGGCTGCCGTCGCCAACCTGCGCGAGCTGACCGAGATGGCCAACAAGTCCAACGGCGAAGCCGCCGACCTGATTTCGTCCCGCATGAGCGAGAGCTTCGGCGAGATCACGGGCGAGATCAAGAAGACCGCGAAGAAGAAGTAAGCCGCCTTTTCGCGGAGCTGTTTCCTCCGAAAACTACCCAAGTCAGTTACCTGAAGGGCCGTCCGCAAGGGCGGCCCTTCTTGTTTGTGCGGCCGGTCCTCTCCGCGGGGGCTTAACAAATGCCCGCCGCGCTCTATCTTGTCGGGCTGGGAATCCAGTCACTCAAAACGAGGGAGAGCGGAGATGAGGCTTGCAGTTCTAGGGATCGCATTTGGCATCGGGGCGGCGCTGCTGCCCGCTGCGGCATCCGCCGGTGAGAGCGTCGTTTACACCGTCGAGGGCGGCAACTACGAGGGCTATAGCGCCCCGGCGAAGGGGGCTTCCAAGGGCCTGGTGTTGATCATCCACGATTGGGACGGGCTCACCGGCTACGAGGAAAAGCGCGCCGAGATGCTGGCCGACATGGGCTACGACGCTTTTGCCGTCGACCTCTACGGCCAGGGTAACCGCCCGGTCGAGACCGGCGCCAAGAAGGCCGAGACCGGCAAGCTCTACAACGACCGCGAAAAGATGCGCGGGCTGATCCTGGGCGGCCTCGCCGAGGCCCGCAAGATGAGCAGCGCGCCGACGGTGGGCATGGGTTACTGCTTCGGCGGCGCCGCGGTGCTGGAGCTGGCGCGCTCCGGCAAGGCCGACAACGTCGCCGGCTACGCCACCTTCCACGGCGGCCTCGCCACCCCGCCGGGCCAGAGCTACCCGGCCGACACGCCGCCGCTGCTGATCGCCCACGGCGGCGCCGACAGCGCCATCACCATGGACGACGTGGCGGCCCTGTCCAAGGAACTGGAAAAGGACGGCCTCACTTACGAAATCCAGGTCTATTCCGGCGCGCCGCACGCCTTCACGGTGTTCGGTTCCGGCAGCTACCGTGAGGTTGCCGACCAGGAGTCCTGGGCGGCGTTCCAGGACTTCCTGGCGGACAATCTGACCGGCAGCTGAGCGTTTTTTCTGCCAGCGATTGATCTCGTGCTTCGAGGCGGCGCTCTCGCGCCTCCTCGGCATGAGGTCAGTCCTCTGGGTTCCGCCTCAGCCTGAGGAACGCTCGGTAGAGCGTGTGCCGAAGGTTTGGGGCTGTGGACCTTAGAAAATTCCCGCTTCCAGCCCCGCCGCCATGGCCATGCCGAGTTCGCGGCAATCATCGACGAAGCTGTCCTGCCAGTCGCCGCGGCAGATCAGCGGCTCCTGCACGGCGCGCCAGCGCAGGCCGGTGACGATGGTTTCGACGCCGCGTCTGGTGCCTGTGCCGTCGTGGCCGGCACGGATGTAGAGGCAGTAGGGCAGCCCTTGCGTCTTCTCCAGCACGGGGTAGTAGCTGCGGTCGAAGAAGTCCTTCAGCGCCCCTGACATATAGCCGAGGTTCTCGGTGGTGCCGAGGATCAGCCCATCGGCGGCCAGGAGATCCTCGGGTCCGGCTTCGAAAGGGGTGAGGGCGACGGTTTCAACGCCTTCGATGTCCGGCGCCCTGGCACCCTGCAGGGCCGCGTCGCGCAGCCGGCGGGTGTTTTCCGACGGCACGTGGGCAACGATGAGCAGGCGCTTGCCGGTCATCTGGGGCCGATCATCTGGGGCCGGTCATCTGGGGCGGGCGATCTGCGGCCTTTCCCGCTAGGCCGTCAGGCGGCGGTAGAGTGCGCGCAGGTAGCTGTGGTCGCGGTCGGTCATCTCGCCGGCGGCGATGTCGGCCTTGTAGCCTTCCAGTTCCTGCCTGAGATCCTCGGAGTGGCCGCCGCGGCCCAGCAACCGGTCGATGAGGGCCAGGCTCTCGGCGTTCTTCTCGCCCTCGTCGGTGGGCAGGGCCGTTGTGGTCGGCGCCTCGCCTGCCTCCGCAAGGGACCCGACGGTTTCGGCCTCGCCGTCCGCCGCCTCGCCGGTGCTGCTGGCCGGATCGGCGCCGATCTCTGCCGCCAGCAGCACGCGCCACGAGGTGCCTGCCGCCGAGACCTTGGTGTCAAGCACGCGGGCCGCCGCCAGCACTTCCTCGTCATTCTCGCTGCCCAGGGCTTCCAGCAGGGAAACCAGCTCCGTCCGGTCTAGCCGATTGGGGCCCGGGCTATGGGGGGCCAAGCTGTCGGTCATATCGCGCCTCATTCCAGAATGATCGAATCTCGAGCCGCGACTTTAGCCAACCGCGCCATGGTTGGGCAAACGCCGGGATTCCCGGTCGTGAATCAGGCCGCGGCGCTG
The DNA here is from genome assembly GCA_050043265.1 of Kiloniellaceae bacterium. Lineage (GTDB taxonomy): Bacteria > Pseudomonadota > Alphaproteobacteria > Kiloniellales > Kiloniellaceae > Pelagibius. Next base: position 13,088 of record JBHJIR010000056.1, read on the forward strand.
AGCGACGAGCCGCCCCTCTCGCGGCTGGCCGGGGCCCGTTCGATCAACGCCCGGTGCAGGGCGCGGATGCAGGCGTCGTGATCGCTTTCGTCGACGATGACCTGCATGTCGACCTTGCGCATCGGATCGTGGAAACCCAGCGGCTCGATGCCCGCCTCGGCCAGCGCGCCCAGCACCTTGGCGCCCAGCGCCGGCAGGCGCAGGTCGCTGCCGAGGATGGCGATGACCGCCACGTTGCGCGAGGAGATCGATGCAGCGGGGAAGCGCTCGTTGAGGTCCTGCTCCACCCGCTTCACCGCCTTGGCCGAGCCCTTCAGGAAGTGGGTGATGGTGTTGGCGTTGGAGGTCTTGGTGATGATCCACGCCTTGTGGCGCTTCAGCACCTCCAGGATCGCCGCGTCGTAGCCCTTCACGCCGACCATGTCCTGCTCGAAGAACTCAAAGGCGTAGACGCCTTTCAGGCCGGTGATCATCTCGCCCGACGGACAGGTCGCTTCCAGGTCGCCGCGAATCACCGCGCCGGGATCATCCGGTTCGAAGGTGTTCATGATGCGCAGCGGGATCGCCGCCTGGCGCAGGCCCTTGGCCGCGCTGGGGTGGATCGCCTCCATACCCATGTTGGACAACTGGTCGGCGACGTCGTAGTTGGTCTCGGCGATCGGTTTCACCGCTTCGGCGCCGACCAGCTTGGGGTCGGCCGAGGACAGGTGGAACTCCTTGTGGATGATCGCCTCTTTCGCGCCGGTGTTGACGGCGATGCGCGAGAAGGTGATCTCGCTGTAGCCGCGTCCGAACAGCCCGACCAGCCCCTCTTCGCATTGGGCGTAGCCGGTGACGATGGGCAGTTGGCTGGTCAGGTCGATCGGCTCGAAGGCCTCGGCGATGCGCTGGTCCAGCTTTTTGGTGCCGGTTTCGCGCCAGCCGGTCAGGTCGACGAAGTCCGCGTTCACGCCGCGGCGCTTCAGGCGCAGTGCCAGATTGTGGGCGCTGTGCGCCTCGCCGACGCCGCTCAGCATCTCACGCACCGTCATCAGGTGCTCGGGCAGCTTGAAATGACCGAAGGAACACAGGCGCCGCAGGTCCATCAGGCAGCTGCGCACGCCCTCGATGCGCTCGTCGACGAAACGGTCGGCCAGGGCGATGTCGGCGGGGTCGTCCAGCACGTCGCGATTCTTCTCGCGCATTGCCACGCCCGCCTTGGTCAGCGCGTCGCCCCAGGCCCATTCGCTCTCCGAGCCTGCGTAGAGCGCATAGACGCCGGCCTCGCCGGTCTTCTTGTGTTCCAGCAGCAGATTCGTCATGCCGGCATAGGCCGAAACCACGAAGACGCGGTTGTAGAGCGCGTCTCCCTCGCGCCCGCCGATGACGATGTTGTCGAGCACGATATCGATCGCCGACATCGAGGTGCCACCGATCTTGTGTACGCTGTGGCCGCGCTTGTGAGGCGCCGACGCATTTTCGTTGTCGGAGTGTTGTTGAATCACGGATTCCGTCACTGTGTTGCTTCTCCTGCCGGTGGGGTGCGCGCTGTCCTGATCGCTCAGGCTGCGTCGTCCTCCAGGGCGTAGGCGCCGTCGGGGCCATGCACTTCCTTGCCCGTTACCGGCGGGTTGAAGCAGCAGGCCAGGACCATTTCGGTCTTGCCGCGCAGGATGTGCTTGTCGTGCTTGTCCAGGGCATACATGACGCCGGGGCGGATCTGGTGCACTTCGCCGGTGGCGCAGTCTTCGATCGAGCCCTCACCGGAAATGCAGTACACCGACTCGAAGTGGTTCTTGTAGTGGAACTGCCGCTCGGCGCCTTCGTAGATGGTGGTGATGTGGAAGCTGAAGCCCATGTTATCGCCCTTCAGCAGCAGGCGCACGCTCTCCCAGCCTTCGGCGCTCACCCGGCGTTCGCTGTTCTTGGCTTCGTTGTAATCTCTGACGATCATCTCGTGTTCTCCTTAGGCCGCGGCGGCCTTGCGGTGGGTCTGCTCGAAGGCCTCGGCCAGAATGTCGAGACCGGCGTCGAGCTGTTCCTGCTTGATGGTCAGCGGCGCCAGCACTTTCACCACTTCGTCGTGGGCGCCGGACGTCTCGATGATCAGGCCGCGCTCGAAGCCGGCGGCGCAGATTGCCGACGCGGTCTCGCCGTTGCCGACGTCGATGCCGCGGAACATGCCGCGGCCCTTGGTGGTGTAGCCGTGCTTCTTGGCGATGGCGGCCAGGCGCTGGGCCAGATGGTCGCCCTTGGCCTGGACCTGCGCGGCGAAGCCGTCGTCCTTCCAGAATTTCTCCAGCGCGACCTTCGCCGTGACGAAGGCGTGGTTGTTGCCGCGGAAGGTGCCGTTGTGCTCGGCCGGGCCCCAGATGTCGTGCTCCGGTTTCAGCATGACCATGGCAAACGGCAGGCCCATGCCCGACAGCGATTTGGCCAGGGTGACGATGTCCGGCGAGATGCCCATCTCCTCGAAGGAGAAGAAGCTGCCGGTACGGCCGCAGCCGGCCTGGATGTCGTCGACGATCAGCAGGCTGCCGTGCTTGCGCGCCAGCGCCTCGATGCCGCGCATCCATTCCGCCGAGGCGACGTTGAGGCCGCCTTCGCCCTGCACCGTCTCGACGATGAAGGCCGCCGGCGCGGCGAGCCCGCTGGAGGGATCGTCGAGCATCTGCTCCAGCATCGCCAGGCCGTCGGCGCCGCCGTTGAGGTAGCCGTCGTAGGGCACCCGGGTGACGCCGTCCAGCGGCACGCCGGCACCGCCGCGGTGGTAGCCGTTGCCGGTGCAGGCCAGGGCGCCCAGCGTGACGCCGTGGAAGCCGTTGGTGAAGGCGACCACCTGTTGGCGGCCGGTCACCTTGCGGGCCAGCTTCAGCGCCGCCTCAACGGCGTTGGCGCCGGTCGGGCCGGTAAACTGCAGGCGGTAGTCCATGTCGCGGGGCTGCAGGATGAACTTCTCGAAGGCGTCGATGAAGGCGGCCTTGGCATCGGTGTACATGTCGAGGCCGTGGGTGACGCCGTCGCGCAGGATGTAGTCGACCAGCGCCAGCTTCATGTCCGCGTCGTTATGTCCGTAGTTCAGCGTTGAGCAGCCGGCCAGGAAGTCGATGTAGCGGCGGCCGTCTTCGGCGATCAGCTCGGCGCCCTGGGCGCGCTCGAAAACCACAGGAAAGCTGCGGCAGTAGCTGCGGATCTGGGATTCTCTGCGGGCAAAAGTGTCGATGGTCGAAGGCATCAAGAGGCCTCTTTCGTTGTTGGCGAGAATGTTGGCGGAAGTCGGGGCTTCCGCGCCGGCGTCAGGCGACGCGGCGCAGGCCGACACGGTCGAAGGGGCCGATCTCGACCAGGTGCTCGGTGGCGTGGGCGCCGCCGAAGTGGGCCTCGCGTTCGAAGTGCGCGTCGTCGGCGATCGGCGCATCCAGGTCGTCGGCGATGGCGCGGAACAGGGCCCAGGAGGCCTTGTTGTCGCGGGTGATGGTGCTGTGGATGTGGCGCACGTTGCGGCAGACCCGGCGCTTCAGCAGCTCGTGGATCAGCCGCTTGGCGACGCCCCGGCCGCGGGCGTCGGGATGCACCGCGACCTGCCAGACGAACAGGGTGTCCGGCTTTTCCGGCGGCAGATAGCCGGAGATCCAGCCGACCGGCTTGCCGTCGATCTCGGCCAGCGCACAGGTGCCGGCGAAGTGGGAGCACTGCAGCAGATTGCAGTACATCGAGTTGTCGTCGAGCTTTTCGATGCCCTGGATCAGCGCCCAGATGGCGGCGCCGTCGGCCTTGCGGGGCGCGCGAAAGCGCAGCGTTCCGCTGTGGTCGGCGCGCGGGGCATCGATGGCTTGATCTAACTGCATTTCATTCGTCTCCAAGCGATGAACTCGACCAGATAATTTGTATATCAAACTAAATTGTCAACCGTAAAGACCGGGTGAATTTGTCCTCATCCCAACCAAAAATTGCGCAAGCACCTTGAAAACAGCCGAAAACGCCTAAGGTTCCGGAAACGCATGAATTTTTAGAGAAAAAGAGAATTTGAAGTGAGAGGAAAACTGCTTTCTTTAGATGAACTAAATGGGCTATTGGCCGCCCCGCGACGCCGCCCTAGAATCGGCCCCCGAATGGTTCGATTCCCAAAGGATCGACGGGAGGATAAGGGGACGGAAATGCAGCGGCGCTCCCAGCAGGCCCTGTCGGCCATGCGCCAGATTCTGCGCGCGACGGAAAACTATGGACGGACGCTGGCGCGCGAAACCGGGCTGACCGCCTCGCAACTGCTATTGCTCCAGGTGCTCGACGAGCACGGCAACATCACGGCGGGCCAGATTGCCGCCCATATGGGCATCACCCAGGCGACCACGACGAGCCTGCTGCACAAGCTGGAGGCCCGCGAACTGGTAAGCCGCCAGCGCGGCGACAGCGACCGCCGCCAGGTCTGGCTGTCGCTGACCGAGGCCGGCCGCGAAAAGCTGGCGGCCGCACCGGACGGCCTGCAGGAAACCTTCAAGGAGCGTTTCGAGAACCTGGAGTCGTGGGAGCAGGCGATGCTGGTCGCCGCCCTGGAGCGCGTCGCGGCCCTGCTGGATGCCGAGCGGCTGGACGCCGCGCCGGTGCTGGACGTCGGGGCAATCGACCGGGAGCCGCACTAGCCGCCTAGCCCCCCCCCCCGGTGTGCCGGGCACGTCCCGAGGGCCAGCGGGGGGCAGCGGGGCGTCAGCGGCTGACCATCACCATTTTCTCGATGATGTCGTCCATCCCGCGGTTGTCGACCAGCAGGTGCAGCGCTTCCAGCGTGGCGATCAGATTGCTCTTCTTGCCGACGCGGATGATCGGATTCTTGCCCGGGATCAGCATGGTGCGCTCGCCGAAGTTCAGCCGCAGGAACAGCGTGCCATCTTCCTCGAACCACCACGGCTCGGGCTGTTTGTAGGTCATCTGCTTCTCTGTTTCGCCGTCGGTCTCGACGAAGGCGTGGCTCGGATAGGTATAGCCGGGATCGCGGGCCAAGCCGATCTGGTGGTCGAGGCCGGCCAGAAAGATGCGGCGCAAATCGTCCATGCGGCGGTTGACCACCTGCTTGCGGCGCGCCGGGTTGTGGCTGCGCGGCGGGCGGGCGGGTACGACGAAATCGAGCGCTTCGCGTGAGACGGAAATGAGAGCCTCCAGGCGTTTTTGGCGCCAATTGTGAACAAGGGGGCAGAACCTACCCTAGAGGTCTTAATTTGTCAAAAAGCGACGCCAGGTCGTTTTTACGACAAAGTAAGTTTTGTTCCGCTGACGAAATTCGCCGACGTTTCCCCGGCTCCTGCGGCGCGTTTCTTTCGAATGGCCGGCCGCGGCGGCGATCCGCCAGGGCATCGCCGGGCAGGGCGGGCAAAAAAATTGCGGCTTTTCGGCACCTTGCCCGGCCCTTGCGGCCGGTGATAGCGTCCCGGCAGGTTTCGGTGCCGGATTTCGCCGCAAGTTTTCGCCGGCGGATCTCAAACAACACGATGCGGCAGGTGGGGACGGTTCAGGCCATGACAGCAGGTAAAGCAGGCAGCGACGGCGCGGGGCAGGAGGGCATCCGCCCGGAGATCACTTTCGACGATTTTGCCAAGCTGGACGTGCGGGTCGGCACCATCGTCGATGCCCAGCCCTTTCCCGAGGCGCGGCGCCCGGCCATCAAGCTGTGGGTCGACCTGGGCGAGGAAATCGGGGTGAAGAAATCCTCTGCCCAGATCACCGTCCACTACGATCCGGGGCACCTCGTCGGCAAGCAGGTGGCGGCGGTGGTGAATTTCCCGCCCCGCCAGATCGGCAAGTTCATGTCCGAGATCCTGGTGCTGGGTTTTCCCGATGCCGACGGCGAGGTGGTGCTGGTCACCGCCGACCAGCCGGTGCCCAACGGCGGCCGGCTTTACTGAGCCAACGGCCACCGGCTGTACTCAGAGGGTCGTTCAGGGACTGAGGGGACCGTTCAGGCGGGAATCGAAAAGGCCGCCCCCGATAAAGCAGGGGCGGCCCTTTCTGAACAGGCTGCCTGGCTGAACAGGCTGTCGGGCGCGGTCAGGTGATGTGGAAGCGCTGCAGCACGTCGGCCAGATCGTCGCCGAACTGCGCGCCGCGGCGGATCAGGCCGACGTTCATCGGCAGGGGGGTGAGGTCGGGATGGTCCGGGTCCAGGCTGGTCAGCAGGGCCACCGGGATGCGCCGCGTCGCCGGCATGGCGGCCAGGGCGCAGGCCAGGTCGACGCCGCTCATGCGCGGCATGACCTGGGCGGTGATCACCAGGTCCGGCCGGGTCTCGAGGATCAGTTCCAGGGCTTCGATGGGGTTCAGCACGTTGGAGCAGCGGTAGCCGCAGGCGGCCAGTTCACGGCCGACGATCTTGGCGGCGGAGCGCTGCGGCAGGACCAGGGTCACGTCCTTGTCCATCACCGTGACGTCTTCGACGTTGAAGGTATTCTGCTGCGGCAACTCGCGCAGCACCTCGGCGACCTTGTCGGCGTCGACCTTTTCACCATCCAGCACCGCGGAAATGCGATCGGCAAAGGCAATCAGGTCGTTGGCGTGCTTGGTTTCGACGGAGTCGATCCCGGTGAGGTATTCATCCAGGCGGTGGGTCAGCGGGCCAAAGCCGACCAGGTTCACCGCGCGGGCCTTCATGCGCAGGTTGGCCGATTCCTGGGCCAGGATTTTGGCGGCGTCCTTTGGATTGAGGACGCCGTTCTTGACCTGCTGGACGCGCAGTTCGAGGTTGCTGACGAGATCGCGCGCCTCGTCGATCACCTCGCTCTCGAGCTGAGAGTCCACTTCTTCTTCTGAAATCAACCCACGCGTGACGGCCATTGCCCTCTCCGTAACCTACTTTTCCAGGTGCCCTGACGGTCTGTCGGGGCCCGCAGCTTAGGCCGCCAAGGGTTAAAGCAGTATAAACGCTGGGATGCCCGGAAATCGTGCGCCGCAACCTGGCCGGGAGGGGATTGCCGGCGGATCTCAGGGACGGATTTCGCTTTTCGGGGCTCGGGTTTTCGGGATGGGCTCAGACCGGCAGCCAGATGCGGGCGCGCAGGCCGCCGCCGGGGGCGGTCTCCAGGGCGACGTCGCCGCCGTGGCTGCGCGCGACGTCCCGGGCGATGGTCAGGCCCAGGCCGACCCCCCCGGTTGCCGGGTTGCGCGACTGTTCAAGGCGAAAGAACGGCTTGAAGACGTCGTCATGGCGTTCCGGCGGGATGCCGGGACCGTCGTCGTCGATGGAGACCTCTATCAGATTCTTGCGCCGCCCGGCGCGGATCGCCACGTGGGTGCCGTGGCGCTGGGCGTTGGCGACCAGATTGGTCAGGCAGCGGCGCATGCCTTCGCGGCGCAGCGGCAGGGTCATATCCTGTTCGACGTGCAGGTCGATGGCCCCGCCGTCGCGGGTCATCTGCGCGACAACATCGCGCAGCAGCATGCCCAGATCGGTCGGGGCCGGCGTTTCCTGGCCCTCGCCGCGGGCGAAGGCGAGGTAGCCTTCGACCATGTGTTCCATCTCGGCGACGTCGGCCTGCAGGTACTTCGCGTCGGGCACATCCTGCAGCATCGCGAGCTGCAGCTTCATACGGGTCAGCGGCGTTCGCAGATCGTGGCTGACGCCGGCCAGCATCTCGGTGCGCTGTTGGATCTGCCGCTGGATGCGGTCGCGCATGTTGATGAAGGCGGCGGCGGCCTGGCGCACCTCGGTGGCGCCCTCGGGCTTGAAGTCGCGCACCTCCTGGCCTTTGCCGAAGTTCTCGGCGGCGTGTGCCAAGCGGCGGATCGGCTTGACCTGGTTGCGCATGAAGATGACGGCGATGCCGAACAGCAGGATCGAACTGCCGATGGTCCAGAAGATGAAGATGTAGGTGGTGGAGGAGAACAGCCGTTCGTCGGTGACCAGCACGCGCAGCACGCCCTGGGGCAGCTCCACCAGGATCTCCACCCGGTCCTTGATCGACCGGGCGTCGATGACGAAGGGCAGGCCCAGCCGCTCCTGCAGGGCGTCTCGCAGCCGAATCTCGACGAGGGTGTGTACCCGCGGCTGGGGCAGGGCCGGCAGTGCGGCCTGTTCCAGCAGGGTCAGTTGCATCTGCATGGTGTTGCGCGCCAGCTGGAACATTTCGTGGCGCCGCTGAGGCGAGGGATCGCTCTGCAACACCGTGGTGACCGCGGCGACGTCGCCGGCCAGCCCCTGGGCCAGGCGCTTGGTGATGGTGTCGTAGTGGCGGTCGTAGAAGACGTAGGTCGAGATCACCTGCATCAGGATCAGCGGCGTGATGATGATCAGCACGGAGCGGCCGAGCAGGGAGCGCGGCAGGAAACGGCGTACCGGTCCCGGGCCGCCCTGCGGATAGAGCGGATCTGGCGGCACGGCGTTCATTGCAGCCCGCCGGTGCGCAGCAGGTGGCGGACCGTAAATTGCGGGCTCGTAAAGTGTGGGGTCATCGCACGCCGGACCATCAATCGGGCATCAGCACGTAGCCGGTGCCGCGCACGGTCTGCAGGTAGCGCGGGAATTTGGGATCGTCCTCGATCTTGCGGCGCAGGCGCGTCACCTGCACGTCGATGGTGCGGGCATTGCCGCTGATCATGCTCTCCTCGCCCAGGTCGTCGCGGGTGATCGCCTCGCCGGCGCGCCGGGCCAGCGCCTTCAGCAGCGAGGCCTCGGCGGTGGTCAGCCGCACGAAGGCGCCCGCCTTGGTCAGCTCTTCGCGCTCCAGGTCGAAGCAGAACGCGCCGAACACCACTTTGCTCGGCGGCAGGGCGGTCGGCGCCGGCGGCACGCGGCGCAGGATGGCGTTGATGCGCAGCACCAGCTCGCGCGGCTCGAAGGGTTTGGGCAGGTAGTCGTCGGCGCCGCACTCGAAACCGGCGATGCGGTTTTCCGTTTCGTTCATGGCGGTCAGCAGCAGGATCGGCACGGCGTTGTCCCGGCGTAGCGTCCCGGTGAGCTGCAGGCCGGGCTCGCCGGGCAGCATGATGTCGAGCACCAGCAGGTCGAAGGCAATGGAGGCCAGCTTGGCCCGCGCGTCGGCGGCATCCACCGCGGTGGTGACACGGAAGCCCTGGTCGCTGAGATAGCGCTGCAGCAGGTCGCGCAGGCGCGTGTCGTCGTCGACCACCAGGATGTGCGGCTGCTCGGTCACGGCGGGCTCGCTGTTTTGCTCATCGGGCCGGAGTATAGGCGTGCCGACGCGTGCCGACTAGCGGCTGCCTAGCGCCGCGCGGCGGAGTTGGCGAGGGGTGTTTTGGCGGGCATCGGTTTGCCCGGCGCCTCGGGTCGTTCGAAGCGGGCGCGGTCGGCCTCGTCGATGATGTTGATGAGGACGGTGCGGAACCCCTCGACCGCCTCGGCGCCGGCGGTGCGGTAGGCGCGGGCGATGCGGATGCGCTGCTGTTCGGTCAGCTTCTGCTCGAAGGCGTGTCCCTTGCCGGTCAGCTCCAACAGGCGCTGGCGGCGGTCGCGCAGGCCGGGGCGCTGGGTGATGAAGCCCTCGGTCACCAGCTGGCCCAGCACCCGGGACAGCGACTGCTTGGTGATGCGCAGAATGGCCAGCAGTTCAGAGACGGTGATGCCGGGATTGCGGCCGACGAAATAAATGACCCGATGGTGAGCCCGACCGAAACCGTGGTCGGCCAGGATCTGGTCGGCCTCGCCGGTGAAGTCGCGGTAGGCGAAGAACAGCAGCTCCATCGCCTGGCGCAGTTCCTCCTCGCGCAGGAAGAGGGGATTGGGTCCGCCTTTTACGTCAGCCATGTTGACATATCTACCTAATCTTGTTACACATAGCTAGCAATATTTGATCGAAAGTATCAATTCGGAACTATTAACGGAAAAAAATCTCTGATTGGTTAGCCTTGCTGACTGATCTTCCGAAGCGTTCAGCGTGAGATTTCAGGCTCTTCTGGGTGAAAGGGGGAGCGGACGGCGGCCTTTCCTCCTCTCAGCGGTCGGAGGGGCCTTGCCTCGGGCAACCGCTCCGGGCAAACCTTTAGCGGGGCCGGGCCGCTCTTTGCAACGATGAACGGACCTCCCCCGGTCGCTATGGGGCTTTCGGGGCGAGGTTCCAGACCAACAAGGTGTTAGGGACGAAACCAACGATGTCCATACTTCCCTTCGACGACCGTGACGGCGTCATCTGGTACGACGGTAAACTGATGCCCTGGCGCGATGCCAAGCTGCACGTGCTGAGCCACGGGCTGCATTATGGCTCCTGCGTGTTTGAGGGCGAGCGCTCCTACGCCGGGCGTATCTTTAAGATGGCGGAGCACCACGACCGGCTCCTCAACTCCGGCAAGCTGCTGGGCTTCGACGTGCCCTACAGCCGCGAGGAAATCGACGCGGCGGCCCAGGCGGTGCTGGAAGCCAACGGCATTGCCGACGGCTATCTGCGCCCGGTTGCCTGGCGCGGCAGCGAGATGATGGCGGTCTCCGCCCAGCAGACCAAGATCCATGTGGCGGTTGCCGCCTGGCAGTGGCCGGCCTACTTCACGCCGGAAGCCCGCCTGAAAGGCATCCGCATGACCGTGGCCGACTGGAAGCGGCCGTCGCCGGAAACCGCGCCCTGCCGCTCCAAGGCGGCCGGGCTCTACATGATCTGCACCCTGTCCAAGCATTCGGCCGAGGCCAAGGGCTACAACGACGCCCTGATGCTCGATTACCGCGGCTTGATCGCGGAGGCGACCGGTGCCAACGTATTCCTGGTGCAGGACGGCAAGATCCACACGCCGACGCCCGACTGTTTCCTGGACGGCATCACCCGCCGCACCGTCATCGACCTCGCCAAGCGGCGCGGCTACGCGGTGATCGAGCGGGCGATCAAGCCGGAGGAACTCGGAAGCACCCAGGAAGTTTTCCTTACGGGTACTGCCGTGGAGGTGACGCCAGTGTCCGAGATCGACGACTACAGGTTCCAGCCGGGTGAGATCACCCGCAACCTGATGACGGACTACGACGCCCTGGTGCGCGAACACGCGGCGGCCAAGGTGGCCTGACCGCCGCCCCATCGGTCTGACGAAAGACCGGGCGGCGCAGAACAAGGCGCCGCCCGGTTTTCTTTTTTTAAAGCCTATTTTTTATGCGTAAGGAGCAGCCAAGATGTCCCGTGCCTTCGTGAAGGAAGACGACGCCGGCGCGCCCGAGGAAAAGGTCGACCTGCCGGTCAGCGCGCAGCCCAACCGGGTGACGCCGGCGGGCCTGCGGATGCTGCGCGACAAGGTCAAGGAATACGAGGACGAGCGCGCGCGCCTGAAGGGGCACGAGGCCGAACTCGCCGCCCAGTCGCACCTGCCGCGCGTCGAGCAGGAACTGCGCTATTGGGAGGCGCGCCTGCGCACGGCGATCCCGGTGGATCCCGCCAAGCAGCCGCGTGACAAGGTCGCCTTTGGCGCCGTCGTGACGGTGGAAGACGACGACGGCAAGCGGCACGACTACCAGATCGTGGGCGAGGACGAGGCCGCGCCGAAGGACGGCAAGGTCTCCTACGTCTCGCCCCTGGCCCGCGCCCTCGACGGCGCCGAGGTCGGCGATACCATCGTCTGGAAACGCCCCGCCGGCGACCAGGAACTGGAAGTCATGGCGATCAAGTATGAGGGGTAGGGCCTAAGAGCCTGCCGGTCAGTAGCCGGCTTCTTTCTGATGACGAAAAGCGAGGACATAGACGGTGTCGTCGGAGGCTTCGTAACGATAGAGGGCTACATAGCCCGTATCGCCGAAAGGGATGAGGAGTTCCCGCAACTCGGGCACGTCGTCCAGCGGCCGGCCCATGGCCGGATAGCGTTCCAGCAGTTCGAATTGGCTTAAGATCGCCTGGGCGGCACGTCGGGCCGCCTCGGGATTTTTCTGCGCCAGGAACCCTCGGCAGATTTCCAGCCCGCGTGCTGCTCCTTCGGTAACGACTACTCGTGGCAATCGGGGGCTTCCGTCTCCGCATCACTGCCCCAGGACTTCAGCCAGTCGCGCAGCTCGTCGCCGCTGAGGTGCCGTCCCGTTTCCTGAAAGGCGGTCCAGGACGCCAGCGCCTCCTCCTTGAAGCTCTCGCGGGCTTCCTCCCGGTCGACATACTCGCGGATCGCCTCGCGCATCAGGGCGTGGGGCGTCCGTTGGCGGCGCTCGGCGAGGCGCTTCAGGCGGTCGGTCAGGTCTTCGTCGAGTTTTACCGAGGTGGCCATCGGGAGGCTCCGTTATTACCGGGTAATACCTTTCGATAATAGCCGGAAGCCTGCCCTCTGTCCATGCGACCTGAACGGACTGTAGCAGGGGTGAAGTGCTTTGGAGTGTGGCGATGTGGTTGGGCGTAGCGGTGGCGCTACTCCGCCGCGTCGGGGTTCTTCTTCACCCAGCGTGCGGCGGCGGTATCGTCGCTGTCGCGGGCGTCGACCCACTGGGCGCCCTGCTCGGTCTCTTCCAGTTTCCAGAACGGCGCCTTGGTCTTCAGCCAGTCCATGAGGAACTCGCAGGCCTCGAAGGCGGCCTGGCGGTGGGCCGAAGCGGCGGCGACCATGACGATCTGGTCGCCCGGCTCCAGGCGGCCGAAGCGGTGGATGATCAGGCTGGCTTCCAGGGGCCAGCGTGATTGCGCTTCCGCTTCGATCTCGGCCAGCATCTTCTCGGTCATCGCCGGATAATGCTCGAGGGTCATGGCGGAGATCTCCGATCCGCCCGCCAGATCGCGGACCAGGCCAACGAAGACCGCGAGGCCGCCGATGGCGTGGTTGTCCCCGGTGAGGGCGGAGAGTTCCTTGCCGACGTCGAAGTCTTCCGCCTGAACGCGAACCGCCATCTTTACCCTCCCGTCACCGGGGGGAAGAGGGCGACCTCGTCGTTCGGACCGACGGGATCGCCGGGCTTGGCGTAGGTCTGGTTCACCGCCACGCGGATGGCGCCGCGGTCGGACAGCGCGTCGGCGAAGTTGGCGCCGCGGCCTTCCAGCCAATCCAGCAGCGCGCCGACGGTGGCGACGCCCTCAGGTGGCGTCACGTCCTCCTCGGCCATGCCGGTCTTGGTTTTCAGCCAGGCGAAATACAGCAGTTTCAACGTTTCTTCCCAAGTGTTCGGGGCTGTGGCGGCGGCCCGCCTCGCCCTTCGAGACGGCCCTGCGGGCCTCCTCAGGGTGAGGCATTTTCTTTAAACTCAACCCTCATCCTGAGGAGCTTGCGGAGCAAGCGTCTCGAAGGATGGGCCGCCTTTCAACTATATAGGCTACCCATATAGGTTACTGAGCCACTTCGCTGAAGGGCAGGAACTCGACCATCGCGCCGGCTTCCAGGCGGGTCAAGTCCTCGGGCAGTTCGATGAGCCCGTCGGCGGCGACCAGGGAGGAGAGGATGCCGGCGCCGTCGCGCGGGAATTTTTCCGCCGTGAGGCCGCCGGAGCCGTCCTCCACAAGGTGCGCACGCACCCACTCGCGGCGGTCCTTCTTCTTCTTGTGGTCGAAGCCGGCACGCACCCGGAAGGTATGCGGCGGCGCGGCGTTACCGCCCATCAGGCGCAGGATCAGCGGGCGCACGATGGTCAGGAAGGTGACCACCACGGCGACCGGGTTGCCCGGCAGGCCGACGAAGGGGATGCGGCCGACCTGGCCCAGGGCGATGGGGCGGCCCGGCTTCACCGCTAGGCGCCAGAGATGCAGCTTGCCCAGCGCCTCGACGGCGGCTTTCACATGGTCTTCCTCACCCACCGAGACGCCGCCGGAGGTGACCAGCAGGTCGTGCTTGCCTTGCGCCTGGGCCAGCGCGGCCTGCACGGCATCGAGGCGGTCCGGCAGAATGCCGAGGTCGTCGACGGCGCAGCCCAGGCCGGTCAGCAAGGCGTGAATGGTGTAGCGGTTGGAATCGTAGATCGCGCCGGGATCGAGCAGAGTGCCCGGTTCGCGCAACTCGTCGCCGGTGGAGAACAGGCCGACCTTCAGGCGCGTCGAGACCATCACCTCGCGGCGGCCGACGGCCGCGGCCTGGCCGACATCCTGCGGGCGCAGCTTCTGGCCCTTGTGCAGCACCACGTCGCCCTGCGCGACGTCTTCGCCGGCCTTGCGCGCATTGGATCCTTTTTTGATGCCGGGGCGCACGACCACGGTCTCGCCGTCACGCTCGCAGTCCTCCTGCATCATCACGGTGTCGGGGCCGCCGTCCTCGCCGGCCGGCAGCCGGGCGCCGGTGAAGATGCGGACGGCGCCGCCGCGCCGGGCGTCCGGCAGGTCCTTCTGGCCGGCGGTGATACGGCCGGTCACCGGCAGGCGGGTTTCGGTCTCCGGGTCCAGGTCGGCATGGAACACCGCATAGCCGTCGACGGCAGAGTTGGGGCCCGGCGGGATATTCACCGGGGAGACGATGTCCTCGGCCAGGATGCGCCCCAGGGCGTCGTGCAGCGCCACGGGTTCGGCCGCGGTGACCGTGGTGATGGTCTCCGCCAGCAGCTTGCGCGCTTCGTCGACCCGCATCAGCGGGCCGCCCTGGGCGAAGCAGTCGTCGGTGAGCTGCGCCATTACTCGGCGGCGCCCTTCTGCACCTTTTCGGCAAGCCCGCAGTGGGCGACGATGAAGTCGGCGATCGCCTCGACGTCGTTGAGGTCCAGGCGCGGCACCGGCAGGCCCGGCAGCTCCGCGTCGCTGGCGACGGCGACCACCCGGGGGTCGTCGGGCTGGATCAGCGGCTTGCCGTGGGCCGGGCGGTGGATCTCGATCTTCTCGTGGCCTTCGGCCTTCCAGCCCTCGATGATGAGCAGATCCACTTGGGTCATGTGCTGCATCAGGCTGCGGCTGTCGGGCTCGGCTTCCTCGCGCAGCTCGTGCATCAGCGCCCAGCGCTTGCCCGAGCCGATCATCACCTCGGTGGCGCCGGCGGTGCGGTGCTCGTAGGAGTCCTTGCCCGGCTTGTCGACATCGAAGGCATGGTGGGCGTGCTTCATGGTCGAGACCTTGCGGCCGCGGTGCACCAGCGCCGGAATCAACTGGACGATCAGCGTGGTCTTGCCGCTGCCGCTCCAGCCGGCCAGGCCGATGACTTTCATGGTCCCGCCGGCCGTGCTCATTGGTTGGTACCTTCCTCGCCGACCATATGCTTCAGGCCGTGCGCCATGTAATCGTAGCCGGTGATGGCGGTCAGGATGCCGGCGATCCACAGGCCGATCTCGCCGATCAGGTGCACCGGCAGGGCGATCGACTGGACGTCACCGACGATGAGGATGCCGAGCGCCAGCATCTGGATGGCGGTCTTCCATTTGGCCAGCTTGGTGACCGGCACCGAGACTTTGATCTCGGCCAGGTATTCGCGCAAGCCGGAGACCAGGATCTCGCGGCCCAGGATGATGATGGCCGGGATGACACCCAGGCCGGCGAGCTGCTGGGTCGCCACCAGCATGACGATCAGCGAGGCGACCAGCAGCTTGTCGGCGATGGGATCGAGAAACCGCCCCAGCCGCGAAATCTGGTTCATGTGGCGGGCGAGGTAGCCGTCGAAGTAGTCGGTGATGCAGGCCAGCGCGTAGCCGGCCAGCGCCAGCCAGCGGAACAGTGGCGTGTCGACATAGACGAGCACCAGCAGCAGCGGGATCACCGCGATCCGCGACAGGGTCAGAATATTGGGTAGGCTGGTCAGCATGCGCTGCGGATGTTCCTTCTATCCCGTCGTTCGCCCCAGGACCTGTTCTAGCATAGCCGCTGGCGCCGACCCAGCGGTCAGGGTGACTCCGCAAGGCAGCCTTGCAGCCGCCGCCCCCGTGCTAGCCCCCCCCGTGCTGCCCCCCGGTGCCGCCGGACCATTTGTTGGACCGTTTGGTCTTGAGCCATCCAGTATCGAAGCGGTGGGTTGCGCTTTCGTTACAGTCCGCCATTTCGCCCGTTAGCTATCCCGCCAGTTCGCCCTCCCGCCAGTCAGCCCTCCCGGTGGAAGTGGTCATAGATCTTGCGCGCCACGGTTTTTGAGATGCCCTCGACCGCCTCCAGGTCGGCCAGGCCGGCGCGGGCGACGGCCCGGGCGGCGCCGAAGTGCAGCAGCAGGGCCTTTTTGCGCCGGGCCCCGATGCCCGGCACTTCGTCCAGCGCCGAGCGCAGGCGGGCCTTGGTCCGCCCGGCCCGGTGGGTGCCGATGGCGAAGCGGTGGGCCTCGTCGCGCAGGCGCTGGATGAAATACAGCGCCGGGTCGCGCGGCTGCAGCATGAACGACGGCTTGCCGGGCAGGAAGATGCGCTCGCGCCCGGCGTCGCGGTCGGGCCCCTTGGCGATGGCGGCGATCGGCAGGTCGCCGAGGCCCAGGTCGGCCAGCACCTCGGTGCCGACGGTCAGCTGGCCCTGGCCGCCGTCCAGCAGTACCAGGTCGGGCCACTGGCCGCCGCTGCGTTCCGGGTCCTCCTTCAGGCTGCGCTGGAAGCGCCGGGTCAGCACCTCGCGCATCATGGCGTAGTCGTCGCCGGCCTCGGTCTTGGGGTCCTTGATCTTGAACTTGCGGTAGGCGTTCTTGGTAAAGCCTTCCGGTCCGGCCACGATCATGCAGCCATAGGGCTCGCCGCCCTGGGTGTGGCTGTTGTCGTAGACCTCGATGCGCTCGGGCGTGCCCTCCAGGCCGAAGATTTCGGCGACCTGTTCCAGCAGCTTGCGCTGGCTGCTGCTCTCGGCCAGGCGGCGGGCCAGCGCCTCGCGCGCATTGTGCAGGGCGTTTTCCACCAGCTTGCGCTTGGCGCCGCGCTGCGGGCGGGTCAGGTCGACCTTCACCTCCGCCTTGGTCGACAGCGCCTCGGCGATCAGCGCCTGCTCTTCCAGATCGTGGCTCAGCAGCACCAGGCGCGGCACCGGCTTGTTGTCGTAGAATTGGGCGACGAAGGCGCCGAGCACCTCGCCGATGCCCAGGCTCTTGTCGTGACTGGGGAAATAGGCACGGTTGCCGTAGTTGCGCCCGGCGCGGAAGAAGAACACCTGGATACAGATCTGGCCGCCCTCCTCGTGGGCGGCGATGACGTCGGCGTTGTCGACCCCCTCGATGTTGATGTCCTGGTGGGCCTGGATCTGCGACAGGGCGCGGATACGGTCGCGGTAGGCGGCGGCGGTCTCGAAATCCAGCCGCTCGGCGGCGGCCTCCATCTTGGCGGCCAGCTGCTGCTGGACCTCCTGGGAACTGCCGGTCAGGAAGCGGCGCGCCTGGGTCACCAGGTCGCGGTAGTCGGGTGCCGAGATGCGTTCCACACAGGGCGCCGAGCAGCGCTTGATCTGGTACATCAGGCAGGGGCGGGTGCGGGCCGAATAGACCGCGTCGCTGCACGAGCGCAGCAGGAAGGCCCGCTCCAGGGCGGTGATGGTGCGGTTTACCGCCCCGGCCGAGGCGAAGGGGCCGAAGTAGTCGCCCTCGCGGGTGTGGGCGCCGCGATGCTTGGTGATCTGCGGGATGGCATGGTCGGCGGTCAGCAGGATGTAGGTGAACGACTTGTCGTCGCGCAGCAGCACGTTGTAGCGCGGCATGAGGCGCTTGATGAGGTTGCTTTCCAGCAGCAGGGCCTCGACCTCGGTATGGGTCTCGACCACCTCCATGGCGACGGTTTCGGCGACCATGCGCTGCAGCCGGCGTGGCAGCTTGGCGATCTGGGTGTAGTTGGTCACCCGCCGTTTCAGGTTGCGTGCCTTGCCGACGTAGACCGCGTCGCCCTTGCGGTTCAGCATGCGGTAAACGCCCGGGCTGGACGACAGGGTCTTCACCGTGTCGGCGATGACCGTCACGCCGCGTGCCAGGCCCTCCCCCCAGGTGGCGTCCAGGGTGGCGAGATCGAGCGCATCATCCTCGCCTTCGATGACGTAAGGCTCGGCCGGATCCTCCTCCATGCCCATGGCCGAGCGCTTGCCGCCGGCGGAGGGGTCCGCCGCCGGCCGCCGGCCGGGATGTTTGGAACTCTGCCGTTTGGGCGCCTTGGTCATCGTGTCGGTCGGGTCTCGGCTTGGGGCCCGGCTGGGGGCTCGGGCGAGGTTCGATAGAGCTTCGGGTCGGGTAACTGCTTCACCGAACAAAGCAATCACGGCCGTGCCGGTCAATCGCCGGCCGCCACCGTCGCATCGCCTGTCCGGTCTCCAGTCCGGTCTCCAGTTTGGGTCCCGAGGGCGGCGGCGGAGGGCGGGAGTCCCGCGGCGGCCGCCGGGGCCGTAGATTCTATCCACCAATCCTGTGGATAAAACTGTGGCTATCTGGGGGTCGCAGTAGAAGGCTCTTAGGGAATTCTACATTTTTGTTAACCTGCCTATTTTCTAGGCAAAAGTTATCATGTCATTGAATTATAATACGGAAAATCAAGTCAAGATCAAAGTTAACCTTACCGTCGCAATAATGTCATCGACTCTCAGGTGTTTTCGGCGTCGGCCGGGGGCCTGTGTACAACTCCCCCTTCGCGGTCACGGATTGGCAATTTCTGCAAAGGCTTAGCCGAGTCCGGTCAGGCCTGATCGGTACATCTCCGGCGCGCAATTTCCACCCCGATGCCACCGATGTCGGCGTAGCGGTCGAGCTTTTCGATGCGCACTTTGGTCTCGCGCACCAGCGGGAATCCGAAGCAGACGTCCGACAGCTCCTCGGCCAGGGTCTCCAGCAGCCGGAAGGTGGTGGTCAGGCAGTGGTTGCGCACCGCCTTGGCCAGGCTGCCGTAGTCGACCACCTCGGTGATGGTGTCGCGGCTGGGCGGCGGGTAGTCGACCAGCAGTTCGACGTTGATGCGCAGGCGCTGGCGCCGGGCGCGCTCTTCGTCGCTGACGCCGATGCTGCAGGACAGGGTGAGGTCGCGGATCAGGATGCGCTGGAACAGCACGTCGGATTTGACGCGGTCGCCGGCGAGGCGGGGCTGGGTTGTCGGCATGGGGGGACTCTCATTGTGCCGGCGCCGGTACCGGCGGCGGCTTTATCGGGATCTCGGTGTGGCGGCTATCCTAAGGCCGGGCGGTCGCCGTCTCAACCACGGGCGCTGCCGCGGGGGCCATGGCGGGGGCGGCAAGGCCGGCGTAGGCTTGTTTGTGCGGGTCGAACTGGTACCAGACGAAGGCCAGGTACAGCAGCACGAAGACGGCGCCTTCCAGGCGCGTGATGCGCCGGCCGGTCAGCATCACCGGCACCGCCACCAGGGTCGCGGCGGCCAGGGCCCAGATGTCGAAGTTCAGGATCTCCGGCGCCACGCTGACCGGGGTGATGATAACCAGGGCGCCCAGGATCAGCAGGATGTTGAAGATGTTGGATCCCAGCACGTTGCCCAGCGCCACCTCGGTATGGCCGCGCATGGCGGCGACGATAGCGGTGGCGAGTTCCGGCAGCGAGGTGCCGAAGGCGACCAGGGTGAGACCGATGACGGTTTCCGACACGCCGGCGGCGCGCGCGATGCTGGAGGCGCCGCGCACCAGCAGCTCCGAACCGCCGCCCAGGGCGATGACGCCGACGGCGAGCAGTCCCGCCGCCACCCAGGCCGAACGCGGCGTGGCACCGGCTTCCTCGATGGCCTCCAGGCCGGTTTCGGTATCGTTGCCGCCGCGCCGCTCGATGCGGTAGCTGACCCAGAGGTAGCCGGTCAGCAGCGCCAACATCAGGATGCCGTCCAGGACGCCCATGCTCCCGCAGAAGGCCAGCACGACGAACACGGCAGTCGCCGCCACCATCGCCAGGGTATCGCGCAGGATGCGTTTGGGTTCCCGCTCGATCGGGCAGAGCAGGGCGGCGAGACCCAGGAGCAGCAGAATGTTGGCGATGTTGGAGCCGACGATATTGCCGACGCCGATGTCCGGCAGGCCCTGCACCCCGGCGGTCACCGTCACCACCAGTTCCGGCATGGAGGTGGCCAGGGCGACCACGGTCAGGCCGATGATCAGCGGCGACAGCCCGAAGCGCAGCGACAGCCCGACCGCGCCGCGCAGCAGCACCTCGCCCCCGACAAACACCAGCGCCAGGCCACCTCCGGCTTGCAGGAATGCGAGGGCTGTCATGTCCGGACGGGGTACCAGGATAGTTGCACGAAAGGCGCGCCGAATGCCGGGCCCGGCGGAGTCGGGCAAGCAGCGGGGCCGACGGGCCACCGCGCGGCACAATGGCCAAGCAGGCCTTAAATGTCGACCCTCGGCAGCTTTTTCAATGGAATATTCGTCGCCGGGCCTCCGCCGTGCGGGTCCCTCAGGTCTCGGACTCGCCTTCCGGTCGCAGCTTCAGGGCGGCCGAGTTCAGGCAGTAGCGCAGGCCGGTCGGCTGCGGACCGTCGGGGAAGACGTGGCCCAGGTGGGCGTCGCAGGCGGCGCAGAGCACTTCGGTGCGGCGCATCCACAGCTTGCGGTCTTCCTTGGTGGCGACCGATGTCTCGTCGATCGGGGCGAAAAAGGACGGCCAGCCGGTGCCGGAATCAAACTTGGTCTGGGAGGAGAACAGCGGCTCGCCGCAGACCACGCAGGCATAGGTGCCGGGGGTCTTGGTGGCGTGGTAGCGCCCGGTGAAGGCGCGCTCGGTGCCGGCCTCCTGGGTGACGTGGAATTCCTCCGGGCTGAGGTCGCGCTTCAGTTCCTCGCGGCTCTTCTTCACCTTCTGTTCCATGACGCTCTCCTGGTTCTCACTGCCTGGGTAATGTGTGGCCGGGGAGGGCGAGCGGCAAGGGGGCAAGGGCAGGCAGCCTTTCACGCCCCCGTTACGCTCCACGCTACGGCCGGCGTCAGGCGCCGCGCTTCAGCTTTTCGATGGTCTCGTGCAGCGCCGAGAGGAAGGCCGAGCGGTCGCGCTGGGAAAACGGGCGCGGGCCGCCGGTCACCTGGCCGGCCTCGCGCAATTCGCTCATCAGGTTGCGGCTGGCCAGGGCCATGCCGATGGAGCGGTCGGAAAAGCCCTTGCCGTTGTGGGCCAGCACCGCCGCGCCGGCCTTCACGCAGCGTGCCGCCAGCGGGATGTCGGCGGTGATCACCACATCGCCCGGCCCGGCTCGCTCGGCGATCCAGTCGTCGGCGGCATCGAAGCCGGCGCCCACCACCACCCGCTGGATCAGCGGATGCACCGGCAGCGCAATGATGTCGTTGGCGACCACCTGCACGCCCCAGCCGTGCCGTTCGGCAACCTTGTAGATTTCCGCCTTCACCGGGCAGGCGTCGGCATCGACGTAGATGGTGCCTGGGATGGTGCCTGGGGCGGTGCCGGTGCTCACGTGACCCAACTCCGCAAATCGCTGTCCGCCGCGGCCATGTCCTCGTAGAGCCAGGCCATGCGGTCGCAGAACCACAGCTTGGCCAGCAGGCAGAGGACCAGGCCGGTCATCATCGGCCAGAAGTCGAGGGCGATGGCGCCCCACAGGGAGACGACGAAACCGACGCCGCTGAGGGCCGTCAGCACCGCCGGTGCGTGACGGTGGCGCCGCGGAATGACCAGGCGGGCGCGTTTGAGCCACAGCCGCTCGCCGAAGGTGACGCGGGAGGCCCAGCTGTCTGTCGAACGGGGCGCCGGGAAGACGCGGGGGTTCGTCCAGATCCAGGCCAGCGCGACGGCCACCGGCACCAAGGCGCCCCAGCCGAGCACGGCGTGCGACCAGACCGCCGCCAGCAGCAGCGGCAGGGCGCTTGCCCGGGTCCACACGCTCCAGGGATTCGCGTGGCGCGCCCAGGTCGCATCGTCCATGGCGAAGAGGCGGGCAAGGCGGGCTTCCAGGTTCACGGCCGCCGCCTAGCGCCGTTTGCCGCGCGGCTTGCCGCCCTTGCCCCGTCCGGCGCCCTTGCGCGACTGGCTGGCGGCGCTGGCCTGGGCGATGCGATCGGCGAAGCCGCTCCCGCTGCCGTCGCCGATGGCCGAGCCCGGTCTGTCAAGGCCGAGGTCGTGGTCCTGCAGGCGCTTGATCTCGTCGCGCAGGCGCGCGGCCTCCTCGAACTCCAGGTCGGCGGCGGCCTCGCGCATGCGCTTTTCCAGGTCGGCGATATAGCTTTGCAGATTGTGACCGACCAGGTTCATCGCCTCGGCATCGCCGGTCTTCACCGTCACGTGGTCGCTCTCGTAGACGCTCTCCAGGATGTCGGCGATGCGCCGCTTGATGGATTCCGGCGTGATGCCGTTGGCGGCATTGAAGGCCTGCTGGCGCTCGCGCCGGCGGTTGGTCTCCTCCAGCGCCGCCATCAGGCTGTCGGTCATCTTGTCGGCATAGAGCACGACGCGGCCGTCGACGTTGCGCGCGGCGCGGCCGTTGGTCTGGAGCAGCGAGGTGGTGGAGCGACGGAAGCCCTCCCTGTTGGCGTCCAGGATGCACACCAGCGCGCATTCGGGAATGTCCAGGCCCTCGCGCAGCAGGTTGATGCCGACCAGCACGTCGAACTTGCCCAGGCGCAGGTCGCGAATGATCTCGATGCGCTCCAGGGTATCGACGTCGGAATGGATGTAGCGCACTTTCAGGCCGGCCTCGTGGAGGTACTCGGTCAGGTCCTCGGCCATGCGCTTGGTCAGGGTGGTGACCAGGGTACGGTAGCCCTTGGCCGCCACCTCATGGCACTCGGCGATCAGGTCGTCGACCTGGTTCTCGGTCGGCCGGATGATGCAGATCGGGTCTATCAGGCCGGTCGGACGGATGACCTGCTCGGTGAACACGCCGCCGGTCTGCTGCAGTTCCCAGGGGCCCGGCGTTGCCGAGACGTAGACCGTCTGCGGGCGCATCTGCTCCCACTCGTCGAACTTCAGGGGGCGGTTGTCGATGGCCGATGGCAGGCGGAAGCCGAATTCGGCCAGGGTCGATTTGCGTGCGTAGTCGCCGCGGTACATGCCGTTTAACTGGCCGACGGTCACGTGGCTTTCGTCGACGAACAGCAGGGCGTCTTCCGGCAGGTATTCGAACAGCGTCGGCGGCGGCTCGCCTGCCTTGCGGCCAGTCAGGTAGCGCGAGTAGTTCTCGATGCCGGCACAGGAACCCGTCGCCTCGATCATCTCCAGGTCGAACATGGTGCGCTGTTCCAGCCGCTGGGCCTCCAGCAGCTTGCCCTGCTGGGTGAAGAGGTCGAGCTGAACCTTGAGGTCCTGCTTGATCAGCTTGGCGGCTTGCAGCAGCGTCGGGCGAGGCGTCACATAGTGGCTGTTGGCGTAGATCTTGATGCTGTCCAGCGCGTCGGTCTTGTCGCCGGTCAGCGGATCGAATTCGTGGATCGCCTCGACCTCGTCACCGAACAGGGTCAGGCGCCAGGCGCGGTCCTCGTAGTGGGCCGGGAAGAGGTCGACGGTGTCGCCGCGCACCCGGAAGGTGCCGCGCTGAAAGCCGACGTCGTTGCGCTTGTACTGCAGCTCGACCAGCTTCTTCAGCAGCTCGGCGCGGTTGACCTCCTGGCCGGCCTTCACCTCCATCGTCATGGTGGCGTAGGTCTCCGGCGAGCCGATACCGTAGATGCAGGACACCGAGGCGACGATCACCACGTCGCGCCGCTCGAACAGGGCGCGGGTCGCCGCGTGACGCATGCGGGCGATCTGCGCGGTGATCGAGCTTTCCTTCTCGATGTAGGTGTCGCTGCGCGGGACGTAGGCTTCCGGCTGGTAGTAGTCGTAGTAGGAGACGAAGTACTCCACCGAATTGTCCGGGAAGAACGACTTCATCTCGGCATAGAGCTGGGCGGCCAGGGTCTTGTTCGGCGCCAGCACCAGGGCCGGGCGCTGCAGCTCGGCGATCACCTGGGCCGCGGTGAAGGTCTTGCCGGAGCCGGTGACGCCCAGCAGCACCTGGTCGCGCTCGCCCTGCTTGAGGCCGGCGGTCAGCTCCTTGATCGCCTGGGGCTGGTCGCCGGCGGGCGTATAGTCGGAATCGATGCGAAAGGGCGTGCCGGCGGGAATCGGCACGGATTTCTCGGGCGAGGGGCTGAGGACCGGATTGGACATGCCCCTTTATATGCGCTTCGCCCCGCCCGATGCCAGGGGGGAGGCCGGGTGAGAGGGGGTGCCGGGCAGCGACTTCCTGTCAACAGTCTGTCAGGAGAGCGTCCGTCTCGGCCCACCGCTTAAACCAGTGGCCTAAAGCAGCGGCACGAACAGCAGCAGGGCGGCGCCGGTGCCGATGGCCACGAAGGCGACGAAGCAGAGGCGTTTCAGCCAGCGGCGCAGGGCCGAACCGGGGGCCAGCGGCCGGTGACCGGTGATCACCGCCGGGTCAAACAGCATTCACGTCATAAGGGGCCATCGGGGAATCCTTCTCCTTCAATTCCCCCGATTGCGTCCCCGGTTACGGGGATGGAAAGGGCCGCTTTCCCCAGCGGCCGGCTCGGATCTGTCGCGTCTTCCAGCGCTTCGGCGGTTACCACGTAGCGCAGCGGCCCGCCGGGCGTGATGGCGTCGAAGGGATAGCAGGTCACCAGGCTCAGCAAGGCCCGGCTTTCCGCGCGGCGCAGGAACACCGGGTGGCGCACGTCGATCACCTCGTGGCCGCGCACGGTGAAGTCCTGCCAGGTTCCCTCGGCGTTCTGCAGCCGCAGGCGGCTGCCGTCGGTGAGGTCTCGCAAAAAGGCAAAGTGCGTGTCGCGGTGGCCGCCGAGGATTGGGTGCCCCAGGGCTTCGGTGCCCGGCACCACGGCGGGCCCGAAGGCCAGGGTCCGTCCGCTCGCCCCGGCCAGTACGTAGAGGTCGACGTCCAGCGCCGGCACGCTGAGGCGCGCCACCGGCCAGGTATCGGCCCAGGGCCAGGGCCGCACCTCGCTGCCGCCGGCCAGGGTCGCCGTCCAGGCCCGGTCCAGCAGGCGCTGGGCCAGCCAGGCCTTGCCGTGGATGGCGGCGGCCCCGCCCAGCTGGTAGAGGCCGAGGGCCAGCGACAGCAGGGCGAGGCCGACCAGAAGGCGGTGCTGGGTTCCCCGAAGCAGAGAGGGGGCCTTCGCCACGCTGTCAGCCATGCTTTCAGCCACGTTGGCAACCACGGGGCCCCTCCCGCCGCCGGCGCACCATGACCAGCAAAATCAGCGCCAGCGCCAGGAACAGGTAGGCGCTGCCGACGATGGCCATGCGCTCGGCCGGGGTCGCAGTCTGCGGCAGGGTGATCGGCTGGCCGCCCGCCGCCTGTACCCGCTGCAGCAGCGGGGCCGGCATCGCCCGGCTGCGCATAGCCGTGGGGTCGGCGGCAAAGCCGGCGGTATCGGCCTCCTCCTGGACATCCATTTCCTGGCCGAACACCTTGCCGGCGGCCCAGCCGGCCGGCAGGTCGCGGGGGATCTCGGCGCTCTGCAGGTCTTCGCCCTCGGGCCGGGCGACGGCCGCGTCGATGGCCACCAGGGCGGTGTAGCGGGTCACCAGTTGGTGCTCCAGGGCGACGGCCAGGGCCTCGGCCCGGATCGCGGCCTGGTCGACGCCCTGTCCGGCTGCGGAACTGGCGCGGTAGAGGCCGTCTTCGATCTGTACCAGCTTGGCGCGGGCCCAGACCGCGGCGGTGCCGGGGGCGGGGGTCAGATTGCCCAGCGGCAGGCGCTGCTGCCAGCCGCCCTGGGCCGAATTGCCGGTGATCAGCAGCTGGCCGTCCAGGCTCTCCAGGTCGACCCCCTCCAGGCGGGCGGTGAAAGTGACCGGCTCGCCGGCGTAGAGATCGGGCAGCGGGGTCGGATAGATCTCGATGCGCTTGCCGGCGTTCAGCGGCCAGCCGACGCGCAGATCGGTCAGCACCGGCTGCTCCAGCTTGGTGAGCAGGGCGTCGACGCGGCTCTCCACCTCGGAGAGGTCGCCGATGTAGGTGAAGCTGCCGCGGCCCAGTTCGGCGGCCTTGCGCATGAAGTAGCTGTTGGGGGCCGAGCCGATGCCGACGGTGAACAGGCGGCTGTCGCCCAATTGGGCCGCGACCGTGCGGAACAGGTCCTCCTCGTTGCTCAGGCCGGCATCGGTCAGGAACACCACCTGGCGCAGGAAGCGGCCCTCCGACCGTCCCTGGGGGGCCTGGTCGGATCCCTGGCCGGATCCCGGGGCGGGCAGGTGCCGGGTGTCCAGCGCGCGTTCCAACGCCGGCAGCATTTCGGTGCCGCCTTCGGCTTCCAGCGCGCTCACGTAGTACCAGGCCCGGGCGACGTTGCCGACGGTGGCGGCCGCCGGGTGCGGGAAGAGGGCATGAGTGTCGTCGTTGAACTGCAGGACGTTGAAGCGGTCCTCGGGCTTCAGGCGCTTCAGCGCGGCGACGACCGCCGCCTTGGCCTGGTCGAGGGAGTCGCCGAACATCGAGCCGGAGGTGTCGATGACGAAGATCACCTCCCGGGGCTGGGCGGGCTGCGGCAGGGCGGGGCGGGGCAGGGTCGTTTGCGGCTCCACCGGGGCGCCTTCTCGGACCGGCGGTACCATCATCACCAGCAAGTGGGTGTCGGCGCCGACCTGCTCGGCGAAGACGGCGGTCTGGGGGGCGGCGCTGGGTGCGGGTTTCCACTCCACCACGAAGTCGCGGTCGGCGGGGACCTGCCCGGCCTGAAGGGTGAGGGTCTGGCTGCCGTCTTCGCCGCTCTCGATGACCACCGGGTGATAGAGGCTGCGCAGCGAGGCCAGCGGCATGCCGGCGTTGAGATGCAGGGTCAGCGACAGCGGGTTGGCGGTTTCAGGATCGATGTCGACCGGACCGAAGAGATCGCGCGGTGCGTTGTCCGGGCCGGTCATCGCGGCGGGGGCGGGGGCCGGTTGATCCGGCAGCCCGGCGACCGCGGCCGGCTTCGGCGCCGGGGTGTAGCGCGGCGCCACCACCATGGGAAAACGCAGGGAGAACACGCCGTCGTTGTAGGCGACGGCATCCTGGTAGCCGATCTCCACGGTGATGTCCTCGCCGGGGCCGATGTTGGCCACCGCGGTGACGAAGACGTTGGGGCGCTCGCCGCTGACCATGCTGGCGCGCTGGCCGGTGGCGGCGGCCTCCTTGTAGGCGCGCTCGGCCTCGGCCTTCTCCATGATGCGGCCTTCCACCGTGCGGTCGCCGATCCGCAGGGTCAGGCGGTCGACGGCGGCGCGCTCGGGCAGCGGGAAGACGTAGATGCCTTCCAGCCAGCGCCGGGTCGGGTTGTGGAACACCTGGCGCACGCTGACCCGGCTGACCATGCCGTTGACCTCCAGGTCCACGGCGGTCTTGAGGGTCGGGGCCTCCAGTACCCGGCCCGCCGCCCCCGAGCCGTCCTCGCCGGTGGGGAAGTAGAGGCCGGCCGGCAGTTCGGGCGAGGCGGCGTCCTGAGCCCGGACCGGCAGGCTGGCCAGCATCGCGACCAGGACGAGGGCCAGGCCAGCGCCCATGACGGCGCCCAAGACCGCCAGGTTGCGCCACAGGGTCCGCCCCAGGCGGGGCGGCACGACCCTGTGGATGGCCAGCGGATGGGCTGCCAGCGGGTGGCTCGGCGAAGGCTGCAGGTGGTGTCGCATGGTCGTCCCCCGGGTTCTTTGTCAGGTCCGCCGCGTGAGCGGCGCGGGCGCTTTCGGATGACGGCCATGAGGCCTGCCGAGCGTGGCGGCAGCGGATCGGGATTGCGGCGATTCCATGATGCTTTGGGAGTCGATTGAGGCAGCCGCGCCGGGGGAATGGGCGAAAATACCGCGGAAAGCGGCCCTGCCATGCACGCTTGCCGGTTCCAATTGCCGCCTGATGGCTCTAAGTTGCCGCTGCTCCGCCACCCCGTTTCAGGACGGCGGCCCTAACACTGAAGACCGGGAGTTTTATCGATGTCCGTGATCGCGGAACGTTTGTCGCGCATCAAGCCCTCGCCCACCATTGCCGTGACCACCAAGGCGGCCGAGTTGAAAGCCGCCGGGCGCGACGTGATCGGCCTCGGCGCCGGCGAGCCGGACTTCGACACCCCCGAGAACATCAAACAGGCGGCGATCAAGGCGATCCAGGACGGCCAGACCAAGTACACCGCGGTCGACGGCACCCCGGCGCTGAAGAAGGCGATCTGCGATAAGTTCAAGCGCGAGAACGGCCTGGACTACACCCCTGCCGAGATCACCGTCGGCACCGGCGGCAAGCAGGTGCTCTACAACGCCTTCATGGCGACCCTGAACGCGGGCGACGAGGTGATCATCCCGGCGCCCTACTGGGTGTCCTATCCGGACATGGCGCTGCTGGCCGAGGGCGAGCCGGTCTGCGTGCCCTGCGGCGCCAACCATAACTTCAAGCTGACGCCGGAAGCCCTGGAGCAGGCGATCACGCCGAAGACCAAGTGGCTGATTCTCAACAGCCCGTCCAACCCGACCGGCGCCGCCTACACCCGCGAAGAGATGAAGGCGCTGACCGACGTGCTGCTGAAGCATCCGCAGGTCTGGGTGATGACCGACGACATGTACGAGCACCTGGTCTACGACGGCTTCGAGTTCGTGACGCCGGCCCAGGTCGAGCCGAAACTGAAGGACCGCACCCTGACGGTGAACGGCGTTTCCAAGGCCTATGCCATGACCGGCTGGCGCATCGGTTATGCCGCCGGCCCGCAGGCGCTGATCAAAGCGATGGCCAAGGTGCAGTCGCAGTCGACCTCCAACCCCTCGTCGGTCAGCCAGGCCGCCGCGGTCGAGGCGCTGAACGGCACCCAGGACTTCATCGCCGAGCGGGCGGAGGCCTTCAGGAAGCGCCGCGACATGGTGGTCGAGATGCTGAACGACTGCCCGGGCATCCACTGCCACAAGCCGGAAGGCGCCTTCTACGTCTATCCGTCCTGCGCCGGCTGCATCGGCAAGAAGACGCCGGACGGCAAGACCATCGAGACCGACGAGGACTTCGTCACCTACCTGCTGGAGTCCGTCGGCGTCGCCGCGGTGCAGGGCGAGGCCTTCGGCCTGTCGCCGCACTTCCGGGTGTCCTACGCGACCTCGACCGAGGCGCTGACCGAGGCCTGCAAGCGCATCAAGAAGGCCTGCGAAGCCCTGACCGACTGAACGGGAGGGGCGTGCCGTGTCGCTGGACGCCCTGCTCGACGACCATGACGGCCTCGCCCTGGCGGACCTGATCCGTCGGGGCGAGGTGTCTCCCCTCGAAGTGCTCGACGCCGTCGCCGCGCGTATCGACGCGCGCAATCCGGCGGTCAACGTCGTCGTCCACACCAACTACGAGGAAGCCCGAGCCGAACTGGCGGCGGGACCGGTGGAGGGCCCCTTCGCCGGACTGCCGTTCCTGGTGAAGGACCTCTATAGCTTTCGCAAGGGCTGGCCCTGCGGCAATGGCAGCGACTGGCTGGCCGACTACCGCGCCCCCTTCGCCGATCCCATGGTCGCGGGGAGGCGGGCGGCCCCGGAGGCGGGGAAGGGCAAGCCCCCACCCACCCACAAAAGCCACAACCAAACACCCCCCCCCCCCCCCCCCCGGCCCGCAC
>JBHJIR010000057.1:0-53254 GCA_050043265.1 Kiloniellaceae bacterium
CGACAACATCGGCGCGCTGCTGCGTGGTGTGGGTCGTGAGGACGTGGAGCGCGGTCAGGTTCTGGCGAAGCCGGGCTCGATCACGCCGCACACGAACTTCACGGCTGAGGCCTACATCCTGACGAAGGAAGAGGGCGGCCGTCATACGCCGTTCTTCACCAACTACCGTCCGCAGTTCTACTTCCGTACGACGGACGTGACGGGTGTGGTGACGCTGCCGGAAGGCACGGAGATGGTGATGCCGGGCGACAACGTGTCGATGACGGTTGAGCTGATCGCGCCGATCGCGATGGACGAGGGCCTGCGCTTCGCCATCCGCGAAGGCGGCCGTACCGTCGGTGCCGGCGTCGTCGCCAGCATTCAGAAGTAAAGTATTGAAATGAGCACCGGCCCAATTTCGGGCCGGTGCTGAATTTTTGGATGGCGCTGAACATGGACAGCCAAGACATTCGCATTCGCCTCAAGGCCTTCGATCACCGAGTGCTCGATCAGTCGACCTCGGAGATCGTCGGTACGGCGAAACGAACCGGAGCTCAGGTGCGCGGGCCGATTCCGCTGCCGACCCGGATCGAGAAATTCACGGTGTTGCGCGGGCCGCACATCGACAAGAAGAGTCGCGAGCAGTTCGAGATCCGGACGCACAAGCGGCTGCTCGACATCGTCGATCCGACGCCGCAGACCGTGGACGCGCTGATGAAGCTCGACCTTGCCGCCGGCGTTGACGTCGAGATCAAGCTGAAGGGCTAGGGACGATGCGTACTGGTTTAATTGCGCAGAAGATGGGTATGACCCGCGTGTTTACGCCGGAAGGCGAGAACGTGCCGGTTACCGTTCTGCAGATGAAAGATTGCCAGGTGGTGGCGGTGCGGACGACGGAGAAGGACGGCTACGATGCGGTCCAGCGCGGTGCGTGCAAGGCCAAGCCGAGCCGGGTGACCAAGCCGCTGCGCGGCCACTTCGCCAAGGCGAAGGTGGAGCCGAAGCGCCGCGTTGTCGAATTCCGCGTCTCCAACGACGCGCTGCTCGAAGTCGGGCAGGAACTCTCCGCCGCACACTTCGTGGCGGGCCAGTTCGTCGACGTGACGGGCACCTCGATCGGTAAGGGCTTTGCCGGTGCCATGAAGCGGCACAATTTCGGCGGCCTGCGCGCCAGCCACGGTGTCTCGGTTTCGCACCGGTCGCACGGTTCGACCGGTAACAACCAGGACCCGGGCCGTGTGTTCAAGGGCAAGAAGATGGCCGGCCACATGGGCGACCGTCGGGTCACCACTCAGAACCTGCAGATCGTCTCGATCGACGAGGATCGCGGCCTGATTCTGGTGAGGGGTGCGGTGCCGGGTGCCGAGGGCGGCTGGGTGATGGTGCGTGATGCCGTGAAGCGCGGTGCCATGGACGGCATTCCCTTCCCGGCGGGCCTGAAGAGCAAGCCTGAGGCGGCTGAGCCGGTCGCGGCGGCGGAAGCCGATGCCCCGGTCGCGGCCCAGGATGAGAAGGATCAGTAGTCATGAAGTGTCCGGTTACGACACTCGACAATAAGAAGGCCGGCGAGATCGATCTCGACGATGCGATCTTCGGGCTGCCGGCGCGCAAGGACATCCTGGCGCGCATGGTGAACTGGCAGTTGGCCAAGCGCCGCGCCGGGACGCACAAGGTGAAGACCCGCGGCGAAGTGTCCGGTTCGACCCGCAAGCTGTTCCGCCAGAAGGGCACCGGTAACGCCCGTATGGGCTCGGCCCGCACCACGCAGCGGCGTGGCGGCGGCACCGTATTCGGCCCGGTGGTGCGCGACCACAGCCACGAGCTGACCAAGAAGCTGCGCAAGCTCGGCCTCAAGACGGCGCTGTCGGCCAAGGCGGCCGAGGGCAAGCTGGTGGTGGTCGACGATGTCGCGGTGAAGGCGCCGAAGACGGCCGAACTGGCCAAGCAGTTCGCCGCGCTCGGCTGGTCCTCGGTGCTGATCATCGACGGCGCTCAGGTCGACGGCGGCTTCGTCAAGGCGGCGCGTAACATTCCGCTGGTCGACGTGCTGCCGCAGCAGGGCGCCAATGTGTACGACATTCTGCGCCGCGATACCCTGGTGCTGACCAAGGGTGCGGTCGAAGCTTTGGAGGCACGACTGAAATGAGCCGCGCACGCGCAATCAAGAGCGGGGCGACCAAGGTTTCCTCGGAGCGGATGTACGAAGTGATCCGTCGCCCCCTGGTGACGGAAAAGTCGACGCTGGCTTCCGAGCACAACCAGGTCACCTTCGTGGTGCCGCTGGACGCTTCCAAGCCGGAGATCAAGGTCGCCGTAGAGACGATCTTCAAGGTCAAGGTGAAGGCCGTTAACACCCTGCGCTCCAAGGGCAAGGTGAAGCGCTTCAAGGGCCGGCCGGGCAAGCGTTCCGACTTGAAGAAGGCTTTTGTGACCCTGGACGAAGGTCACAGCATCGACGTGACCACGGGGATCTAAGCGATGGCGCTTAAGAATTTCAATCCGACGACTCCCGGCCGCCGCGGCCTGGTTTCGATCGACCGCAGCGATCTGTGGAAGGGCGACCCGGTCAAGAAGCTGACCGAGGGCCTGACCAAGAAGGGCGGCCGCAACAACACGGGCCGGCTGACCGCGCGCCGCCGTGGCGGTGGCCACAAGCGGCTCTACCGCCTGGTCGACTTCAAGCGCCGTAAGTTCGACGTGCCGGCCACGGTCGCGCGCCTGGAATACGATCCGAACCGCAGTGCCTTCATCGCGCTGGTGGAATATCAGGACGGTGAGCAGAGCTACATTCTGGCGCCGCAGCGCCTGGCCGTCGGCGACACGGTGATTTCCGGACAGCGCGCCGACATCAAGCCGGGTAACGCGATGCCGCTGTCGTCGATCCCGGTCGGTACCATCGTCCACAATGTGGAGATGAAGCCGGGCAAGGGCGGGCAGCTCGCGCGGGCCGCGGGCACCTACGTGCAGCTGGTCGGCCGCGACTCCGGTTACGCCCTGCTGCGTCTCGGCTCCGGCGAAGTTCGCATGGTGCGGTCCGAGTGCATGGCTTCCATCGGCGCCGTGTCCAACCCGGACCAGGCCAATACCAAGCTGGGCAAGGCCGGCCGCAACCGCTGGCTGGGCAAGCGCCCGTCGGTACGCGGCGTGGCCATGAACCCGGTCGATCATCCGCATGGCGGTGGTGAAGGCCGCACTTCTGGCGGCCGCCACCCGGTTACCCCCTGGGGCACGCCGACCAAGGGTGCCAAGACCCGTCGCAACAAGAAGACGAATGCACTGATCGTGCGTCGTCGTCACAAGAAACGCTAAGGGAGCGAAGGCAGTGGCACGCTCTGTTTGGAAGGGTCCGTTCGTCGACAGCTATCTGCTGAAGAAGGCTGAAGCGTCGCGCGGTTCGGGTCGTAACGAGATCATCAAGACGTGGTCTCGCCGGTCGACCATCATGCCGCAGTTTGTCGGCCTGACGTTCGGTGTTTACAACGGCAAGAAGTTTCTGCCGGTCCTGGTGACTGAGAATATGGTGGGCCACAAGTTCGGCGCGTTCGCGCCGACGCGCACCTTCTTCGGTCACGCGGCCGACAAGAAGGCCAAGAGGGGCTAAGTCGATGGGTAAGCCGAAAAATCCCAGCACTCTGTCCGAGGTCGAAGCCCGCTCGGTGGTGCGCAACCTGCGCACCAGCCCGCAGAAGCTGAACCTGGTGGCGCAGTCGATCCGTGGCATGACGGCCGAGCAGGCGCTGGCGGAACTGACGTTCTCCAAGCGGCGCATCGCCAACGACGTGAAGAAGGCTCTTCAGTCGGCGATCGCCAATGCGGAGAACAATCACCAGCTGGACGTCGATCGCCTCTATGTCTCCGAGGCCAGCGTCGGCAAGAGCTTTGTGATGAAGCGTTTCCGCGCCCGTGCGCGCGGCCGCGCCGGGAAAATTGTTAAGCCATGGAGCCGCCTGACGGTGGTTGTGCGCGAACGCGAGGAAACGGCGTAATGGGTCAAAAAGTCAATCCGATCGGCCTCCGGCTCGGGATCAACCGGACTTGGGATTCCCGCTGGTTTGCCGACGATAACTACGCGGCGCTGCTGCACGAGGACCTTGCCATCCGCAAGTTCCTGCGCAAGCGCCTGCAGCAGGCCGGCGTGTCGCGCATCGTCATCGAGCGGCCGGCCAAGAAGGCGCGCATCACGATCCACACCGCGCGTCCCGGCGCCGTCATCGGCAAGATGGGCGCGGACATCGAGACGCTGCGTTCGGCGCTGCAGGCGATGACGGCCAGCGATGTGCATCTGAACATCGTCGAGATCCGCAAGCCGGAGATCGACGCCACGCTGGTCGCCGAGAACATCGCCAGCCAGCTGGAGCGCCGGGTTGCGTTCCGCCGCGCCATGAAGCGGGCCGTGCAGTCCGCCATGCGCCTGGGCGCCAACGGCATCCGGATCAACTGCGGCGGCCGTCTGGGCGGTGCGGAGATCGCGCGTACGGAGTGGTATCGCGAAGGCCGCGTGCCGCTGCACACCCTGCGCGCGGACGTCGACTATGGCGAGGCCACGGCGAAGACCACCTACGGCACCTGCGGTGTCAAGGTCTGGGTCTTCAAGGGCGAGATCATGGCGCACGACCCGATGGCCCAGGACAAGCGGGCGCAGGAAGCCCAGACGGCGCGCTAAGGCGCACCGGGCGACGAGAAGTTTTGAGGAACGACGGTTATGTTGCAGCCGAAGCGAACAAAGTACCGGAAGGCCCACAAGGGGCGCATCCACGGCAAGGCCAAAGGCGGCACGCAGCTGAACTTTGGGGCCTATGGCCTGAAGGCGATCAGCCCGGGCCGTGTGTCGGCGCGCCAGATTGAGGCCGCCCGCCGTGCCATCACGCGTCACATGAAGCGTGTCGGTAAGCTGTGGATCCGCATTTTCCCGGACGTTCCGGTGTCGTCCAAGCCGGCGGAAGTCCGCCAGGGCAAGGGTAAGGGTTCGCCGGAATGGTGGGCCGCGCGGGTGAAGCCGGGCCGTGTGCTGTTTGAGCTGGAGGGCGTACCCCAGGATCTGGCCCGTGAGGCCTTTACCCTGGCCGCCGCGAAGCTGCCGGTGCATACCAAGTTCATCACCCGCATTGGCGGTGAGGAGCACTAAGTCATGAAGGCAGAAGATATGCGGACCAAGTCCGCGGACGAGCTGAAAGAATCGCTTTTGGGCCTGCGGAAGGAGCAGTTCAACCTGCGCTTCCAAAAGGCGAGCGGTCAGCTCGAAAATACGGCGCGCGTGCGGCAGGTTCGCCGCGATATTGCGCGAATTAAAACGATCCTGCGCGATAAGCAGCAGGCGGCGTCTTAGGAGTTAAACGGCTATGCCGCGTCGGATCTTGCAAGGTGTGGTGGTGAGCGATAAGGGCGACAAGACGATTACCGTCTTGGTCGAACGTCGAGTCATGCACCCGGTCTACAAGAAATTCATCAAGCTGTCGAAGAAGTACCGTGCGCATGACGAGGGCAACGTTTGCCACGTCGGCGACCTGGTTCGAATTCGCGAGTGCCGCCCGATTTCCAAGTCCAAGACTTGGGAAGTGGTCGGCGACGAGCAAGCAGCTTAGAGCTAGGAAAGGGCCAGACCGATGATCCAGATGCAGACGCAGCTAGACGTCGCAGACAATTCGGGTGCCCGCCGCGTGCAGTGCATCAAGGTGCTGGGCGGTTCGAAGCGCAAATCGGCGAGCGTCGGTGACGTCATCGTTGTCTCGGTAAAGGAAGCCATTCCGCGCGGTCGCGTGAAGAAGGGCGACGTGCACCAGGCGGTGATCGTTCGTACGGCCAAGGAAATTCGCCGCAATGACGGCAGCACCATCCGTTTCGACAGCAACGCGGCGGTGTTGATCAACAAACAGGGCGAGCCGATCGGGACCCGTATCTTCGGCCCGGTCACTCGTGAGCTTCGTGCGAAGAATTTCATGAAGATCATCTCCCTGGCGCCAGAGGTGCTGTGATGGCTACGAAGTTCAAGATCAAGAAGGGCGACAAGGTCGTCGTCACTACCGGCCGCGACAAGGGCAAGCAGGGCGAAGTCCTGCGTGTGCTGCGGGCCGAGGACCGCGTTCTGGTCCAGGGCGTGAATTTGGTCAAGCGCCATACCGCGCCGTCTCAGATGTCGCCCGGCGGCATCATCGAGAAGGAAGCCTCGCTCCACATTTCCAATGTGGCGCACATCGACCCGAAGTCGAACAAGCCGACCCGGGTCGGGTACAAGATTGACAAGGACGGTCGCAAGACCCGGATCGCCAAGCGCTCCGGCGAAGCTATCGACCTCTAAGCGAAGGTCACAGACATGAAACCGCGCTTGCAAGAGCACTATAACGCTACGCTGAAGACCGCCATGATGGAGGAATTCGGCTACAAGAATTCGATGGAAGTCCCGCGCATCGAGAAGATCGTTGTGAACATGGGCGTCGGCGAAGCCGTGTCGGATTCCAAGAAGATCAAATCCGCCGTCACCGAGATGGCGTTGATCACCGGCCAGCAGCCGGTGGTCACCAAGGCCAAGAAATCTGTGGCCACCTTCAAGCTCCGTGAGGGCATGCCGGTGGGCTGCAAGGTTACCCTGCGCCGGGAGCGGATGTACGAATTCCTGGATCGCCTGGTGACGATCGCCCTGCCGCGCGTGCGTGATTTCCGCGGTCTCTCGGGTAAGAGCTTCGACGGCCGCGGCAACTACGCCATGGGCCTGAAGGAGCAGATCGTTTTCCCGGAGATCGACTATGACACGGTCGACGAGATCCGTGGCATGGACATCATCATCTGCACCACCGCGAAGACCGACCAGGAAGCCCGTGCCCTTCTCAAGGGCTTTGACATGCCGTTTCGGGCCTAGAGGGGCGGAAGGAAAGAGTTATGGCGAAGACTAGTGCCGTCGAAAAGAACAAGGCCCGCAGGAAGTTGGTGGACCGCTATGCAGCCAAGCGGGCTGCGCTCAAGGCCGTCGCGACCAATCGCACGCTGCCGCCGGAAGAGCGCTTCCAGGCCTACCTGAAGCTTGCGCAGCTGCCGCGCAATTCAGCCAAAATCCGTATTCGTAACCGTTGCGAGGTGACCGGGCGCCCCCGTGGTGTCTACCGCAAGTTCAAGCTTTGCCGCATCACGATGCGCGAGCTGGCTTCGGTCGGTCAGATTCCTGGCATGGTTAAGTCGAGCTGGTAGGGGAGATCGGGCGATGGCTATGAGCGATCCCCTCGGTGATATGCTGACGCGTATCCGGAATGGACAGCGCAGCGGCAAGTCGAAGGTCCGCGCGCCGGCTTCGAAGATGCGTGCGAACGTTCTGGACGTGCTGAAGCGTGAGGGATACATCCGGGATTACCGGACGGAAGAAGTTGGCCGAGGCTTGGCGGAAGTCGAGATCGAGCTGAAGTACAACGAGGGCGCGCCGGTGATCCAGGAGATCGCGCGGGTTTCGCGTCCGGGCCGACGGGTCTATTCGAAGATCAAGGAGCTGTCGCGGGTCTACAACGGCCTCGGCATCACCATCCTGTCGACGCCGCGCGGGGTCATGTCCGACCAAGAAGCGCGTGCGGCGAATGTGGGCGGTGAAGTGCTCTGCCGCGTCTTCTGAAGACGCTGAGGTATTGAGGAACTGACTGATGTCGCGTGTAGGAAAAAACCCCGTCGAAGTACCGTCCGGCGTCGAGATCGCCGTCAAGGGCGGTCTGGTATCGGCCAAGGGCAAACTGGGCAGCCTGGACTTCCAGGCAACCGATGACGTGGCGATCACCCAGGAAGACGGTAAGATCTGGGTGAAGCCGGCCAATGACAGCAAGAAGGCCCGGGCCATGTGGGGCACGGCGCGTTCGCGGATCCAGAACATGGTGGTCGGCGTCTCCGAGGGCTTCAAGAAGGACCTGGAGATCAACGGCGTCGGTTACCGTGCCGCGGTGCAGGGCCAGGCCCTGAACCTGCAGCTTGGTTTCAGCCACGACGTCGCTTATCCGATCCCCGAGGGCATCTCGATCAAGTGCGAGAAGCCGACGGCGATCACGATCACCGGTGCGGACAAGCAGAAGGTCGGTCAGGTGGCGGCGGAAATCCGTGCCTATCGTCCGCCCGAGCCCTACAAGGGCAAGGGTGTGAAGTACGCGGACGAGGTCATCCTGCGCAAAGAAGGCAAGAAGAAGTAAGAGCCATGCAGACTTCAAAGCAGCTACACAACCGGCGCCAGCAGCGTGTGCGGAGCATGATCCGCCGCAAGGCGAGTGGCCGGCCGCGTTTGTCGGTATTCCGTTCCGGCAAGCATATCTATGCGCAGATCATCGACGACGGTGCCGGTCGCACCCTCGCGGCGGCCTCCAGCGTCGACGCGGCGCTGAAAGGCAAGCTGAAGCGCGGTGCCGACAAATCCGCCGCTGCCGAGGTTGGCAAGCTGGTGGCCGCGCGGGCCGTGGCGGCCGGCGTCAAGGAAGTCGTTTTCGACCGCGGTGGTTACATCTTTCACGGGCGGGTGAAGGCTTTGGCCGACGCCGCGCGTGAAGGCGGTCTGACGTTTTAAGGGAAGAATAGATTCATGGCACGAGCTCCCCGCGAAGGGCGGTCCCGCGACGAACGCCGGCAGCGCGACAACGCCGCGCCGGAACTGAATGAGAAGCTGGTCGGCATCAACCGTGTCGCCAAGGTCGTCAAGGGTGGCCGGCGCTTCGGCTTCGCCGCCCTGGTGGTGGTCGGCGACGGCCGTGGCCGCGTCGGGCACGGTCATGGCAAGGCCCGTGAAGTGCCGGAAGCGATCCGCAAGGCGACCGAGCAGGCCAAGAAGCAGATGGTCCGCGTGCCGCTGCGCGATGGCCGCACCCTGCATCACGACATCAAGGGCCGCTTCGGCGCGGGCCGGGTGATGATGCGCGCGGCCGAGGCCGGTACCGGGATCATCGCCGGTGGCCCGATGCGCGCAGTGTTCGAGGCGCTCGGCGTGCAGGACGTGGTGGCCAAGTCGGTCGGCTCGTCCAATCCTCACAACATGATCCGGGCGACCTTCGAGGCTCTGGAACGCAGCGTCAGCCCCCGCATGGTGGCGCAGCGCCGCGGCAAGAAGGTTTCCGACATTCTCGGCAAGCGCGACACGGCGGCTGCCGAGGCGCGGGAGTAAGCATCGATGTCTGCAGCTAAGAAGACCGTCACGGTCACCCAGACCGGCAGCCCGATCGGCCGCAGGAAGGACCAGCGAGCCACGCTCGTCGGTCTCGGCCTCAACAAGCTCCACCGTTCGCGGGAGCTGGAGGACACCCCCTCGGTGCGCGGCATGATCGACAAGGTCAAGCATCTGGTGCGCGTCGAAGGCGAGGCCTGAGGCGCCGGAAGTTCCGAATAACGTTATACCGGGCAGGGGCCCTCTCAGGGCCCCCGGTGAAGGGTAAAGTGCTATGAAACTCCATGAGTTGAGCGACAATCCGGGCGCCAGCAAGGCGCGCAAGCGGATCGGCCGCGGCATCGGTTCGGGCAAGGGCAAGACCTCGGGCCAGGGCCACAAGGGCCAGAAGGCGCGCTCCGGCGTGGCCATCAAGGGCTTCGAGGGTGGCCAGATGCCGCTGCATCGGCGTCTGCCGAAGCGCGGCTTCAACAACATCTTCGCCAAGAACTTCAAGGTGGTGAACCTCGGCCGCCTGCAGGAGGCGGTCGATGCCGGCCGCCTGGATGCGGGCAAGCCGGTCGACGCCGCGGCTCTGAAGGCCGCCGGTCTGGTGAAGTCGGCGCCCGATGGCATCCGCCTTCTTGCAAAGGGCGAGTTGAAGGCCAAGATCAATATTACCGTCGCGGGTGCGTCCAAGGCCGCGGTCGAGGCGGTTGAGAAGGCGGGCGGTTCCGTGACCGTGGTGGTGCCCAAGGCTCCGGCCGGCGAAAGCGCGCCCGCCTCCGAGTAATCGGGCGCCTCCCGCAACCCCCACCGCGAGACTCCAAGCCATGGCATCCGCCGCCGAGCAACTAGCTGCCAACATCAATTTCAGCGCCTTCGGTAAGGCGCCGGAATTGAAGAAGCGTCTGTGGTTTACGCTCGGTGCGTTGATCATCTACCGCCTGGGAACCTATATTCCGATCCCCGGCGTCGATCCGCAGATCCTGGCCGAGATCGTCTCCCAGCAGTCCGGCGGCATCCTCGGCGTTTTCGACATGTTCGCCGGCGGCGCCTTCAGCCGCATGACCATCTTCGCCCTCAACATCATGCCGTACATTTCGGCATCGATCATCATGCAGCTTCTGACGGCGGTGTCGCCGACCCTGGAAGCGCTGAAGAAAGAGGGCGAGGCCGGGCGCAAGAAGATCAACCAGTATACCCGCTACGGCACGGTGGTGCTGGCCGCCTTCCAGTCTTACGGCATCGCCGTGGGGTTGGAGAGTACTACGGGCAGTGCCGGTTCGGCGGTGCTCGACCCGGGCCTGTTTTTCCGCCTGACGACGGTGATCACCCTGACCGGCGGCACCATTTTCCTGATGTGGCTGGGCGAGCAGATCACCCAGCGCGGCGGCGGTAACGGCATTTCGCTGATCATCTTCACCGGCATCGTCGCCAACCTGCCGCTGGCGGTGGTCCAGGTGCTGGATCTCGGCCGGACCGGCGTGCTGGGGCCGCTGCTGATCATCGGCCTGCTGATCGGTGCGATTGCCGTGGTCGCCTTCATCGTCTTCATGGAGCGCGCCCAGCGCCGCATCGTGGTGCAGTACCCGAAGCGCCAGGTCGGCAACAAGATGTTCGGCGGCGAAGCCTCGCATCTGCCGTTGAAGCTGAACCCCTCGGGCGTCATTCCGGTGATTTTCGCCTCCTCGCTGCTGCTGCTGCCGGCCACGGTGGCCGGATTCTCCGGTGCCGGCGGGCCCGAGTGGCTGAGCTGGGTGAACATCTATCTCGCCCACGGCACGCCGCTGTTCATGGCGCTGTACGCGGCGCTGATCATTTTCTTCGCCTTCTTCTACAGCGGCATCGTGTTCAATCCCGACGACACCGCCGAGAATCTGAAGAAGCACGGCGGCTTCGTGCCCGGCATCCGCCCCGGCAAGAACACCGCCGAATACCTGCGGCACATCATTTTCCGCCTTGGCACTGTCGGCGCGCTCTATCTGACGCTGGTCGCCCTGCTGCCTGAGCTGCTGCGCGCGCAGTATTCCGCGCTGCCGTTCTACTTCGGCGGCACCTCGCTTCTGATCGTGGTCACGGAGCCCATGGATACCGTCGGGCAGATCCACGCGCATCTGCTGGCGCACCAGTACGAAGGACTCATCAAGAAGTCCAAGCTCAAGGGACGGCGTGGATGAATGTCATTTTGTTGGGGCCGCCGGGCGCGGGCAAGGGAACCCAGGCCAAGCGCTTGGAAAAGCGGCATAATTTGGTCCAGCTCTCGACCGGCGACATGCTGCGGGCGGCGGTTGCCTCGGGCAGCGAGCTCGGCAAGAAGGCCAAGGTCCTGATGGATGCCGGCCATCTGGTGCCCGACGACCTGATGATCGCCATGATCGCCGAGCGCATCGATGCGCCGGACAGCGCCAGCGGCTTTATCCTGGACGGCTTCCCGCGCACCACGGCCCAGGCCGAGGCGCTGGACGAGATGCTGGCCGAAAAGGGCATGAAGCTGCATTCGGTCATCGAGATGAAGGTTAACGACGAGGTCCTGGTCGACCGAATCACCGGGCGCTACACCTGCGCCAAGTGCGGCGCCGGCTACCACGATACCTTCCAGAAGCCGAAGGTGGACGGGGTCTGCGACACTTGTGGCGGCACCGAGTTCAAGCGGCGCACCGACGACACCGCGGAGACCGTGCGCACCCGCCTGGCGGCCTACCACGCCCAGACGGCGCCGATCCTGCCCTATTACCGGGGCAAGGGGGTCCTGCAGGCGGTTGATGGCATGGCCGGGATCGACGAGGTGACCGATCAAATCGAGGGGGTCCTGGGGACGGCATGACGGTTGACTTGCAGGTTTCCCTCCCTATAATCCAGCGGTTCCGGCGCCTCCGGCGTACGGACGCTTTTGCTTGTCCAGATATGGTTTTCGGGTCGGCTGCGACCCGGGTCCGCGACGTTTAAGGAGTTCGCGAAGTGGCACGTATTGCTGGCGTCAACATTCCGACGCAGAAACGGGTCGAGATTGCTCTCACCTACATCCACGGCATTGGTCGCACCAAGGCGACCAGTATCTGTCAGCAGGTCGGTATCCCGCGGGAACGCCGGGTTAACGAACTGACCGACGACGAGGTCGCCCGGGTGCGTGAAGCCATCGATCGCGACTTCGTGGTCGAGGGCGACCTGCGCCGCGAAGTGGCCATGAATATCAAGCGCCTGATGGACCTGGGCTGCTACCGCGGCCTGCGTCACCGCAAGGGCCTGCCGGTCCGCGGTCAGGGCACCAAGACTAACGCGCGGACCCGCAAGGGCCCGGCGCGACCGATCGCCGGCAAGAAGAAAGCCGCCAGGTAACAACCTCAGCACCAGAATACGGGCAACAAGGCAATGGCCAAACCTCAAGCGCGTCTGCGCCGCCGCGAGAAGAAGAACATCAGCTCCGGCATTGCGCATGTGAACGCCACTTTCAACAACACCATGATCACCATCACGGACGTTCAGGGGAACACCATCTCCTGGTCTTCTGCCGGTGGCCAGGGTTTCAAGGGCTCGCGCAAGTCGACCCCCTATGCGGCGCAGATGGCCGCCGAGGATGCCGGCCGCAAGGCGCAGGAGCACGGCGTGCGCGTCCTTGAGGTCAACGTGAAGGGCCCGGGGTCGGGCCGCGAGTCGGCGCTGCGCGCGCTGCAGGCCGTCGGCTTCACGATCACCGCGATTCGCGACGTGACGCCGATCCCGCACAACGGGTGCCGGCCGCCGAAGCGCCGCCGCGTCTAAGTCTATAAGGGGCATTTTGCCCTGGGGGGCTTGCGGCCCCCCGCACCGGCTCGAGAGCCGGTGAATGAGAGGCAAGGGCGGGAGGCTGCCGGCCAGCTTGCCTCAAGAGGCCGACGGAAGCGCCGCCACCGTTTGAGCCGACATCGAACCAGCCTAGAAGTCGTGAGGGCACGAGCGTGCTGCAAAAGAACTGGACCGAACTGATTAAGCCGACAAAGCTGGACATTCAGCCTGGCCCCGACGCGCACCGCGTCGCCAAGGTTGTCGCCGAACCGCTGGAGCGTGGTTTCGGCCTTACCCTGGGCAATGCGATCCGGCGCGTGCTGCTGTCGTCGCTGCAGGGTGCGGCGGTGACTTCCATCCAGGTCGATGGAGTCCTGCACGAATTCTCGTCGATCCCGGGCGTGCGCGAGGACGTCACCGACGTCGTCCTGAACGTGAAGGCGATCGCGCTGCGTATGGGCGGTGAAGGCCCCAAGCGCATGCGTCTGCGGGCCGAAGGCCCGGGCGAAGTGACTGCCGGCCAGATCGAAACCGGTCATGACATCGAGATCATGAACCCCAACCTGGTGCTCTGCACGCTGGACGACGGCGCGCGGATCGACATGGAACTGACGGTCAACACCGGCAAGGGCTATGTCGCGGCGACCCAGAACCGTCCGGAAGACGCGCCGATCGGCCTGGTGCCGGTCGATTCGATCTTCTCGCCGGTGCGCAAGGTCTCCTACAAGGTTGAGAACACCCGTGTCGGTCAGGTCACCGACTACGACAAGCTCACCATGGAGCTGGAGACCAACGGTGCGGTGACGCCCGAGGACGCCGTGGCCCTGGCCGCGCGCATCCTGCAGGACCAGCTTCAACTCTTCATCAACTTCGAAGAGCCGCAGCAGCGTCACGAGGAAGAGGCGACCAGCGAGCCGCCGTTCAACCGCAATCTGCTGCGCAAGGTCGACGAGCTGGAGCTCTCGGTTCGTTCGGCGAACTGCCTGAAGAACGACAACATCGTCTACATCGGCGATCTGGTGCAGAAGACCGAAGGCGAAATGCTGCGGACCCCGAACTTCGGCCGCAAGTCCTTGAACGAGATCAAGGAAGTGCTGTCGACCATGGGCCTGCACCTGGGCATGGAAATTCCCAACTGGCCGCCCGAGAACATCGAGGAACTGGCCAAGCGGCTGGAAGAGCCCTACTAGGGTTCGGCTGCAGCGGGAAGGTTTTGAGTTAGGAGCAAACGGCTCCCCCCGTTCGTGCAAGGAAGCGCCGGAGTGGCGACGAACTTGGCGGACGGCAGCACAATCGGCTTCGTGCGCGAGGCCAGGGACGAAGGGATAGACAGATGCGTCACGGTTTTCACGGCCGCCGGCTTAACCGGTCGACCAGCCACCGCAAGGCGATGTTCGCCAACATGGCGGCTTCCTTGATCAAGCACGAGCAGATCAAGACCACCCTGCCGAAGGCGAAAGACCTGCGGCGCGTTATCGATCGCCTGGTTACCCTGGGCAAGCGCGGCGACCTGCACGCCCGCCGTCAGGCACTCTCCGTGCTGCGCGATACCGACATCACGGCGAAGCTGTTCGACGACCTTGCCGAGCGCTACAAAGAGCGCAAGGGCGGCTACAGCCGCGTGCTGAAGGCCGGTTTTCGCTACGGGGACATGGCGCCGATGGCGGTGATCGAACTGGTCGACCGCGATCCCGACGCCAAGGGGCAGGACTCCGGGCCGACCCAGGAGGCCGTCGAGGAAGACGAGGACTGAGGTCCGCTTCCCCGCCGCCCCCGTTTGGCGACAGACTTACCGGAAAGGCAGCCCAAAAGGCTGCCTTTCCTGTTTGACGGCCCTGCCCGCGACCCCAAATATGAAGGGCGCCCGGTGTGAAGGGCGCCAAGCTATAAAGGGCGCCAAGATATAAAGGGCGGCGGAGAGACGGAGATCTTGTGAGGCAACAGCGCAACACTTTCAGGACTGGGTGCCGGGCGGTCGTGACCGCCGCGGCTTTGCTCGGCTGTGCCGCCCTGGCCTACGGGGGCGTCGGCGCGCCGGCGGTTGCCCAGAGCGCCAACCCGGCCGGCACAGTGACCCGCGAGGTTCCGGGCGACCGCGACGAGGTCATGCTGTCCTTCGCCCCGGTGGTGAAGAAGGCCGCCCCCGCGGTGGTGAACATCTTCGCCAAGCGCGAAGTGGAGCAACGCCGCGCGGTTTCCTCGCTGCTGGACGATCCTTTCTTCCGCCGTTTCTTCGGTGACGGCCCCGGCGACCAGAAGACCCGCAAACGCGAGCAGTCGTCGCTCGGCTCCGGCGTCATCGTCGGCGCCGAAGGCCTCATCGTGACCAATGAGCACGTCATCAAGGGGGCCACGGAGATCAAGGTGGTGCTGACCGACCGCCGCGAGTACGAGGCCGAATTGGTGCTGACCGACGAGCGCACCGATCTTGCCGTGCTGCGCATCGACCCGGCCGGCGAGCCGCTGCCGTCCATCGAGATGCACGACTCCGACGACGTGGAGGTTGGCGACCTGGTGCTGGCGCTCGGCAATCCCTTCGGCGTCGGTCAGACGGTGACCAGCGGCATCGTCTCGGCGCTGGCACGCACCCAGGTCGGCATCACCGACTTCAGCTTCTTCATCCAGACGGACGCGGCGATCAATCCGGGCAACTCGGGCGGCGCCCTGGTGACCATGGATGGCCGCCTCATCGGC
Source organism: Kiloniellaceae bacterium (assembly GCA_050043265.1). Classification (GTDB taxonomy): domain Bacteria; phylum Pseudomonadota; class Alphaproteobacteria; order Kiloniellales; family Kiloniellaceae; genus Pelagibius. Next base: position 15,530 of record JBHJIR010000057.1, read on the forward strand.
ATCAACACCGCCATCTATTCGAGCTCCGGCGGATCGGTCGGCATCGGCTTTGCGATTCCCGCCAACATGGTCCGCACCGTGGTCGACAGCGCGCGCAGCGGTACCGCCCTGGTGCGCGCCTGGGCCGGTATCGCCGGCCAGGACCTGACCTCGGAGCTGGCGGAGGGGCTGCGCCTCGCTCGCCCGGGCGGGGTGGTCATCAGCGATGTCTACAAGGACGGTCCGGCCGACCGTGCCGGCATCGCCTCGGGCGACGTCATCGTCGCGGTGAACGACCAGCCGGTGAACGATCTGCAATCGTTGCGCTACCGGGTGGCCACCGGCGCCCTCGGCGAGTCGCTGGCGGTCGAGGTGGTGCGCCAGGGCAAGACGGTTACCGCCGAACTGCCGCTGGAGGCGCCGCCGGAGAGCCCGCCGCGCAACGAGGTGCGATTGCTCGGCCATCATCCCATGGGCGGCGCCTTTATCGCCAGCCTGTCGCCGGCGCTGGCCGAGGAACTCGACATGCCGGACAACTGGGCCGGCGTGGTGATCACCCGGGTCCAACGCGGCACGCCCGCCAACCGTGTCGGCTTCCGCGCGCGCGACGTCATCCTCTCCCTCAACGGGCAGACCTTTCAGAACTCCGGCGACCTGGCCGATGTGCTCGACCGCACCACCAGCAAGTGGCAGATCACTTTCAAGCGCGACGGCAAGATCCGCCGGGTCGAATTCAGTTCCTGATGCGGGGCCTGATGTGGGTCCCGATACGCAAAGTGCGGCGGAGGCGGCCGTGACCGAACTCCTGGCATGACCGGGCTTTTCGAAAGCCAGGCGCCGCGGCCCTTGGCCGACCGCCTGCGCCCGCAGGCGCGCGACGAGGTCGTCGGCCAGAACCACCTGCTGGCCCCGGAAGGTCCGATCGGGCGCATGGTGCGCTCCGGCCGGCTCGCATCGCTGATCCTGTGGGGGCCGCCGGGCTGCGGCAAGACCACCATCGCCCGCCTGCTGGCGGCGGAGACCGATCTGGAGTTCGAGCCGCTGTCGGCGGTGTTCTCGGGCGTCGCCGATCTGCGCAAGGTGTTCGAGCGCGCCCGGCAGCGGCGTCTGGCCGGCCGCGGCACGCTGCTGTTCGTCGACGAGATCCATCGCTTCAACCGCGCCCAGCAGGACGGCTTCCTGCCCTATGTGGAGGACGGCACCGTCATCCTGGTCGGCGCGACCACCGAGAACCCGTCCTTCGAGTTGAACCCCGCCCTGCTGTCGCGCAGCCAGGTGATGGTGCTGAAGCGCCTGGAGGAGGCGCCGCTGCGCGAACTGCTGGCCCGCGCCGAGGCGGCCGAGGGCCGCGATCTGCCGCTGACCCCGGAAGCGCGCGCCGCCCTGATGGCGATGGCTGACGGCGACGGGCGCTACCTGCTGAACCTGGCCGAAGAGATCTTCGCCCTGGGGAGCGGGCCCGACGGCACCGGGCCCTGGAAAGCCGGCGACAAGCTGGATACCGCGGCCTAGGCCCAGGTGGAGCAGAAACGTGCGCCGCTTTACGACAAGGGGCAGGAGAGCCACTACAACCTGATCAGCGCGCTGCACAAGTCGTTGCGCGGCTCCGACTGCGATGCCGCGCTCTACTGGTTCGCGCGCATGCTGGACGGCGGCGAGGACCCGCACTATATCGCCCGCCGCCTAGTGCGTTTCGCCGTCGAGGACATTGGCATGGCCGACCCGGCGGCGCTGACCCAGAGCGTCGCCGCCTGGCAGGCCTTCGAGCGCATCGGCAGTCCGGAGGGCGAACTGGCCCTGGCCCAGGCGGTCATCTACCTGGCGACGGCGCCGAAATCCAACGCCGCCTACAAGGCCTACGGCGCGGCGCGCCGGGCCGCCAAGGACAGCGGCTCCCTGGCACCGCCGGCCCATATCCTCAACGCACCGACCAAACTGATGGCCGAGTTGGGCTACGGCAAGGGCTACGCCTACGACCACGACACGGCGGAAGGCTTCTCAGGGCAGGACTATTTTCCCGAGGGTCTGCCGCGTCAGGCCTTCTACCGGCCGGTCGAGCGCGGCTTCGAAAGAGACGTACGCAAACGGTTGGAATACTGGGAAAAGCTGCGAAACCAGGCCGCCGGCCGGGCCGGGGGCGGCGGCCAGGGGCCGCAAGAGGACTAGCCCTGCAACTCATGCGAATCTGCTATTCGACCTTGCCGGTTGTGCCGACGGCCAAAGGACGTCATTTGTCACCCAGACAATAATCACCGGTCGCGAGAACGCGTCGGGTGGCAGGTAATACGAGGGGTCGAAATGGCGAATTACTGCGTACCCGAGAAGGGTAAGGCAGCACTCCTTTGCATCTCGGCGCAGCGCGACTTTGTGGCGCAAGGCTCGCCCGTGCGGGCCTGCGGATGGCCTTCGGCGCTGCCCAACATCGGCCGGCTGGTCGACTGCTTCCGCGCGCAGCAGGCGCCGATTTATCATTCGGTCCGGCTGTACAAGGCCGACGGCTCCAATGTGGATGCCTGCCGCCGCCAGGCGGTGGAGGAAGGCCTCCGGATTCTCATGCCCGGCACCCTGGGCGCCGAGCTGATCGACGACCTGAAACCCAACAAGGACGTGCGCCTGGATCCGGAGACGCTGTTCGCCGGCGACTTCCAGGAGATCGGCTCCCACGAATACGTCCACTACCGGCCGCGCTGGGGCGCCTTCCACAACACCGGCCTGGAAGACAAGCTGCGCGCCCAGCGCATCACCACCCTGGTGATCTGCGGCTTCAGCTTCTCCACCGGCGGCCGCGCCTCGGTCTACGAGGCCAGCGCCCGCGATTTCCGCATCGTGCTGGTGCCCGATGCCCTGTGCAACGCCACCGAGGAAGCCGTTCAGGAACTCGGCCGCATGGGGATCTACCTGATGGACACGGTGATCTGCCTGGCCTGGATGGCCGGCGCGGGCCCCAGTTCGGTCGAGGCGGCCTGAGCGCCGGTATTCCGACCGCCCTAAATTCCATTAACCTAAGCCCCGGTTTGCACCCTTGGCCGCGCTTTGCTAGCTAAAGGCGGCGGACCCCCGTGCCGCCATCGTCGTCGCTATCGCCGCCGCCATCGCTAGGGCCGCAAGGGAACACCAAGGGCATGCAGGTCAACATTCTCGCCGCCGTGGCCTTTGGCGGAGCGCTCGGCGCCGTCGGGCGCTACCTCGCGGTCTCTCAGGTGGCCCGCTGGTTCGACCACGGCTTTCCCTACGGCACCCTGACCGTCAACGTCGTCGGTTCCTTCGCCATGGGCCTGCTGATCGAGTTCGGCGCGCTCGCCTGGTCGCCGTCTCCCGAACTGCGCGCCTTCATCGCCGTCGGCTTCCTGGGGGCCTTCACCACCTTCTCGACTTTCTCGATGGAAACCGTGTTGCTGTACGAGCGGGGCGCCCTGCTGGCCTGTGCCGGCTATGTCGCCGCTTCGGTGGTGCTCTCGGTCGGCGCCTTCTTCGCTGCGCTGGCCCTCGTGCGGACACTGCTGGCATGAGCGGCGTCGAACAGATCACCGTCGCCGCGGACGACAGCGGCCAGCGCCTCGACCGCTGGTTCAAGCGGCACTACCCGCAACTGACCCACGGGCGGCTGGAGAAGATGCTGCGCAAGGGCGAGGTCCGTGTCGACGGCCGGCGGGTCAAAGCGTCGGAGCGCCTGGAAGAGGGCCAGGTGGTGCGGGTACCGCCGATGCCGCCGGTGCTGGCGGCCGGAGAGTCCCCGCGGCCCCAAGGCCCGGCAGCCCTTTCCGTTTCGGCCAAGGAAACGGCGGCCCTGCAGGCGGCGGTGCTTTATCGCGACGATAACGTCATCGCCCTCGACAAGCCGGCGGGCCTGGCGGTGCAGGGCGGCAGCGGCCAGCGCCGTCACCTCGACGGGCTGCTCGATGCGCTGCGCTTCGGCGCCGACGATCGCCCGCGCCTGGTGCACCGCCTGGACCGCGACACCGCCGGTGTGCTGCTGCTGGCACGCAACGCGCCGACGGCGCGCGCCCTGACGGCGGCGTTCCGCGGCAAGGAGACCCAGAAGATCTATTGGGCGCTGGTCGCCGGGGTGCCGAAGGAACGCCGCGGCCTCATCGACCTGCCGCTGGCCAAGCAGGCCCAAAACGCCGGCGGGATTCCGGGGCAGGGCGGCGAGGCCATGGGCCACGATGCGGAAGCGGGCAAGCCGGCCCGCACCCTGTTCCAGGTGGTGCAGAACTATCGCAACGCGGTGACCTGGCTGGTGCTGGTGCCCCTGACCGGGCGCACCCACCAGCTGCGCGTGCACTGCGCGGCACTGGGCACGCCCATCGTCGGTGACGGCAAGTATGGGGGCCGCGAGGCCTTTCCGGAGGCCCTGTCGCGGGCCGGGGTGCCGGCGAAGGTCCTCCACCTGCTGGCCCGGGAACTGGCGCTGCCGGATCCGGAAACCGGCACCACGCTTAGGGTGAGTGCGCCCTTGCCGCCGCACATGGCGGCGACCTGGAAGGCGATTGGCTTCGACGAAGCGAAGGGTGACGGCGCCCTGCAGGCGCTGCTGGCCTATGCCGAGGGGCTCAGCCACTCGCCGGCGAAAGGCCAGCAGCCGCTGTAAGCGGCAAATACGGGATCAGAAGGCGAAGCGGAAGGCCGGCTGCTCCGGGCTGTCGTCGGCCAGCTGGTTGGCCGGTTCCGCGTCGTCCGGCTCGGCGCTGGGCTTGGGCAGGTTGCGCAGCATCGCCGCGGTGCGGGCGCGCCACGCCATGTCGGCAACCACGGTTTCCAGATTGAAATCCCACTGCGGGTTGTCGCCGCGGGGTACGTATTTGGTCTCTTCCGCGGCCGAATAGTGGCGGTCGACACTGCGCCGCCAGTCCTTGGCATCGGCCGGGGCGCTCGCGACGAGGATTGCGGCCGCGGCGATCGCTGCGGCGGAGATGAACCGGGTGAGCTTGAACGACATACCTACCCCTTTTTTCCTGATGGCCGATGCCGGAATGTAGAGGGGCAGTTTTTGTCATTTCTCCTGTTAAATGCTTAATGCTGCAGAATATCCCCAATAAAAACCAATTAATGTCACAGAAAAATAAAGTAATAGAAAGTTTATATTCTATTAATGCTTTGTTAATTGGCAGGATGATTGCGGCGCAAAGGCGACCGGCCCCAAACCGGGGCAAAGCGGATCAAGGGCTTAGCCTGAAAGGGGATGCCGCGCTGAGGTTGGCGGCGGTCCCTTGTTCTCGCCACCGTGCTGTGGCGATTTCGCCCTGTTTCCCGGGCGGTTTATTCGTCGCGCCGACGCCGGGTGAAGATGTCGCGGATTACCTGGTGCATCAGTTGATCGAACCTCTCGTCCTCCGGGCCATCGGCCTCTTCGACCCAACCGTCGACGGCGGCCAGCAGGTCGTCGCCGCGGCAGCAGCCGGCGCGCAGATCGATGCGGGGCTCCGGCTGGGGCGGTCCGCCGGCAGGCTGTCTGCGGCAGAACGCCAGCAGTTCCCCACTGTTGGGTGGATTGAACACCAGGACCAGGCGGAATTCCGGGTCCTCGGCAGCTTCCCGGTCGGTGGTCAGGCGCAGGACGCGGCTTTGCAGGGCCTGCTCCATCACCGCCACGACGCGGGCATCCAGGGTGTCTCCGTCGGCGAAGGGGGTGCCGTTGATCTCCAGATAGAGGGGCCCTTCGCCGCGGGTTGCCGAGGCCAGGAACTCCAAGGTGCCGTTGGCGTGCATGTAGGGGGTTACCGTAGCCGGCCCCTCGTCGCAGGCGGCCAGGCCGAGCAGGGCCGCCAGGGCGGCGGGGCGGAAACCGGGGCGCCGGTATCGGCCGGCAGGGGTGGGGCAGGACGGTGGCATGGCGCTCGCTGGCTCGAATCGACGTCACGAATCGACTTAAGGATGCGGCGCCGACGTGATAGAGACAACGCCCAATGAGCAAGCTCCCCTTCGCCCACCGCTTCATCGTTTTCGATGTCGACGGCACCCTCATCGACAGCCAGCACACGGTTGTCCACTGCATGACCGAAGCCTTCACCGTGCAGGGCCTGCCGGCGCCGTCGGCGGCGGCGATCCGGGCCACCATCGGCCTGAAGCTCGATATTGCCCTGACCAGCCTGCTGCCGGACCCGGCGGCCGCCGATGCCGGCGAACAGGCCCTGGCGCTGGTCGAAGGCTATCGCACCGCCTTCTTCACCCAGCAGGACAGCCCCGGCCATGACGAGCCGCTGTTCCCGGGCACGCTGGAGATGCTGGAGGCGCTGAGCCATCCGGAGATCTTCCTCGGCATCGCCACCGGCAAGAACCGCCGTGGCCTCAGCCGGGTGCTGGCGCGCCACAGCCTCGAGAGCCGCTTCCATAACCTGAAGACCGCCGACGACGGCCCCGGCAAGCCGCACCCCCATCTGCTGGAAGCGGCCATGGCGGAGGTCGGTGCCACGCCCGCCGAAACGGTTATGGTCGGCGATACGACCTACGACATCGAGATGGCGCGCGCAGCCGGCTGTACGGCCGTCGGGGTCGACTGGGGCAATCACCCGGAAGAGCGGCTGCGGGCGTCGGGAGCTCATTGCGTGATTGGGCACTTTTCCGATTTGATGCAAGAGCTTGTGAGGCTAAGCGGAGAGCGGGTATGAAGCTGAAGCGGATCGTCACCGGTGCCGTCGCGCTGGCCGCGGCGGTTCTGGTCGCCGGCTATGCCATCATCGCCTCGCTGAATGTCGAGCAGGTCGCCGAGGTCGCCAAGGCCGAGGTGAAGGCCGCTACCGGCCGCGACCTCACGGTCGGTGGGCCGGTTGGCCTGCGGATCTCGCTGGATCCCTCGATCATCCTGCAGGATGTCGGCTTCGCCAATGCCCCCTGGGGCAGCCGCCCGCAGATGGCCCGCGTGAAGCTGCTGGAGATCGAGGTCGCGCTGTTGCCGCTGCTGACCGGCGAGGTGGTGGTGAAGCGGCTGGTGGTGATCGAGCCGGATATTCTGCTGGAGACCGATGCCCAGGGCCGCGGCAACTGGGACTTTGCCGCCGACAGCGGTCCGGCGGTGCCGCCAGATCGCGGCGGCGGCCCGGTGAACCTGCCCGACGTTCAGGCCTTCCGCATCCAGGGCGGCCAGCTGCGTCTGGTCGATGCCACGGCCGGAGAAACCTTGCGGCTCGACGTGACCGAGGCCGTCGGCGCCCTGCCCGGCGACGGCGGCCCCCGCAGCCTGCGATTGGCGGCGGTCTACAACGGTCATCCCATCGTCGTCGAGGGCCGCTTCAGCGGGCTGCCGGCGTTGCTGTCCGGGGCGCCGGCGCCGGTCGACCTGACCCTGCAGGCCGGCGGGACCACGGTCGTCATCAAGGGCGTGGCGGGCAACCTGACCGGCGCCGCCAGCGCCGATGTGGCCGTGGCGGCCTTTGGCGGGAACCTGGCGGGTTTGTCGCCCCTGGTGGACAGCGACCTGCCGCCGCTTGGCCCGTTTGATCTTTCAAGCAACTTGAAGGTCGATGGCGAAGATTTTGATTTCTCTGGACTTGTTCTGACGATCGGCGGCAGCGACGTGACCGGTAACGCGGCTCTCTCAATGGCCGGAGACCGGCCGATGGTGAAGGCGGCCCTGGTCGCAAAGCTGCTCGATCTCGCCGATTTCGCCGGCGACGTGCGCCCGGCGGAAGGGACCGCCGACGGCAGCGGCAAGGTTTTCTCGGACGCGCCGCTGCCGCTCGCGGCGCTGCAGGCGGTGGATGGCCGGGTGAAGCTGGATGCCGAGCGCCTGCGCGCCGGCGGCGTCACCCTGGAGGACGTCGCGGCGACGCTGGTGCTGAAGGACGGCGACCTTACCGTGGAGCCGCTGAGCGCCAAGCTGGCCGGCGGCGATCTCGGCGGGCGGCTGGCCCTGACCCAGGCCAATGCGCCGGCCGATGCTGCGGCCGCGCCGGAACTGGCGTTGACCCTGAAGGGTGCGAACATCGACTTCGGCGATCTGTTGAAACAGGCTGCGGTGAGCGATGGCGTCGGCGGCGAACTGGAACTCGACGTCGATCTCACCGGGCAGGGGGCCAGCCCCCACGCCATCGCAGCCGATCTCGGCGGGCATGTCCAGGCGGTGTCCCTGGACGGGACCCTGGACAACGGGCTGCTGAGCGTCCTCAGCGCCGGCCTGGGCGACATCACCGGGCCGCTGTTCGGCGACAGCGAGAACACCCGCCTGGAGTGCTTCGTCAGCCGCTTCGAGCTCGAAAAGGGCCAGGCGAAGAGCCGTGCCCTGGTGCTCGACACCGGCGCCTTCGCGGTGGCCGGGCGCGGCGGCCTCGACCTCGACGGCGAGCACGTGAGCCTCGCGTTCGATACCCAGACCAGCCAGCCCAGCCTCGCCAGCCTTGCGGTGCCTTTCCGGGTCGTCGGCCCGCTGGCCGATCCCGGCGTGGTGCCCGACCCGATCGGCGCGGCGATTGGCGTGGTCGGCACGGTCGGCGACGTGGCGCAGACCGGCGGCAACTTGGTCGGCGGCGCGGTCGATGCCGTCGGCGGCCTGATCGGCACCGGGCCGATCATCGGCCATATCGGCAGCGATCAGACCCTCTGCGGCGAGGCGCTGGCGGCCATCGGCCGCGGTGGCGCCCAGCCGAAAACCTCCGGCGGTCTCGCCGACGAGGTCGGCGATGCGGTGAAGGGGGTCGGCGAGGGGATCGAAAAGGGGCTGAAAGGCCTGACCGGCGAGTGAGATTGATAGAGAGCGATGCAGCAGAAAATCAAACGTTTCTACAAGACGGCCAGCGCCGTGCCGGCGCCCGAGGCCTCGGCGACCGAGGACTCGGCGCCCGGCGGCTTTGCGGTGGTCCTCGACGGCCGGCCGGTGCGGACCCCCGGCCGGGCGGCCCTGGTGCTACCCACACAGGTTCTGGCCGCGGCCATTGCCGAGGAATGGCAGAACCAGCCGGAGGAGGTCGATCCGCCGTCGATGCCGCTGAACGCCCTGGCCTGCACGGCCATCGACATCGTGCGTCCTCACCGCGTCCAGATCGTCGAGGACCTGCTCGGCTTCGGCGGCCACGACATGCTGTGCTACTGGACCGACGAGACCGGTGAGCTGCTGCGCCGCCAGCAGCAGCACTGGCAGCCGCTGCTCGACTGGGCGGCCGAGGCGCTCGGAGCGCCGCTGAAGAAGACCTGCGGCATCGTCTCCCAGGCCCAGCCACCGGAGAGCCTGGCAGCCCTGCAACGCAGCGTGGAGACCCACGACGATCTGGCCTTGACCGCCCTGGCGGCGGCGGCGAAAGCGGCGGGCTCTCTGGTCATCGGCCTGGCGCTGGCGAGCGGGCGGATAGACGCCGGCGAGGCCTTCATGCTGTCGCAGCTCGACGAGCTCTACCAGGCGGAACGCTGGGGCGAGGATGCGGAGGCGGTGAAGCGCCGTGAGGCTTTGCGCGGCGAGCTGGAAAGCGCCGAACGCTTTCTTCAGCTCATTCGCTAGAAAAGCCTTATAGAATTCTGGAATATCAGGAGAATTCGCGCGTTGCCGGCGGCGTCTGCGCGCCTTTCATCATGACCTCGGCCAGGGCTGTATAGGCCTTGGCCCAGGCCTGCTCCATCTGCGGCGTGAAGGCGCCCTGGAGGCCTTCCTTCAGGGTCCACAGCAGGGCCTTGGCGACGCTCTCGTAGTGCTTGAATTCGACGCCGTAGTCGTTGTGGCGCTGGCCCATGATCTTCAAGGCCGGCACCAGCTGTTCGAAGCGGTCGAGGCTGGCGATGGCTGTCTTTAGGACCGACATCAGCTTGCGGCCTTGTTCGGCCATGTCGCCTTTGAACAGCGGCTTGGTGCTGGGATCGATCTCGAAGAGCTTGTCGTAGAACAGGCCGGCCGCGTCGTCGGCCATGGGATCGACCAGGGCAAAGCTTTCCTGGACCAGGTCGATTTCCGCCGCGGTCAGGGCCGGGCTCTGCAGTTCGTCCGCGGGCGTTGAAGCAGCCGCTTGGGCCGGGGCCGGGGTAGGGGCCTGGGCCGGGGCCGGGGGCGGGGTTGGCGCCGGCGCCGCGGTTTTGCCCGGCGCTTCGATGGAGGTCTCTTCGGGGGCCTCGGTGCGGGTCCTTTCAGGGACCGGCACGTCAGCGGCCGGCCCGCCCGGTGCCCTCCGGTTCTGATGCCGGGCTTCGTCGTCGTTCAATTCGGCCAGGCGCTCGATCCGGCTGGTCAGACTGGTGGCAATCTCGGCGATCTCCGCCGTGGTCTTGCTGGTCTGGGTGGCCAGCGACTTTACTTCGCCGGCAACCTCCGCAATGCCCTTGCCGGCCTCGACGGCGCGCGCCTCCTCGATGGAGGCGTTCAGCTCCAGCAGGTTGGTCTGCTTGGCGATGGCTTCGATCTGGCGGGCCATCTTCGCCACGTTCTCGACGTCGGCGCGCAGGTGGGCGATCTGTTCGGCGACGCCTTCGTTGGCATCGGCGGGACCGGCGGCAGGCTGCGGCTGATGGGAACGGGCGGGAGCGGCGGGCATGGACAGGCTTCCTAGTCTCGGGGAGGCGGGGCCTGTGGCCCTCTTGAAAAAAAACTAGTCTCTTTGTAAGCAAACGCCGTTAACGACTTCCTAATGCTAAACAAACGGTCGAAGCGTCGCGGCGCCCCTTGGGCGGTTGCTCGCCGGCTGGTACAGCCGCCGCGCACGTGCTATCAGCTTGGCCAAAATTAACGCAGGGAAATCGGCGTCATGCAGGACATCCTCCAGCGACTTGAGGAAATGCGCGCGGAGGCCGCCATCGGCGGCGGCCAGCGGCGGATCGAGGCACAGCATGCCAAAGGCAAGCTGAGTGCCCGCGAAAGGCTGCAGATTCTTCTCGACGAGGGCTCCTTCGAGGAGTGGGACATGTTCGTCGAGCACCGCTGCATCGATTTCGGCATGGAACAGCAGAAGGTCTCCGGCGACGGCGTGGTGACCGGCCATGGCACCATCAACGGCCGCCTGGTCTTCGTCTTCAGCCAGGATTTCACCGTCTTCGGCGGCTCCCTGTCGGAATCCCACGCCGAGAAGATCTGCAAGATCATGGACAAGGCGGTCCAGGTCGGCGCTCCGGTGATCGGCATCAACGATTCCGGCGGCGCGCGCATCCAGGAAGGCGTCGCCTCCCTGGCCGGCTATGCCGAGGTGTTCCAGCGCAACGTGTTGGCCTCCGGCGTGGTGCCGCAGATCTCCATGATCATGGGCCCCTGCGCCGGCGGCGCGGTCTATTCCCCGGCGATGACCGACTTCATCTTCATGGTGAAGGACAGCTCCTACATGTTTGTAACCGGCCCGGACGTGGTGAAGACGGTGACCCACGAGACGGTGACCGCCGAGGCGCTGGGCGGCGCGATCACCCACACCACCAAGTCCGGCGTCGCCGACCTGGCCTTCGAGAACGACGTCGAGGCGCTGCTGGAATTGCGCCGCTTCGCCGACTTCCTGCCGGCCTCCAACCGCGAACCGGCGCCGTGGCGCCCGCCCGACGCCCCCGGCGACCGCGAGGAGCTGTCGCTCGACACCCTGGTGCCGCCCGCCGCGCCCAAGCCCTACGATATGAAGGCGCTGATCGCCAAGGTGGTGGACGAGGGCGATTTCTTCGAGCTGCAGCCCGCCTATGCCGGCAACATCATCACCGGCTTCGGGCGCATGGAGGGGCACACCGTCGGCTTCGTCGCCAACCAGCCGATGGTGCTGGCCGGCTGCCTGGACATCGCCTCCTCGATCAAGGCGGCGCGCTTCGTGCGGTTCTGCGACTGCTTCAACATCCCCATCGTCACCTTCGTCGACGTGCCGGGCTTCCTGCCGGGCACCTCCCAGGAGTTCAACGGCATCATCAAGCACGGCGCCAAGCTGTTGTTCGCCTACGCCGAAGCGACGGTGCCGAAGGTGACGGTGATCACCCGCAAGGCCTACGGCGGGGCCTACGACGTGATGTCCTCCAAGCACCTGCGCGGTGACGTGAACTACGCCTGGCCGACGGCGGAGCTCGCCGTGATGGGCCCCAAGGGCGCGGTGGAGCTCATCTTCCGCGGCGACATCGGCGATGCCGACAAGATTGCCGCGCGCGCCGAGGAATACCGCAAGAAGTTCGCCAATCCCTTCGTCGCCGCCTCGCGCGGCTTCATCGACGATGTGATCAAGCCGCACGGCACCCGCCGGCGGATCTGCCGGTCGCTCAACATGCTGCGCGACAAGCAGTTGGAGAACCCCTGGAAAAAGCACGACAACCTGCCGCTCTGAGGGGACTCCCGGATGCTGAAACTCTATGGCGATCCCGGTTCGGGAAACTGTTACAAGGTGCAGTTATTGCTGAGTTTTCTCGGCATTCCCTATGACCTGACCTACATTGAGGTGATGGCCGGGGAGACCCGTACCGAGGCCTTCTTGAAGATGAACCCCAACGGCCGTATCCCGCTGCTGCGGCTGGAGGACGGTAGTTGCCTGCCGGAGTCCGATGCCATTCTCTACTACCTGGCCGAGGGCACGCGGTTCTGGCCCGAGGACCGGCTGGCGCGGGCGAGGGTGCTGCAGTGGATGTTCTTCGAGCAGTACAGCCACGAGCCCTTTATCGCCGTGCTGCGTTTCTGGAAGATCTACGCGAACAAGACTCCGGCGGACGAGCCGCAGTGGGCCGCCAAGGAGAAGGGCAGCTATGCGGCGCTGGCCGTGATGGAGCGGGAACTGACGGGCAAAGACTGGCTGGTCGACGGCGGGGGCCCGACCATCGCCGACATCGCGCTCTATGCCTATACCCACGTGGCAGCCGACGGCGGCATCGACCTGTCGGGCTACCCGGCGGTTCGGGCCTGGCTGGCGCGGATGGCGGAGCAGCCGGGCTACATGCCGCTGGTCCGGCGCGCGGCGGCATAGGGAAAGCGGATTGCCAAGGCGGGACCGGGCCACTACACAATCGAAGCGCTGAAAACAGCCGATTTAAGGGGGAGAACCCCACCGGGGCGCGGGCGGCGAAAACCAATAAAGGGTGGATGCTAGGGGCGGATGTTCAAGAAAATCCTCATTGCCAACCGCGGCGAGATCGCCTGCCGGATCATCAAGACCTGCAAGCGCCTGGGTATCCAGACCGTGGCGGTCTATTCCGATGCCGACGCCACCGCGTTGCACGTGCGCCTGGCCGACGAGGCGGTGGCCATCGGCCCGGCGCCGGCGGCCCAGAGCTATCTGGTGATGGACAAGATCATCGCCGCCGCCAAGCAGACCGGCGCCGAGGCGGTGCACCCGGGCTTCGGCTTCCTCTCGGAAAACGCCAAGTTCGTCGAGGCGCTGGACGCCGCCGGCATCGTCTTCATCGGCCCGCCGGTCAAGGCGATCGGCGCCATGGGGGACAAGATCACTTCCAAGAAGCTGGCCGCCGAGGCCGGCGTCAGCACGGTCCCGGGCCACCCCGACGCGGTCGAGGACGAGGCGGTCGCGCTGAAGGTGGCCGGTGAGATCGGCTACCCGGTGATGATCAAGGCCTCGGCCGGCGGTGGCGGCAAGGGCATGCGCATCGCCCGCAACGAGACCGAGACCCGCGAGGGCCTGCGCTCGGCGCGCAACGAGGCGCGCTCCAGCTTCGGCGACGAGCGGGTGTTCATCGAGAAGTACATCGAACAGCCGCGCCATATCGAAATTCAAGTGCTGGCCGACGCCCACGGCACCACGCTGCACCTGGGTGAGCGCGAATGCTCGATCCAGCGCCGCCACCAGAAGGTGGTGGAGGAGGCGCCGTCGCCCTTTCTTGACGCCGAGACCCGCGCGGCGATGGGGGCCCAGGCCGTCGCCCTGGCGGCGGCCGTCGACTACCGCTCCGCCGGCACGGTGGAGTTCATCGTCGATAAGGACAAGAACTTCTACTTCCTTGAAATGAATACCCGTATTCAGGTCGAGCATCCGGTGACCGAGCTGATCACCGGCCTCGATATCGTGGAATGGATGATCCGTGTCGCCGCCGGCGAGAAGCTGAGCTTCGGCCAGAAGGGCGTGACGCTGAACGGCTGGGCCATCGAGACCCGGGTCTACGCCGAAGACCCCTTGCGCGACTTCATGCCGTCGATCGGCCGGCTGGTGCGCTACATCACCCCGGGCAGCCCGGAGGACCCGGAGGTCACCGTGCGGATCGACAGCGGCGTCGAGGAGGGCTCGGAGATCTCCATGTTCTACGACCCGATGATCGCCAAGCTGGTGACCCACGCGCCGGACCGCACCCGCGCCATCGACGCCATGCAGGCCGCCCTCGATGCCTATGGCATCAGGGGCATCAGTCATAACATCCCCTTCCTCACCGCGGTGATGACCAACCCGCGCTTCCGCGCCGGCACGCTGTCGACCAACTTCATCGCCGAGGAATTTCCGGACGGCTTCCGGGGCTCCGAGGTCACCGGGGAGAATCTGGACATCCTGATTGCCGTGGCGGCCATCCTGCAGCAGCGCCGGGCCGGGCGGGAGTCGACTATTTCCGGCCAGATGGACGGCGCCGTCGAGTTCGATCCGGCCAAGCCGGCCGAGTGGGTGGTCTTGCTGGGCCAGGAGATGCACCCGCGCACGGTCACCCCGGCCAACGGCGCCTTCCGGGTTTCCGGCGGTGCCGCGGACCTGCTGGTGGAGACCGATGCGCGCCTGGGCGACCTGGTGCTGCCCTGCTTCATCGACGGCCGCCCGGTCACCGTGCAGGCCGACCGCCGCGGCCCGGCCCTGCGGCTCAGCTACGCCGGCGCCGATATCGAGGCGCTGGTGCTGACGCCGCTGGCCGCCAAGCTGGCGGCCCGCATGCCGGTGAAGGAGCCGCCCGACCTGTCGCGCTTCCTGCTGTCGCCGATGCCGGGCCTGCTGATGGCGCTCCACGTCGCGGAAGGCGAGGCGGTGAAGGCCGGCCAGGAACTGGCGGTGGTCGAGGCAATGAAGATGGAGAACGTGCTGCGCGCCGAGCGCGACGGCAAGGTCGCCAAGGTCCAGGCCCAGCCGGGCGAGAGCCTGGCTGTCGACCAGGCGATCCTGGAATTCGAGTAGAAGCCCTCCGAGCAAGCGCTGATGGAACACCTCGAGCGGCTGGCCGAAGTCCTTCATATCCTCCGCTGTCGTCCCGGGGCTTGACCCCGGGACCCAATGGCGTTGATGCGAGGCGATGGCCTACTACGTTTACATCCTCGCCAGCCGCAAGCACGGTACGCTCTATATTGGCGTCACCAACGACGTTGTCCGCCGGATTTGGGAACACCGGCAGGGGCTCGGTTCCAAATTTGTTTGGAGGTACAAGGTCACGCGGTTGGTGCTCGTCGAGGCGCACGAGGCGATCGAGCAGGCGATCCAGCGCGAGAAGACCCTCAAGGAGTGGCAGCGGGCCTGGAAGATCCTGCTGATCGAACGCGACAATCCAGAGTGGGAGGACCTCTACGACCGCCTGAACGGCTAGGGCAATGGGTCCCGGGATCAAGTCCCGGGACGACAGTCGTGGCTGTGGTGAGGGGGGGAGCTCTGCTACAAATCCAGTCATGGAGCATCTCGAACGGCCAGCAGAAGAGGTCTGGGAAGAGCGGCGCCTGTGGTTCGAGGAGCAGGAGGCGGGCTTCGCCCGCCATGGTGCCCAATCCCCCAGCGAGCAGGCCTGTGCCCTGATGATCGACCTGCAGGCGGTGTTCTGCGCCGGCGCTTGGGCGGCGGTGGCGATCCTCGCCTGCGCGGTCACCGAGGCTCAGGGGGGCTCGCGCCACGAGAGCCTGCCCGGCGTCGCCGATGCCGACTATCGCTGGCTGCGCGCCCTGCGCAACCGGCGCAGCCACGAGAATCGCAGCGATCCGGAACTGACCGTCGAGGACCAATGGCTGCGCCGCGACCTGTGGGAGGAACGTGCCCGGCGGGCGGTTTCCATCGCCTTTGCCGCGCTCTATCCTGCCGCCGCTGAGACAACAGGGAACGGGGACAAGGGATGACCAAGACGCTGCGCGTCGTCGTTTCGGGACGGGTCCAGGGTGTGTGGTACCGCGCCTGGACCGAGAAGACGGCCAAGTCCCTCGGCCTGCACGGCTGGGTGCGCAACCGGCGCGACGGCAGCGTCGAGGCCGTCATTTCCGGTGATCCCCAGGCTGTGGAGAGTATGTTGGCAGCTTTCTGGGAGGGGCCGGAACTGGCCAGCGTGACAGCCGTTGACCAGCATCCTCATGCGGATGAAGTGGTGCCGGAATTCACCGTTAAATCAGATAGATAGGTAGGGTTTCTCAGGTGAAGTGTCGATCTTAGGCTGAGCGCCACACTGAAGCTGCCATCCCGGCGCTTGTTGCCGGGATCCTATGGCCCTGGCCGTTCCCTCTATCGAAGCGGGAGAGATCCCACGCCCGCAAATGCCAATGGGTCCCGGGGTCAAGCCCCGGGACGATACCTGGGGCGGCACCCGGGACGGCACCCGGGACGATAGTGGTGTGAGCTTCGGCGTGGGGCGCCTCTACGCCGATCGTCGTTCGGCTGTCTCCGTCTCCACCCAGCGGGCCGGGCCGAACACGCCGGTGAAGCTGGCGCGCAGAGCGGCGTCGAGGTCGGGCAGGCCGACCGGCAGGCCGAGGTCGACCAGCGAGGTTACCCCGTGCTCGGCGATGCCGCAGGGGACGATGCCGCTGAAGTGACCGAGGTCCGGCTCCACGTTGATGGCGATGCCGTGATAGGTGACCCAGCGGCGCACGCGCACGCCGATGGCGGCGATCTTGTCTTCGCGTGAGCCGTGCAGAGGGTCCCCGGCTTTTGAACTGGGTCTTTCCACCCAGATCCCGACCCGGCCCTCGCGGCGCTGGCCGTCGACGGCGAAGGCGGCGAGGCTGCGGATGATCCACTCTTCAAGGTTCTGGACGAAGCGCCGCAGGTCGGGGCCGCGCCGTTTCAGGTCCAGCATCACGTAGACCACCCGCTGGCCGGGGCCGTGATAGGTGTACTCGCCGCCGCGCCCGGTCCGGTAGACCGGGAAGCGGTCGGGCTGCAGCAGGTCCTTCGGGTCGGCCGAAGTGCCGGCGGTATAGAGCGGCGGATGCTCGACCAGCCAGACCAGTTCCGGCGCGCCGTCGTCGCGGATCGCCGCGACCCGCGCCTCCATCGCCGCCACCGCGGCGGGGTAGTCGGTCAGGCCCGGCTCGATCCGCCATTCGACGGGCGGATCGCCCAAGTATCCCGGCTGGTCATCCATGACTTTGGAAGATAGCTCCTATGCGGAAGAATGCTATCTCTTTCATTTGCTTGGGGTCTTGCCGCCTGGATACTTGCACTGCGGGCCGGCGGCGGTCAGCTTCTCAGCGCCGCCGGGCAGCACGCCCGGATCGCTTGGCCCCGGGTGGGTAGGACAAGAAAGAAAAGCAATGAGGGACGGGATGGCAAAGGACCTTCGCGAGGCAGCTCTGGCCTATCACCGCTTGCCGAAGCCCGGCAAGCTGGAGATCAGCGCCACCAAACCGCTGGCGAACCAGCGGGACCTGGCACTGGCGTATTCGCCCGGCGTGGCGGCGGCCTGCGAGGCCATCGCGGCCGATCCGGCAGAAGCCCATAACCTGACGGCCCGCGGCAATCTGGTGGCGGTGGTGACCAATGGCACCGCGGTGCTGGGCCTCGGCGCGATCGGTCCGCTGGCCTCCAAGCCGGTGATGGAAGGCAAGGCCGTCCTGTTCAAGAAGTTCGCCGGCGTCGACGTCTTCGACATCGAGCTGAACGCCACCAATTCCGAGCAGCTCATCGAGGTGGTGGCGGCGCTGGAGCCGACCTTCGGCGGCATCAACCTGGAAGACATCAAGGCGCCGGAGTGCTTCGAGATCGAGGCCGCCCTGCGCGAGCGCATGAACATTCCGGTGTTCCACGACGATCAGCACGGCACGGCGATCATCGTCGGCGCGGCGATCTATAACGGCCTGCGCCTGGTCGGCAAGGAGATCGGCGACGTCAAGCTGGTGACCTCGGGCGCCGGCGCGGCGGCGCTGGCCTGCCTCGACCTGCTGGTCTCCCTGGGCGTTAAGGAAAAGAACATCTGGGGCACCGACATCGTCGGCGTGGTCTACGAGGGCCGCGAGGAACTGATGGACCGCTGGAAGGCGCGCTACGCCCAGAAGACCAACAAGCGCACCCTGGGCGAGGTGATCGAGGACGCCGATGTGTTCCTCGGTCTTTCCGCCCCCGGCGTGCTGAAGCCGGAGATGGTCAAGGCCATGGGCCCGCAGCCGATCATCATGGCGCTGGCCAACCCGGTACCGGAGATCATGCCGGAAGACGCCAAGGAAGCGCGCGAGGATGCCATCATCGCTTCCGGGCGCTCCGACTATCCCAACCAGGTGAACAACGTTCTCTGCTTCCCCTACATCTTCCGCGGCGCCCTGGACGTTGGCGCCACGGCGATCAACGAAGAGATGAAGCTGGCCTGCCTGAAGGCCATCGCCGACCTGGCGATGAAGGAGCAGAGCGAGGTCGTGGCCAAGGCGATGGGCGGCGAGGGCCGCAGCTTCGGCCCGGACTATCTGATCCCCAGCCCCTTCGACCCGCGCCTGGTGCTGGAGATCGCCCCCGCTGTCGCCAAGGCGGCGATGGACAGCGGCGTGGCGACCCGGCCGATCGAGGACTTCGAGGCCTACCGCCAGAACCTGCAGCGCTTCGTGTTCCGCTCCGGCCTGATCATGAAGCCGATCTTCCAGCGCGCCAAGGAAGACCCCAAGCGGGTGATCTATGCCGAGGGCGAGGACGAGCGGGTGCTGCGTGCGGTGCAGGTGGTGGTCGACGACGGCCTCGCCCAGCCGATCCTGGTCGGCCGGCCCGAGGTGGTCGCCAGCCGGGTCGAGCGCCTGGGCCTGCGCATCCGCCCGGGCGACGACCTGCCGCTGATCAATCCGCAGGACGACCCGCGGTTCCGCACCTACTGGCAGACCTACCACGAGTTGATGCAGCGCAACGGCGTCTCGCCGGAAGCGGCGCGCGAGATCGTGCGGACCCGCAGCACCGTCATCGCCGCCCTGGCCGTGCGCCTGGGCGATGCCGACGCCATGATCTGCGGCGTCACCGGGCGTTACAACCACCACCTCGACCATGTCTGCAACGTAATCGGCCGGGCCGAGAACGTGCACGACTGCTCGGCGATCAGCCTGGTCATCCTGCCGACCGGATCCTTCTTCATCGTCGACACCTATGTCTCGCCGGACCCGACGGCCGAGGAAATCGCCGAGATGACCATCCTGGCGGCCAAGCACGTCAGCCGTTTCGGCCTGCAGCCGAAGGTCGCGCTGCTGTCGCATTCCAGCTTCGGCTCCGCCCTGACCCCCTCGGCGCGCAAGATGCGCGAAGCCCTGGCCATGCTGCACCAGCGTTGCCCGGACCTGGAGGTCGAGGGCGAGATGCACGCCGATGCTGCCCTCAGCGAGACGATCCGCGAGAACATCTTCCCGAACTCGAAGATGAAGGGGACGGCCAACCTGCTGGTCATGCCGACGCTGGACGCCGCCAACATCGCCTTCAACCTGGTGAAGGCGCTGGGCGAGGGGCTTTCGGTCGGCCCGATCCTGGTCGGCGCCGCGGCCCCCGCGCATATCCTGACGCCATCGGTGACCGCCCGTGGTATCGTGAATATGAGCGCCGTGGCCGTGGTCGACGCGCAGGATCGCGTGCTCGGGAACTAACCGGGGCCGCAAACGCATCGGAAACAACCCTTAGGGACCAACCCATCGGGATACAGTAGAGGACCAGCGTCAGGCCATGTCGCAGACCCCGCCCGAGCGAGACGATTCCGATGCCTGGCTGCCCGAGGTCCAGCCCGATTCCTATGGTATTTCCTCCGACCTGGTCCGCGCGGTTTCCGATGCGCTGGAGAATGACGACTCGGCGGAAGCCCGCCGGATCGCCATGGACCTGCACGAGGCCGACTTTGCCGACCTGCTGGAACAGCTGGACCGTGAGGAACGCACCCAGCTCGTAAAGATCCTCGGCAACGACTTCGAGCTGGAGGTGCTGACCTACCTCGACGATTCCGTGCGCGAGGACATCGTCGAGGCGATGGAGCCGCGCCACTTCGCTTCCTCGCTGTCGGACCTGCACAGCGACGATGCCGTCGACATTTTCGAAGACCTCGACGAAGAGGCCCAGCAGCGGGTGCTGGCGGCTCTGCCGAAGGCCGAGCGGCTGGTTCTGGAGGAAAGCCTCAGCTTCCCGGAAGACTCCGCCGGCCGCATCATGCAGCGCGAACTGCTGGCGGTGCCGTCCAACTGGACGGTGGGCGAGACCATCGACTACATGCGCGCGGCCAAGGACCTGCCCGACGACTTCTACGATCTCTACATCGTCGATCCCAAGCACCAGCCGATCGGCTATGTGCCGCTCAGCCGGGCCATGCGGACGCGCCGCCCGGTCAAGCTGACCGAGATCATGAACGACGAGATGCGGACCGTGCCGATCACCATGGACCAGGAGGAGGTCGCCTACCTGTTCCGTCAGTACGGCCTGGTCTCGGCGCCGGTCGTCGACGCCGCCGGCCGTCTGGTCGGTGTGGTGACGGTCGACGACGTGGTCCACATCATCGACGAAGAGGCCGAGGAAGATCTGTTGAAACTGGCCGGTGTGCGGGAAACGGACCTGTACAGCGCCGTGTTGGATACCACGAAGTCTCGGTTCACCTGGCTGCTGGTCAATCTCTTCACCGCGGTGGCGGCTTCCGCCGTCATCGCTCTCTTCGAGGATACGCTCCAGCGGGTCGTCGCCCTGGCGGTGCTGATGCCCATCGTCGCTTCCATGGGGGGCAACGCCGGCACCCAGACCCTGACCGTGGCGGTGCGGGCGCTGGCCATGCGCGACCTGAGTGCGGGCAACGCCCTGCGTTTCGTCGGCAAGGAGATCATCGTCGGCCTCGCCAACGGGCTGATGTTCGCGTTTCTTGCCGGGGTGATGGCGTGGTTCTGGTTCGACGCCCCGATGATCGGGGTGATCATCGCCGCCGCCATGGTCATCAATCTGGTGGTGGCGGCGCTTTCCGGCGCGCTGGTGCCGCTTGGCCTGGAGAAGATCGGTGTCGATCCGGCGGTGGCTTCCAGCGTCGTGCTGACCACTGTGACCGACATCATCGGCTTCTTCGCCTTCCTCGGCCTGGCGACGCTGTTCATACTCTAAGCGGAGCCGGCGGGACGGCGCCGCCGGGTTCAGTCGTTCTTGGATCGTCCGATATTGCGGGTGCCGGTCTCGTCCCGGCTGTAGGGATCGGGGTTTGTCGTGTTGAGCTGCTTTTCCAGCTCCTCCAACTCGCCTGACTCCTGCAGCGCTTCTCGCTCCAGGCGCATCTGGCGCTCGGCATCGCTCTCGCAGGCCGCGGTCAAGGTCGCGATGGTCAACATCGCCCCGGCCAGCAGCAGCCGTCGTTGGTTGTTGTGGAACATGCGCAGATCCTTGTCGGGGATGGGGCAGCGGTCGGTTTCTGAGCGGCAATATGGCCCCTAGCCGGGGGGCTGTGCAAGCCATCCGGCGGCGATATGCTGGAGCGTCCTGTTACACCCCTGCGAGAGACCTCCGCGACATGTCCGCTTTCATTCCCGACACTTTCTCCCCGAAGGATCCCGATTTCGCCCAGCGGGTCCGCGACAGCTTTCAACGCCAGACCGTCATGGGGCTGATCGGCGCCCGCCTGGTCCGGGTCGAGCCGGGGGAGGTGGCGATCGAGCTGCCGTTTCGCGCCGACCTCTGCCAGCAGCACGGCTTCTTTCATGCCGGCATCACCAGCACCATCGCCGACTCCGCCGCCGGCTATGCCGGCTACAGCCTGTTTCCCGCCGATGCCTCGGTGCTGCCGGTGGAATTCAAGATCAACCTGTTGGCGCCGGCCGACGGTGATCTGCTGCGGGCGGTGGCCCGGGTGGTGAAACCGGGGCGCACCTTGACGATCACCGAGGCGGAGGTCACCGTGGTGAAGGGCGGCGCCGAGAAAGTCTGCGCCAGAATGAGCCAGACCCTGATGTGTCTGGCCGGACGCCCGGACATGCCGCAGGCGGGTTAGGGGTGCGGCGGCCGCGGCGCGACAGCGCATTGTCTCTGGCAGGTCTTTTCCCGGCGTCCTAAAGTGCGGCAAAACAAGCGCCATAAAACGCAGCTTCAGGGAAAGAGAATCGTCGATGCGCCCCAACCAATTCCCCAGCCTCAACTTCGACCTGGGCGAGACGGCCGACCTGCTGCGCGACACGGTGATGAGTTTTTCCGCCGAGGAGATCGCGCCGCTGGCCGAGGAGATCGACCGCAGCGACAGCTTTCCGCGCCAGCTCTGGCCGAAGATGGGCGCGTTGGGTCTGCACGGCATGACGGTGGAGGAGGATTACGGCGGCTCCGGCATGGGCTACCTGGAGCATTGCGTCGCGATGGAGGAGGTCAGTCGCGCGTCAGCCAGCGTCGGGCTCAGCTACGGCGCGCACTCCAACCTCTGCGTCAATCAGATCCGCCGCAACGGCAGCGAAGAGCAGAAGCGCCGTTACCTGCCGGGGCTGATCTCCGGCGAACAGGTCGGCGCGCTGGCGATGAGCGAACCGGGAGCCGGCTCCGATGTCGTCGGCATGCGCCCCCGCGCCGACAGGAAGGGCGACCGCTACGTTCTCAACGGCTCCAAGATGTGGATCACCAACGGACACGAGGCCGACACCCTGGTGGTCTATGCCAAGACCGATCCCGACGCCGGGCCGCGCGGCATTTCCGCCTTTGTGGTGGAGAAGGATTTCAAGGGTTTCAGCGTCGCCCAGAAGCTCGACAAGCTCGGCATGCGCGGCTCGCCGACCAGCGAGCTGGTCTTCGAGGACTGCGAGGTGCCGGAGGAGAATCTGCTGGGCGTTCTCGACAAGGGCGTCAACGTGCTGATGTCCGGCCTTGACTACGAGCGTGTGGTGCTGGCGGCCGGGCCGATCGGCATCATGCAGGCCTGCATGGATCTTGCGGTGCCCTACATCCATGAGCGCAAGCAGTTCGGTCAGGCGATCGGCGAGTTCCAGCTGATCCAGGGTAAGATGGCCGACATGTACACCACGATGAACGCCGCCCGCGCCTACGTCTACGCGGTGGCCAAGGCCTGCGACCGTGGCGAGACGACGCGCAAGGATGCCGCTGGCGCGATTCTCTACGCCGCGGAGAAGGCGACCTGGATGGCGCTGGAGACGATCCAGACCCTGGGTGGCAACGGCTATATCAACGATTACCCCGCCGGCCGTCTGCTGCGGGATGCCAAGCTCTACGAGATCGGCGCGGGCACCAGCGAAATCCGCCGCATGCTGATCGGCCGCGAGCTGTTCAACGAGACAAAGTAGTCCCCCCGCAAGGCAACGGGCGGTTTGCACCGATTCCCAGGCAACGGGAATGTTGCGGCCCCGCCGCCGCGGCACGCCTTCGTGCCGGCGGAAATCGCTGATATATCGACGCAATATTTAGGAATTTCAGTCTGTTGCAGTTCGGTGCCCTGGGGTGTTGTCTCGGCAGGCCAAGTGATGTTCTCTAGTGCCGCCCGGGGGCTAGGGCACGAACTCGAAGGGGGACCGGCGTTGGCATTGCAAATGAAGCCCGCTTGCGAGCGCTGCGATCTGGCGCTCTCTTTTGACGGCGAAGCCTGGATCTGCAGTTTCGAATGCACCTTCTGTACGGCCTGTGCGCAGACGATGGAACGCCGCTGTCCCAACTGCGGCGGCGAACTGGTGGCGCGGCCACGGCGCGCCGTGGCGCCGGATGTTGCTTGAGCCGGATGCTTGAGCCGGCTGCGAAGGGGTTGAGCTTCGACGTTGCTGCCGCCGGCGATATTGCCGCGCGGCTGATGTGTTTAGGGAGAATGGTTTGCCTACAGTACTGGTAACCGGCACCAATCGCGGTCTCGGGTTTGAGTTCGTCAAATCTTTCGCAGCGGACGGCTGGCGCGTCCATGCCTGCGCGCGCAATGTCGAGAAGGCCAAAGACGTGCGGGCCCTCGACGGCGACGTGGTTTGCCACAAGCTGGACGTCACCAACGGCCTGAAGGTCGCGAGCCTGGCACGCGAACTGGCCGACGAGCCGATCGATATCCTCATCAACAATGCCGGCGTCTACGGCCCGCGTACCGGCTTCGGCGAGACCGACTACGAAGAGTGGGCCGCCGTGCTGCAGGTGAACACCCTGGCGCCGCTGCGCATGGTCGAGCGCTTCGCGGGCCTGGTCGAAAAGAGCGAGCGCAAGCTGGTGGTCAACGTTTCCAGCGTCATGGGATCGATTGCCCAGAACACCTCCGGCGGCGGCTATATCTACCGCAGCTCCAAGGCGGCGTTGAACATGGTGACCAAGTCCCTCGCCAACGACCTGACCGAGCGCGGTCTGACGGTGGTCTGCGTCCATCCGGGCTGGGTGCAGACCGACATGGGCGGCGCGCAGGCGGACATCACACCGGCGGAGTCGGTTGCCGGTTTGCGGCAGGTGATGACCGGCCTGACCGCCGCCGACAGTGGTAAGTTTTTCAACTACGATGGCCAGCCCCTGGAGTGGTAGAAGGGGGCGTTCGGAACCGGGAGGCAAGAGGTGCGATGAGCCGCTTTCATCTGGCGCAGATCAACGTGGCGCGGGCCCTGGCGCCGCTCGATGACCCTCAGTTGGCCGGCTTCGTCGCGCGGCTGGACGCGATCAATGAACTGGCCGACCGCAGCCCGGGTTTCGTCTGGCGCCTGCAGAGCGACAGCGGCAATGCCACCGACATCCAGGTCTCGGCCGATCCGCAGTTCATCGTCAACATGTCGGTGTGGCAGGATTTGGAGGCGCTCTTTGCCTACGTCTACCGCTCCGACCATCTGCAGGTGATGGCGCAGCGCCGCCAGTGGTTCGAAAAGCCCGCCGGTGCCTTCATGGCGCTGTGGTGGGTGCCTGCCGGTACGGTGCCGGACGCGGCGGAGGGCATGCGGCGCCTCGCCCTCTTGGACCGCAACGGACCGACCGCTGAGGCCTTCACCTTCAAGGCACCCTACGATGCCGCGGGGCAGACCATCGATCGCAGTGCCCTGGTCCGGTCGGTCGAGCCCTGTGCCTGAGCCGGGCGGGTGCCATGCTGCTCAGTGAAGAGCAGAGCCTGATCCGCGATACCGCGCGCCAGTTCGCACAGGAGCAACTGGCGCCGCACGCGGCGGCCTGGGACCGCGAGGCGTGCTTTCCCAAGGACGCCATTGCGGCGATGGGCGGGCTTGGTTTCCTTGGCATGCTGGTGCCGCCGGAATTCGATGGCGCCGGGGCCGATCACGTTTCCTACGCCTTGTCCCTGATAGAGGTCGCGGCGGGGGATGGCGCCTGCTCGACCATCATGTCGGTGCATAATTCGGTCGGCTGCATGCCGATCCTGAAGTTCGGCACGCCCGAGCAGCAGGAACGTTTCTTGAAACCGATGGCGCGCGGCGAGAAGCTGGGCGCCTTCTGTCTGACCGAGCCGCAGGCCGGTTCCGACGCCGCGGCGATCCAGACGCGGGCGGAGCGCGACGGCAACCATTATGTGCTGAACGGCGTGAAGCAGTTCATCACCTCCGGCAAGAACGGCGGCGTCGCCATCGTCTTCGCGGTGACCGATCCGGCAGCGGGCAAGCGCGGCATCAGTGCCTTCATCGTGCCGACCGATACGCCCGGCTACCGCGTTGCCTCGGTGGAAACCAAGCTGGGGCAGAAGGCGTCGGACACCTGCCAGATCGTCTTTGAGGACCTGCGGCTGACGCCGGACCTGCTGCTGGGCGAGGAGGGGCAGGGCTACAGGATCGCGCTGGCCAACCTGGAAGGCGGCCGTATCGGCATTGCCGCCCAGGCGGTGGGTATGGCGCGCGCCGCCTATGAGGCCGCACTGGCTTATGCGCAGGAGCGCCAGAGCTTCGGCAAACCGATTTTCGAGCACCAGGCCGTGGCCTTTCGGCTCGCCGACATGGCGACCCAGATCCACGGCGCCGAATTGATGGTGCTGGCCGCCGCCGAACTGCGCGATGCCGGACGGCCTTGCCTGAAGGAAGCGGCGATGGCCAAGCTGCAAGCCTCCGAGATGGCCGAGAAGGTCTGTTCGGATGCCATCCAGATTCACGGCGGCTACGGCTATCTCGGCGACTTCCCGGTGGAGCGCATCTACCGCGACGTTCGGGTGTGCCAGATCTACGAAGGCACGTCGGACATTCAGCGCCTGGTCATCGCCCGGCAGATCGCCGGCGGCTGACCGTTCCTCTCCCTTTTGAAGAGCCCGACCATGTCCGAGCCGATCGACTTCTACTTCGACTTCTCCAGCCCCTACGGCTATCTCGCCGCCGAGCAGATCGATGCGCTGGCGGCCAAACACGGCCGCGGCGTCGCCTGGCGCCCGATCCTGCTGGGGGTGGTGTTCCAGCAGACCGGCGGCCAGCCGTTGCTCAACGTCCCCCTGAAGGGCGGCTATGCCCGCCATGACCTCGCCCGGTCGGCCCGCCTGGTCGGCTTGCCGTTCCAGCTGCCGCCCAGTTTCCCCTTCATGTCGGTGGCGGCTTGCCGCGCGTTCTACTGGCTGCAGGATCAGGATGCGGAGAAGGCGGTGGCCTTGGCCAAGGCGCTGTACCGCGCGGCCTTCGGCGCCGGGCGCGCCATCGACTCCGGCGAGGCGGTGGTGCAGGTGGCGGAAGCGGCCGGGTTGGGCAGCGGTGGTATGGCTGCGGCGCTGAACGATCCGGCGGTCAAGCAACGGCTGCGCGACGAGGTTTCGCGGGCGATTTCCAAGGGAGTGTTCGGCTCACCCCTATTCGTCGTTGATGGCGAGCCGTTCTGGGGGCATGACCGTCTCGATCAGGTGGACCTGTGGTTGCAGCGCGGCGGCTGGTAGCTGCCGAAGGAACGACCCGGCGGTGCAACCTATCGTGAAGCGGAAAAAAAGGTCCACAGCTCTGGTGCGATTTGATAGATACTGTTGAAATCAGTCACTTTCGGGCAGCCCCTAGGTGTTTTCGGTGAAAACAGCGCCATGAATGATGGACCGTCGGAAAAGACTGCCAAGAGCAGCCAGAACCTCGCGGTGCTTTTCGCTGACATCGATGGCAGTACGAAGCTGTACGAGACCCACGGCGACGAAACCGCCCACCGTCTGACCGCGCAGTGCCTGACCCTGCTGGATGCCCAGGCGGGGTTGGCCGGCGGCCGCGTGGTGAAGACCTCGGGCGATGGCGTCATGTGCGTTTTCGCGACGCCCGACGCCGCTTTCCGTGCCGCCACCCTGATGCGCGACGCCCAGAAGCGCTCGCCGGTCTCGATTCATGCCGGATTCCATTTCGGCCCGGTCATCGAATACGACGGCGATTTCTACGGCGATACGGTCAACCTCGCTTCGCGGGTGACCGATCTGGCCAAGGCGGGCGAGATCCTGGTCACCGAGGATACCGTGGTGCGCCTGTCGCCCGGGCTGAGGGCGGCGACCCGCTGGCTCGACAAGGCCTCGGTGAAGGGCAAGAAGGAACCCGTCGGCGTCTACATGGTGATCACCGAGGAAGAGAACATGACGGTGATCCGCGCGCCGCTGGTTGCCGCGGAGAGCGATATTCTCAGCCTCTCCCTGCGCTACCGCGACAAGTCTTTCAGCCTGAAAGACCCGATGCCTGAGTTCGTCCTGGGCCGCCAGGACATCTGCGATCTGGTGACCGACAGCTCCTACGCCTCGCGCCGCCATGCCACGATCCAGGCGGTGCGCGGGAAGGTCTTTCTGAAGGACCACAGCACCAACGGGACCTACGTGCGCAGTACCGTGGGCGAAGTCGTCTTCGTAAAGCGCGAGATGGTCCAACTGAGTGGCAGCGGCGCCATCTTCCTCGGCCGGGAACCGGAGCTGGCCGATGACGAAGGCATTTCCTTCAAGATGGCCTAGGCGGGCGGCTTTATCGCTTTGCGCGCCTGTCTCATACTTTTCGCCTTGAGGACCGGAGAGGAAGGTGGCCGGTCTTCGTCGAGCGATGGCGTCATCGATGGCGTCTGGGTGCGGGCCGTCAGCGTCTAAGCAAAGAAAACGGGAGCAGGTGGGGATGTTGCAGAACGGCGATGGCGATGGGAACGCCGATCCGACCGTGACCGGAAAGGTGGCGGCGACGCTGGGCGTCCTAAGCGACGTCGGGCGGGTACGCCGCCACAACGAGGACAGTTTCGCGGTGCGCGAAGATCTCGGACTGTGGCTCGTCGCCGACGGTATGGGCGGCGCCGCGGCGGGCGAGGTCGCCAGTGCCATCGTCGTCGACGTCATTGCGCGCGCCGTGGAAGGCGGCGCCGATCTTGACACGGCGATCGCCGAAGCCAACCGCTCGGTGCTGGAGGCGGCCCGCTCGGGCCGCGGCAGGCCGGGCATGGGCTCCACGGTGGTGGCGGCGCAGCTCCGGGGCCGCGAATACAAAGTCGCCTGGGTCGGCGACGCGCGCGCCTATGCCTGGGGAGACGGCCTGTGCCGGTTGTCGCGCGACCATTCGCGGGTCCAGGAACTGCTGGACGCGGGCCTCATCAACGCCGAGGAAGCGCGTCTGCATCCGCAGCGCAGCGTCATCACCCGGGTGCTCGGTGGGCCCGACGGTACCGCGGCCGCCCCGGAGCAGATTTCCGGCTCGCTGGCGCCGGGGCAGGGCCTGCTGCTGTGCAGCGACGGCCTGACATCGGAGGTCAGCGACGCCGAGATCGCCGGCGTGCTGGCAGACAATCCGGCGGATGACGGGCAGGGCCAGGCGGCGGTCGACCAGCTGGTTTCCCTCGCCCTCGATCATGGCGGCGGCGACAACGTGACGGTGATCCTGATCGGCGCGCCCGCGGCGACCGGGTTATGACGGGGCAGGGCAGCATGCCGGCGGCGGCGATGCTGGCGGTCCGCCGGACAAAGGTGCTAAAGACTGCGCTCTGGGGCGCCTTTGGCCCCGCGGGTGGTTTCAGGGGCCGCGCGAGCCGCCCGCGCGATGCGAGACGAAAACGATGAGTGACGATCCCAACAGCCGCTCCGGTTCGGCCGGCAGCTTCGGCTCCACCTCCGGCCGCGGTTATCAGCAGCCGCCGCTTTTCGAAGTCGGCAGCCTGATCAGCTTCACCTATCAGGTGGAGGCTTTGCTGGCGCGCGGCGGCATGGGCGAGGTGTACAAAACCCGCCATAGCGAGATCGGCACCGAGCACGCCATCAAGATCGTGCGGCCCGATCTCGCCAACAGCGAAAAGATCATGGAGCTGTTCCGTCGCGAGGCCTCCGTCCTGCGCACGGTGCGCGACGATGCCATCGTCGGCTATGACGGCGTGCTGCGCGACGAGGAGGGCCGGGTCTACCTGGTCATGGAATTCGTCGACGGCCCGTCGCTGACGCAGTTCCTGGAAGACCGCGTGCTGACCTTGGAAGAGGTGCGCCGGCTGCGCGACCGGCTGGCCCGCGGCCTGGCCGCTGCCCACGACAAGGGCGTCATCCACCGCGACATGTCGCCGGACAACATAATCCTGGGCCAGGGCGACCTGGAACACGCCAAGATCATCGACTTCGGCATTGCCAAGCTGGCGGATTCCTCCGCCACCACCATCATCGGCGACGATTTTGCCGGCCGTTACGCCTATGCCTCGCCGGAGCAGATCGGCCTCTACGGCGGCCAGGTCGATGCCCGATCCGACATCTACAGCCTGGGCCTGGTGCTGGCGACGGCGGCCACCGGCAAGGCGTTGAACATGGGCGAGATCAACGAATCGCTGGTGTCGGTCATCGAGGCGCGCAAGCGAATCCCCGATTTCAGCTCGGTGCCGCCGGAGTTGCGTTCCGAGCTCGGCTCCATGCTGGAGCCCGATCCGGCCGATCGCCCGGGTTCGATGCGCGAGGTGATCGGCCTCGACCAGCGTCTGCGCGACGCCGAGGCCGCCGCGGTGGCGGCACCGGAGACGCCGGGCGCGGTGCCTCCGGGCGTGGCACCTCCGGTCCAGGACCGGCCCCTGGCCGCCGCGCCGTCGGCACGCCCCGCTACGGCCGCGCCGAACGGCCAGCCGCGCTGGCTGGCACCGGCACTGGCCGCCGGCGTCGCGGCGGTCGCCGTGGGCGGTTACTTCGTCTGGCAGGAGAACACCACGGCCCCCGAGACGCCGGTCGCCGAGACGCCGTCGGCCCCTGTCGCCTCGAATGAGGTCAGTCCGGCCAGCGGGCCGCCGGCAGTAACGGCCACGCCTGCGCCGGCGCCTCTGGCGAGTGACGAAGTCGCACCGGCCAGCGGATCGGCTCCGGCAACTCCACAGGCTGCCCCACAAGCCGCCCCACAAGCAGCCGGGCCGGATCAGACTGCCGAAGCCGAGAGGCTGGCGGCGGCGGCCGAAGCGGCTGAAGAGGCAAGACTCGCCGCCGAGGCGAAGGCTGCCGAGGAGGCGCGTCTGGCGGCAGAGGCGAAGGCCGCCGAAGAGGCCGAGGCTGCCGAAGAAGCCCGCTTGGCGGCTGAAGCCAAGGCCGCCGAGGAAGCGCGTCTGGCAGCGGAAGCCGAGGCTGCTGCAGAAGTCACGCCGGCTAGCGGTCCGGTGGCCGAGGCTGCCGAACCGAAAACAGCGGCCGCGCCTGCCGAAGCCGAGCAGGCTGCGGCGCTGCCACAGCCCTCGGCGGCGGAGGCGAGGCTGGCCGAACTCCAAGCGGCCGAGGCACTGCTGAACGCGGAGGATCGGCGTGAGATCCAGCGCGACCTCAACGCGCTGGGCCACTACAGCGGCGGCATCGACGGCAGTTTCGGTCCGGGAACCCGCGCCAGCATAGAATCCTATCAGAAGGCCGCCGGCGTCGAGGCGACCGGCTATCTGCTGCCGGAGACGCGCAGCAGCCTTGCCGAGCAGGCGATGCCGTTCCGTGCCGAGGCGCAGCGGCTGGCGGCGGAACAGGCGGCGGCCAAGGACGCTGCGGCGGCTAAGGCGGCGGCGGAACGGGCGGCGGCGGAAACGGCGGCGGCCAGGGCCCTGAACGCGGCGCAGGCCCGGCAGCCGGCCCCCCCGCCTACCCTGGGATCTGCCCCGGGGGCCGGCCAGCAGGCCGCGTTGCCTAACGGGAGCGAAGTGGACCGCCTGATCCGCATGGCCGAGGGGGGCGACATGCTGGCCCAGGCCAGCCTTGGCGTGCGCTACTACCGCGGCGACGGTGTCCGGCGCGATCTTTCCGAGGCCGCCCGCTGGACCCTTAAGGCCGCCGAGCAAGGCGAGCCGCGGGCCCAGTCAAACCTTGGCTTCTACTATATGCGGGGCGAAGGGGTGAAGCAGGACCCGGCCGAGGCCGCGCGCTGGTGGCGTGCCGCGGCTGACCAAGGGCACCCCCAGGCACAGTTCAATCTAGGCCTGCTTTACGAGCAGGGCGAAGGGGTGGCGGTGGACTATCGCGAGGCCGCCCGATGGTACGATCTGGCGGCGGCACAGGGCGACCGAAATGCCGCCGACCGCCTGGATGGCCTCAAGCGGCGCAACCTGCTGCCGGATGTAAACTGACATTTTTATACTTTAAGGAGAGTTTGTCCGGAGAATGCAGCGAAAAAGGGCGCCGGGCACCCCCAAATTGCGGCGGTGTAAAGGCCAGCCAATTCAACCTGTTGCAGTGCCTTCGCTTGCACTTTTTCGAGAATCTAGCTATACCGCTCTCCGATATGTTAATCATGTAGTCTGTGGGGTGTTGTGCAGGGCCTGCACGATGTCCAGCGCAGGGGAATTTTCAAAGGGGATAGCCGATATGAAGGCGAAAGGATTTATCGTAGGCGCGGGCCTGGCGATGGCGGTGACTTTGGCTGCGGCCGCGCCGGCCAATGCGCTTACGCCGTTCAACGTTCCCGGCACCGGTTTGTGGGACCATCCTTTCGGCAGTGTCTTCGACACCCGCAGCGGATTGGACCTCGAAGCCAATGGCATCGCGTTCAATCAGGCGCTCTACGACGGTTATGTCGAGCTGTCCGAGGATCGCTCCGATGCCTGGTTGGGCGCCGACTGGGATTTCGTCGATGGCGAGTTGTTCAATCACAAGGCCCGCACTGCGAATAAGAACTCGCTGGTGCTGCCGGATGAGCCGCTGGACCGTGAGCTGACCGAAGATCAGGCAGCCACATTCCAGGCGGCGATCGAGCGTCTGCGCAGCGGTTTCGACCATGGTGGCCGCTATCTGGCCCCGCAGGATGCGGCGACCGCCCAGGTTAAGTACGATTGCTGGATCGAAGCGACCGAAGACGGCCGCTCCGGCGATGCCGACGATTGCCGGTCGGCCTTTGAGTCGGCCATGGCGGCCGTTGAGTCCCAGGCCAACTACGCGCTGACCGACGTTGACTACTCCACGCCGGCTCCGGCGATGGCTGCCGCGATGCCGTCGCAGATGCAGTTCATCGTGCTGTTCGATTTCGACAGCACGGCCTACGCACCGGGTAACGGCACCATCGTTCGGGAGGCCCTGGACGCCGCTCTGGCCAATTCGGGCGCCTCGCTGCGGATCACCGGTCACGCCGACCGCTCGGGCGCGGTGGCCTACAACCAGACCCTCTCCGAGCGTCGCGCCAACCGCGTGATCGAAGAACTGGTCGGTGGTGGCGTCGACCCGACCCGTGTCAGCGGTGAAGCGGTGGGTGAGACCCAGCCGTTGATCCCGACGGCGGACGGTGTCCGCGAGGAAGGCAACCGCGCGGTCGTGATCAACCTAAACTAACGCTGCCGACCGCTGCTTCGGCAGGGTATCCAGCCGAAGCCGCGGTGTTGGAGCCGCCCCACTACCGGTCTCGGATGAGGGGTTCTGCGCAGAATTGAAGGCCCCCGAAGGTTAACTTTCGGGGGCCTTTTCTGTGCTTAGGGCCCGCCGTCCCGCCGACCAGCCGCGCCGGGTCCGGCCCTATTGTTCGCCCGCCGGCGGATTTGCAACTATGTGGGGAATTTTTGGCGCGCTCGTGCTGATGCGATCTCCCTGCATTCTTGCGAACTATTCCCATCTTCTCGTCAGCAGATCTCTCCCGGATCACAGGAAAATCACAGGGTGGTTAGCGGCCATTCCATGCCGGTCGTCGAAGAATCCAGGATAACTCCTGATTTCAGAAATTGCGCTGCCGATTTGGTATCTTTCCCTTAACCAAAGCAGACAAGAACCTCATACATAGTGCCATTGTTATTTCTCCAAGGTTTCTTGTAAATGCCACAGGGTTCCCACAGACTGCGCATGCCTTGATTAGGCGTGCTCTCGTAATGCGCGAGCACTGACGCCACCGGCACCGCATATAGCGCGGTGCGCACCTGTCTTGGGGCGGCGGGTGGTTAATTTGGAGATGGGTTATGACTGACGATCTGCAGCGCGGCACCGATCAGATCCAGGGTGAAAACGAGCAATCCGCCGAGGGCACCTTGTTTGGTGGCGATGTGGGCCGGGCCTCCGGCCAGGCCGGCGAGGCGACCGTGGTTAACCGGCCCGCTCCAGGTCAGACAGTGGAAATCCAGGCCGCTCCCGGCCAGACCTATGTCCTGAACTTCGCGCCGGGTGAGGCGCAGGTCCTGGTCGAGGGCGACAACTTCATCCTGGCTTTCGACGATAACGGCGACGGCACCCCCGACAGCCAGATTGTCTTCCTCGATCTGGTGAACGTAGCCGAGGCCGGTGAGGCGCCGACCTTCCAGGTTGCCGGTGTCGACATCGGTTCCGAAGTGTTGCTGGGCCAGGCGCTGGCGCTGGCGGGACAGGGTGAGATCCCGCTGGACGACGTGGCCGCCGGTCCGGCCGCGACGGGCGGCGGTGCGTCGGCGTACAGCGACAATCTTGGCAGCATCCTCGACCTGCTGGCCGCCCAGGGGGTGATTCCCCCCACGGCGCTGCAGTTCCGCCTGATCGAGTTGGACGACCGCATCACCGTCCTCGATCCGGCCGAAGGCGACATCACACTGACCTTCAACACGAATGTCGACGGTGGCGAGGGCAGCTTCAGCTTTGACGGCGGCTTCGAGGATTGGCAGCCGACCCAGGACGGCTGCGATAACCCGACCTTCCCGATGCAGGTGATCGTTGGCTTCACCCCGAACGACAACGAGGTGCTGGTTTCCTTCACGCTGTCCGGCATTCCCGATGGCGCGACGCTCTTCATCGGTGGCATTGAAGTCCCGACTGTCGGCGGCACCTCGCCGCTGCTGACGCCGGCCGACCTGGCCTCCGGCATCACCCTGTTGCCGCCGGCCGACAGCGGCGACGACATTCCGCTGACCGTGACCGCTACGATCTCCGATCCCGACAGCGGCGAGACCGCGGTGATCACCGGCTCCGCCACGGCGATCATCGACTCCGTGGCCGACAACCCCAGCGCCCTGTTCGACGGCGAAGTTGTCGACGTTCAGGACGGTTGCGAAGGCGCTGAAGGCAATGGCGCCAGCCAGGATGACATCGAGTCGTTCCTCGGCCTCTATGGTGGCGCGCTGGACGTGGCCGCGGATGACGGCGATAGCAGCAACGGCACGGAAGACGCCACCGACGGCGCGGCGATCAAGACCACGCTGGAGCTTCAGGCCGGCGACCAGGTCGAGATGACCTTCAATTTCCTCGATGCCGAGGGCAGTGGCCCGGGCGCCAGCTTCCAGGACTTTGCCTTCATTACCATCAACGGCGTGGTGTTCCCGATCGCCAATGTCGGTGAATCGAACGACTCGACTTCCGCTGTCTACCTCGGCAGCGGGCTGATCCTGACGTGGAGCGAGGAGTCCGGCTATTTCACCCTCTCCGGCACGGTCGAGGAGAGCGGGACTTTCGTGCTCGGCATCGGCGTGATGAACGAGGGCGATAACTCGGTCGATTCCGCCCTGCTGATCGACAATCTGATTGTCACGCGGGGCGATGAGGTCGTCTTCCAGGACGACTTCTCCTCCTTCGACAACTGGGAGATCCTCGGCGGCGGTTTTGTCGCCATCGTCGGCGACGTGCATACCAATGAGGGCATGCCGGGCGCTCCGACCCAGGGCCTGCTGATCGCCTCTGGTGACTTCGATGCCTCGAGCTGCGGCTGCGAGGTCATCGTTTCCAAGGTGACCTACAACGAGGATAACGCTGCTCCGTTGGGCGGCGACGAGATCCTTGAGCCGACGCTGGTCCAGCAGCAGGATGGCGGGGGCGACGGCTGCGATCTGGCCGACCAGCAGCCGATCTTCGGCGCCGGTTTCGTTGCGGCGGTTACCGACACCGATGGCTCCGAGAGTCTGACCAAGATCACCATCGCCACCTCCACTGAAGAAGCGCCGGGCGGTTTCGACCAGAGCGGCCTCGAAGTGGCGCTGTCCGGTGAAGACGACGCCGCGGCGACGAACTTCATGGTCGGCGACCAGGTGCTGGTCGACGGCGACACCGTCGAGGTGATGGCCACCTTCGCGGACGGCTCCACCGGCCTTGCCACCGGCACCATCGGGATCGCCGACGGCGTGCTGACGCTGACCTTCGATGCTGCCGACCGCGTGCAGTCGGTCGACCTGTCCGGGGATTCCGACACCCCCTTCCAGGTGCGCCTGCCGCAGCACAGCGACGACGACTTCCACCTGAACCTGGAAGTGACGGCGACCGAATTCGACATCGACGGTGAGCTCGATACCAATAATAACGTGGCAACCCACCAGGCGGTGCTGCAGGTCGAGGTGAAGGCGGTCGCCGACGGCGCGACCCTGTCCGCCGGTACCGCGGGCGACAACTTTGCCGAGGACGGCGAGTCCGATCCGGCCAACCATGGTCTGGATTCCAGCGAGGAAGGCCTGCTGATCCCGCTGACCTCTCTGGGTGCCCAGTTGATCGACAAGGACGGTTCCGAGTCCATCACCCAGATCAAGGTCAGCCTGGAAGGTGCCGACGATGGCGCGGTGTTTGTCGCCGCGAATGGCGATCCTCTGGGGGCCACCCTGCAGGTCGAAGTTGCCGATGGCGTCTTCGTAACCGCGGACGTGAGCATCGTCGGCGACAGCCTGGTCCTGACCTTCGGTGAGGATGCTGCCGGTTACGATATCGACCTTTCCAACGTGGTCGGCGTGAAGCTGCCGGTCGACGACAGCAGCGACTTCACGGTGAAGGTCGAGGCGACCGCCACCGAGATTCACCCCGAGGGTGACGTGGCCTGCGAGTCGAAGACCACGGAGACAAGCTTCGACGTACACGTTGCCGGTGTGGCCGGTCCGGCCGCGGTCGCTTTCGGTGACTACGACAACTTCCCCCAGTGCGGCGAGCCGACGATCGAAGGCAATGTCCTGACCCTGACCCTCTTCGAGGACGGTTACGGCGCTGTCGCCGACCAGGCGGGCGAGGGCGGCGAAGCCGGCCCGCAGACCCTGCCGGAGTTCTTCACTGCCCAGACGCAGGCCTCCGCCGGTTCCGAGGCGATCACCCAGATCGTGGTCAGCCTGGACGGCGCGCCGGACGGCACGATCTTCGTCGATGGCCTCGGCGATCCGCTGGAGGCGGGCGACACGGTTGACGGCGGCGTTGTTTCCTTCGAGGACGGGCAGCTGGTTCTGACCTTCGAACCGGGCGTGCAGTCGGTGGACCTCTCCACCATGTCGGTCGAGATTCCGCAGCACTCTGACGACGATTTCTCGATCCAGATCAAGACCACGACCACCGAGTACGACGACGACGGTACCGGCGCCCTGGCCGGTAGCGACAGCTACGAGACCGATGCCACCATCAACGTGAACATCGACGCGGTGGCCGATCCGGTGACCGTCGCCATCACGGTGAACGACAATGCGGCCGACGCCGAGAACCAGTTCGGTCCGGGCGAAACCGGCTCGGTGAAGGTCGAAGCCAGCTTCGGCGACGTCGATGACGGTTCCGAAACCCACACGGTCACCGTGGACGTTCCCGAAGGCTTCACCGTCGGCACCCTCGACGGGTTGCCGGACGGCGTTACCGCCCTGGTAAACGGCGACGGTGACGTGGTCTTCACCGTTGGCGCGGGGGTGTCTTCCCTCGACTACACCTTCGAGGTGACGGCGCCGAGCGAGGGCGTGAGCGACGACTCGCTCTTCCTCTTCACCGCGACGGCGAAGGCCGAGGAAAGCACCACCGGCGATGCCGAGTGCACCGACGAGAACAACGTCGCCACGGCCGTCGACAGCCAGGAAGTCAGCGGCGAAGTGGCCGGCGAGCCGGAGGTCGGCGCGACGATTCAGCAGGCCGATTGCATCGAGGAGGACTCCTCGGCTCAGGTCGAGATTACCGCCGATCCCACGACCGTCGGTGATACCATCACCCAGGTGGTGGTCGAAGTGCCGGAGGGCTGGGGAATTTCCGCTACTGTCGGCGGTCAGATCACGGCCGTTGACGACTCCACACCGGGCCAACTGACCCTGACCGTCAGCGGTGCGACCTATCCGAGCGGCTTCACCGGCACGATTACCGTGACGCCGCCCGCAGATAGCGATGTCGACGGTTCGATCAAGGTGACCGCGACGGCCGTTGACGGCCTGGACAGCACCGACGGTGACGGCACCTTCGCCCTTCCGGTCGACGCCAATGCGGACGGCATTGACGGGTCGAACGGCGACGACGGCGATGCGGCGAACCTCTCGGTCAGTATCGCGGTTGCGGACTCGACGGGCGAGGTCCCGGAGAACGGGTCCTTCCAGGCCGGCGAGACGGGCACGGTGACGGTTTCGGCGACCTTCGACGACTACAAGGATGGTTCCGAGACGCATACGGTGACGATCGAAGCGCCGGAAGGCTTCACGATCGGCGCGGTGGTCGGCGATCTGCCGGCGGGCGTCTCGCTTGTCAGCAACGACGGCTCGACGCTGGTGCTGTCGGTTGACAGCCAGGACGGCGACGGCCAGGACGGCGTTGGCAGCTTCAGCGCGACCTTCGAGGTGACCAACGTTTCCGCAGATAGCGGTGAGGCGGTCTTCGAGG
>JBHJIR010000058.1:0-30862 GCA_050043265.1 Kiloniellaceae bacterium
TGAACGCGGCCAATTCCCGGCTGCAACCGGGTGGCGGCGTCTGCGGCGCCAACCACCGGGCGGCGGGACGAAACCTGCGCGAGGCCTGTGCCAGGATCGGCGGCAGAGAAACCGGCCAGTCGGTCGCCACCGACGTCTACGACCAGAAAGCCAAGTCCGGCATCCACACCTTCGTCCCTGTATGGCACTGCGGCGACCGCAATGAGGACGCCTTGCTGGCATCCTGCTACCGCACCGCGCTGAAGATCGCCAAGCAGATCGGCGCGCGCTCCGTCGCCTTCCCGGCGATCTCCACCGGCATCTACGGCTTTCCCCTGGACCGCGCGACCGGGATCGCGGTGGCGACGGTCCGCGAATTTCTCGCCGTGGACCAGGCCCTGACGCGGGTCGTTTTCGCGGTTTTCGGGCCTGAGGCCGAGGCGGCCTACCGCCGGGAATTGGGTCGCTAGCGGGGCGAAAAGCTGATCCAGATCATCGTTCGGTCATGCCGCGGTGGTAAACTGAAGACCATGACAATCCTTTGTTTTCAAACAAGTTTTGGGACACTCCACCGGTGACCATCCGCCACCTCGCTGCTCTCTTCAAGCCGCGCTCCATCGCCCTGGTCGGCGGCAGCCGCCGCGACGGCTCGTTGGGTGCCGTGCTGGCGCGCAACCTCTTCAAGGGCGGCTTCGAAGGGCCGCTCCTGCCGGTGCATCCGCGCCATGAAAGCCTGGAGGGGGTGCTGGCCTATCCTTCGGTCGAGGCGCTGCCGATGGCGCCGGACCTCGCCATCATTGCGCCGCCGCCGGCCAGCGTGCCTCAGCTCATCGCCGATTTCGGCGCCCGTGGCACCCGCGCGGCGGTGGTCATCACCGCCGGCTTCGGCGAGGGTGGCGACAGCGGCGGGGCCGGCCTGAAGCAGCAGCTGCTGGATGCCGCGCGCCCCCACCTGCTGCGCGTCGTCGGGCCGAACTGCCTGGGCATGATGGTGCCCGGTCTCGGTATCAACGCCAGCTTCGCCCACGTGGCCCCGCCGCCGGGCGACCTCGCCTTCGTCACCCAGTCGGGCGCCATGGTGACCGCGATGCTGGACTGGGCGGCGCCGCGCAACATCGGCTTTTCCAAGATCGTTTCCCTGGGCGACAAGGCCGACGTCGATTTCGGCGATCTGCTCGACTACCTGGCGATGGATGCGGAAACCCGCGCCATCCTGCTCTATGTCGAGTCCATCGCGCATGCCCGCAAGTTCATGTCGGCGGCGCGCATCGCCGCGCGCAACAAACCGGTCATCGTCATCAAGGGCGGCCGCCATGCCGAGGGCGCCAAGGCCGCGGCCTCGCATACCGGGGCGCTGGCCGGTGCCGACGCGGTCTACGACGCCGTCTTCGCGCGCGCCGGCATGCTGCGCGTCTATACGCTGGAAGAACTGTTCGACGCGGCGGAGACCCTCTCCAACTACGCGGCGGCGAGCAGCAGGAACGCCGACGGCGACGCGCGCCTGGCCATCCTCACCAACGGTGGCGGCCTGGGCGTTCTGGCGACCGACGCGCTGATCGACGAGGGCGGCAAGCTGGCCGAGCTGTCGCCGCAGACCGTCACCGCGATGGATGCCAGCCTGCCGGCCACCTGGAGCCGGGCCAATCCCGTCGACATCATCGGCGACGCACCGGGGTCGCGCTACAAGGCAGCGATGGAGGCCTTGCTGCGGGATTCGCAGAACGATGCGGTGCTGGCGATGCATTGCCCGGTCGCTGTCGCCGATCCCGTCGAGGCCGCCGAAGCGGTGATCGAGGCGTTCCGCGCGAACGACAAGCAGCATCACAAGCCGGTCTTCGCCGCCTGGGTCGGCGACTTCGCGGTCGGCGAGGCGCGCCAGCTGTTCGACCGTGCCGGGTTGCCGCATTACCCGACGCCGGAACAGGCGGTGCGCGCCTTCATGCACCTGGTGCGCTACCGCCATAACCAGTCCCTGCTGATGCGGGTGCCGCCCTCGGTGCCGGAAAGCGCGTCGCCGGATACCGCCGCCGTCCGCGAGATCATCGCCGGCGCCATCGCCGAAGGCCGCGAATGGCTGAACGAGGCGGAGGCCAAGCAGGCGCTGGCCGCCTACGGAATCCCGGTGCTGCTGGCCGAGGTGGTTGCCGACCCGCGCGAAGCCGGCGCCGCGGCGGCGCGCATCGGCGGGCCTGTGGCCCTGAAGATTCTGTCGCGCGATATCACCCACAAGAGCGACATGGGCGGTGTGGCGCTGGACCTGGAAGGCGCCGAGGCGGTGGAACAGGCGGCCGCGGCGATGTTGCAGCGTATCGGCAAGGCGGCGCCCGAGGCGCGGCTGCAGGGTTTCACCGTGCAGGCCATGTGCCGCCGCCCTCAGGCCGAGGAGCTGATCCTCGGCGTGGTCAGCGATCCGCAGTTCGGTCCGGTCATGCTGTTCGGCCAGGGCGGCACCGCGGTGGAGGTGATCAACGACAAGGCGCTGGCCCTGCCGCCGCTCGATCCGGTGCTGGCCGAGGCGATGATGACCCAGACCCGGGTCTACAAGCTGCTGCAGGGCTACCGCGACCGCCCCCGCGCGGCCCTGCGGGAAATCGCCAACTGCCTCATCCGCCTGTCCCAGATGGTCATCGACATCGCCGAGGTCGCCGAGGTCGCCATCAACCCGCTGCTGGCCGACAGCGAGGGGGTCATCGCGCTCGACGCCCGCATCCGCATCGACGCCAGCCAGGCGGGCAAGCCGAGCGGCGGCAGCCGGCTGGCGATCCGGCCCTACCCGAAGTCGCTGGAAGAGACCTTCACCCTGCCCGACGGCCAGAAGATCTTCGTGCGCCCGCTGCGGCCCGACGATGCCGTGGGCCTGCGCACCGGCTTCAAGCGGCTCGACCCGGCCGACGTGCGCATGCGCTTTTTCGCCCACATGCGCGAGATGAGCCCGGAGATGGCGGCGCGTCTTACCCAGCTGGACTACGACCGCGAAATGGCGCTGGCCGCCTTTCCCGCCGAGGGTCCGGACCGCAGCGGCCTGGGCGTCGTGCGCCTGGTCGCCGATCCGGATAACCAGCGGGCCGAGTTCGCCATCACCATCCGTTCCGCCGACAAGGGGCGCGGCCTCGGCCGGGCGCTGATGGAGCGCATCATGGACTTCGCGGTGAAGCGCGGCATCGAGGAGATCTGGGGCGACGTGCTCGCCGACAACGGACGCATGCTGGCGCTCTGCGAGGAACTTGGTTTCCAGCGCGCCGGCAGCGAAGACGGCATCGTCCACATGCGCCGGCCCCTGAAAGACGGCACGTAAGGCGGCGCCTAAGGTAGGTCAGGTCACGGGGTTGGTCAGGCCGCCGGGCGGTCCAGCGAGTAGCCGGCCGAGCGCACGGTGCGGATGAGGTCGTCGTCGCCCGCCTGGTTCAACGCCTTGCGCAGCCGGCGGATGTGCACGTCGACGGTGCGCGGCTCCACGTAGACGTCGCGGCCCCAGACGGAATCCAGCAACTGCTCGCGGGTGAAGACGCGGCCCGGGTGCTGCATCAGGTGGCGCAGCAGGCGGAACTCGGTCGGCCCCAGGTGGATGTCGTGGCCGTTGCGACGCACGCGGTGGGCCGCCAGGTCCATGGCCAGATCCTCGAAGGTCAGCATCTCGCTGCTGAGCTCCGGCTTGCTCCGGCGCAGCACCGCGTTGATGCGCGCGATCAGCTCGGCCGGCGAGAACGGCTTGGTGATGTAGTCGTCGCAGCCGCTGTCCAGCCCGCGCAACTTGTCGGTTTCCTCGCCGCGCGCGGTCAGCATGATGATCGGTGCGCGCCGGGTATCGGCCTTGCTGCGCAGTTGACGGCAGACCTCGATGCCCGACATCAGCGGCAGCATCCAGTCCAGCAGGATCAGGTCCGGCACTTCCTCGGCCGCTGCGACCAGGGCCTCTTCGCCGTCGCCCGCGGTGTTCACGCGGAACCCGGCACCTTCCAGATTGTAGCGCAGCATCGTGACCAGGGCTTCCTGGTCTTCGACGATCAGAACGAGAGGTTTCACGCCTCTTCCCTCACTTTTTCATTCATCGCTTCAATTTTCGGCGGCGTCTTCCGGGTTAAGCACCTGGAAGCTCGACAGGTCGCCTTTCGGACGGCCGCCGTGGATGCGCTTGCCGGTCGACAGATAGTGCGTCGTCTCGGCGATGTTGGTGGCGTGGTCGCCGATACGTTCGATGTTCTTGGCGATGAACAGCAGATGGGTGCAGGGCGTAATGTGGCGCGGATCTTCCATCATGTAGGTCAGCAGCTCGCGGAACAGCGCCGTGTACATCTCGTCGACCTCCTCATCGCGATGCCACACGTCGATGGCGCGATTGGGGTCGTGGTTGGCGTAGGCGTCCAGCACGTCCTTGATGATCGCCTGCACCAGCTTGGCCATGCGCGGGATCGACCGCGCCGCCTCGTGCGGCGTCAGCTGGTTCAGCGCGATGGTGCGCTTGGCGACGTTCTTGGCGTAGTCGCCGATGCGCTCCAGGTCGCTGGAGATCTTCAGCGCCGAGATCACTTCGCGCAGGTCGTTGGCCATCGGCTGGCGCAGCGCCAGGGTGCGCACTGCGTTCTCGTCCAGTTCCAGGTCCATCTGGTCGATGGCTTCGTCGCCGGCGACGACCTTTTGCGCCAGGTCGGAATCGCGGCGCACCAACGCCTCTATGGCGCCGGCGAGCTGCGCTTCGGCGACGCCGCCCATGCGCAGGACCACGGCGCTCAGTCGCTGCAGTTCCTCGTCGAAGGATTTGACGATGTGATCGCTGTTCATGCTGCTCGGTCCTTCGGGCGTTTTTTGGTCGGGGCCAGTTTTTTGATCGGGGCCATGGGTCGTAGCGTTCTCTCGAGGGCTCTCTTTGGGGGCCGCATCAGCCGAAGCGGCCGGTGATGTAGCCCTGGGTGCGCTCGTCCTGCGGGTTGGTGAACAAATCTTCGGTATCGCCGACCTCGACCAGGACGCCCAGGTGGAAGAAGGCGGTGCGCTGGGAGACGCGCGCGGCCTGCTGCATCGAGTGGGTGACGATCACGATGGTGAAGTTCTGCCGCAGCTCGTCGATCAGCTCTTCGATCCTGGCCGTGGCGATGGGGTCGAGCGCCGAACAGGGCTCGTCCATCAGGATGACTTCCGGGTTGACCGCGATGGCGCGCGCGATGCACAGGCGCTGCTGCTGGCCACCGGACAGGCCGGTGCCGGGCTGCTGCAGGCGATCTTTTGCCTCATTCCACAGGCCGGCTTTGGTCAGGCTGATCTCGACGATGTCGTCCAGGTCCGACTTCGACTCGGCGATGCCGTGCAGGCGCGGGCCGTAGGCGATGTTGTCGTAGATCGACTTCGGAAAGGGATTCGGCTTCTGGAACACCATGCCGACGCGGGCGCGAAGCTGCACCACGTCCAGGCCGCTGCGGTAGACATCGACGTCGTCCAGGGTGATATCGCCCTCGACGCGGCAGATGTCGATGACGTCGTTCATCCGGTTCAGGCAGCGCAGGAAGGTCGACTTGCCGCAGCCCGAAGGGCCGATCAGCGAGGTCACCTGGTTTTCGCCGATGTCCAGGTCGACGTCCTTCAAGGCCTTGG
Source organism: Kiloniellaceae bacterium (assembly GCA_050043265.1). Classification (GTDB taxonomy): domain Bacteria; phylum Pseudomonadota; class Alphaproteobacteria; order Kiloniellales; family Kiloniellaceae; genus Pelagibius. The sequence goes on from JBHJIR010000058.1 coordinate 5,566, forward strand.
TGTCGCCGTAGAACACCGACACCTGGCGGGCTGTCATCTTGGCGCTGTTGCGCAGATTGCTGCGCGGCGCCGCGGTCTCCATGGCTGCTTCCATGATTGTCTCCGTCGCTTGCCCGGTCATTTTACGGGCGGCTTACCATTGACGCTCGAAGCGCTTGCGCAGCAGCACCGCCAGGGCGTTCATGAGGATGAGGAAGCCCAGCAGCACCATGATGGCACCGTTGGTCTTCTCGATGAAGGCGCGCTCCGGGCTGTCGGCCCAGAGGTAGATCTGCACCGGCAGCACGGTCGCCGGGTCCGAGACGCCGCCGGGAATGTCGACGATGAAGGCGACCATGCCGATCATCAGCAGCGGCGCGGTCTCGCCCAGCGCCTGGGCCATGCCGATGATGGTGCCGGTCATGATGCCGGGCAGCGCCAGCGGCAGCACATGGTGCGTCACCACCTGCAGCGGCGAGGCGCCGATGCCCAGCGCGGCTTCGCGGATCGACGGCGGTACCGCCTTCAGGGCGGCGCGGCCGGCGATGATGATGGTGGGCAGCGTCATCAGCGCCAGCACCATGCCGCCGACCACCGGTGCCGAACGCGGCAGGCCGAAGGTGCCGAGGAAGACGGCGAGGCCGAGCAGGCCAAAGATGATCGAGGGCACCGCGGCGAGGTTGTTGATGTTGACCTCGATCAGGTCGGTCCAGCGGTTCTTGGGGGCGAACTCTTCCAGATAGACGGCGGAGAGCACGCCGATCGGGAAAGACAGCGCCAAGGTGATCAGCAGGGTCAGGGCCGAGCCCACCACCGCCCCCCAGATGCCGGCCTGTTCCGGCTCGCGTGAAGCGCCCGAGGTGAAGAAGTGCGTGTTGAAGCGCACGTCGACGCCGTCTTGGGCCTCGAAGGTTTCGATCCAGCGGATCTCGTCGTCCTTAACCCGGCGGTTGTCTTCCTCCAGGTTGCGGTCGATGGCGCCCTTGATCAGGCTGTCGACGTCGTCGGAGGCGCGCACCCAAAGGGTCTGGGTGGTGCCGATCATCGCGGGGTCCGCCATCACCTGGTCGCGGACGTCGTAGACTGCGGCGTTGGAGACCAGGCCGTAGAGCTTCAGCTTCTCGCGCCGCCCGGTGACGTCGGGGAACATCTCGCGCAGGCCGCCCTTCACCAGGCTCTGGTAGTCGGCCCGGTAAAGCGTTTCGGTGTCGCGCGTTCCTTCGGGATCGATCGCCTGGGCGTCGAGATAGATCGGCACCGCCAGATAGGTCTGCACGAAGGCGGTGTAGCCGTTCGAGACGATGGTGCCGATCAGCAGGCCGAGAATGGCCAGCGCAATGCCGATCGCCGAGGCGCCGTACAGGCGGAAGCGTTTTTCGGCGGCATAGCGGCGCTTAAGCCGTTGCTCCGACAGGTCGGCGCGGCGCAGGCCCACGGCGGGAAGAGTGCTCTCAGTCATACTTCTCTCGGTACCTCCGGACCACGTGCAGCGCGACGATGTTCAGCACCAGGGTGACGACGAACAGCACCAGGCCCAGGGCAAAGGCCGCCAGGGTCTTGGCGCTGTCGAATTCCTGGTCGCCGACCAGCAGGGTGACGATCTGCACCGTGACGGTAGAAACCGCTTCCAGCGGGTCGGCGGTAAGATTGGCGGCCAGGCCGGCGGCCATGACGACGATCATGGTCTCGCCGATGGCGCGGCTCATGGCCAGCAGAAGGCTGCCGACGATGCCGGGCAGCGCCGCCGGGAAGATCACCTGCTTGATGGTTTCCGACTTGGTGGCGCCCAGGGCGTAGGCGCCATCGCGCAGGGCGCGCGGCACGGCATTCATCACGTCGTCGCTCAGCGAGGAGATGAAGGGGATGATCATGATGCCCATCACCGATCCGGCGGCCAGCGCGGACTCGGAGGAAACGGTCAGGCCGACGGCCTCGCCGGTATCGCGGATGAAGGGCGCCACAGTCAGGGCGGCGAAGAAACCGTAGACCACGGTCGGCACGCCGGCCAGGATCTCCAGCAGCGGCTTTACGATGGCGCGCACTTTCGGCGCCGCGTACTCCGACATGTAGATGGCGGAGAACAGGCCGACCGGCACCGCCACGCACATGGCGATCAGGGTGATCATCAGCGTGCCGGCGAACAGCGGCACCGCGCCGAACGCGCCGGAGGAGCCGACCTGGTCCTCGCGCAGCGCCGTCTGCGGGCTCCAGTTCAGCCCGAAGAGGAACTCCGTCAGCGGCACGTGCTGGAAGAAACGCAGCGCCTCGAACAGCAGCGACAGCACGATGCCGACGGTGGTCAGGATGGCGATGGTCGAGGCGATGATCATCAGCACGTTGACGGCGCGCTCGACCAGATTGCGTGCGCGCAAGCTCGGGACGATGCGGCGGCGCGCCAGGGCCAGGCCGACAATGCCCAGCGATACGGCGGCGACCGCCATGGCGGCGCTGGCGATATGGCGGAACGACTGGTAGCCGTCGGCGGCGGCCTGCAGCGCCGGATCCACCTGGCGGCTGACGATGTTGCCGGAGGCCAGGTTCTCGATATCGTTGATCAGCAGCGACAGCATGTCCGGCGACAGGTCCGTCGTCTCTGCCGGCAGGCTGGAAATCAGCATCCACTCGGCGACATGCGGCGCGACGATCAGCCAGGCGGCCATCAGCAGCAGGCTCGGGATGCCGCACCACAGGGCGACGTAGAGGCCGTAGTACTGCGGGCGCGAGTGCAGGGTGGAAGGGTGGCCGCCGGACACCACGCGGGCGCGGCGCTGGCCGAAGGCATAGCCGATCATGGTCAGGACCAGCAGGATCGCGATGAGGAGCAGACTATTCATGACGGATCATCGGTTGTTGGCTGGCCTGAGGGGGAGAGTTTACGGACTGTTCGGTTCGACTGGGCTGGCTCGACGCGCGGCGTCACTGCTGGGGCTGGGCGGCCGGGCCGTTCGTTCGGATGTTTCTTGTCTTGGCCGGAAGAAGGGCCGGCGGCGGCACCGCCGCCGCCGGCTCCCCACTTCTTCTTACATCGGCACCCTTACATAGACAGGGGGGCCAGACCGTTGGCTGAGTCGTGCATGGCCTTGCGGTCGGCGTCCGGCAGCGGGATCAGACCCTTTTCCACCAGATAGCCCTCGGTGCCCCAGGCCTTCTCCGAGGTGAACTCGGCGACGTATTCCTTGATGCCGGGGATGGTGCCGACATGCTCCTGCTTCACGTAGAAGTACAGGGAGCGGGAAACGCCGTACTTGCCCGAGGCGATGTTCTCGAACTCCGGCGCGACGCCTTCGACCGTGGAGCCCTGCAGCTTGTCGGCGTTCTGATCGAGGAAGCTGAAGCCGAAGATGCCGAGGGCATCCGGGTTGGCTTCCAGCTTCTGGACGATCAGGTTGTCGTTCTCGCCGGCTTCCACGAAGGCACCGTCTTCACGGATGGACTGCGCGGCAACCTTGAAGGCGTTCTTGTCCAGCGCCTTGATCTCAGGAAACTCCTCGGCGGCCTCGTCCATCACCAGTTCGACGAAGGCGTCGCGGGTGCCGCTGGTCGGCGGCGGGCCCAGGACCTCGATCTTGATCTTCGGCAGCGAGGGGTCGATATCGCTCCACATCTTGTTGGGATTGTCGACCAGCTTGCCGTTGACCGGAACCGTCTTGGCCAGCGCCAGGAAGATCTGCTTCTTGGTCAGCGACAGCGGTTCGGCCGCCTTGGAATTGGCCAGCACGATGCCGTCGAAGCCGACCTTCACCTCGGTGACGGTGATGCCGTTCTTGGTGCAGGTCTCGAATTCGGACTTCTTCATGCGCCGCGAGGCGTTGGTGATGTCCGGATGCTCGGTGCCGACGCCGGCGCAGAACAGCTTCATGCCGCCGCCGGAACCGGTGCTCTCGACGACCGGGGTCTTGAAGCTGGTGCTGCGGCCGAAAGCCTCTGCAACGGCCGTGGAGAAGGGGAACACCGTCGACGAACCGACGATGCGAATCTGGTCACGCGCCTCGGCGATGGCCGGCGCGGCCATGACCAGGCCGGCAAGGGCCGCCACGGCGAGCTTGTTCTTGATCACGGGGTATACCTCCGCTGAATGCCCATTGATGAAACTCTCTGCGATGCCCGCCCGGATGCCTGTCTTGTGGCTGCCCGCATCACCGGCTTTACCGATGGTCCGGGGCGTCGGGGAGGCTGCAATGCGATGCCGGCCATGTGCCGGCGGGGGTCAAACTAGGGCGTCTCAGCGATGCTATTACTACAGTCATGTTACACTTAAATGACACCCGCTGCCGGGCGGGGGTAAATCCACGAAATGTTAAGGAAATGCCTGGGGATTTTGCGCCGCCGGGCCGGGTCGGGAAAATTTCCTGACCCCCCGCGCTGTCATATTTCCCGCGCTGGCTTCGACGTCCGCCGGGATGTCACCCTTACAAAGGGCTGCCCTTAAGAAGCCCGGGGCGCCGTCAGCGGCGCCGGCTTTTCCGCCAATTTTTCCGCCGCCGAGGGCAGGTAGACCGAGAAGGTGGCGCCCTCGTTGGCGCGGCTTTCGATTTCCAGTACGCCGCGGTGGCGGTTGATGATGTGCTTCACGATGGCCAGGCCCAGGCCGGTGCCGCCCAGGCGGCGCGAGCGCCGGCTGTCGACCCGGTAGAAGCGTTCGGTCAGGCGCGGGATGTGCTCGCGCTCGATGCCTTCGCCCTCGTTGAAGACGGAGACCTTCAGGCCGGCACGGCCCAGCCGGCGCTCCCCGGCGCCGCCCTTGGCCAGGGACCGGGCGGCAACGCGGATCACCGTGTTGTCCTCGCCGTACTTCACCGCGTTGTCCAGCAGGTTCTGGAACACCTGGGTCAGCTCGTCGCGGTCGCCGATCACCGGCGGCAGGCGGTCGCAGGCAATCTCGATGCGCATGCCGCGCCGCGCCGCCTCCAGCTCCAGGGTCGAGGCGACCGAGGCCAGGATCTGCGCCATGTCGCTCTGGCTGCTGGGGGCGGTGTGCTCCTGCAGTTCGATGCGCGACAGCGACAGCAGGTCGTCGACCAGGCGCGACATGCGGTGCGACTGCTCCTCCATGATCTTCAGGAAGCGCTCGCGGGCCTCGGTATCCTCGCGGGCCGGGCCGCGCAGGGTTTCGATGAAGCCGATCAGGCTGGTCAGCGGCGTGCGCAGCTCGTGGGAGACGTTGGCGACGAAGTCGGCACGCATCCGTTCGCTCTGCTTCACGCCGGTCAGGTCATAGAGGGCGATCATCACGCTGGCCGGCTCGCGCGCCGTCGCCGGCAGGCGCAGCACCCGGGCGGCCAGGTTGCGCTCGACCTTGCCGGGAATGGAGAATTCGACCGTTTCCTGTTCGCCGCCGCGCAGCACCGCCTCGACGGCGGCCAGCAGGGCGGGATTGCGGATGCCCAGGGCCAGTTCGCGTCCGGTCAGGTCGTGGCCCAGCAGGGCCTCGGCGGCGGGGTTGAGGCGCAACACCCGGCGGTTCCGCCCGACCAGGATCAGCGGGTCGGGCAGCCCGGCCAGCACCGCCGCGTTCATCGCCATGGTGTCTTCCAGGTCGTGGCGCCGGGCGCGCTGCTCGCGCGCCGTCTCGGCGATCGCGTCGCTGAGCCCCGGCGACAGCAGGTCGCCGCCCGACGGTGCCGGGGGCAGCGGGGTGTCGTCGCCGGCCTCGCGCACCCGCCCCAGGTAGCCGGTCAGCGCGCGCACGCGGCGGAAATGCTGGTTCAGCATGACGCCCATCAGGGCCAGCACCGCAACCGCGGCAATGCTTGCCGATGCCAGCGAGATCAGGCCGTCGGCCAGCAGCAGCAGCAGCACGGCCAGCATCGGCAGCCACAGGACCACGGCGGCCAGCAGCAGCCGGCCCCTGTCGGGTAACGGGTTGGCGGGAAGCGGAGGCTCGGGCATGGGATTGTTTGCCGCCTGAGCGGTCTCCGGCGGCGCGCCGTCCGACGACGGTCCCGCCGCCCCCTCCCGCTGTGCTGACGACCCTTCGGTCATGCTGTCCCTTTTACCCTTCCGGCGTGGTTGCCGGCGCAAATCAAGCCTAGTTTATAAGCTTAGCACGCGGTTTTCGCGATGCGCGTGAAGCTTTTGCAACGGCGCCGGGATGGGCGGCCCTGGGGGTTCCTTAATGCTCCGGGACCGCTCCGGGCGCAGTCTTTTGGGTCCCCGATCGTTCTGGCCGCTAATCGTTCTGGCCTTTAATCGTTCTGGGCGTCATACGCGGCCAGTGCGGCGGCAGTGACCAGGTCGTTCACCGTGGCGCCCAGCTGCACCACCTGGGCCGAATGCGCCAGGCCGATCAGGATCGGCCCGATCACCGTGCCGCCGCCGGCCTGCTGCATCAGCTTGGCGGTGATGTTGGCGCTGTGCAGGCCGGGCATGACCAGCACGTTGGCCGGCCCGGTGAGGCGCGAGACGGGATAGTGTTCCTTCATCAGCGGATAGTTCAGCGCCACGTTGGCCTGCATCTCGCCGTCGTATTCGAAGTCCGGCTCGCGCAGGTCCAGGACCTGCACCGCGTCGCGGATGCGCTGGGCGGCCGGGTGCCAGGGATTGCCGAAGTTGGAATAGGACAACAGGGCGACGCGCGGCTCGTGGCCCAGGGCGCGCGCCGCCGCGGCGGTCTGCACCGCGATGTCGGCCAGCTGCTCGGCATTGGGCAGCTCGTGCACCGAGGTGTCGGCGATGAAGATCGAACGCCCGCGGACCACCAGGATGGAGCGGCCGAAGACCCGCTGCTTGGGCTTGGGGTCGATGGCGCGGCGGATATCGTCGTAGGTCACGCCAAAGCTGCGGGTCAGGCCGGTCACCATGGCGTCGGCCTCGCCGCAGGCCACCATGCAGGCGGCGAAGACGTTGCGGTTCTGGTTGGCCATGCGCTGGCAGTCGCGCCGCAGTTTGCCCAGGCGGCCCAGGCGCTGATACAGGAAGTCGACGTAGCGCGCGTTGTTCTTGGACAGCCGCGCGTTGTGGATCTCCAGGCTGCTGTTCTCCAGGCCGATCGACTTCATGGTGGCCAGCACCTGCTGCTCGCGGCCGACCAGCACCGGGGTGCCGTAGCCGGCCTGCTGGAAGGCCAGCGCCGCGCGGATGGTGCGCTCCTCCTCGCCCTCGGCGAAGACCACCCGCTTGGGGTTCTGCTGCACCTTGTCGAAGATGCGCTGCAGACTGGAGGCGGTCGGGTCGAGACGCGCCGAAAGCTGCTGCTCGTAGGCGTGCAGGTCCTTCAGCGGCTTGCGCGCCACGCCGCTTTCCATCGCCGCCTTGGCCACCGCCTTCGGCACGGCGACGATCAGGCGCGGAGCGAAGGGTGCCGGAATGATGTAGTTGCGGCCATAGCGCAGGCTCTTGCTCTCGTAGGCACGGGCGACCTCGTCGGGCACGTCCTGGCGGGCCAGCGACGCCAGGGCCTCGGCGGCGGCGATCTTCATGGTCATGTTGATGGTCGAGGCGCGCACGTCCAGCGCCCCGCGGAACAGATAGGGAAAGCCCAGCACGTTGTTGATCTGGTTCGGGTAGTCGGAGCGCCCGGTGGCCACGATGGCATCGCCGCGGATCTCGGCGATCTCCTCCGGAGTGATCTCCGGGTCCGGGTTGGCCATGGCGAAGATGATCGGCTGCTCGGCCATGGAGCGGATCATCTCCGGCGTGAAGGCGCCCTTCACCGACAGCCCGATGCAGACGTCGGCACCGGCCGTCGCCTCGTCCAGTGTGCGCAACTCGCTGTCGACGGCGTGGGCCGACTTCCATTGGTTCATGCCCTGCTCGCGGCCCTGGTAGATGACGCCCCGGGTATCGCACAGCATCACCGAGTTGTGCGGCACGCCCATCGCCTTGATCAGTTCGGCGCAGGCGATGCCCGCCGCGCCGGCGCCGTTGATCACCACGCGGACGTCCGACATTTCGCGTCCGGTCAGCGCCAGCGCATTGATGAAGCCGGCGGCGGTGATGATGGCGGTGCCGTGCTGGTCGTCATGGAACACCGGGATGTCCATCAGTTCCTTCAGGCGCTCTTCGATGACGAAGCACTCCGGCGCCTTGATGTCTTCCAGGTTCACCCCGCCCCAGGACTTGCCCAGAAAGCGCACGCAGTTGACGAACTCGTCGACGTCCTGGGTATCGACTTCCAGGTCGATGCCGTCGATATCGGCGAAGCGCTTGAACAGCACAGCCTTGCCTTCCATCACTGGCTTGGCGGCCTGGGCGCCGAGGTTGCCCAGGCCCAGCACGGCGGAGCCGATGGACACGATGGCGACGAAGATGCCCTTGGCCGTGTAGTCGTAAGCCTTTGATTCGTCCTCGGCGATCCGCAGGCAGGGGTCGGCGACGCCGGGCGAGTAGGCCAGGGACAGGTCGCGCTGGGTGGTCAGCGGCTTGGTCGCCTGGATCTCGAACTTGCCGGGCCGGCCACTCGAGTGCAGATCCAGGGCTTCCTGGTCCGTGACGCGATTCTTATCCATACCTTGCGTTTTCCTCCCGCGGGGGCCCGCTTGACCCGGCGTGCTGCCGGGCCGCTGCTTTCAGGACCTTGTTTTTCGGCAAAGATTAGACAGGCGCAGGGAGGCCGTCAAAGGCCCAGGGGCAAACCCCGAGGCACACCCGGGGGGGCCGAAGGCCGGGCCGGAACCGCTCCCCGGCCCCGCTTTGGGGCCGTGCCACGCCTTATTTTACATGGCGGTGCACATCGCCGGCGCCGTGGCGGGTCAGCAGGGCTTCGGCCTCATGGGCCTGGCCCTCGTCGCCAACGCGCACCCACAGCAGGATGGCGCCGGCCTCCAGGGCGCGGGCGAAGGCTTCGGTGTGCGGGGTTGCGCGCACCTCGGCCAGCAGGTCGACCAGCGCCGCCCCGGTCAGGCCGGCGGCCATCGCCCCGGCGACCGCGGCGCCGACCGGGCCGGAGGCCAGGGCGATGAAGCCGGCGGCGGGCAGCGGCCCGACGTAGTTGACCTCGCCGACCATGCCGGCCAGGGATTCCTGCCAGGCGTCGCTCGGCTTGCCGGCCGCACTCAGCGATTCATGGGTATCCAGCACGGAGATGTCGTCATGCGCAAAGCCGGCGGCCTGCAGCGCCTTGACCGCCGCGGTGAATTTGTCCCGGGTGGTGAAAGTCCCCGCTACCTCGACCGTCACGTCCTCGCCGAAAGTCTGCTTACCGTCCGCCACGTCTGCGCATCTCCTAAAAATTGAACCGTTCCGACCGCCACCGTCGCCCATCGCGGGCAGGCTGGGCATTGATCCCCATCAGTCCGCGCGGCCTTTGCGCTTGGGTCCCTTGCACCGGCGCCGGGGGCCTGTGATAACCTCGGCCAAAGTAAAGCTATTGATCGATGACCGCACAAGCAGCGACTTCCCCAAAAGACGGCTCCCCGGAGACCGACGGCCCGACCGGCCCGACCGGCCAGGCCGGCCAGGCCGGCCCGGCGGCGGGCGTGACGTCTCCTGAGGCCACGCCTCCCGGGGTCACCCCCATGATGGCCCAGTACCTGGCGATCAAGCAGGCCCACCCCGGCTGCCTGCTGTTCTACCGCATGGGCGACTTCTACGAGCTGTTCTTCGAGGATGCCGAGCAGGCCTCGGCGGCGCTTGACATCGCGCTGACCAAGCGCGGTCAGCACCAGGGCCAGGACATCGCCATGTGCGGCGTGCCGGTGCATTCCGCCGACGGCTACCTCTCGCGCCTCATCCGCAAGGGTTTCAAGGTCGCCATCTGCGAACAGATGGAAGACCCCGCCGAGGCCAAGAAGCGCGGCAGCAAGTCGGTGGTCAAGCGCGACGTGGTGCGGGTGGTGACGCCCGGCACCATCACCGAGGACGAGCTGCTCGACGCCCGCGCCCACAACTATCTGGCCGCCCTGGCCGAGGCCGGCGGCGAGCTGGGCCTGGCCTGGCTCGACATCTCCACCGGCGTCTTCCTGGCCCAGCCGGTCGACCCCCAGGGTCTCGCCGCCACTTTGGCCCGGCTGTCGCCCGGCGAACTGATCGTTGCCGACCGCCTGTTGGACAAACCGGGCGCCCGTGAAATTTTCGGCGAAATTTTCAGCGACTTCAAAAGCCGTCTGACGCCGCTGCCCGCCGCCCGCTTCGACAGCGCCAACGGGTCGAAGCGCCTGGAGGAGGTCTTCGCGGTGAAGGCGCTGGACGCCTTCGGCGCCTTCGGCCGCGCCGAGCTGGCCGCCGCCGGCGCCCTCATCGACTACGTGACCCTGACCCAGAAGGGCCGCCTGCCCCGCCTGCTGGCGCCGCGGCGCCTGGCCGCCGGCGCGGTGATGGAGATCGACGCGGCGACCCGGCGCAACCTGGAACTGACCGAGGCGCTGACCGGCGGGCGGGCCGGCTCGCTGCTGGCCACCATCGACCGCACGGTGACCGGCGCCGGCGCGCGCCTGCTGGCCACCCGCCTTGCGGCGCCGCTGACCGATCCGGCGGCGGTGGCCGGGCGCCATGACCTCGTCGCCCACTTTGTCGACGGGGAAGGCCTGCGGGCCGACCTGCGCGCGCGGTTGCGCCGCTGCCCGGATATCGAACGCGCCCTGTCGCGCCTCAGCCTGGGGCGCGGCGGTCCGCGCGACTTGGCGGCGGTGCGCGATGCCCTGACCGTGGCCGGCGATCTGCGGACCCTGCTGCAGGGGGGGAATGTCGCGCCGGCGCTGCTGACCGAGGCGGTCCGCGATCTTGGCATCCACGACACCCTGGTCGCCCGCCTCGCCCGCGCCCTGGCGCCGGAGCCGCCGATGCTCGCGCGCGACGGCGGCGCCATCGCGCCCGGCTACGACGCTGGCCTGGACGAGCTGCGCGCGCTGCGCGACGACAGCCGCAAGCTGATCGCCGGGCTGCAGCAGAAGTACGTGCAGGACAGCGGCGTGGCCTCGCTGAAGATCAAGCACAACAACGTGCTGGGCTATTTCATCGAGGTGACGCCGACCCACGCCGACAAGATCCAGACGGCGGGCGACAGCCCCTTCATCCACCGCCAGACCCTGGCCTCGGCGAAGCGCTTTTCCACCGTCGCGCTGTCGGAGCTGGAACAGAAGATCGCCAGCGCCGCCGAGCGGGCCCTCGCCCTGGAATTGCAGCTGGTGCAGGACCTGGTCGGCGAGGTGCTGCAGCGCGGCGAGGAGATCGCCACGGCGGCACGGGCCCTGGCCGCCCTCGATGTCGCCGCGGCCCTGGCCGAACTGGCGGTGGGCCAGCGCTGGTGCCGCCCGCGCCTGGACGACAGCACCGCCTTCCACATCACCGCCGGGCGCCACCCGGTGGTGGAGGCCGCCCTGGCGGCGGCGCAGGAAAGCGGCTTCGTCGCCAACGACTGCCGTCTGGAAGACGGGGAAGCCGGGCCGGCGGGTAAAGACGGCCGCCTGTGGCTGGTGACCGGCCCCAACATGGCGGGTAAATCGACCTTTTTGCGCCAGAACGCGCTGATCGCCGTGCTGGCCCAGATGGGCAGCTACGTGCCGGCCGAGGCCGCCCACATCGGTGTCGTCGACCGCCTGTTCAGCCGCGTCGGCGCCGCCGACGACCTGGCGCGCGGGCGCTCGACCTTCATGGTGGAGATGGTGGAGACCGCGGCGATTCTCAATCAGGCCGGGCCGCGCGCCCTGGTCATCCTGGACGAGATCGGCCGCGGCACGGCGACCTTCGACGGCCTGTCCATCGCCTGGGCCTGCCTGGAACACCTGCACGAGGTGAACCGCTGCCGCGCCCTCTTCGCCACCCACTACCACGAGCTGACCAGCCTCGCGGCCAAGCTCGACTCCCTGGCCTGCCACTCCATGCGGGTGAAGGAATGGCAGGGCGACGTGGTCTTCCTGCATGAGGTGACGGCCGGCGCCGCCGACCGCTCCTACGGCATCCACGTGGCCAAGCTGGCCGGGCTGCCCCCGGCGGCGGTGGCGCGCGCCGAGACCGTGCTGGCCAGCCTGGAACAGGGCGAGCAGGCCGGTGCCCTCACCCGCCTGGCCGACGACCTGCCGCTGTTCGCCGCCACTGCGGCCAAGGCCGCCGCACCGGCGGTCGAGGAAAGCGCGGTGGAAGCGGCGCTGGAAGAAATCAACCCCGACGCGCTCAGCCCGCGCGAGGCGCTGGACCTGCTCTATCGCCTGAAAGACCTCTCGAAGGACTAGTTGTCCAGCCCGTCGAGCCAGGCGGTGAGTGTCGCTGCTGCCTTGTCCGCCAGCTCCCGGCGATAGCGCCCCGCGTCTTCGCGCAGCTTCGCGATGTCGATTCCCGCGGCGTTGAGCTCGACCGTGTGCCCCACCAGCCACTGCTCGATGGCGCTGCAGTCCGCCTCCGGGTGGAACTGGAAGCCGATGACGTTGCGGCCCAGGGCGAAGGCCTGGTTCCGGCAGGCTTCGGTGCTGGCGAGCAGTTCGGCGCCTTCGGGCAGGTCGAAGGTGTCGCCGTGCCAGTGCAGGGTCAGGGGGGCCTTGGCGAAGGGCGCGAGGCAGGAGGCCGTGCCGGCCTCGGTCAGGGTGATGGCTGCAAAGCCGATCTCCTTCATGCCACTGGGGTAGACCCGGGCGCCGGCGGCCCGGGCGATGAGCTGCGCGCCGAGGCAGATACCCATCAGCGGCGCGTTCGCCGCCAGGCGCCGTTCCAGGAAGGCGATCTCGTCGGCTAGGAAGGGATAGCTGTCGTCCTCGTAGACGCCGATGGGCCCGCCCAGCACGATGACCAGGTCGTCGCGTTGCGGCGGCAGATCGGCCAGTTCCTGTTTGCCGCCTTCCTGACCGACGTCGAGATAGCGCAGCCGATAGCCGGCGGCCTCCAGGGCGGGCGCGAAGGCGCCGAGGTCTTCGAAGAGGACGTGGCGGATCGCCAGGGCGGACTTCATCCATGCTCTCCCGAATCGTGACGCTTGCCGAGGTGCGGTTATGCCGCGCGCGCTTTCAAATTGCCAGGGGTCTGGGCGCCGGGGCCGCAGGGCGCCGGCGCGGGAATGGCGACCTGCTGCGGTTCGCCCAGCTGGTCGCGGTAGCGCACGACGATGCGCCAGTCGCGGTAGCCGGCGGCATAGGCGGCGGGGTCGTTCAAGGGTATCGCGGCGGTGAGATGCTGACTGCGCCGGGTGCTGTCGTCGCCGCGGAACAGGTAGCCGAGCGAGATATAGGGGCGGATGCCGCTGGACGACCCGCCGCTGGCGCCGACACCGACGCCCGGGCCGGCATTGCCGCCGCTGCCTTCCTCCCGCGTGATCAGCTCGCGTTCGCGGGCCGGGGTCTCGTTGCCCGTGGCATCGACCAGCACCAGGGCGGTAATCTGGCGGCTTGGCGGGATCTCGCTGACCGCCAGCGTCACCGTGTCGTCGACCACCTGGGCGGCGATGTGCATCGGCCGCGGCTGGGCGGTCTCGCTGCTGCAGGCGGCCGCCAGGACGCCCAACAGTGCCACCGGGACTATAGGTAGGCGAACGGCGGTTAAGACGGCGCAGAGGAATCGTGCCATAATGTCTCTTATTTGGTGCAATTATGCGCGATTCCCAGGGATAGAGCGCCTAAGGTTGCGCTTTTCCGCAGGCCCCTGGAAAGTTGCCCGCCCCGGGCCGATGTGAAGGATATCATGCCCAGCAGTCTTGATCTTCTCGATGCGACCGCGGTGCCCGGTCCGGCGCCTGACGCCGCCGTTGCGCCTGCCGGGGACGCGGCCCTGGAGGCGGTGGCCGGGTCCGGCATCGAAAACCCGCGCGCCATCATCAACCGGCGCCGTCTGGGCGGCCGGTTGGAACAGATCTTCGGTGAGACCGAGGTCGGCCCGCAGCAGCGCAGCGCGGTGCTGGCCCTGCTGAAGGCGGCCCTGGCCGCCGGCCGCGCCGAGGTGCGCCGCCGTTTCGAGGACGACGGCGCCCGCGGCACCGCGACGGTGCGCGCCGAGGCCTACCTGGTCGACCAGTTGATCCGTGCCGTCTACGACCATGTCGGCCAGCGGCTCTATCCTCTGGCCAATCCCTCGACCGGCGAGCGGCTGTCGCTGATCGCCGTCGGCGGTTACGGACGCGGCGAACTGGCGCCGCAGTCCGACATCGATCTGCTGTTTCTGCTGCCCTACAAGATCACCCCGCGCAGCGAGCAGGTGGTCGAGGAGATGCTCTACCTGCTGTGGGACCTGGGCTTCAAGGTCGGCCATTCGACGCGCTCGGTGAACGAATGCATCCGCCTGGCCAAGAGCGACATCACCATCTGCACCGCGCTGCTGGAATCGCGCTGGCTATGGGGCGACCAGGCGTTGCACCGTGAACTGCGCCAGCGCTTCCACAAGGACGTGCAGGCCGGCGGCGCCACCAAGTTCATCGAGGCCAAGCTGAGCGAACGCAAGGCGCGCCACGACCGCTTCGGCGGCTCGCGCTACCAACTGGAGCCCAACATCAAGGAGGGCAAGGGCGGCCTGCGCGACCTGCACACCCTCTTCTGGATCGCCAAGTTCCTCTACAACGTCGACGACATCGCCACGCTGGTGCAGCGCAAGGTGTTTACCGCCGCCGAGGTGACCACCTTCGAGAAGGCGCAGAACTTCCTGTGGACCCTGCGCTGCCATATGCACTACCTGTCCGGCCGCGCCGACGAGCGGCTGACCTTCGACATGCAAAAGCTGATCGCGCCGCGCATGGGCTTCACGCCGCACGGCGGGCTGATGGACGTCGAGCGTTTCATGAAGCGCTATTTCCTGGTCGCCAAGGAAGTCGGCGACCTGACGCGCATCTTCTGCGCCGTCATCGAGGCCGAGCATAACCGCCGCTCGCGCTTCCGCCTGCCGCAGCTCAAGCGCCGCCGCAAAGTGGAGGGCTTCGGCCTGGAGGGCGACCGCCTGACGGTCGCCTCGCCCGATGCCTTCACCGAGAATCCTGTCGAGCTGCTGCGCATCTTCCAGGTCGCGCAGAAACACGATCTGGACATCCATCCCGAGACGCTGCGCGCGATCACGCGCAAACTGAGGCTGATCAACAAGACGCTGCGCGAGGACCCCAAGGCCAACGCCATCTTCGTCGACATGCTGACCTCGCAGAAGGATCCGGAGACGACGCTGCGCCGGTTGAACGAAGCCGGTGTGTTCGGGCGCTTCCTGCCGGACTTCGGGCGCGTCGTCGCGCAGATGCAGTACAACATGTACCACCACTACACGGTGGACGAGCACACCATCTTCGCCATCGGCATCCTGCACGCCATCGAAGAGGGGCGCCTTGCCGAAGCGGCGCCGATCGCCACGGAGGTGGTGCACAAGATCCTGTCGCGCCGCGTGCTCTACATGGCGGTGCTGCTGCACGACATTGCCAAGGGGCGCAACGGCGATCACTCCGAACTGGGTGCCAAAGTGGCGCAGAAGGTCTGTCCGCGCGTCGGTCTGGACGCGGCGGAAACCGAGACGGTCTCGTGGCTGGTGCTGAACCACCTCGCCATGAGCGACACCGCCTTCAAGCGCGACATCGAAGACCCCAAGACGATCCACGACTTCGCCGAACTGGTGCAATCGCCCGAACGCCTGCGCCTGCTGCTGGTGCTGACCGTCGCCGACATCCGCGCCGTCGGCCCCAATGTGTGGAACGCCTGGAAGGCGGCGCTGCTGCGCGATCTCTATTGGCGCACGGAATCCGTGCTCTCCGGCGGCCTCGCCGCCGAGGGGCGCGACGTGCGCGTGAAACGGGCCAAGGAAGAACTGAAGGAAACGCTGAAGGAAGCCGGCTGGAGCGCGAAGGACATCGCCGCCCATCTGCGCCGCGGCTACCCCTCCTACTGGAGCGGTCTCGATTCCGACAGCCACCTGCGCCATGCCCGCCTGGTGCGTGAGGCCGAGGCGAGCGGCGCGCCGCTGACCATCGACACCCGGATCGACCGCTACCGCCAGGCCACCGAGGTGACGGTGTACACCCCCGACCATCCCGGCCTGTTCAGCCGCATCGCCGGCGCCATGGCGGTGGCCGGCGCGTCGATCACCGCGGCGCGCATCTTCACGCTGTCCAACGGCATGGCGCTCGACTCCTTCTATGTCGAAGACGCCACCGGCGGCGCTTTCGACCGGCCGGGTAAGCTGGCGCGGCTTTCCTCCGCCATCGAACAGTCGCTGGCCGGGCGGATGCGGCCGCTGCAGGAACTGCGGGCCCAGCAGTCGCCGATCCCCAGCCGCTTCAAGGTCTTCCGGGTGACGCCGCGGGTGCTGATCGACAACAAGGCGAGCCGCAGCCACACGGTGATCGAGGTGAACGGCCGCGACCGTCCGGGTTTCCTCTATCTGGTGACCCAGACGCTGACCCGCCTCAACCTGATGATCAAGTCGGCGCGCATCGCGACCTACGGCGAACGCGCGGTCGACGCCTTCTATGTGCAGGATCCGCTCGGCGGCAAAATCGAGAGCAAGCAGAAGCTGCGCGCCATCGAGAAGAAGCTGCTGGCGGCGCTGGACGAGGGCGAGTGCGCGCCCGCCCAGAAGCCGGCAAAAAAGCCGGTCGCCAAGCCGGTCGCCAAGCCGGGCGCCAAGAAGGACGCCAAGAAGGCGCCGGCCAAGAAGGAGACCGCCAAGAAGAGCACGGCGCCCAAGAGCGTGGCCCCCAAGCGCGTGGCCAAGAAGGCCGCGACCGCGCGGGCGGGTGCCCGCAAGGCCCCGGCCCACAAGTCGCGTTAGCGGAGGCCACCGCGCTGGCCCTTGTTCTGGCCCGCGTCCTGACTTGCCGCGCCGTGACGTTTGCCGTTTCGCCACATTCTTTCCCTGAGTATTCTCCGGCATGAGCCTCGTTCGTTCCGTTGCCACCGTGGGCGGCTACACCGGCATCAGCCGCATCCTCGGCTTCGTGCGCGACATTCTGATCGCCAACGCGGTCGGTGCCAGCCCGGTGGCCGATGCCTTCTTCGCTGCCTTCCGGTTGCCCAACCTGTTCCGTCGCCTCTTCGCCGAGGGTGCCTTCAACGCCGCCTTCGTGCCGCTGTTCGCACGCCGGCTGGAGCAGGAAGGCGAGGTCGCGGCGCGGCGCTTCGCCGAGGAGGCGCTGTCGGTGCTGGTGACCGGACTGCTGGTGGTCTCGGCGGTCTGCATGGCCGGCATGCCGTGGTTCATCTATCTGATCGGCTCGGGCTTCTCGCAGGATCCGGAAAAGCTCGCCCTGGCGATCGACCTGACGCGCATCACCTTCCCCTACCTGCTGTTCATGTCGGTGGTGGCGCTGCTCAGCGTCAGCCTCAATTCGCTGTACCGCTTCGCGGCGGAGGCGGCTGCGCCGATCCTGCTGAACGTCATCTTCTTCGCCGCCCTGCTGACGGTGCTGCCGTTCTTCGCCGAGCTGCCCGGCCAGGTGATGGCCTGGGCGGTCTGCGTCTCCGGCGCGGCGCAGATGATCTTCCTGGTGGTCGCCGCCAAGCGCGCCGGCATGGCGCTGCGCTTTCCGCGCCCGCGCATGACCCCGGGGGTGAAGCGCCTGCTGGTGCTGATGCTGCCGGGCATGCTCTCGGCGGGCGCCCTGCAGATCAACATTTTCGTCGGTTCCTCCATCGCCTCCTGGCAGGAGGGCGCCTTCTCCTTTCTCTACTACGCCGACCGTGTCTACCAGTTGCCGCTGGGGCTGATCGGCATCGCCATCGGCATCGTCCTGCTGCCCGATCTGGCCCGCAAGCTGCGCGCGGGCAACGAGGATCAGGCGATGCACAGCCTGAACCGCGGGCTGGAGTTCGCCCTGCTGCTGACCCTGCCGGCGACGGTGGCGCTGGTCATCATCGCCGGGCCGATCATCGGCGGCCTGTTCCAGCATGGCCGTTTCGGCGCCGAGGACGCGGCGGCCACGGCGGCGGCGCTCGGTGCTTTTGCCTGGGGCCTGCCGGCCTTCGTGCTGGTGAAGATACTGCAGCCGGCGTTCTACGCCCGCGAGGACACGGTGACACCGTTCCGCTACTCGGTGGTCGCGGTGGTCGCCAACATTGTGCTCAGCCTCGTGCTGTTCTGGCAGTTGCGCCACGTCGGCAGCGCCTTGGCGACGACGCTGGCGGCCTGGCTCAACGTGGTGCTGCTGGCCCTGTCGCTGCGCCGCTTCGGGTTCTGCCACCTGGACGACCGCTTCCGCCGGCGCCTGCCGCGTATCCTGGCCGCCTCGGCGGGCATGGGCGTCGCGCTGTGGGCGCTGCAGCGGGTCACCGGCGCCTGGTTCGACGACAGCTTCGTCGAACGGGCGGTCGCCCTGGCGGTCCTGGTGGCCGCCGGCATGGTGGTCTACGGCGTACTGGCCGTCGGTCTCGGCGCCGTCTCCCGCGCCGATCTGGCGGGATCGCTGCGCCGCGGCGCCAAGAAGAACAGCGCCGCCGCCGACTGACCCGTGGCGCGGTGGTCCCCCTTGCGCGTTCTGCCTGTGCCTCCCGGTGTGCCGCCCGGCCCTGCATAGGGACTCTGCATAAGTGGCCTGCGTCCTGGGACCTTGACCGCTCCCGGCTGTCCAGCGATAACCCCCGCTGCCCCCCTGCTGCCCCTGGGGCCCGGGACCGCACCCCGGCACACTTTAGCTTCCTTCCCCTTTTGTACTGGTCGCACAGGCACATGAAACGGATCTTCTCGGGCGTCCAGCCCTCCGGCAATCTGCACCTTGGCAACTATCTCGGGGCCATCCGCAACTTCGTGGCTCTGCAGAACGACTACGACTGCATCTACTGCGTGGTCGATCAGCATGCCATCACCCTGTGGCAGGACCCGGCCGTGCTGCGTCAGCGCACGCGTGAGGTGACCGCCGGCTATCTCGCCGCCGGCATCGATCCCAAGACCTCGATCATCTTCAACCAGTCGCAGGTCGCCGCCCACGCCCAGCTCGCCTGGGTGTTCCACTGCGTGACGCGGATCGGCTGGCTGAACCGCATGACCCAGTTCAAGGACAAGGCCGGCAAGAACCGCGAAAAGGCGTCCTCCGGGCTCTACGTCTACCCGAACCTCATGGCCGCCGACATCCTGGTCTACAAGGCGACCCATGTGCCGGTGGGCGAGGATCAGAAGCAGCATCTGGAACTGACCCGCGACGTCGCCCAGAAGTTCAACAGCGACTATGGTGTCGACTACTTCCCGATCGTCGAGCCGATCATCCAGGGCTCGGCTACCCGCGTCATGTCGCTGCGCGACGGCGCGAAGAAGATGAGCAGTTCCGATCCGTCCGACGCGGCGCGCATCAACATGACCGACGATGCCGACACCGTGGCCAAGAAGGTGCGCCGGGCGACCAGCGATTCCGAACTGCTGCCCGATGCCTCGGTGGTCGGCCCCGAAGGCCAGTTCACCGCCGCCTTCCGAGAGGCGCGGCCGGAGGCCGCCAACCTGCTGACCATCTATGCGGCGCTCACCGACCGGGCGCTGGCCGACACCGTCACCGCCTTCGAGGGCAAGGGTTTCGCCGACTTCAAGAAGGCGCTGACCGATGTGGCGGTCGCCAGCCTCGGCCACATGGGCGAAGAGATGAAACGCATGGTGGACGATACCCATTACGTCGACTCGGTGCTGCGTGAGGGCGCCGAGCGGGCTCAGGCCGTCGCCGCCCCGATCATCGATGAAGTGTATGATATCATAGGGTTTTTGCGGCCGTAGGTGGCCGCCCGGCGGGGTCCGCCATGCGGTCGCTTCGCCGGCCGGCTGCAACGCGACGATTGCGCCGCCGCTCCCCCTAGTGGCAGGATTCGCCGGTACGGACGCCTACCCGAGAGAGAAAACCCCCAAAGGAACCCGCGCATGGCAGACGTCCCTCCTCCTTCGGGCAGTCCGGCGGACAATTCTGCCGCCGCCGGCGCCCCCGATAGCACTGCCGACGCCGCGAAGACGACGACGTCCGGCAGCCGCTCCAGCCGCGTCTTTCTGGTGGTCGTCGACGAGACCGAGGAAATGCGCGTCGCCCTGCGCTTTGCCGCGCTGCGCGCCCGCAGCACCGGCGGCAAGGTCGCCATGCTCTACGTGGTCGAGCCGTCGGAATTCCAGCATTGGATGTCGGTCGGCGACCTGATGCGCGAGGAGGCCCGCACCGAGGCCGAACAGGTGCTGCAGCGCCTCGCCGCCGAGGTTAGCGATCTGGCCGGCAGCCTGCCCGTGCTCTATGTGCGCGAGGGCGACCGCCGCGACGAACTGCTGGCGTTGCTGGACGAGGAGCCCAACATCTCGATCCTGGTGCTCGGCGCCTCGACCGGCAAGCGCGGACCCGGTCCGCTGGTCTCGGCGCTGACCGGCAAATTCCTCGGCCGCCTGCACATCCCGGTCACCATCGTGCCGGATTCCATCACCATCGACGAAATCGACGCGGTGACCTGACGCCGGCTGCGGAAAAGGCGCCTTCCCGTCCCGCTTGACCAAACCTGACTAATTTAGTCTGATTTAGCCGAAGAGGCTTGAAGCGGCCCGCCCCGTGGCCCACATTCAGGCACGAAGCCCCCCGGAGGGGCGAAGATCCCTAGGAGACGCCGTCCCATGTTCATCCAGACCGAACAGACCCCGAACCCGGCAACCTTGAAGTTCCTGCCCGGCCGCGACGTGCTGGCCGCCGGCACCGCCAACTTCCCCGATGCCGCTTCGGCGGCACGCTCGCCGCTGGCCGAACGGCTGTTCGCGGTCGAGGGTGTGGTCGGCGTGTTCTTCGGCACCGACTTCGTTTCGGTCACCAAGGAAGACGCCCGCGAGTGGTACCTGCTGAAGCCGGCCATCCTGGGTGTCATCATGGAACACTTCACCGCCGGCCGCCCCGTCCTGTTGGACGATGCGGAATCCGGCGATGAGGGACACAGCGACGCGGCAGCGGAAGGCGGCGAAGACAGCGAGATCGTCGGCCAGATCAAGGAGCTGCTCGACACCCGCGTGCGGCCCGCCGTTGCCCAGGACGGCGGCGATATCGTGTTCCGCGGTTTCGACAAGGGCGTCGTCTACCTGCACATGCAGGGCGCCTGCGCGGGTTGCCCCAGTTCAACCGCCACCTTGAAGATGGGCATCGAAAATATGCTGCGTCATTACATCCCCGAGGTGGTCGAGGTGCGCCCGGTTATCTAGAGCGCTTTTCGTCCGCACGTTCGTTGCGCTTGCGAAGGGGCATTTCCGAAGTCACGGAAATGCCCCTAAGTTTTTTGGCCAACGCTCAAGTGAGGCTGCGGATTCGCTTGTACGTTGCAGCGAAATTGAGCCCTGACTCTGATCCTTCGATAACGAAATCTTCGCGAAGCCGCCCTATGTTGTCTGGCAGTCGGAATGGCACTGCATAGACTGAAAAAACAATGGCGAGGCGGTGAGGCGATGGGGGCACAGGTGGCGGCACTGGTCGCTGAGTGGCAGCCGGTCGTGGGACGTTTCCTGACGCGCTTTGCGCGGATCGTGAACCGCGACCTGACAGGCCGCGGCACGGCGCTGGTGGCACTCTTCGGGTTCTTTCTTCTCATCGCGCTGTGGCTCGGCGCCGACCCGCTGCCGCGCTCGGCCTGGCAGGAACTGGGTCTTGCCGCGGACAGCCCGGCACTGCGCCGCGTCTACGTGCGCGACGCTGTTTCCCTGGAAGATCTTTTCGATTCACAGAACTACCGCCTCGACGACCTGTTGGCCGACGACGGCCTCGGCGTGCCGCGTCTGGCGGTCACCGCGCTGCCGCGCGACATGGCGCGTATCGGCGACGCTGAGGTACGCAAGGCGCTGTTCCTGCGGACCCTGCTGCCGATGGTGTTGCAGGCCAACCGCGAGCTGCGCCGTGCCCGTGGCAAGGTGATTGCCGCGCTGGATGCCCAGGCGGCGGGCCGGCTGGGGGCAACCGATGCGATGTGGCTGGAATCGGTGGCCGATTGGTACGGCGCCGAGGCGGGCGACGCGGCCGACCTGCTGAGCCGCATCGACGCGGTGCCGCCCAGCCTGGCGCTGGCCCAGGCGGCGCAGGAAAGCGGTTGGGGCACCTCGCGCTTCGCGCTGCGGGCCAATGCATTGTTCGGCCAGCGCAGCTGGGGCGACGCCGCCCACGGCCTGACGCCCATCGATGCCGACCGCAACGATTTCAAGGTGCGTGGCTTTCCCGATCTGATGAGTGCCGTGCGCGCCTATCTGCACAACCTGAACAGCCATCCGGCCTACGCCGACCTGCGTGCCCGCCGCGCCAAGGCACGCGCGATCGGCCAGCCGCTGCATGCCCAGGAACTGGTGCGCGGCCTGAAAAACTATTCGGAAGAAGGTCCCGACTACATCGCCGCGCTCAGCGAGCTGATCCGCAGCAACCGGCTGCAGGCGCTCGACGACGCAAGGCTGCGCCCGCGCCCGTAATGCGTCTTGGGATGGCTTTCAGGGTTCGGTGAATTCAGGGTGCGGCGGTTTTGGCGACGACCAGTTGGGTGCCGAACCAGCGCCAGCGACCGTCCTCGGCGGGCAGCGTGCAGTTGATGCGCACGCGGCCGGCCGGCAGCGGGGCCGCGAAGCGCAGCTCGATACGCTGGTCCAGGCGCATCGTCTGCGGCGCGCCGGCGGACGCGAAACAATTCAGCGCATCGAGATTGCCCAGCGGCGCCGCCACGGTGAAGCCGAAGTTCGGCGGGTTCTGCACTGCCTCGGCGATGCTGGGATCGGCCGGGGTGATGCCGTCGACCGGCAGCGGCAGGGTGTTGGCGACCAGGCGGAAGCGGTCCATGTCGCCGTAGGCTTCGTTGAGCGGGAAGCGGGGCAGTGCGAAGCGGTCGCTGAGCGCGCCGGCGGCACCGGAATGCTGGCCGAAGGCCGCCAGGAAGCTGCCCTCGATGACGTTCTGGCGCAACGCCAGGCTCATCTCGCCGTAGGGATAGGCGAACAGCTCGGGCGCCTTGCCCAGTTCCGCCCGCAGCCGGCCGGCGGCCTGTTCCAGTTCGTCGCGTTGCGCGGTGTCGTCCTGCCAGGCCATGTGGGCGTGGCTGTGGCCGTGGTTGCCGACGGTGACCAGCGGATCGGCCGCCATCTCGCGCAGCTGGGCCCAGCTCATGTAGCCGCCGAGTTCGAGGTCCAGCGGCTCGGTGGAGACGAAGAGGGTGAACGGCAGGCCGGCCGCTTTCAGGCGCGGCCAAGCCTCGGTGTAGCCCGACAGCGCGGCGTCGTCGATGGTGATGGCGACGGCATGGTCGGGCAGCGCCTCGCCGGCCCGCAGGCGGGCCGCGATCTCCGCCAGCGGCATGACGCGATACCGCCCTGAAGCCAGCTCGGTCAGGTGGCCGTCGAACTGTTCCAGCCGCACCGAGGTGGATGGCAGGGCATCCTCGCCGAAGCGATGGTACATCAGAACGACCGCGCCCCTGTCGTGCGCGATCTGGTCCTGGGAGAAGCCGGGGGACGCCTGCTGGGCCGCTGCCGGGGTGATCACGGGGGCGGCCACGGGGGCGCCGGTCAGGCACAGCGCCGCCGCCAAGCAGAGCCCGCGCCATGGCCTCGTTTGCAGATCGTGAACCCTTTGCATGCCAGCATCCTCAGTCCGCGCGCTGGAAGGCTTGCCGACCCCGCCGCCAAAGGTCAAGGTATGGCCGTTTCGTGCCGCGCCGGGCAAGAGCGTGGCGGCAGGAGCTTAAGAAAGGGATAAATCGTGAATGAAATCTTGAGCGATTCCGGTCTGGACAAGATCTTCCGTCAGGCGCGCACTCATCTGGCTTGGCGCGCCGAAGCGGTCAGCGATGTCCTGCTGGAGGCCGTCTACGATCTTGCCAAGATGGGGCCGACCAGCATGAACTGCAGTCCGATGCGGGTTGCCTTCCTGCGCAGCGCCGAGGCCAAGGAGAAGCTGCGGCCGGCCCTCAGCGAGGGCAACGTCGACAAGACGATGGCGGCGCCGGTGACCGCGAGCATCGCCTACGACCTGGCGTTCTACGATCAGTTCCCCAAGCTCGCCCCGCACCGCGACGGCCCCAAGATGTTCGCCGGCAAGGACGCGTTGATCGACGAAACGGTGATGCGTAACGGCAGCCTGCAGGGCGCCTATTTCATCGTCGCCGCGCGGGCCCTCGGCCGCGATTGCGGGCCGATGTCGGGTTTCGACCGCAAGCGCGTCGACGAAGCCTTTTTCGCCGGCACGTCCTGGCGCGCCAATTTCCTGTGCAACCTGGGTCACGGCGCTCCGGCCGCGCTGCGGGCGCGTGCCGGGCGCCTGGAATTCGACGAAGCCTGCCAGCTGCTCTAGCCGTCCATCAGCTGGTGGGGCGCTGCGGCGTCGGCCAGCAGCGGATAGCGCCGCGGCTCGAAGAGTTGATAATGCCACCACTCCGATTGAATCCAGTCCCATCCGGCAGCGGTCATGATGCCGAGCAGCAGGGCGCGGTTGCGCTGCACCTGCGCGGGCAGGTCGCGGCGCCCTTGATGCGACAGCGCGGTGAAGTCGTCGAAGGGCGTGCCCATGTCGAGCGCCGCGCCGCCGGCCGCGTCGATCAGGGTGAGGTCGACGGCGACGCCGCGCGAGTGACAGGAGCCGCTGCGCGGGTCGGCGACGAACTCCGGATCGGGAAAGGCCTCCCACAGGCGCCACTGCGCCTCGACCGGGCGGAAGGCATCGAAGATGCGAAAGCGCAGGCCCAGCGGCGCGGCCAGGGCGCAGGCGCGCTGCAGGGCCGCCGCGGCAGCGGGATGCAACTGAGCCTCGGCGCGGGCGTAGATCGCCTTGCCGGTGATGTTGTCCGGCGTTGCGTAGGCAAGCGCGATGTCGACGTCGAACGCCGGCGCGGTGAGGGACACGAGTGGCGTCGGGGGAGTCATCGGTGCAGGGGCTTTCGGCGGCTGCGAAGGGGAAGGGCGTCTTCTGGTAGCCCAGATGGAAGCCCAGGTGGTAGCACAGGCGCCGCCCGGCGGGATAGGCCATGATGGTGCCGGCTTCGCGGGTCACGGGCGGCACCGGCGCCCTGCCGGCGGCGGGAGCTCTGCTGGCGATGGATGCCGCCGGCGCCTCCTGCTCGGGGGCCATCTGGGCGGACGGCCGGGTCGCCGTGCGCCGCTTCAGCGCCATGGCGCGCGGCCAGTCGGAGCGGCTGGTGCCGATGATCGCCGAGGCGATGGCGGAATGGGGCGGCGGTTTTGCCGACCTCGATGCCCTTGCCGTGACCACCGGTCCGGGCGGCTTCACCGGGGTGCGCATCGGCCTTGCCACCGCCCGCGGGCTCGCCCTGGCGCGCGGCCTGCCGCTGATCGGGGTGTCTTCCTTCGAGGTGGCCGCGGCGGCGGTCCCGGCCGGCACGCGGTCCGGCCGGCGGGTGCTGGCGGCGCTGGAGTCCAAGCGTGCGGCGCTGTTCATCCAACTCTTCGACGATGATTTGAATGCCCTCGGCGACCCGGCGGAAATCGCCCCGGCGGATCTGGCGGCGGAGTTGGCGGGGGTCCTGCCGGCAGGCCCGCTGCTGGTCGCGGGCGATGCCGCCGAACGCGCGGTGGCGGCGCTGGCGGC
>JBHJIR010000059.1:0-34790 GCA_050043265.1 Kiloniellaceae bacterium
GTGGTAAGGATCGCCAGATCGTCGGGCACAGCCCGACCGCCAGGCAGCCGGGGCGCCGTCATTGGCGCCCCGTAATCTCTCTCAGGGCGGCCACGCCGGCCAGCGCGCCCTCGCGCAGGAACACCAGGTCGCCGTCGGCCAGCACCAGATCGTAGCCGGCGTCATAAAGCGCCTTCACGCTGCGCTCCGGGGTCGGAATCGCGCCCAGCAGGCAGCCGGCGGCCTTGGCGGCCGCCTCCACCGCGCCGATGGCCGCGCGTACGTCCGGGTGATCGGGCTCGCCCATGTAGCCAAGGCTGGCCGAGAGGTCGAAAGGACCGATGAAGACCATGTCGAGACCGGGCACCGCGACGATTTCCGCCACATTGTCCACTGCCGCGCGGGTCTCGATCTGGCAGATCGTCAGCACCGAACGGCCGATCGCGTCGACATAGCCGCGCCAGTCGACGCCATAACCCGCCGCACGTACGATCGGCGCCGCCATGCCGCGGATACCGCGTGGCGGATAATGGCAGGCGGCCACCGCCGCCTCGGCCTCGGCGGCATCGTTGACCGCCGGGATCATCACGCCGGCGGCGCCGGCATCGAGTACTCGCTTGATCCAGGCCGCATCGTTGGCCGGAACGCGCACCAGGGGCGTACAGCCGCTGCCGTTCATCGCCCGCATGACGGCGACCGCGTCGCCCAGGTCGGCGGCGCCGTGCTCCAGGTCGATCATGGCGCAGTCATAACCGGCCGCCGCCATCACCTCCGCCGCCGTCGGGCTGAACAACTCGATCCAGAAGCCGTACACCGCCGTCCCGGCCCGCATGCGGGCCTTCAAAGACTCACTCACCCGTATCTCCCACCTGTATTTCGCCCGGATTTCCCCAAACGGCACAGGCCGTCCGCCTGTTTTCGGCACCGCGAGCTTCGGTGCCACCTGGGCGCAGCTTAGCGGCTTCGGTCCCCCCAGCGATAGAGGCCCCGCCCCTCGCAAGTAAAAGGCCCGCTCGCCGGACGCCTCCCGGACGGCTTTATTGCCGCCTGCCGCCATCGCCAATCGGGAGAAGTACAACAAAAACAAAATAGCGGTGTCGGCGGTAAGAATTTGAAATCTTTCTATGACCACAATCATGCCACAGGCCCGACAACACCGGCGGCGATATTCCGCGGCAACAATAAATTTCGCCAAATACTAAATGTGAATTTATTTACTTGAAGTATTGATCGCTTCGTTCGTCTACATCTTGACGAATAAGTAATCTGTTTCACGTGAAACGAAAAATGGCCGGTATGGTTTATGAGATTTTAAGGTTTTTATTATAGCTTTTCTTAATCACTGATTAACCCTGCTAGCGAGACTCGTCGCCCGTGCGTTTCCCAGCCAGAACGCCCTGCAGACATCTTTTTTCGCATCACAGCGCCGCCTCCTGCCGGCGCGCCGGCTTGCGCGGCCTGGTTTTGCTCTGCCTGATCGCCGCCTGGTGCCTCGCCCTCCCGGACTCCGGGCATGCCGAAGACCTCGACCTCGTCCTCTTTCCCAGCGAGCAACCCTTTGGCGAGGCCGGTGCCGGCTTTGCCTTCGGCAGCGTGGCGCTGACGGCGCGCCATATCGAGTACCTCGGCTACCTCAACCGGAGCCAGGACGACGGCCAGAACGACGAGGGGGATCCTCTGGTGCGCAGCAGCCGGTTCGGCGGCACCAGCCGGCTGGACCTCGGCGCCGGCGGGCAACTGCCGGTCGGGCTATCGGTTGCCCTGGATGAGTGGGAATCGGGCCAGCGGGACCTGCGGATGACGGCGAAAAGCGGCCTGCGGCTGGACCGGCTCAGTGCCGATCACCGCTTCACTGTCACCACCCGGTTTTCCGAGCAAGGGGCCGAGGAACGGCAGAGCGCCGGCCGTCTGGCGCTCGGCCTCGCCGGCCTTCCCGGGCGCGGCGGCGGGCGGCAGCAAGGCATCGTCGAATACGACGTGGCACCGCTGCCCCAGATCACGCTTTTAGGAATGAACGCCGAGTGGCTTTTCGACGAGGGCAGCGCGGCGCAGGTCGCGCTCACCCATCGTCCGCTCGACCGTGTCTCGGAAGGCCGCCTGGGGTTCCGCCAGCCACTCGGGCCTTTCGAATTGACCTCCGACCTCAGCGCCGACAGCGACGGTGCCTGCGCCATCGGATTCGCCCTGGCCCTGCCGCTTGGCCCCGAGCCCGAGCCGGTATCCTGGAGCCTTGCGGAGTTGATCGGGAGCCTGCAGGACGACCGGCCGGCCGCCGGCTGGACGACGCCGGGCGGCGAAGCGCCGTTTTCCGCCAACTAACCCCAATCGGGTCGGGTCAGGCCCGGACGGATCGCCTCAGTTCGGCTCGACGTGATTGTAGGTGTGAAAGGTCTCCAGCCGCTCGAGCACCGCATTCAGGCGCGTCTGCGCCGAGGCGACGTCCTGGGCGACGGACCGCAGCTCCTGGCGCAAAATCTGGACTTCATCGTCCATGACCTCGGTCGGGCCGTCGCCGTAGCCGGTCAGCAGCCAGGTCGGGCTGACGCTGAAACTGCCGGCCATGAGCAGCAGTTTGTTCGAGCGCGGCTCCGCGCGATCGTTTTCCCAGCCTTGCCAGGTCACGGTCTTGACCCCCAGGCGGCGGGCCGCCTGGGCGACCGTCAGACCGGCCGCTTCGCGGGCCCGGGCGATGCGTCCGCCGATGGTATCGGATTGATCGTCGTGATCGCTCTGGAGTTCTTCGCTGGTCTCGGTGGCTATGGGTCCGTCCTCCCGCTAGTTTTCATCAAGGTTACACGCTTTGCGTTAGGCGAAATGCTGCAAAGACGACCATGAGCCTGTCATGGGCGCCGCTGCGCTGCCTATTTTGAGGGTGTGGAAACCATAGGCGGGAAGCCCGGATTGTCAACCGGAGCTCCGGGCCGGCGGCCGCGGGCAACGACAGATTTCATGCCGCTGTCATAAGCCGGACGCCCCAGCTTCACGGCAGGGGCGTCAGTCGGCGACTATCGGGGAAACTTGGGGTGGCTGATGGGGTTTGAACCCACGACCTCCGGTACCACAAACCGGCGCTCTAACCAACTGAGCTACAGCCACCATCGGCCCGGACAGGAACATCCCGGGACGCGCACGCCTGCCGGCGCGGCGGATGGGCGTGTTTAGACCCCCGACTGGCAGCCGTCAAGTGCGCGCTGAGCCGTTTTCCGAGGGGTTCTCCGAGACGTTCTGTTCGGGCGCGTTGCCGGCTTGCGGGCGGCCCCTCCTCTGCCCTAGTGTGCGGGCGAATTTCCGGCAACAGGGATCAGGCGGGAGGGGCGTCGATGCTTAAGACCGCAGCCGCCGTCGCGCGGCTGGGAACCGAGAGCGCCTTCGAGGTGCTGGCGCGGGCCAAGCAGCTGGAGGCGCAGGGCCGCGACATCATCAATCTCGGCATCGGTCAGCCGGATTTCCAGACCCCGGAGCACGTCGTCGAGGCCGCCGTGAAGGCGCTGCGCGACGGCCACCACGGCTACACGCCGGCCAACGGCATCCTGGAACTGCGCGAGGCCGTCGCCGAGGATCTGGAACTGCGCCACCGGGTCAGCGTCGATCCCGCCAACGTGGTGGTGGTGCCCGGCGGCAAGGTCACCATGTTCTTCGCCGTCCTGATGTTCGGCGAGCCGGGTGCAGAAATCCTCTATCCCAATCCGGGCTTTCCGATCTACGAGTCGGTGATCAACTTCTCCGGCGCCACGGCGGTGCCGATCCCGCTCAGCGAAGCCAATGGCTTCGCCTTCTCCGCCGAGGAGGTGCTGGATCTCATTACGCCGAAGACGCGGCTGATCATCCTCAACAGTCCGGCCAACCCGACCGGCGGCGTGACACCGCGCGAAGAGGTCGACCGCCTGGTCGAGGGGCTCTCGGCCCATCCCGACGTCGCGATCCTCTCCGACGAGATCTACAGCCAGATGCTCTACCACGGGCGCGAGCACGTCAGCCTGCTGCAGTATCCGGAAATCCGCGACCGCGTGATCATGCTGGACGGCTGGAGCAAGACCTACGCGATGACCGGCTGGCGCCTCGGCTTCGCGGTCTGGCCGAAGGCTCTGGTCGACGCGGCCACGCGCCTGGCCATCAACTGCCACTCCTGCGTCAACGCGGCCGCCCAGTACGCCGGGCTCGCCGCGCTACGCGGCCCGCAGGACGCCGTGGCTGATATGATGACCGCCTTCGACATGCGCCGCCGGCTCATCCACCGCTCGTTGAATGCCATCCCCGGCGTCTCGTGCGTCGACCCGGCGGGCGCCTTCTATGCCTTTCCGAACATTTCCGGCACGGGCATCCCGGCCAAGACCCTGGAAGTCGAACTGCTGGAGCAGGCCGGTGTCGCGACCATCGCCGGCACCTCCTTCGGGCGCTACGGCGAGGGGTACCTGCGCCTCTCCTACGCCAATTCCCAGGACAACATCCGCAGCGCCCTGGACCGCATCGCCGGCCACCTGGCCGAACGGGAAACCCGTTCCGCATGATTAGTTTGCGCGCAAACTGCTTAGTTGTTGTGCACCAGCGGAACCGGCCCGGGCCAGTCCGCTGCCGGTGGGAGGCAAAACCGTAGGATTTGATGGCAACCGGAGACTTGGCACGCCGCGTGCTTAGGCGAAAGTCGAGATTGGTTCGCCAGCGAATGAACCAAGCAACAGTTACCCGGCGGATATTCGGGCAGAGATACGGGATCCAAAGACGCAATGAAGAAGATCGAAGCGATCATCAAGCCGTTCAAGCTGGATGAGGTAAAGGAAGCGCTGCACGAGGTCGGTAGCATGGGCATCACCTTGACCGAGGCCAAGGGCTTCGGCCGCCAGAAGGGCCATACCGAGCTTTACCGTGGCGCCGAGTACGTCGTCGATTTCCTGCCGAAGGTAAAGGTCGAGGTGGTGCTGGAAGACGATCTGGTCGAGCGCGCCGTGGAGGCAATCCAACAGGCGGCTCACACCGGGCGCATCGGCGACGGCAAGATTTTCGTCAGCGCGATCGAGGAGTCCATTCGCATTCGCACCGGCGAGCGCGGCGCGGCTGCCGTCTAGGCAAGCCGGACCGCATCCCGGGGAATGGGATTGCATAGGTAGCAAGGTCAACGGCCCCGGCTTTTGATTGGCGGGCATCGCCAGTCCGAAGCCAACGTCACAATCAATGTTTGAGAAGAAACGGAAAGAGCATCCATGTCAGACGCCAAAACCATCCTTGAGATGATCAAAGAGAAGAACATCGTCTACGTCGACTATCGCTTCACGGATCCGCGCGGCAAGTGGCAGCACCTGGCCATGCACGTGGACGCGGTCGACGAAGATGCGCTCAACGAAGGCATCATGTTCGATGGGTCGTCGATTGCCGGCTGGAAGGCAATCAACGAGTCCGACATGATCCTGCGCCCGGACCTCAGCTCGGCCGTGATGGATCCCTTCTGCAACCTTCCGCAGCTGATCCTGTTCTGCAACATCGTGGAGCCCTCGACCGGCGAGCTTTACAGCCGCGCCCCGCGTTCGACCGCCCTGCGCGCGCAGGAGCATCTGAAGGCGAGCGGCATCGGCGACACCTCCTACTGGGGCCCGGAAGCCGAGGTCTTCGTGTTCGACGACGTGCGCTTCGATGTCTCGTCGAACCAGACCTTCTACTTCATCGATTCCGAGGAAGGTCCCTACAACACCGGCTCGATGTTCGAGGAAGGCAACCTGGGCCACCGTCCGGGCATCAAGGGCGGCTACTTCCCGGTGCCGCCGGGCGACTCGGCCATGGACCTGCGCGGCGAGATGCTGAAGGTCATGGGCGAGATGGGCCTGGCGATCGAAAAGCACCACCACGAGGTTGCGCCGTCGCAGCATGAGCTGGGCACCAAGTTCCAGACCATGATCACCGCCGCCGACCACATGCAGATCTACAAGTACGTGGTTCACCAGGTCGCCCATCAGTACGGCAAGTCGGCAACGTTCATGCCGAAGCCGGTGGCCGGGGACAACGGTTCGGGCATGCACACCCACCAGTCGATCTGGAAGGACGGCAAGCCGCTGTTCGCCGGTGACGGTTATGCCGGCCTGTCGGACATGTGCCTGTTCTACATCGGCGGCATCATCAAGCACGCCAAGGCGCTGAACGCCTTCACCAACCCTTCGACCAACAGCTACAAGCGCCTGATCCCGGGCTTCGAGGCTCCCGTGCTGCTCGCCTACTCGGCGCGCAACCGTTCGGCCTCCTGCCGTATCCCCTACGGCGAGAGCCCCAAGGCCAAGCGCGTCGAAGTGCGTTTCCCCGATCCGACCGCCAATCCGTACCTCGCCTTCGCGGCGATGATGATGGCCGGCCTGGACGGCATCAAAAACAAGCTCCATCCGGGCGACCCGATGGACAAGGACCTCTACGACCTGCCGCCGGAGGAACTGGCCGGCGTGCCGACGGTCTGCGGTTCCCTGCGGGAAGCCATGGAGGCCCTGGAAGCCGATCACGAGTTCCTGCTTGCCGGCGACGTCTTCAGCCGCGACCAGATCGATGCCTACATGGATCTGAAGTGGGAAGAGATCTTCGCCTTCGAGCACGCGCCGCACCCGATCGAGTACAAGATGTACTACTCGGTCTGAGGTCTGAGGCCTGAGGGCTGAAACCTGGCGGACGGCTTCACCGTCCGCCGCGATCGCAGAGACCCCGCCGGCAGCCTGCCGGCGGGGTTTTCTTTTGCCGCAGCGGACCGGCGCCAGCCCCCCGGCAAATTTGGTTAACAATAGGTTACCGCGACCGCGAAATCACAGAACGGCTTTCTTTCGATCACACTCCTGCCGCGCAGAGATCACGGCACCAACACAAGAAATCATCTGGCAGGTCGGGTATGATTCAGGCTAATTACCGGGATTCTAAGTGAAAAAGAAGAAATGTATGTAAAAACCTTAATAAAAGTTAGGGGAAGATTAAAAAATTGCCACAACCTCAAGCGAGAAAGCTAATTTTTTCTTAATTTATTCCGAATGTTCCCGTGTTTGTATTTTTCTATCATACAAACACCCCCAATAAATCACGCCCAGACAACAAGTAAGTCTCTACCTCTAGCTCCAACGGATTACCACGTTGGAGTATCCCATTGCTGTCACGACGACACCTGCTTTGCGGCCTGGGCAGCCTCGCGGCCGGCGCGGCCCTGCCGTTCGCCGCGCAGGCCGCGATGAGCGGACCGCAGGGCCCACTGCCGGCTTCCTCGCCGATGTCGGCCGGTGATTTCACCCCGGCCCCCGCGGCATGGTTTGCCCTGCTGCGCGCCCACCCGGAGCTGGATCCCGCCGGCACCCCCCTGTCGCCGGTCCGGATGACGGTCGGCCGCGCTGCCTTGCTGATGAAGGTGAACAAGGCGATCAACGCCCGGCTCCACTATCGCGACGACCCCGGACGCGATATCTGGGAGGTCGGGGCCCGTGAAGGCGACTGCGAGGACTTCGCCATCCGCAAGCTGGCGGTGCTCACCGGCGGGCAGGACTTTCCGCGCGGCGCCCTGCCCCTCGCCGCCTGCCGGCTGGACCGTGGCCGCGGCCACGCGGTTCTGCTGGTCCACAGCGACCGGGGCGTCTATGTGCTGGACAACCTCACCAACCGGGTCATGCCCTGGCGCGCCCTGCCCTACGATTGGGTGGCGCGCGAGGAGCCCGGCGCGCCTTTCCGCCTGTGGCGCAAGCTCGGGGCCTGAATCCCGGAGGCGGGATCAGCGCGGCAGGGTCAGCCGGAACACCTTGCCGCCGTCGCCATGCACCGAATCATGCGCTCGGATGACCACCTCGGTCACCTCCGGCGGCACGATCACCCCGCCCAGTGTCCGGGTAAAGGGCTGCTCGGCCTCGTGGGGGTGCAGCAACACCCGGGTCCCCAGCACCCGTCCTTCCGGCGTTTCCACCTGCCAGCGGTCGGCATAGTGGTCCCAGCCCTCGTCGCCATGACGCACGGAGACGCTGAAGCGCCAGGTCCCGTCGCTTTCCTGCGCCGCCTCGGCGCCCACGACATCGGCCTCACCGGCCCATGCCGGGGCGAGCGGCAGCAGGATCGCCAGGCAAGCGACAGCGAGCGGTTTCATGGCCGGCATGCCTAGCCCTCCTCAGGCACCGGGCGCGGGCGGCCGGCGTCGTCGATGGCGACCAGGGTAAAGGTCCCCTCGGTCACCTTCACATGGTCGTCCAGGACCCGGTCGCTGAGGGTGCCGCGCAGGGCCCAGGCCTCGATGTTGATGGCGATGGACGTCCGTCCGATGCGGATGATGTCCGCGTAGGTACACAGCACGTCGCCGACATAGACCGGGCGGTGGAACACCATGGCATCGACCGCGACGGTGGCGACGCGGCCGCGGGCGCGGGCCCCGGCGGTGATGACGCCGGCGATATCCATCTGCGCCAGCACCCAGCCGCCGAAGATGTCGCCGTTGGGGTTGGCGTCGGCCGGCATGGCCAGGGTGCGGGTCGCCAGGGTGCCGCGCGGCGCCCCGGCCCCGCCCGCTCGCGGATCAGCGGGCATGGCGGTTGGCCGGCGGGTGGGTCATGGGCAAGTGGGGCATGGGCAAGTGGGGCATGGGCGAGTGGATCATGGAAGGCATGGACAGAAGGCCTCTCCCTAACTAGATATCGGGGCTCCGGATAAGATACGCTACTTTATGGGCGATTCTCCCATCCCGATTCGTCCGACTCCGGGCCCGCCCCGTGTCCAACCCGAATCGTTAACCGGGCCGGATCGTTAAGACGTCGTTGATAACATAGGCCAAGATGGCAGACCTCTTCCAATCAGCTCCCAAGAAATCCCCCGGCAAACCATCCGCCGACAAGCAGTCCGGCTATTCGGCCAAGGACATCGAGGTCCTGGAAGGCCTGGAACCGGTGCGCCGGCGCCCCGGCATGTACATCGGCGGCAGCGACGAACGCGCCATGCACCATCTGGTGGCCGAGGTGCTGGACAACGCCATGGACGAGGCGGTGGCCGGCCATGCTTCGCGCATCGAACTGGAGTTGCAGCCCGACAACCGCGTGGTGGTCAGCGACAACGGCCGCGGCATTCCGGTCGATCCGCACCCGAAGTTCAAGCCGAAGTCCGCACTGGAAGTGATCCTCACCACGCTGCACTCCGGCGCCAAGTTCTCGCAGAAGACCTACGCGACCTCCGGCGGCCTGCACGGTGTCGGCGTGTCCGTGGTCAACGCGCTGTCCGACGACCTGACGGGCGAGGTCGCGCGCGATCAGAAGCTCTACGTGCAGAGCTACAGCAAGGGCGCGCCGACCTCCAAGCTCAGCAAGGGCACGCCGGTGAAAAACCGGCGCGGCACCACGATCTCCTTCCATCCCGACCCGGAGATCTTCGGCAAGGAAGCTTCGTTCCAGCCGGCGGCGCTCTACCGCATGGCGCGCTCCAAGGCCTATCTGTACCGCGGTGTCGAGATCCGCTGGAGCTGCGACAAGAGTCTTCTCGGCAAGGGCGACGCGACGCCGGAGAAGGACAACATCCACTTCCCCAACGGCCTGTCCGACTTCCTGGCCTCGATGCTCGACAAGCGCAAGACGCTGACGCCGGAGCCCTTCGTCGGCGAGGCCAAGTTCACCGACGAACAAGGCCGCGTCGAGTGGGCGATCTCCTGGCCGCTCGACGAAGACGGCTTCCTTCAGTCCTACTGCAACACCGTGCCGACGCCCGAGGGCGGCAGCCATGAAGCCGGCCTGCGCTCGGGCCTGCTGCGCAGCCTGAAGGCCTATGCGGACATGGTCGGCAACAAGAAGGCCGGCGCGGTGAACTCCGACGACCTGTGCGGCGGCGCCTGCGCCATGCTGTCGCTGTTCATCGGCGACCCGCAGTTCCAGGGCCAGACCAAGGAGAAGCTGGTCACCGTCGGCGCCACCAAGCTGGTCGAGACCTCGATCAAGGACCACTTCGATCACTGGCTGACGGCGCATCCCGAGCGCGCCCGCCTGCTGCTGGAGCGCGGCATCGAGCGCGCCGACGAACGCCAGCGCCGGCGCCAGGAAAAGGAGCAGAGCCGCAAGACGCCGACCCGCAAGCTGCGGCTGCCGGGCAAGCCTTCCGACTGCTCGCGCAGCAGCTCAGACGGCACCGAGATATTCCTGGTGGAGGGCGATTCCGCCGGCGGCTCGGCCAAGCAGGCGCGCTCGCGCGAGACCCAGGCGGTGCTGCCGCCGCGCGGCAAGATCCTCAACGCCGCCAGCGCGTCCGCGGACAAGCTGAAAGGCAACCAGGAAATCTCGGACATTGCCCTGGCCCTGGGCTGCGGTCTGCGCGCCAGCTTCGATCCCGACAAGCTGCGCTACGAGCGCATCATCATCATGACCGACGCCGACGTCGACGGCGCCCACATCGCGTCGCTGCTGATCACCTTCTTCTACCGCGAGATGCCCGGCCTCATCGAAAGCGGCCGGCTGTTCCTCGCGCCGCCGCCGCTCTACCGACTGACCCAGGGCGGCGACAGCGTCTATGCCATGGACGACGCCGAGAAGGATAAGATGATGACGTCGCACTTCAAGGGGCGCGGCAAAATCGAGGTCAGCCGCTTCAAGGGTCTGGGCGAGATGCCGGCCAGGCAGTTGAAGGAAACCACCATGGACCCCGGCAAACGCACCCTGCTGCGGGTCACCATCGCCGGCGCCCAGGACGAGAGTCCGGCCGCCGAAGAGAAGAAGACGTCGGATCTGGTCGAGCAGCTGATGGGCCGCAAGCCGGAGCTGCGTTTCGCCTTCATCCAGGACAACGCCCGCTTCGTCCACGAGCTGGACGTCTAAGGGCAGACCGACTGGCGGGCGCTGGCGGGCGAGGCCCCCTCGCGCCGGCGCCCCGTATGTGTTAGAGGGGCAGTCGCCATGACGGAACCCTGCCCCATGACCGCGCACCGGCGAGGACCGCCGCCTTCGCCCCCATTACCGCGCTGCTGCTGAGCGTTGCCCTGCTGCTGATGGGCAACGGCCTGCAGGGCACGCTGCTGCCGGTGCGAGCGAACCTGGAAGCCTTTTCGGCCACCGAGATCGGCATCCTGGGCGCGTCCTACTTCTTCGGCTTTGCCGCCGGCTGCCTGTACGGGCCGCGCCTGATCCGGCGGGCCGGCCATATCCGCGCCTTCACCGCGCTGGTTGCCATCGCGTCGTGCGTCGTGCTGGTGCACGCGCTGTTTCTCAGCCCCTATCTTTGGTGGGTGCTGCGCGCGATGACCGGCTTCTGCTTTGCGGTGATCTACATGATCATCGAGAGCTGGCTCAACGAGAAGTCGACCAACGAGACGCGCGGCTTCGTCTTTTCGCTCTACACCATCATCAACCTGACGGTGATCACCATCGGCCAACTGATGCTGGGCCTCGACCGGCCGGAAGGCTTCCCGCTGTTCCTGCTCGCCTCCATCCTGGTCTCCCTCGCCGCGGTGCCGGTCGCGCTGACCCGCGCCGAGGCACCGGCGCCGGTCCAGTCGGTGAAGATCCGCGTCGGCCACCTCTACAAGCTGTCGCCGGTCGGCGTCATCGGTTGTTTCGCGGTCGGCCTGGCCAACGGCTCGTTCTGGGCGCTGGCCCCGGTCTTCGCCCAGGCCAAGGGCGCCAACACCTGGGGCGTCGCCATCTTCATGAGCGTGGCGGTGATCGCCGGCGCGCTCGGCCAATGGCCGCTCGGCCGGCTCTCCGACAAGATGGACCGCCGCCGGGTCATCATCGGCGCTGCCTGCGGCTCGGCCCTCGCCGGCGCGCTGGTCGTGTTGTGGGCGCCGTCCTGGGGCGTCAGCCTGATGGCCCTGGTGTTCCTCTTCGGGCTCTTCGCCTTTCCGATCTACGGCCTGTCGGTCGCCCACATGAACGACTACGTCGAGCCCGATGGCTACGTCGAGGCGGCCAGCGGCCTGCTGCTGGTTTTCGCCCTGGGGGCGGTGATCGGCCCGCTGGTCACCTCCACCCTCACCCGCTTCCTCGGCCCCGATGCCCTCTTCGGCATGACCGCGGCGGTGCAACTTTGCCTCGCCGCCTTTGCCCTCTACCGCATGTCGAAGCGCGCCCCGGCACCGGTCGAGGAACACGTCGCCTTTACCGAATCGCTGAACCTGGCGCAGACGGTCTCCACCGTCGACTTGACCCACGATACCGAAGAAGACGGCCAGGACACGCCGTCGGCCGCCAAATAAGCCGCCAAGCAGACGGTCAGGCTTCCGCCTGCAGCCAGCGGCGCAGCGCCGCATTGACCTCCGCCGGCCGCTCCAGGGTCGACAGGTGGCCGCAGTCCTCGATCACCACCAGACGCGCATTGGCAATGCCGGCGGCCATCGCCTGATGGTCGGCCAGCGGCGTCAGCACGTCCTCGCGGCCGCACAGCACCAGGGTCGGCACGTGAATGGTGACCAGGGTGGCGCCGTGGTCGCGTCGGCTCATGATGGCGCGCTGCTGGCGGATGAAGGCCTCCTTGCCGACGCGCTCGGCCATGCCCTGGACGGTTCCTGTCAGGGCCGCGTCGTCGAGCCGCGCGGTGTGGATGAACTGTGGCAGCAGGCGCGGCGTCACCCCCTTGAACTGCCCCTTCTCCGCCAGCTCGATGAGACCGCGGCGGCGGGCCGCGGTTTCTTCACTGTCGGTCTGGGCCCGGGTATCGAGCAGCGCCAGGCGGACGACCCGCTCCGGCGCCTGCGCCATGATCTCCAGCGCCACGTAGCCGCCCATGGAGAGACTGGCCAGGGCGAAGCGTTCGGGCATCGCCTCCAGCACGCTTTCGGCCATGGTGGCGGTGGTGTCGTGGCGTGTCAGGTCGGCGACCCGGCAGTCGGCGATATCGGAGAGGGCGTCGATCTGCGGCTGCCACAGCGCTGCATCGCACAGCAGGCCGGGCAGCAGGGCGAGAGGTATCTTGTCTGACATGGAGGGCCGGGGTTCCGGAAGGGCTGGAAGAAAGACCTATTCTGGGCGATTCCCCCGCTTGCGACAACTCAGGGGCCGCCAATTCAGGAGCCAGATGGTTCAGGCGGCCGGTGCGGTCCAGGCATCCAGCAGGGCGGCGCTGTCGGTCACCACGGCCCCGGCCCGGCCCAGCCGGGCCAGCGCGACCCGGCGATTCAGATCGACCCGCGAGGCGACGGCGTCGGCCACCAGGGTGACGGCGAGACCTTTGTCCAGCAAGGCGAGCGCGCTCTGCAGGACGCAGACATGGGCTTCCATGCCGACGACGACACAGTGGCGAATGCCACGGGCCTGCAGGGCCGATGCGAAGGCCGCCTCGCGCGGGGCGGCGAAATGGATCTTCTCGATGATCTCGTCGGGGGCCAGTTTGTCGCGCAATGCCGCCACCGTGGGGCCGAGGCCTTGCGAATACTGTTCGCTGGCAAGTATCGGCAGGCGGGATTCTCTGGCCGCGTCGATCAGGGCCGATATTCGCGCCACCACGCCCGGCGCTTCCGGGATCGCGGGGGCCAGCCGTTCCTGGATATCGACCAAAAGCAGGGCTGCGCTCTTGAAAGAGTCAGCAGACCGCCCCATTTGGTCTTGAGAAATGTTAACCATATAAGTGCCAGGATATCGCAACATTATACTCAGGCCAACGGGCCGGCCGTCATTCGCCTAAGAATTTCGGCAGTTATCCGGTAGTTATGATTGACATTAGTGGCCTAAATCCTATGATCCGGCCACGTTCGATTGTTAGAAGTTCAATCGACCAACATACTCCAAACTGAAATACGGATTACATGACGTTCGAAGATCTTGGACTGAGTCCAGAGGTCCTTAGGGCCGTTCAGGAAGTGGGCTACACCACTCCGACCCCCATTCAGGAAAAAGCCATCCCGGTGGTCCTGATGGGACGCGACGTTTTGGGCTGCGCCCAGACCGGCACCGGAAAGACGGCAGGCTTCACCCTGCCGATGATCGACATCCTGTCGAGCGGCCGGGCCCGCGCGCGCATGCCGCGTTCGCTGATCATCGCGCCGACGCGCGAGCTGGCGGCCCAGGTGTCCGAGAACTTCGAACTCTACGGCAAGTACGGCAAGCTGTCGATGGCGCTGCTCATCGGCGGCTCCTCCTTCGTCGAACAGGAGCAGAAGCTGGACCGGGGCGTCGACGTGCTGATCGCCACGCCGGGCCGCCTGATCGACCTGTTCGAGCGTGGCAAGATCCTGCTCGCCGACGTGAAGATCCTGGTCATCGACGAAGCCGACCGCATGCTGGACATGGGCTTCATGCCGGACGTCGAGCGCATCGTCGGCCTGCTGCCGAAAATCCGCCAGACGCTGTTCTTCTCGGCCACCATGCCGCCGGAGATTCGCCGACTGGCCGACAAGTTCTTGCTGAACCCCAAGGCCATCTCGGTCGACCCGCCGGCCTCCGCGGCCCAGACGGTGACCCAGGGCCTGGTGAAGCTGCGCGGCGCCGCCAAGGACAAGCGCGCTGCCTTGCGCGCGCTGATCGCCCAGGAAGGCGACGCGATGAAATCGGCGCTGGTGTTCTGCAACCGCAAGCGTGACGTCGACGTCGTGTTCCGCTCGATGGAGCGCCACGGCTATTCCGTCGCCGCGCTGCACGGCGACATGGCTCAGCCGGTGCGCATGGAAACCCTGGCCTCCTTCAAGGACGGCAAGGTGCAGATCCTGTGCTGCTCCGACGTGGCGGCGCGCGGCCTGGATATCCCGGCGGTCTCCCACGTGTTCAATTTCGACGTGCCCTCCAACCCGGAGGACTACGTGCACCGCATCGGCCGCACCGGCCGCGCGGGGCGCAGCGGCAAGGCCTTCACCCTGGCCTTCCCGGAAGAGAACAAGTACCTGGCCAATGTCGTCAGCATGCTCGGCATGACCATTCCCGAAGTGAAGCTGGGTGACGAAGCAGCCTGGAGCCCCGAAGAGGCAGGCGAGGAAGATCGCGGCCGGGGCCGTCGCCGTGGCGGCCGCACTGGCGCCAAGAGCGCTGGCCGAGACGGTGGTGGCCGCGACAGGAGCAGCGATCGCGGCGGCCGTGGCCGTGGCGGCCGTGGCCGTGGCGGCGAACGCCGTGCCGCGCCGAGCGACGAGGCCAAGAGCGAGGAAGCCGAGGCCGTGCCCGCTGAGATCGAGGCGAAGGTCGAAGCCGAAGCCGAGGCGCAGGACGTTGTGGCCTTCGAGCCTCAGCACGAAGAAGAGGCACAGGAGCCGGCGACGGCCTCTGCAGCTCCGTCTGCGCCCCCAGCCTCGTCCAGGGGCACCCGGGAGGCCCGGGAGGAGCGACGGCCCGCCCGCCGCTCGCGGTCGCGCAACAAAGATGACGACGACGATGGGCCGGCGCCCGGTGAGACCGCTTTCGGCGATCACATCCCCGCCTTCATGCTGCGCCCGGCCCAGGTCGCCTAAGTTTCCTTTTCGATATTCCGGCGCATGCAGAGGCGCGGACTGAGTTTATCCAGTCCGCGCTTTCGCTCGCCGGCGCGGATCGCCCGCAGTTCGGGGCCCGCTTCGGCCTCCTCCACCACCGAAAATCCCAGCCGTAGGTAGTAGGGTCGGTTCCACGGCACGTCGCGGAACGTGGTGAGGCTCAGGCTTCGATAGCCCTGCTCCGCCGCCCAGGCCGCGACAGCCTTTATCATCCGTGCGGCGAGCCGGCGGCCGGCATGGTCCGGATGGACGGCGATTTCGGCGAGGTAGCCCTCGCCGTCGACTCTGTCGGCGATCGCCAGCCCGACGACCGTTTCCGCCGCGTCCTCGACCACCCAAAGCCGCCCCGCCGCCACGGCCGCGCGGTATTCCGCCTCACTGGTCGGCCGGCCCCGGGCAATGCGCGGCAGGCCGATATCGGCAAAGCGGGCCGCGGCGGCGACCTCCACGGCTGCCAAACGGGGCACGTCGGTCAACCGCGCGCCGCGGACCCGAT
Organism: Kiloniellaceae bacterium; assembly: GCA_050043265.1. Taxonomy (GTDB): domain Bacteria; phylum Pseudomonadota; class Alphaproteobacteria; order Kiloniellales; family Kiloniellaceae; genus Pelagibius. The sequence continues at coordinate 15,825 of JBHJIR010000059.1, forward strand.
AATCCGCCGCCGCACGGCGCCCGGTCGCATCGCTCACGGCTTGGACTCCGCCCGCAAGCGGTTATGATGGCGCCAGAGGAGTCGAGTCCCGCAATCGGCGGACAAAAAGCGACAGGATGCCATGCAGACCATCTTCATCATGATCAAGTGCGACCTCGGCAAGGCCTATACGGTAGCCGACGAACTGGTGCAGGACGTCGAGCAGGTCTCGGAAGTGCATTCGACCTCTGGCCAGTACGACCTGCTGGTCAAGTGCTACCTGGAAGACGGCGCCGACATCGGGCACTTCGTCAACGAGAAGATCCAGACGCTCTCCGGCATCAAAGACACCTTCACGCTCATCGCCTTCAAGGCGTTCTCCTAGCTCCTCTACATGCTGCGGATGGTGAGCGGCGTGCCGTCCGCTTGCGCGCTGCGGGCCCAGGCGCCCAGTTCGCGCAGCATGTGCGTGAAGGCCTGACGCTCACCCGGCCAGTCGCGTATCGCGTTGAACTGGGTGTAGCCGTAGCCGGCGGTATAGGGCCAGATCGCCTTGGGACTGTCGGCATGGGAGACCTGCCGCGCGACGTCCTCCAATTCGTCGGCCAGGCGTCCCAGGGCATCGCCCTGGACGGTGACCACCGGCTTCTTCAGCGTGAAGGCGCCGATGTTGAAAACCAGCGCCTCGAAGACGTCGCCGTCCATGAACAGCGAGCCTTCCGCCCAGCGCCGGCCGACGTCCGGACCAGCATGGAATTCGGCGAGATAGCCGCCGATGCCGGGGCTATGGGGAATCAACTCGAAGCGCATCGATCCATCTTGGCGCAGGTCCGACGCAGCGCGCAACGCCGCCGCGCCCAGTTTCGGCTTGCACCAAGCCTGCCCGGGGGATAGCTGCTGGGGGGCGCCGCCCCGTAACCCTATCGTGGCTCCCATGTCTCCCCAGGCGATCAGCCGTCGCTACGCCCTGTACTACGCAACGCTTTTCGCGGCGATCGGCGCCTACCTGCCGTTCTGGCCGCTGTGGCTGGAAGCGCGGGGGCTGAGCGCCGCCGAGATCGGCCTGCTGCTGGCGCTGGGCTCGTGGATCAAGGTGATCGCCAATCCGAGCCTCGCCCACCTGTCCGACCGGGCCGGCTGGAGCAAGGGCACCATCGTGCTGCTGACGGCGGTCAGCCTGGCGACCTTCGCGGCCTTTGTCCCGGCCCAGGGCTTCGCCTGGATCCTGGCGCTGCATCTGGTGGCGTCGGCGAGCTTCCCCTTGCTGATCCCCCTGGCCGAAACCCAGACCATGGCCGTGGTCTACCGCTATTCCCTGGACTACGGACGCATCCGCCTGTGGGGCAGCCTGGCCTTCATCGCCGGCAGCCTCGTCACCGGCCGTTTGCTGGCCGCCTACGATGCCGAGTGGGTGCTGTGGCTGGTGATGGGGCCGCTGGCGCTGGGGTGCCTGGCCGCGGTCGCCCTGCCCGGCCGCGCCGCGGTGGGGGCCCCGGCGGACCCGGCGGAAGAGGTCACCCTGCGCCGCGTCCTGCGCCTGTTTGCCCAGCGCGGCACCCTGACGGTCCTGCTCGCCTCGGCGCTGATCCAGGCCAGCCACGCGGCCTACTACGGCTTCTCCAGCCTGGCCTGGCGCAGTGCCGGGATCGGCGAGACGACCATTGCGATGCTGTGGACCGAGGGGGTGGTGGCGGAAATTCTGTTCTTCGCCTTCAGCCGCCGGCTCGGCGCCCGCATCGCCCCGGCCCCGCTGATGTTGGCCGCCGGATTGCTGGGCACCTTGCGCTGGTCGGTCACCGGGTTGAGCAGCGATGTCGCCGTGCTGGCGGTGGTGCAGGTCCTGCATGCCGCCACCTTCGCGGCGACGCATCTGGCGGCGATGCACTACATCACCCGCTCGACGCCGCCGCGCCTTGCCGCCTCGATGCAGAGCCTCTACTCGGCGCTATCCGGCGGCCTGGCCATGGGCGGCACCATGCTGCTGGCCGGTGCGCTCTATTCGAACGGCCCCGGCCTGCCGTTCTTCGCCATGGCCGGCCTTTGCCTGGCAGCCGCCGTTCTCATTCTGGCGACCGGCCTGCTGCGCCGGCCGCACGCCGCTTGAGGTCGTTTATTTGGTGCCGAAGATGCGGTCGCCGGCATCGCCCAGACCGGGCACGATGTAGCCCTTGTCGTTGAGGCGCTCGTCGACGGCCGCGGTAAAGATCGGCACGTCGGGATGGGCCTGGCGCAGCTCGGCGATGCCCTCCGGCGCCGCCACCAGGCAGACGAAGCTGATGTCCTTGGCGCCGTCCCGCTTCAGCATGTCGAGGGCGGCGACCGCGGTATGGCCGGTCGCCAGCATGGGATCGACCACGATGGTCAAACGGCGCCCCATGTCCTTGGGAACCTTGTAGTAGTACTCGATGGCTTCGAGGGTCTTGGGGTCGCGGTAGAGGCCGACGTGGCCGACCGAGGCGGAGGGGATCAGGTCCAGCATGCCGTCCAGCAGGCCGTTGCCGGCGCGCAGGATGGTGATCAGGCAGGGCTCCGGCCGGGCCAGCAGCGGCGCCGAGGTGGTTGCCACCGGGGTCTCCACCTCGACCTGCTTCTGCTCCAGGTTCCGCGTTACCTCGTAGGCCAGCAGCAGGCTGATTTCCCGCAGCAGGCGCCGGAACTCGGGCAGCGCGGTGTCCTTGTCGCGCATGATCGTCAGCTTGTGCTGCACCAGGGGGTGGTCGACGACGGTCACGTCGGTGGGGGCGTCTGCCTGCATGTCCCTGCCTATTGGTCGATCTTGCCTGGGTGCGTGCCTGGCCGCTCGTCCGGGGGCTCACCGGCGGTTTTTAGGGTGTCGGGAGTGTTAAAAGACCGGAGGGATTCTGTCGAGCCTCTTGGCACAGCAATCGCCAGCGAGGGGGCTTCACAACGCCACGGCAGCTCCCCATCTAGCCAATCGATCTTGTTCAGGCCTTCGGCCCCGCCGGGCGGCGCATCCCTGCCCTCGGCCGGCCGCGACGGCTTTCAAGGCCTTTATTGAGGCACCAAGGGCATGCGCCCGCTGCGGCTGGTTCCCGACGATACCCGCTTCCGTTTCATGCGGTGGCGGAAAGCGGCTTTCGCTTTCACCCTCCTCCTCACCCTCGTTTCCCTGGCGGCGCTCTGGGGCCTCGGCCTCAACCTGGGCGTCGACTACGCCGGCGGCCTGCTGATCGAGGCGCGGGCCACGACCCCCGTCGACCTGGGGACGCTGCGCGGCCAGTTGGACGCGCTGAAGCTCGGTGACGTCACCCTGCAGGCTCTGGGCGGCGACCGCGATCTGCTGATCCGCCTGCAGGAGCAACCCGGCGGTCCTTCCGGCCAGGAGCACGCCATTGCCGCGGTGAAGTCGCTGCTGACCCCGGGCTTTGAGATCCGCCGTACCGAGGCCATCGGTCCGCAGGTGAGCCATGAACTGCTGCGCGACGGCCTGCTGGCCGCGTTGCTCGCGGTGGTGCTGATCGGCGTCTACGTCTGGTTCCGCTTCGAGTGGCAATTCGGACTCGCCGCAGTGCTGACGACCTTCCACGACATCATTGCCACCTTCGGCCTGTTCGCGGTGTTCCATCTGGAATTCAACCTGACGATCCTGGCCGCGCTGCTGACCATCGCCGGCTATTCGATCAACGACACCGTGGTCGTTTTCGACCGCGTGCGCGAGAACCTGCGCCACTACAAGTCGATGCCGATGAATGAACTGATCGACCGCAGTGTGAACCAGACCTTGCGGCGCACCCTACTGACCAGCGGCACCACCCTGCTCGCCGTGGCCGCGTTGCTGATCTTCGGCGGCCCGGTGCTGCGCAACTTCTCGCTGGCTCTGGTCTGGGGTATCGCCGTCGGCACCTACTCCAGCATCTTCGTCGCTTCGTCGTTGCTGCTTCACCTGCCGCCGCTGCGCCGGGAGGGCAGCCTGCCTGCTGACGCCCAGACCAATGCTGTTCAGGCCGCTGCCGGTCAGGCCCCGGAGGCTGCCGCAAGCGACCAGCCTGTCCGCGTCCCGTGACCTATCTCCAGCTCTTCGGCGGGCTCGCCCTGCTGCTGGTCTGCGGCGATCTCTTCGTGCGCGGCGCGGTGGGGGTCGCCCAGCACCTGAAGGTGTCCCCGCTGGTCATCGGTCTCACCTTGGTCGGTTTCGGCACCTCTTTGCCGGAACTGGTCGCCAGCCTGGAAGCCGCCCGCCTCGGCGCGGCCGGTATCGCGGTCGGCAACGTGGTCGGCAGCAACATCGCCAATATTCTGCTGATCCTCGGGCTATCCGCCCTGATCGCGCCGATCGCCGTGGTGGCCGGTACCTTCCGCATCAACGGACCAGTGCTGGCCGGCGCCAGTGTACTGACGATCTTCGTCTTTTCCCTGGGCGAGATCGGGCGCTGGTGGGGGCTCGCCTTCGTCGCGCTGCTGCTGATCTATACCATCGGCTCCTACTGGGGCGAGCGGCGGGGCATCAAGGACGAGGCGATGGCCCACTTGGCCGAGGAAGTCGAGGACACACCGCCGCGGTCTGCCGCCCTGCCCCTTTATCTGGGACTCACGATTTCCGGGCTGCTGGGCATCGTCCTGGGCGCCAATCTGCTGATCGAGGCCGCGGTGGATCTGGCGCGCGCGTTCGGCATCTCGGAGGCGATCATCGGGCTCACCATCGTCGCGGTCGGCACCTCGCTGCCCGAACTGGTCACCTCCGTCGTCGCCGCGCTGCGCCGCCATGGCGACGTCGCCCTTGGCAACATCATCGGCAGCAACATCTTCAACCTGCTGGGCATCCTGGGCGTGACGGCGCTCTACCGGCCGATCGCGGTGCCCCTGGAGATCCTCGATTTCGACTCCTGGGTCATGCTGGCCGCCACCGGCCTGCTGATCGTCTTCGCCCTGACCCGCGCAACGGTTCAACGCTGGGAAGGCGCGGTGCTGCTGTTGGGTTATCTCGCCTATCTGGCTGTCCTGCTGGTTCCGCCGGTCCGCGGGTTTCTCGGCCTCGCCTAGCCACCCAAAAAAAGAAGCCGGGCAAAAGCCCGGCTTCTCGGCAATCCGAGGCGCGTCGCGTTATTCGCTGAACTGCTTCAGATAAGCGATCACGTCGTCGCGGTCATCTTCCTTCTTCAAGCCGACGAAGGCCATCTTGGTCCCCTTGACCAGATCCTTCGGCTTTTCGAGATAGGTGTGCAGCGTCTCGTCGTCCCACACGTGATCGGCGCCGAATTCCTCCATTGCCTTGGAGTACTTGAAACCCTCGACCGTACCGGGGGTGCGTCCGAGGATGTTGTGCAGGCTCGGCCCGACCTTGTTTTTGCCCGCATCCACGCTGTGGCAGGCTTTGCACTTGTTGAAGACTTTCTCGCCTTTGGCGGCATCGCCCTCGGCAAACGCCGGCCCGGCCAACGCCACGGCGGCAGTGAAGGTCATGATGGTAAGGGCGCTCTTGACGCGCATATTGGCTCTCCGGTTCTGTTCGTTCGCGTGGGGCTGCGATTCTCGTTTCGTGTCGGCCACCCAGGAAACGAAGCGGCGGCCAAGTGCCTAAAAACTATGGGAGCAAGCGATACAAAAGCAACCCCCCGCGCCTCGTAAATTGGTACAGGTGGCAATGGGCCGCACGGCCTGACGCTCCCCCGCCCCGCCGCCATCGGCCGGCAATTCCCGACGGTTGCGAACGGTTATCACTTGATTCTGCCGCGATATCTTATATTTAAACCTTACTAGATTGGTATGGATTGAGGTTTCCCCATGTTCCGGTTAAACCGGCTTACCGACTACGCCGTTGTGGTGATGTCCCAGATGGCTCTGCGCGGCGGCGAAACCCGCTCGGCGCAGCAGATCTCCGACGATACCGGGGTCCCGCTGCCGACCGTGGCCAAGCTGCTGAACCTGCTGGGCCGCGCCAAGCTGGTGGTTTCCCAGCGCGGGGCCAGCGGCGGCTACACCCTGGGGGCGGATCCGGAAGAGATCACCGTGGCGCAGATCATCCAGGCCATGGAAGGCCCGATCGCCCAGACCGCCTGCGTCGACGGCGCGGCGGACTCCTGCGATTCGGAGGCCTTCGGCCCCATGCGCGGCAACTGGAACAAGGTCAACGGCGCCATCCGCCACGCGCTGACCTCGGTCAGCCTGGCCGACATGATGGTGTTTCCGCCCGCCTTCGGAATCCCCTCGGGCGATCTGGCGTCGGGGAGTTTGGCCTCGGGCGTCAAAAAGGAAGCCGGCGCCCCCAATCCGGCCGGCAAGCCGTAACCCAAGCGAGCGGCACAAGCATTCGAACGTCGCAGGAGAGTGAGTAAATGGCAGCCACAGTCGAGACTGTCGAACAGGTCCGGGCCCTCGATAAGTACAAGTACGGGTTCATCACCGATATCGAGTCGGAGACCGCGCCCAAGGGCCTGAGCGAAGACACCGTCCGGTTTATTTCGGCCAAGAAGGGCGAGCCGGAGTGGCTGCTGGAATGGCGCCTGAAGGCCTTCCGGCACTGGCTGACCATGCCTGAGCCGCAGTGGTCCAAGGTGCAATTCCCGCCGATCGACTATCAGGATTCCTACTACTATTCGGCACCGAAGTCGCCCGACGATGGTCCCAAGAGCCTCGACGAGGTCGACCCCAAGCTGCTGGAGACTTACGCCAAGCTGGGCATCCCCCTCAACGAGCAGAAGATGCTGGCCGGCGTCGCCGTCGACGCGGTGTTCGACAGCGTCTCCGTGGCGACCACCTTCAAGAAGAACCTGGAAGACGTCGGCGTCATCTTCTGCCCGATCTCCGAGGCGGTGAAGAACCATCCTGAGCTGGTGAAGAAGTACCTCGGCTCGGTGGTGCCTTACGGCGACAACAAGCACGCCTGCCTGAACTCGGCGGTCTTCACCGACGGCTCCTTCGTCTACATCCCCAAGGGGGTGCGCTGCCCGATGGAGTTGAGCACCTATTTCCGCATCAATGCGCAGAACACCGGCCAGTTCGAGCGCACCCTGATCATCGCGGATGAAGGCTCCTACGTCTCCTATCTGGAGGGCTGCACCGCGCCGATGCGCGACGAGAACCAGCTCCACGCCGCGGTGGTCGAACTGATCACCCTGGACGCCGCCGAGATCAAGTACTCCACGGTGCAGAACTGGTATCCCGGCGACGAGGACGGCAAGGGTGGCATCTATAACTTCGTCACCAAGCGCGGCGCCTGCCGCGGCCGCAATTCCAAGATCTCCTGGACCCAGGTCGAGACCGGCTCGGCGATCACCTGGAAGTACCCGAGCTGCATCCTGCAGGGCGACAATTCGGTCGGCGAGTTCTACTCCATCGCCATCACCAACAACCGCCAGCAGGCCGACACCGGCACCAAGATGATCCACCTGGGCAAGAACACGCGCTCGCGCATTATCGCCAAGGGCATCTCGGCCGGCCGTTCGGACTCGACCTACCGCGGCCTGGTGCGTATCGGCGCCAAGGCGGAGGGTGCCCGCAACTTTACCCAGTGCGACTCTCTGCTGATCGGCGACAAGTGTGGCGCCCACACGGTGCCCTACATCGAGAACAAGAACCGCAAGGCCATCGTCGAGCACGAGGCGACGACGTCACGTATCAGCGAGGACCAGCTTTTCTACTGCCGCCAGCGCGGCATGTCCGAGGAAGACGCCGTCGCCCTGGTGGTCAACGGCTTCTGCCGCGAGGTCATGCAGCAGCTGCCCATGGAGTTCGCCGTCGAAGCGCAGAAGCTGGTCGGCATCTCCCTGGAAGGCAGCGTCGGCTAAACCAAGACAACAAGCGTAACAAGGATCGCAGCGAAGACATGCTTGAGATCAAGAACCTGCACGCCACCGTCGACGGCAAGGAGATCCTGAAGGGGATCGACCTGACCGTGAAGGCGGGCGAAGTCCACGCCATCATGGGGCCGAACGGCTCTGGCAAGTCCACCCTCTCCTACGTGCTGAGCGGGCGCGAAGGCTATGAGGTGACCGAAGGCGAAGTGACCTTCAAAGGCAAGAACCTGCTGGAGATGGCGCCGGAAGAGCGCGCCGGCGAAGGTGTCTTCCTGGCCTTCCAGTATCCGGTGGAAATTCCCGGCGTGCCCAACACGACTTTCCTGAAGGAAGCGCTGAATTCGGTGCGGCGCTACCGCGGCGAAGGCGAGCTGGACGCCATGCAGTTCGTGAAGCTGGTGCGCACCAAGACCAAGATGCTGCACATGAGCGACGACATGCTGAAGCGGGCCGTCAACGTCGGCTTTTCCGGCGGCGAGAAGAAGCGCAACGAGGCGCTGCAGATGGCGGTGCTGGAGCCGAGCCTGGCGATTCTCGACGAGACGGATTCCGGCCTCGACATCGACGCGCTGAAGACCGTTTCTGAATCGGTGAACCTGCTGCGCAGCCCGGACAACGCCCTGCTGGTGATCACCCACTATCAGCGCCTGCTCGATTACATCGTGCCGGACCATGTCCACGTACTGGCCGGCGGCCGCATCCGGGCGAGCGGCGGCAAGGAGCTGGCCCTGGAGCTGGAGAAGACCGGCTATGCCGAGTTTGCCTCCGGCGCGGCGGCGTGAGGCGGTTCTTATGAGCGACGCAACGTTCAGCGATCACTACGGCGTTCTGCGCGACGCCCTGCCCGGCCAAGGCCTGCCCTGGCTGAGCCGGTTGCGCGAGTCCGCGCTGGCCGAGTTCTCCGCCAAGGGCCTGCCCACGCCACGTCAGGAATCGTGGAAATACACCAGCCTCAGGCCGCTGGAAAAGGTCGGCTTCGGCGCCACCGGTGCGCCGCGTGCCTGCATCTCCATCGACCGCGCGCCGAGCCTGCTGCCGGCCGCCTCCGACAGTCACCGGCTGGTCTTCGTCGACGGCCACCACCGCGCCGACCTCTCGACCCTGGGCACCCTGCCCGCGGGCGCCGAGTTGACCACCCTGCGCGAGATGCTGGCGAAGGCCCCCGACTGGCTGGAAGCGCAGTTGGGCAGCTTGTCGGGCGACAGCGACCAGCCGCTGCTGGCGCTGAATACCGCGATGATGATGAATGGCTTCGTGCTGCGTCTTGCCGAGGGGACCGTGCTGCACGACCCGATCGAAGTGATTCATCTGGGCGGCGCCGGCGACCGGCCGCTGGCCTATCACCCGCGCAATCTGATTGTCCTGGCGCCGCGCAGCCAGGCCACCCTGATCGAGCATTACACGCACATGGGGGAGCAGCCCTACTACGCCAACAGCGGCACGGAAGTGCCCCTCGCCGACGGCGCGGTGCTGCATCACTACAAGCTGCAGGCCGATGCCTTGAACGCCTTCCACACCGCCACGGTCCACGCCGAGGTGGCGGCCAACGCGCTCTACGATGCCTTCGGCATGACCACCGGCGCCCGGCTGTCGCGTAACGAGATCGCCGTGCGGTTAACCGGCGAAGGGGCCAACTGCCACCTGAACGGCGCCTATCTGGTGCGCGGCGATCAGCACTGTGACAACACCACGAAGATCGACCACCTGGTGCCCAACACGGCGTGCAGCGAGGTCTTCAAGGGCGTGGGGGACGAGCAGGCCCGCGCCGTCTTCCAGGGCAAGAGCACCGTCCACCGCGATGCCCAGCACACCAACGGCCACCAGTTGAGCTAGGTGCTGCTGCTGTCCGACAAGGCCGAGATCGACACCAAGCCGGAGCTGGAGATCTATGCCGACGATGTGGTCTGCAGCCACGGCGCCACCGCCGGCGACCTGGACCATGACGCCCTGTTCTACCTCCGGGCCCGCGGCATCCCGGAAAAGGCCGCCCGCGCCATGCTGATCGAGGCCTTCCTGGCCGAGAGCGTCCACAACATCGCGGCCCAGGGCATCTGCCCGGCGCTGATGGCCTCCATCGGCCACTGGCTGGCCGACCGCCGCGGGGATCTTTGATATGACCACACACGGACTGGCAACCACTGCGCCGCTGTCAGGCGACAACTCGCCCCTGGCTTTCGACGTCGCCCGCGTACGCCGTGATTTTCCCATTCTGAATCAGCACGTACACGGCAAGCCCCTGGTCTATCTGGACAGCGGCGCCTCGGCCCAGAAGCCGACGGCAGTGCTGGAGGCCATGGATGATGTCTATCGCACCGGCTATGCCAATGTGCATCGCGGCGCCTACTACTTCAGCCAGCACCTGACCGACCGCTATGAGGGTGTACGGACGAAGGTGGCGCGCTTCCTCAATGCCGGCTCGGACCAGGAGATCGTCTTTACCCGCAACGTCACCGAGGCGATCAACCTGGTGGCGCAGAGTTTCGGCGAGCGCCTGAGGCAAGGCGACGAGGTGATCATCTCGGAGATGGAGCACCACGCCAACATCGTGCCCTGGCAGCTGCTGCGGGACCGCCGCGGCATCACCCTGAAAGTCGTGCCGATCGCCGAGGACGGCAGCTTCCGGCTCGATGCCTACGAAAGTATGCTGAGCCCCCGGACCAAGCTGGTCGCCCTCACCCACGTCTCCAACGTGCTGGGCACCGTCACGCCGATGAAGGAGATCATCCGCCTCGCCCACAAGGCCGGCGTGCCGGTCCTGGTCGACGGCGCCCAGGCGGTGGTTCACGGCAAGGTCGACGTGCGCGACCTGGATGCCGACTTCTACGCCTTCACCGGCCACAAGCTGTATGGCCCGACGGCCATCGGCGTGCTGTACGGCAAGGCCGAGCTGCTGAAAGACATGCCGCCCTTCATGGGCGGCGGCGACATGATCCGCTCGGTCAGCTTCGCCAAGACGACCTACGCCGATCCGCCGCACCGCTTCGAGGCCGGCACCCCGCCCATCGTGGAGGCCATCGGCCTGGGCGCCGCCATCGACTACGTGAACGCCATCGGCATGGACGCCATCGCCGCCCACGAGGCCGGGCTGCTGGCTTACGCCACCGAGCGCCTGCGGCAGGTCGAGGGGCTGACCATCGTCGGCACGGCCAAGGAGAAGGCCAGCATCGTCTCCTTCGTGCTGGACGGCATTCACCCGCACGACATCGGCACCATCGTGGATCGCGAGGGGGTCGCCATCCGCGTCGGCCACCACTGCGCCCAGCCGCTGATGGAACGCTTCGGACTGCCGGCCACGGCCCGCGCCTCCCTGGGGCTGTACAATACCCCGCAGGAGATCGACGTGCTGGCCCAGGCGCTGGAAAAAGTGAAGGACATCTTCGGCTGAACCCATGGAAGACGTGCTGCGCGACCTCTACCAGGAAGTGATCCTCGATCACGGCAAGCATCCGCGGAACCACCGGCATCCGGCGGCGGCGAACCATGAGGCGCGCGGCTACAACCCCCTGTGCGGCGACCAGGTGACCGTCTACCTGCAGACCGACGATGCCGGGCGCATCGCCGACTGCGCCTTCGAGGGCCGAGGCTGCGCCAGCTCGATCGCCTCGGCCTCTCTGATGACCGAGCTGCTAACCGGTAAGACCGAGGCAGAGGCCGGTCGTTTATTCGAGGATTTCCACCGCCTCTGCACCGAGGCGGACTTCACGCTGGCGCAGGCGGCTGCGGAGGACCGTGACGCCCTGGAGCGCCTGCAGGTGCTCTCCGGTGTGCGCGCCTTCCCGGCCAGGGTCAAGTGCGCCACCCTGGCCTGGCACGCCATGACCGCGGCCCTGAAGGGCGGCGGTGAAACAACGACGGAATAGGATTAAGGGCGATGAGCGACCACCCCTTAGGCATGGACACCTTCGGCTTCGGCGCGGCGCCGGAAGGCCTTACCGCGCGCGCTGGCGCGCCGCTGCAGCCGGGGGTGCCGGCGGCCGACCGCGAGACGGTGGAGAACGCCATCCGCCAGGTCCACGACCCCGAGATCCCGGTCAACATCTACGACCTGGGCCTGATCTATGGCCTCGACATCCACGCCGATGGGTCGGTCGCCATCGAGATGACGCTGACCGCCCCGGCCTGTCCGGTCGCCGGCGAGATGCCGCAGCAGGTTGCCGAGGCGGTCGCCGGCACCCAAGGGGTCGGCGAAGTGCAGGTGACCCTCACCTGGAATCCGCCCTGGACGCCGGAGCGGATGTCGGAAGACGCCCAGCTTGCGCTGGGAATGTTTTAGGAAAATCAATGCGTTGTCGGCCCCCTTTCATCGCGGGACGGGACTCCCTATATTTCACGGGTAGGACATAGAAAGACCATGGCTATTGCGAACATGATCACGCTGACCGACGCGGCCGCGAACCGCGTGAAGGACCTCATCGCCAGGAGCGAGGAGCCCGTCCTGGGTTTGCGCGTGGGTGTAAACACCAAGGGCTGCTCGGGCATGAGCTACGTGGTCGAGTACGCCAAGGAACAGCGCAAGCTGGAAGACATCGTCGAGGACAAGGGCGTGAAGATCTTCATCGAGCCCACCGCGGTGATGTTCCTGCTGGGCAGCGAGATGGACTACGTCGAGGACAAGTTCCACAGCGGCTTCGTGTTCACCAATCCCAACGAAAAAGGCCGCTGCGGCTGCGGCGAGTCCTTTCACGTCTGACGGACTGGCCCGCCGGACGATTGGCCCTCACCTCCTACGTTAACCTGCCCTAAACCGTTCATCGCAATGATGCCTCCCTGCAGTCTTTGCGGGCGGAATTCCTGTGCGTAGCCCTTGCCGTGCCGCTGCCTGAAAGCACTGCCCGGTCGAGGGAGACGATACGATGGTCAGTTCCACCGGCATTCGGGGCCGGGCGCCGGCAATGCCCGCCGGTGCCGCCGGCTATCGTTCCCTGGGCAATCGTTCCCTGGGCCTGATCCAACGATTCTTGAGCCTGCCTAATCACCTGGCGGCGGCGATTGCGATCGTGGCAGCCTTCTCCGCGATCTCACTCGCCATTGCCGCCATCTATGGGGCGCCCCTGTCGATCCCCCGCGAACGCGTTAGCGCCGCACTCGGCGTCAGTGCGGTTCTGCCGGTGTCAGTCGCCATCCTCCTCTACGTCGTTCTGCGCCTTTGCAAGTCCCTCATCGGTAAGGGCGATGACGGGGCGCAGCCGCTATGGCAGTTGGTCGCCGTGGACTTAACGCTGATGCTGCTGTTTCTGGTGGTGACCTATTTTCACTTCAGCCTGAAAACCTGGGTCCAAGTGATCAACCCGAACCTTTACGACGATTCCTATTTCGCCGTTGACCGGGCGCTGCAGCCAGTGGTGGACATGTTCTTTTGGATCCGCTCAACGTACTTCACGTTGGTCCCCAGTGTTGACGCCTGGTACCAGGCCGCCTTCCTGCTGATGTTCATCAGTGGGTTCTGTAGTCTTGCGATCACGCGAAACCCGGTGTATCCGCGATTCTGCATCGCGGTTCTGCTGACCATGAGCCTCGGCGCCCTCTCTTATTTAATTGCCCCGGCGCTCGGTCCCTTCATCTACGAGGATGGCTTGAACCCGGCGGCTACCGCAGCCCAGGCCGGCATGCTGCAGGCACACCAACAAGTCATGCAGTACGGCATGCCCTGGATCGCCGAAGCGGGGCCCGGCTACTTCACCGGAGCGTTGGCGGCAATGCCCTCGCTGCACATCACGCACGCAGTGGTGATGACCTACTTCGTCCATCAGGCGCGCTCCCCCCTGATCGGCCTGTTCCTGATGATCTGCTTCTGGGTGGTTATCGAGTCAGTTGCCTCGCGTTGGCACTATCTGATCGATCTGCCGGCCGGCCTTATGCTGGCGGGGCTGATCATCTGGCTGACCAACCGTATCTGCCAGTCGAACCTGCGCCGTAGCCTGGTCGCCCTTCCTCGCGCGACCTAGATTTAATCAAACTTTAGAGGTTTCAGCCCAGGATTGCGACTTCGCGATCCCGCCCCTCCTCCGCGTGACGGAACCATGTCAGCCTATACCGGAAATCACGTAAGACCCGGGCAGCTGCTGCCTGTGATGGCGTTGATCGTCACCTGGGCACTGGTTCATGTCTGTCTCGTCGTCTTTCGAGACGTCCCCGTTTTCGACTCCGGCCTTGTCGGGCCCGACAGCTACATGCGCATGTTGCGCGTCAACGAGCTCTATCAGGGCCAGGGTTGGTTCGACGGTACCATCGCGCGCGCCAATGCGCCGTTCGGCGACACGCTGCACTGGACCCGTCCCTTCGACCTGCTGCTGATGCTCATCGCCCAGCCGGTCGCGCCCTTCATGAGCTTCGAACAGGCGCTCTACGTAGCCGGAATCGTCGTTTCGCCGCTGATGCAGCTGGGCACCGCGCTGGCTCTGATCTGGACCCTGCGCCCCCTCATCCGGCCGGCTGTCTGGTTTCTTCCGGCCGTCGCCCTGTTCCTGCAGCCCGGCGCCCTGAGCTACTCCATCCTGGGACGCGCGGACCATCACGCCCTGTTGCTGCTGGTCTTTGTGATCGCCGCCGGCTTCATCCTGCGCAGCCTGCGTAATCCGCTGGACGCCCGGCCGGCCTTCCTGGCCGGCGTCGCCTGCGGCGTCGGGGTTTGGCTCTCGGTCGAGTTCCTGCTGGTGCTGGGCCTTTGCCTGACAGCCATGGGCCTGCCGTGGCTGTGCGGAGAGCGCGAACGCGCCGGTCAGAACAAGTGGTTCGCCCTGGCGCTCAGCCTGATGCTGCTGGCCGCGCTGTTTGCCGAACGGCCCTTGGCGCAGCTATTGGAGCCGAGTTACGACAGCGTCTCCTGCGTCCAGTTCTTCATCGCCGTCTGCATTTTGCTGTTCTGGCGCACCGCCGAGACCTTCGAGCAGCGCCGCGGCGAGGCCGCGCGGCTGTTTGGCCGGGCGACCCTGCTGGTGCTCGGCACCGGGACCGCCGGCCTGCTGGTCGCCGCCACCTTTCCGCACTTCTTTGGCGGCCCGATGGTCGACGTGGACCCACGCATCCGCGGCATCTGGCTGGACCGCGTCATCGAGATGAAACCGATCATGCCGCGCGACCGCGACAGCCTGGGCAAGTTCGTCTTCTACCTCGGCGGCGGCATCGTCGCTGTTCCACTGCTGCTCAAGGTGCTGATCGGGGAACGTGGATCGCACCGCTTCTGGCCACTGTTCTTCGTCGCCCTGGCTTGCATCGAACTGTGGATCGTGAGCGTCCGCCACGTGCGCTTTTCCGGCTATGCCGAGATTGCCTTCGTCATGGCCTTCGCGGTGGCTCTCGACCGCTACCTGCGCTGGAGCGGCCACATTGCCAACGACCTCACCCGCGGCCTGCTGCGCGGCGCCTTCCTGACCGTCATGCTGCTGGGTCCCCTCGTGATGGGTGCGGCGCTGCTCATCGAGCAGAGCCAGGCCACGGCGGGCAGTGGGGCCGCATCGAGGAGCTGCAATGTCACGGCGCTGGCGGACTACCTGAACCGCGACCCGCGCTGGTCTCAAACGCCACAAACCATCCTGACCTTCGTCGACATCGGCCCGGAGCTGCTCTACCGCACCCGCCATTCCGTTCTGGCGACGCCCTACCACCGGAACGGTGATGGGATCTTCGACAGCTACCGCATCATGAGCGCGCACGATGATGCCCTGGCCCGGCAGTTGATAGACGAACGCAAGGTCGGCCTGCTCCTGCTCTGTGGGACGCCAGGCGAGCGGGCGTCCTTCACCGATCCGGAATATTCCGAGACTCTGTACCGGCGCCTCGATTCCGGCCAGCCGCCAGCCTGGCTGTCACCGGTTGAGCTGCCCCCCGACCTGCGCGGAACCGCCAAACTCTATGCGGTGGCGCGCTAGCGGCTCAATCCGGGCACTTGGCCGCTTTTCCTAATTAGCGAAATCTTGACCCCGGTCGGGGAAGACTGTCGGCGCCAGGAGAAACCAGCAGGTAAGCGACGATGCAGCGCAATCCGGTACACGACCAGCAGGCGGCCCTGACTGCGGCGTGGCCCCATGGCGGTCCGCGCATCGCCGTCCTGCTGCCCTGCTACAACGAGGAAGCGGCCATCGCCCAGGTAGTCCGTGACTTCCGTGCGGCTCTGCCGCAAGCCCGTATCTACGTCTACGACAATGCCTCTTCCGACCGCACCAGTGCGGTCGCTGCGGCGGCCGGCGCCGTGGTGGTGCGGGAACCCCTGCGCGGCAAAGGCAACGTCGTGCGCCGCATGTTCGCCGATGTCGAGGCCGACATCTACGTGCTGGCCGACGGCGACGACACCTACGACGCCGCCGCCGCGCCCCGGCTGATCGAGACCCTCTGCCGCGATCAATTGGACATGGTCAACGCGGCGCGCCAGAACACCAGCCAGGAGGCCTATCGCCGGGGCCACCATTTCGGCAACCGCCTGTTCACCCAGATCATCAGCAGCCTTTTCGGCAAGCGCTTCAACGACATTCTCTCGGGCTACCGGGTGTTTTCCCGCCGCTTCGTGAAGTCCTTCCCGGCCCTGACCCAGGGCTTCGAGATCGAGACCGAGCTGACCGTCCATGCCCTGGAACTGCGCATGCCGGTCAGCGAGGTGATGACGGCCTACAAGGAACGCCCGGAAGGCTCCGTAAGCAAGCTCAGTACCTTCCGGGACGGCTTCCGCATCCTGCGTACCATCTTCCGCCTGACCAAGGAGGAACGCCCGCTGGCATTCTTCTCGGCCAGCGGCGGCGTGCTGGCGGTGGCGTCAGTCGTCCTCGCCCTCCCCCTCTTCGTCACCTACCTGGAAACGGGGCTGGTTCCCCGGCTGCCTACGGCAATCCTGGTTTGCGCCCTGATGATCCTGGCTTTCCTCAGCCTGGCCTGCGGCCTGGTGCTGGATTCCGTCTCCCACGGCCGGCGGGAAATAAAGCGGCTGCATTACCTGACGCTGCCGGCGCCGCCGCAATCGAACCGGCCCGAAGCAGAATTCTCAGCCCCCGAAGAGACCGCGCAGCCACCGCATTCGCGCGCGATCTAAGATTTCCGCGAAGACTAGAGCCGTTATATGTGGCTTGGGATTAGCAACTAAATAAAATTTTAATAAATAATATTTGTGTTTTAATGAAGTATTATAGAAATAAAGGCATGATCTCTATACACTATTTCTTCCGTTCACGCAGATAAAAGAAATCCGTTTTACCATTTGTTAATGCGGAAGATGGATTATTCGTCTTGGATATGCGTGCATAGGAGGTCGCAATCATGATCAACACGATCAAATCCTTTCTGTCTGATGAATCTGGCGCCACGGCTATCGAGTATGGCCTGATCGCCGCCCTTGTCTCGGTTGCCGCTATTGCGGCTCTGCAGGCCGTGGGTAACTCCCTGGAAGACATCTTCGGCGTTGTGTCCGACGAGCTTCAGAACGCGGCGGATGGCGCCACGACTACCCCCGCCCCCGCCCCGGCGCCGTAATACCTTGCCCCGGAATGGCGGGCCCCCGGGCCCCTCACTCCATCGACACTAGAGCTAGGGCCCGGGGAACGTTCCCCGGGCCCTATCTTCTTTCCGACGGGCCCGTGCGAAGTCTGTGACTTCGCCACCCGTCGAAAGGCTGAATCGAGACACGCCATGCCGGATTTCTCTCGCGCCATTGCCGAGTTCACCATCCTTGCCTTTGCGGGCTTGCTCGTCGCCGCGGCCGCCAGCGACTGGCGCAGCCTGACGGTACCGAACCGCTACAGCCTGGCCATTTTGGCGCTGTTTCCGTCCTACGTCATTGTCATGGGCGGCACCGTAGACTGGCACCTTCACCTGGCTTTCGCTGCCGGTGCCTTTGTTCTGGGCTTCGCTCTCTTCACGCTGCGGCTATGCGGCGGGGGCGATGTGAAGCTGTTCGCCGCCGCCACGCTGTGGGCCGGTCCGCAGCTGATCGTGCCGCTGGTCTTCTACACCTCGATCTGCGGGGCCATCATGGCCTTGGTCCTGTGGTTCCACCACAAATACCAGCGCGCCGGCATTCCGGCGAACTTCCTGTTCGTGCGAAGCGAGGCGAACTTCGCCAAGCAGCCCATGCCCTATGCCGTAGCCATCGCCGCTGGCGGGCTCTTCGTCGCACTGAAACTCTTGAGTCAGGGCTGAGAGCATGCCCCGCGCCCTGACCCACGCTCTCACCGGCGCCTCGGAGGACTGACCCTTGTCTGCCAGAAACATCATTCTCATCATAGCGGCGCTGCTGATCACCGCAGGCACCACCGTCGTGGCGCGAAGCTGGCTCGCCAGCCAGCGCGCCCAACCGGTGGCCGCCGCACAAGTCGCGCCGGAGCCGAAAGGCGTCAAGGTCCTGGTCGCCAAGATCCCGTTGCCGACCGGCGTTTTCGTGCAGGAAGATCAGTTGCGCTGGCAGATCTGGCCGGGCGAAGAGGTGCCCGACAACTACTTCACCGAGGAAGAGATCAAGATCGAAGATCTCTACGGCGCGGTTGTGCGCCGCGGTTTCACGGCGGGTGAGCCGATCACCCCCAAACGGGTCATCCGGCCCGGTGAGCGAGGGTTCCTGGCCGCCGTGCTGCGCCCGGGATACAGGGCCATCGCCATGCGGGTGAACGCCACCTCGGGCGTCAGCGGCCTGGTGTTTCCCGGCGACCGGATTGACATCATTTTGACACATTCCATCAATCAAGAGAGCGGCAAGGACTCCATCGAACGGCGCGCCAGCGAGACGATTCTGGAAAACGTCCGGGTCCTGGCCATCGACCAGTCGGTCGACGAAGACAACGCCAAACCGAGCTATGCCGACAACTTCACCTTGGAGGTCACGCCGAAGCAGGCCGAGATGATGTCTGTCGTGCGTGAAATCGGCAGCCTATCCATCAGTCTGCGCAGCCTGGCCAAGGACGAGGAGGAATTGGAGCGCCTGACGACCACCCGCGAAGCGCTCAAGGAGGTCGATCCTGAGCGCGGCGATACCTACACCTGGGATTCTGAAGTCATCCGCCTGGTGGGGAGCGGCAAAGGCGGCAGTAAGAAGGTTGTTAACATTAACCGTGGTAATGAAGTCCAGGAGCAGCGCTTCTAGAAGGGTGTGTGCATGTGCGCGTTTTCAAGCATTTGCGCGACTGCGCTGATCGCGTTGGTCGTTATCCTTACAGCAGGCAGTCCCGAGGCCGCCCTTCAGGGCCGTGCCGTGCTGACCAATTGCACCCCCCTCGCCCTCCAGATCCACCCAGGCCAGTCTCTGCACCTTGACCGC